>JBBJNN010000061.1:0-33071 GCA_037720885.1 Gemmatimonadaceae bacterium | reverse complement strand
GGGTGGGGAATTTCAGACGATCACTGGATGGGGAATTTCACGCGATCACTGACACTCGCGCGCCGGACCGCGACGCGGTTGATACCTGGGGCCGGCCGCCCGGCCCGCTGCGGCGGCTGTGGGGCGGGGTGGGGCGAGGGCGCGCGGATGGTCTCCGGGCCGGGCGTCTACCTCTGCGAGCCCTGCTTCGGCCGCGCCGCGGCCCGACTGGCGCCGCGCCGGCCGCCGGCGGACGCGGTGCGCTGCCGGTTCTGTCGCCAGTTGCGCCCACCGGCCGAAGTGACGAGTGTCGGGTCCGTTGCGATCTGCGCCGACTGTCTCGGCGTCATGGAAGGGGTGCTGGCCGAGCGCGCCCGGTCATCGCCCCACGCCACATAACGCGTAGCTCTGCTGCCGACGAGGGCGCTATGGATGCTCGCTGCGCTCGCAATTATTGGATGCCCTCGCAGCAGAGCTACGCGTTAGCTGGCCCCGAGCTCCCGCTGTCGTGCCGGTCACTGTTCGCGCTATCTTCCGAGCAATCCCCTAGCGAGCGAGCAGCCGCATGGCCACGTCCGCCGATCTCCTCGAACGCATCACGATCGACCCCGACCAGTGCGGGGGCCGGCCGTGCATTCGCGGGCTGCGTATCCGCGTCATCGACGTGCTCCAGCTGCTCGCCGCCGGCGAGCCCCCGGAGCAGATCCTCGCCGACTACCCGTATCTGGAGGCCGAGGACATCCCGGCCGCCCTCCTCTACGCAGCACGGCGCCTCGACCACCCGCATCTGGCCGCGTAGGGCCGGTGCCCGAGGCCCCGCCGTGGGTCTGGGTCGACGCGCAGCTCCCGCCCGCGCTCGCGCGCTGGCTGGCGCAGGCGTTTGGACTCGACACTGCCCACGTCAACGAACTCGGGCTTGTCCGCGCGCAGGACCCGCGGATCTTCGCGGCCGCCCGCGCGGAGGCCGCGAGTCGACCGGGCCTGGTGGTCGTCACCAAGGATGACGACTTCCTGCGGCTCCTCGACCGGCACGGGCCGCCGCCGCAGGTCGTGTGGGTGACCAGCGGGAATATCAAGAACGCGGAGCTGCGACGGCTCATCCTCGGCGCCTGGCCACGCGCCGCCGAGCTACTCCGCGCCGGCGAGCCCCTCGTCGAAATCGGCCGGGGGAAGTAGCGTCCGGCGACCGGCTAGCTAACGTTGCATGAAGCTGACGAGCGGGCGATGGAACGCGCCGCTGCGCGGCGCTCTTGTTTGATCCGCTCGCAGCTTATGCGCGGCGTTGAGGCTGTAGAAAAACTACTTCAGCTGTCTACGATGTCGCGGTGCGGAGATTCCGACCTCACTAGATCGCCCAGGATCGTCGATTGGCATGCGGCGAGGGGTTCAGGCACCCCGCTGACGACGTGATCTCCGCGTCTCGAAGGGTTTTCCTACAGCCTCGTTAGGTGGACTGCGATACACTTCTTTCGGCAGGAGCGAAGATGAATAGTCGTTGGACGCATCGTCTCGGTACGCTCGCGATCAGCCTCGCCATTCTCGGCGGCTTGGTTGCCCTCGGGCGAGAGACGGCCAGCTACCGGAGGTCGGGCGGGGTCGACTGGGGACACGTCGCCTTGGCGTTCGGCGTGCCGGCGATCATGTACGGCATCGTGAGGGGTACCCGGCGCGATCGGGCCGCGCCCTGACAGATCGCGGCCGTGAGCGGTCGGGATGATAGGTGACAGATCATTCTCGGGTGATGGGTGACACGCGCTGGGGGTTGCGGCTCGCGTAGCCGTTGGCGTCCACGATGCGGAGCCGCCGTTCGTCGAAGCGGCCCAGCACCAGGGGACCGAAGCTCACGCTCCAGAGGCCGTCGTCGATCTCCTCGATCTCCTCGAAGGCCACGTACTCCTCGCCGAGGACGTGGCTGACATTCACCCAGTGGGTGTGCCAGCGGATGCCGCCGTTCGTGCTCACGCGCCGCACCTCGCAGTACAGTGGGCTGGCTACTCGAGCGCGGGGAGCCGCGCGGGGTACGGCCGCGGCGATGGCGCGTACCGACTGGCTGGCGTCACCTGGCCGAGGGCCTCGGGCGGCCGCTCGTCGTTGTACTCGGCGCGGAACGCATCGAAGCGGCGGTGCTGGGCGCGCGCGCCGGACTCGGGCGGCCGGGTCGCTTCCGCCTTGAGCGTGCGGTGCGTGCGGTGCATGCGCTCGTGCCGCCCGTTCTGCTGGGGCGAGCCGGGCGCAATAAGGTCTGGCCGGATGCTGAGGCGCACCCACCAGACGCTCAAGGCCGAGCGCCGGCCGAGCGCGATTGTGGCGAAGGGCACGCCGTTATCGCTCCGGATGCGCTCGGGCAGCCCGTGCTCGCGGAATAAGCGCTCGAAGACGGGGCGCGCGCCGGCGGCCGCGGTCGAGGGCAGGGCACGGCACGCGAGCAGGAGCCGCGAGTAGCCGTCGGCGATCGTGAGCGGGTAGCAGTAGACGCCGTCGCGGGTCTTGAACTCGCCCTTGACGTCGGCTGTCCAGATGGCGTTCGGCGCATCCATCAGCCCGGTCGGTCGGCCCGGCGTGCGCCGCCGCCGCGGCGTCGTGACGAGCCCCGCGCGCTTGAGCAGCGCGGCGGCGGTGCTGGGCGCTGGGAGCACGACGGCCGGCCGGCGCTGCGCGAGCACGGTGAGCAGCTGCTTCGGCCCCCACGTCGGGTGTCGGCCTCGGAGCTCGCAGCGGGCGTCCACTGCGTCGGGCGCGGTGGCGTGCGGGCACGTGTGCGGGCACGTGTGCGGGCGGTGGGAGCGCTCGGCGAGCCCGCCCGGTCCCGCCTCGGTGTACCGGGCGAGCCACTTGTAGCCCGTCTTCTAGCCCGTCTTCCGGCTGATGCCGGAGCGGCGGCAGAGCACGGTCATCTCCTCGGTCCCGCGTCGCACGTCGGCGACGAACTGCAGGCGCTCGTCCATCGCGGTGATTTCGCTCCAGGGCATGGGCACCTCCATCGCAGCTGGTGCCTGTAGTCTGGCGCGTGTCACCCATCAGCCTAGACTATTCTGTCACCCATCATCGGATCATACCGACCTGCCGTATAACGGCGCGTTGAAGGCGACGAGCGCGCTCTGGTGCGCAGCCGCTGCGCGGCTGCACTGTGAACGGCGCTCGCGCCTTAACGCGGGCCTTAGCAGCTGTCTCGGAGACCCACCGAACCGGGTCAACTCCAACTCCACGGGCACTTCGCGCCCACTCTTAACCGGTTCCTTACAGGTGCGCTCAAGCGGTCGGCGCATGCCGGGCATTGACCGGGGGACTACCTTGACGAGTGGCCGCCTTCGAGTGGGATCCTGATAAAGCCGCGCGCTACGAGGCGAAGCACGGAGTCGCGTTCACTGAACGCGGCGGGCGCATCCGCATCATCAGCGCCCGCGCTGCCACCGCTACGAGCGTCGCGACTATCGCGACTATGAAGAAGCTCCGCGCTAAGCCTACGCAGTCCCCGCAGCCGTCTGGCACGCGCGCAACTCCGCCGGCGAACGACGATCCCGACGAGATTCTCCCTAAGTACGACGTGAGCCGCTCCCGCCCCAATCCATACGCGGCCCAGTTCGCCGCCGGCAGCGCGATGGTCGTCCTCGAGCCGGACGTGGCAGCTGCGTTCCCGGACGCGGGCAAGGTGAACGCGGTCCTCCGCGCCGTGGCCGGCATTATCCGCGGGCACCGGCCCCCGCGCGCTCGCCCGCGCCGCAGCGCCTGACCTTGCCGCGAAACGGACAGGCGCTACGAAGCGTCATGGGTCTCGACACCGGAAAGTTCGTGATAGCCACAGAACCCAGTCGCGCCACAGAGGCGGTGACGGAGTCCAGCGCATGAGCGAGTCGCTCCACGACCGCGTCATCGCCGCGATCGGACACCAGTACGAGCTCGAGAGCGAGATCGGGCGCGGCGGGATGGCGGTCGTCTATCGCGCGCGCGACATCCGCCTCAACCGGGCGGTCGCGATCAAGGTGCTGCCCCCGGAGCTGGCGCACGATCCCGCGATCCGGACGCGCTTCACGCGCGAGGCACAGACTTCGGCGCATCTCGCGCATGCGCACATCGTGCCGATCTATGACGTCGGCGAGCGCGAAGGGATCGCCTACTTCGTGATGGCCCTCATCACCGGCGGCAACCTCGCTACGCGCCTCGTGCGCGAGCCGCGCCAGCCGATCGAGGAGGTGCGCCGGCTTCTGCGCGAGATCGCCGATGCGCTCGCGTACGCGCACGTGCGTGGGGTGATCCACCGCGACATCAAGCCCGACAACATTCTGATTGATGAGGACAGCGGGCGCGCGATGGTCACCGACTTCGGCATCGCGCGCGCGATGGAGGCGGGCACCAGACTCACCGTCACGGGCAACGCGGTCGGTACGCCGACCTACATGTCCCCCGAGCAGGCCGTGGGCGAGCGCGAGATCGATGGCCGCAGCGACATCTACTCGCTCGGCGTGCTTGCCTATCAGATGCTGACGGGGCGCGTGCCGTTCAGCGCAGGCAACTCGATGGCGCTGCTGTTGAAGCACGTCTCCGAGCGCCCGCGGCCGATTGCCGAGCTGCGCCCGGAGACGCCGCGAGTGCTGCGCGAGGCGATCGAGCGTGCGCTCATGAAGGCGCCGGAGGATCGGTGGCCGGCGGCAGCCACGTTGCGCGACGCGCTCGCCTCCGATGAGGTGATGGGCGCGTCGTGGCGTACGGAGCGCCGGGAGCCGGTGCGCTACGATTCGCCGCGCCCGGACAGCGCGCGGCGCGATCGCACCGCGCGCGAAGGCGCGCGCGCCGAGCCGGGTTCGATCCCGGCCCGGCGCGACCCGCCGGCGGTGTCAGCGGTGTCAGCGGTGCCAGCGCTGCCGGTGGCGGCCGACGGCGCGCGCTTACCGATGCCGCTCCTGCCGCCGGGCACGATCGTCCTCGAGCCGGAGCACCTCGCATCGCTCACACCCGCGCAGCGCGACGACCTCCGGCTCTGGCACGGCCGGGTGAACCTGCTCGACCGCGTCAAAGGCATGCGCGGATATACGCTCTTGACCGTGGCGACGATGGGCGCCGCCCTCGCCGGCCTGGCTGGCGTCGCGGAAGTTCCGCCGCTCGTGTTCGGGCCGATCGTGCCGTTCTACATGTCGATGAAGATGTGGCGACGTGGAAAGTCGCTGCGCCAGAGCGGTCTCAAGCTCCGCCGAGTTCTCCTGATGCCGAGAGCGCGGTGGGCGCTCCCCGCGCCGCCGCCCGTGCCGACTGAGGGGCAGCTGCAGAAGCTCGCGTCGCGCGACGTCCTCGACAGTCCTCAGGGCGCCGCGGTCCGCCGCGCGGCGGAAGATCGGGCGGCGATTCTGGGGCTGCTCGCCAACCTGCCGAAGGCCGACCGGGCGCTCCTCCCCGATCTCGAGCCAACTGTGAACTCGCTCGTCGAGCGCGTCGCGCACCTCGCGCAGATGCTCCACCGGCTCGACGGGAGCATCGACCCGCGCCTGGTCGATGAGCTCGACGCGCGGATCGCTGAGATGGAGCGCGAGCGCGAGTCGCCGGAGGGCCAGCGGCGACTCGCGCTCCTCCGCCGGCAGCGCGACACGCTCGACGAGCTGGTACAGCGGCGCGCCGCGCTCGCCCGCCAGCTCGACAACGCGGGATTGGCGCTCGGCAATCTACGACTCGACCTGATCAAAGTCCGGTCGACCGGCCTCCAGTCGGCGATGTCGGATGTTTCCACGGCGACGCAGGAGGCGCGCGCCCTCTCGCGCGAGATCGGCGTCGTGTTGGACGCCGCCGCGGAGGTGCGAAACCTGTAGCGGCCTCCGCTGAATGCCGCGCCTCGTCAACTCGCGCGAGGCGTGACGCCCCGATACCTACGATTTCTCACATGATCGAGCCACCACAGATCACGCAGACCGCCGGCCAGCTGGCCGCGGTCATCCGTCTCACCATTCCTCGCGCGGAGATCCGGAATGTCATGGGTCCGGGGATTGGTGAGCTGATGGCCACTGTCGCCGCACAGGGCATCGGCCCGGCCGGACCATGGTTCTCGCACCACCTCGGGATGCATCCCGAGACGTTCGACTTCGAGATTGGCGTGCCCGTCACCGCGCCTGTTACCGCCTCGGGCCGTGTGACGGCGGGCGCCTTGCCCGCCGCGACGGTAGCGCGGACGGTCTACCACGGAGGCTACGAGGGCCTCGGTGCCGCCTGGGGCGATCTCGATCGGTGGGTGTCGGCCCAGGGACACACAGTGGGCCCCGACCTGTGGGAGAGTTACGTGGCCGGTCCGGAGTCGAGCTCCGACCCAACTACCTGGCGCACGGAGCTCAACCGGCCACTGGCTGCCCAGGCCTAGCACGTCGCACGGCCCCTCCGTCATTCGGCGGCGGGAGGCACCCGATGAACGATCCGCTTCAAGTCGTCGTCAATGGTCTGACGTACGAGGGTAGCCTGCGGCACAGTGTCATCAACTAGTGGTGTGGATCGCTGAACGCCGGCGAGCGGCACCGCTGCCGCCTCTTCCTCAGGCTTTTCTCGCCTGCTCGAAGACCTGGGCAGGAGTGACCGTGCCGGCGACCGGCTCGGTGCCGGGCACGCCGAAGTCGATCCAGCCCGAGTTGTACGAGTCTACCATCTCCTGGAAGGGAGCGCTGGCGCGGGGCGGCAGGCCCTGGGCCTCCAGGCTGGCCGTCCACTGCTCGCGGGGGACCGCCCGCGCCTGGACCGGCCGGCCGAGCACCTCACTCATCGCGCGGGCGAGGTCGTCCGGGCTCGTCCGCGAGCCCAGCTCCACGATCTTCTTGCCGCTCCAGCCGCCGACCAGCAGCCGGGCGACCTCCTTGCCGATGTCCGCCGTGGCGACCATCGGCACGGCGCGGTCCGTCGGCGTCCAGTAGCTGTCGAACCACCCGGTGGAGGCCGCCGCCTCGAGACCACGAGTGTAATTCTCCAGGAACGAGCCAGCCCGGATGAAGGCGGTCGGACAGGGCAGGTCGCCCAGCGCCTCTTCGAGCAGGTGGGTGACGGTGATGTGCCCGAGGCCACTGCCTTGCTGCGATCCGACCGAGGACAGCACTACCAGTCGCGGCGGAGGCGCCTGGCGCAGCGCCTCGCGGAAGCTGGCGATGATGGCTTTCGCCTCCGGGAAGCCCGGCGCCGGAGCGAAAAACGGGGGCAGCATCAGGAAAGCTCCCTCGACTCCTTCCATGGCCCCGGCGACGGCCGCGGCGTCGTTGAAGTCTCCCCGGCGGACATCGACGCCCTTCTGCGACCACGCGGCCGCCTTCAGTGGATCGCGCGCCAGGGCGCGGACCGTGTGCCCCTCGTGCAGCAGCTGGCGCGCGGCCGCGCCACCCACCTTCCCGGTGATTCCTGATATGAAAAACATGCGCTGATGCTCCTCTAGCCGCGCGTGCCGAGTGCGCCGCGCCCCAGCTCGTCCCAGAGCACGGCGATCGCGCGCATCCCCTTCACGAAGTTCTCGTCGCTCATCCACTCGTTCGGCGCGTGGGCGTTCTCGCCCGGGAGCCCGAAGCCCATCAACAGAACCGGCGCACCGAGGATGCGCTCGAAGTCGCCGACGACCGGGATCGAGCCTCCCTCGCCGGCGAGCACCGGTTCCCGATCGAACGCCGCGGAGAGCGCGCGCCGAGCGGCGTCGAAGAGCGGACCGTGCGGCTCCGCCCGCCATGGGCGCCCACCGTGCAGGTGGGTCACGGTCACGGCGACGCCGCGCGGAGCGACCCGCTCGATGTGCGCCTGCATCAGCCGGCCGATCTCCGCCGGCTCCTGGTCGCGGACGAGACGACAGCTCACCTTCGCCATCGCCTTGGCGGGGAGTACGGTCTTCGCCCCCTCGCCGGTGTAGCCGCTGAGGAGTCCGTTCACCTCGCACGTCGGGCGCGTCCAGATGCGCTCGAGCGTCGAGTATCCACGCTCGCCGCCCAGCGCCGACGCGCCGACTTCCCGGAGAAAATCGTCGTCCCCGAACGGCAGCCCGCGGATCTGGTCGCGCACGCTGGCACTCCACTCGCGCACGCGGTCGTAGAAGCCCGGGATCGCGATGCGCCCGTCGGCATCGTGGAACGAGGCGATGATCCGGGCGAGCGCCGTGGCCGGGTTCACGACCGCGCCACCATAGCTCCCGGAGTGGAGATCGGTCGCGGGCCCCTGCACGTCGATCTGGAAGTAGGCGAGCCCGCGCAGGGAGAAGAGCAGACTCGGGAGACCAGGCGCGAACATGGAAGAGTCCGAGATGACCACCGCATCGGCACGCAGGCGCCCGGCATGCTCCTCGACGAACGGCGCCAGGTGCTCGCTCCCTGCCTCCTCCTCCCCCTCGGCCAGGAAGACGACGTTGACCGGGAGCGTCCCGCGCGTGGCGAGATGCGCCTCGAGCGCCTTGATGTGCAGGAAGAGCTGGCCTTTGTCGTCCACCGACCCGCGCGCGTAGATCTTCCCGCCCCGCACAGTTGGCTCGAACGGCGGACTCTCCCACAAGTCGAGCGGCTCGACCGGCTGCACGTCATAGTGGCCGTAGATGAGAACGGTCGGCGCGCTGGCGCCAGCCCCGCGCCACTCACCCAGCACCACCGGGTGGCCGGCCGTCGGCATCACCTCGGCGGCCAGCCCTGCGCGGCGCAGCGAGGTCGCCACCCAGTCGGCCGCGCGCGCGGTGTCCAGGTTGTGCTCCGACCGCGTGCTCACGCTCGGGATGCGGAGGAAGTCGAAGAGCTCGTCGTGGATGCGTGCGTCGTGCGCGGTGAGGTACGCGTCGAGGTCGGCGGGAACGGCAGGGGCCATATCCGATTCGGCGAAGAGGAGGTGGGACCAGCAGGGAGGATCACCCATGCGGAGCGTACGTCATGCGGCGGGAATATAGCGGAACGCGGGACGCCGGGGCTGACATCACGGACGGAGGGTTACGAGGGTTACACCAATGCGCCGTGATGCCCCGCGCTCCGCATCTCGCGTCAGTGAAGCGCCAGTCAATGAAGCACCAGCCCTGCCGCGGCGCGGTAGTTGTGCTGCTTCCCGTCGAACAGGCGGGTCTGGTTGTAGTCGATCTCGAGAAGTCGGAGGTCGATGCGGCTGCCCAGACGGATATCGATCCCACCGCCGACGGCGCCGGCGAGGCCCGTCTCGTACTGATCAACCCCGAGCAGCTCCGACTCTATCTCGAGCTTCGCGATACCGGCCATCGCGTACACGAACGGCTTGACGCTCCGGACGCGAGCCGGCGCGAGCTGGAGTCCGGCAAGGTACTCGTACGCCGTGAGCGCGATCTCACCGACGCTCACGGCGACGGCCTTGTGATGGTACGAAGCGCCGAGCCGGAGACCGACGGGCCCGCCGAGGCGCACGGTGAGGCTCGCCTCGGCACCATGGAGTCCGCGAGTCTCGCCCGAGAAGAGCCCACCGGGGTCGGCGCCCGCATCGATGCGCAGGTACGAATAGCCGGCGAACAGCTCCGCGCCGGGTAGCCCCTGCGCCCACGCAGGAGCGGCGAGCACGGTGACGTTCATGGTGACGAGCAGCGAAGAAAGTAGCCCTGCAGGAAACGCGAGTCGCGTGGTCCGCATGTGAGATCTCCTTGTCTGGATGGCGAGCGAAGCGCGAGCGATGGCTCCGCGGCAGGCCCTCACCCTTTGACACCCCGATGCGCGCTCGCGGATCGCGCGCGCACGGCGCGGGATGCGGTCCCCGCGCGCGCGCCGCGCAGGTTAGCTTTCGCGGTGCGATCGGCGCCCTCGGGCGCTCGACGCCACGCCGCCGCCACGAACTCCTGCGCACTACGCTACGTCATGCCGAACCGGCTCGCGAACGAGACCAGCCCCTACCTGCTCCAGCACGCCCACAACCCCGTGGACTGGTACCCGTGGGGCCCGGAAGCGCTGGAGCGCGCGCACCGCGAGGACCGCCCGATCCTCCTCTCCATCGGCTACTCGGCCTGTCACTGGTGCCATGTGATGGAGCGCGAGTCGTTCGAGCACGACGAAACAGCGCGCGTGATGAACGACCTCTTCGTGAACGTCAAGGTGGACCGCGAGGAACGCCCCGACCTCGACTCCATCTACATGAGCGCGGTCCAGACGATGACCGGCCACGGGGGCTGGCCGATGACCGTGTTCCTCACGCCGGAAGGGGCGCCGTTCTACGGCGGCACGTACTACCCGCCCGAGGAGCGCCACGGGATGCCGAGCTTCCGCCGTGTGCTCGCGGCCGTCCACGACGCGTACAAGGGACGTCGCGCGGATATCGAGAAGACGGCGGAGAGCATGCGGAAGGTGTTCGACGCGGCCTCGCGCGGCACGCCCCGCGGTGGCCCGCTCTCCGCCGCGATGCTCGATCGCGCTTACCGCTCCATCGCCCGGCGCTACGACGTACGCCACGGCGGCTTCGACGCAGCCCCCAAGTTTCCGCAGGCGATGGCGCTCGACTTCCTGCTCCGTCAGTGGAGGCGCACGGGCACCGAGCACGCGTTGGAGATCGCCGCGACCTCATTCCGGCAGATGGCGCGTGGCGGCCTCTACGACCAGCTCGGCGGCGGCTTTCACCGGTACTCCGTGGATGCCGTCTGGCTCGTGCCGCACTTCGAGAAGATGCTCTACGACAACGCACTCCTCGCGCGCCTGGGCGTGCATCTGTACCAGGCGACGGGCGACGCGGAGCTCCGGCGTGTGACGGAGGAGACGGTGGATTGGCTCGCGCGGGAGATGACGTCGCCAGCGGGCGGCTTCTACTCCACGCTCGATGCGGACAGCGAGGGCGAGGAGGGCAAGTTCTACGTCTGGAGTGAGGACGAGCTGCACGAGCTGCTCGGCGCCGACGTCGCCCGGCTCGTCGGCTCGTACTACGGAGTCTCCAAATCGGGCAACTTCGAAGGCGCGAACATCCTCCATGTGCCGAACCCGCCGAGTGCGGTTGCCGGGCGGCTCGGTATGGCGCCCGACGCGCTTCAAGCGGGGCTCGCGAAGGCGCGCGGAACGCTGTACGCCGCGCGCGCGAAGCGCATCTGGCCGGCGCGCGACGAGAAGGTGCTCGCGGGGTGGAATGGTCTCGCTCTCCGCGCGGTAGCCGAAGCGGCGCGCGTGTTCGCCAGGGCGGACTACCGGGCGCTGGCGCTCAGGAATGGCGAGTTCCTCTTCCGCGAGCTGGTGCGCGACGGCCGCGTGATGCGGACCCACAAGGACGGCGTCACCCGACTCAACGGCTATCTCGAGGACCACGCCGCGGTCGCGCTCGGCGCGCTCGCGCTCTACGAGCTCACCTTCGATCGCGCGTGGCTCGACCGCGCCACGCACCTCGCGCGCACGCTGACCGAATGGTTCTGGGATAGCGAGACGAACGGCTTCTTCGATACGTCGCGCGACCACGAGGTGCTCGTCGCGCGCCCGCGCGAGGTGACCGACAACGCGGTCCCCTCGGGCACGTCGCTCGCCGTCGAGCTGCTTCTCCGCGTAGCCGAGCTCACACAGGACGCCGACGCCCGTCGTCACGCGACCACCGTGCTCGAGTCCCTCGGCGACGCCATGGAGAAGCACGGCATCGCCTTCGGCTACCTGCTCGGCGCCGCCGATCTCGCGGTGCATGGTGCGGTGGAGGTGGCGCTGGCGGGCGACTCTGCGGCGAGCGACTTCCGCGCGCTGGCCGACGAGGTCGCGCGACACTACGTCCCCGCACTCGTCCTGGCGGGCGGCATGCCTGGCGACAGTGCGGAGGACGGCGCGGAGATCGCGCTCCTCGCCGGCCGTTCGGCGCGCGAGGGGCGCGCGACCGCCTACGTCTGCCGACACTACGCGTGCGACGAGCCGACGACCGAGGCCGCTGTGCTTGGCGCGCAGCTCGAGCGCGCATCGGGGCCGGTCTCCGGCCCGTGATCCAGCCGACGCCCTCCTTCACGCGCGGGCTCTTCGCAGGCGCGGTCCACGACGCGCTGCTCTTTCCCTACCCGCCTCCACTCGAGCGCCGCGACCCGGGCGAAGCACGCGTCGTGCGCCGGATCATCAGAGAGCTCGAGCGCCTTCGCGGGGACGTGATCGATTCCGCCGCCATCGATGAGGCCGAGGCAGTCCCCGAGGCGGTCATCCGCGCCTTCGCGGAGATCGGGCTCCTCGCGCTCAGCATCCCGAAGGAGTACGGCGGGCTCGGGCTCTCGAACACGGCGTACGCTCGCGTGTTCGGCGCGTTGTCCCGCGTCGACCCATCGCTTGCCGTGCTCGTCGGCGTGCACTGCGGGCTCGGCTCCAAGGCGATCGTGCTCTTCGGCACGGCGGGGCAGAAGGCGCGCTATCTGCCCGGGCTCGCGCGCGGCGACACGCTCGCGGCCTACGCGCTCACCGAGCCCGAGACCGGCTCCGACGCGCAGAACATCGTGACCCGCGCGGAACGGCGCGACGACGGCACCTGGGTGCTCAACGGGCGCAAGCTCTGGATCGGCAATGGACAACGCGCGGGCGTCATCGCGACCTTCGCGCAGACGACCGTCGAGCGGCCGGACGCGCGCGGTTCCGATGCGCGCGGGGGGACGCGGCGCGTCCTTCGGCCCACCGCGTTCATCATCCGGCCCGACATGCCCGGCTTTCGCGTGGTCGGAACCGTGCGCAAGCTGGGGATTCGTGGCTCCACGCAGGCGGAGCTCGCGTACGAGGATCTCGAGGTACCGGCCGACCACGTGCTCGGCACCGTCGGCAAAGGGTTCGCGGTCGCCGTGCAGGTGTTGAATGGCGGGCGCCTCACGCTCACCGCCGGCTGCGTGGGCGGCGCGAAGCAGATTCTCGGCGAGATGACGCGCTACGCCGAGGATCGCGTGCAGTTCGGGAAGCCGCTGGCCGATTTCGAGATCACGCAGCGCAAGCTCGCCACGCTCGCCGCGGAGGCGTATGCAGCCGACGCGATGCTCGGCTGGCTCTGCGCGCTCGCCGACCGTGGCGATGCCGACTACGCGCTCGAGGTGGCGTGCTCGAAGGTGTTCGCGAGCGAGATGATCTGGCGCGCCGCGGACGAGATGGTGCAGGTGGCCGGTGGGCGTGGCTTCGTGAAGCCATACCCCTACGAGCGCAACCTCCGCGACGCGCGCATCAATCGGATCTTCGAGGGCGCGAACGAGATCCTCCGTCTCTTCATCGCGCTGAACGGCGTGCAGGGGCCCGCCGAGCGACTCAAGGAAGTGGGCACCGCGCTCCGCCGGCCCATCCGCTCGCTCGACCTCCTCGGCGCCTATGCAGTCAGTCGGGTGCGCACCGCTATTGGCGTCACAGATGCCATCGATACGCCGCTCCACGCGCGACTCGACACTCACAAAGCGTTCTTCGAGAAGCACGCGCGCGAGCTCACCGCCGCGACGGATCGCGCGATCCGGAAGCACCGCCGTGCGATCGTGGACCGGCAGATGGTGCTCGAGCGCCTGGCGAACATGGCAATCGAGCTCGTTGCCACAGCGGCGACGATGGCGCGCACCCAGGCGCTGCTGGCCGAGCGTGGCGAGGGGGCGTGTGCCCGGGAGCTGGCGCTCTGCGACCTGTTCTGCGTGGAGGCCGGCAAGCGCTTTCGCGCCAACCGCGTGACGCTCGAGGCAGAGGAAGATGAGCTTCGGCGCACGGCCGCGGCGGATGTACGCGCGGCCGGAGGCTACCCGGTAGACGACGCAATTCTCGATGACGTCGAGGCAGGCGCCGCGCGCCCAGCCAACGCCGATGCGAGCGTCAGCGCAGATGCCAGCGTACGTATCACCACCGCGCGTCCACCCGCTCGAACGCTGACGCCGCGCCCTTGAACACGCGAAAGAGGTAGACGAGCGATGGGATGAGCACCACCGAGCCGATCGCGAGCGCCCAGAGCGCGCGGCGCAGGGTGACGGCCGGGGCCGCCGCGTCCGCGATGGTGACCGAGGGCGGAATCACATAGGGGTACTGCGCGAGCGGCCATCCCCAGAGAATTCCTCGCGCAGCGCACCGTCGCGCGCCTCGACCGTGAGATAGACGGCGGCGAGGAACGCGAAAAGCGCGAGCGTGAGCCCGCCGACGGCGAGCGCGAAGGGCGTCAGCCATGGCGAGATGAAGACAGCATGGAAAGTCGTCCCCGCCGCGGACCCGGCGGCCCCGGCTCGGTCGAGCGCGGCGCTCGCTCGTCCCACGCGTCCCGACACCGCGGCGCCGATGCAGACGCCGAGCAGGACGGGCGTGATCACGCTCGCCATGGCGAAGGTGCGCCCCCATCGGGCCTGCTCGCCAGCGTCGCGCCCACCAGCGGCCGGCCGGGCATCGTACGCACGGAAGATGAACGCCGACCCGCGCAGTACGATTCCCACCAGCATGAGCGTGAGCGGGATGTGGAGCACGGTGCTGAGCATACCGAACGCGGGCGGGAAGCAGGTGAAGAGGAGCACGACCACGATGATGAGCCAGACGTGGTTGGCTTCCCAGATCGGTCCGATCGCGTCGCTGGCTGCCACTTCGCGACGTAGCGCGCGCTCACATCCCCGGAGAGCGGTTGCGCGAGCGCGGCTGGCGCGCCGACGAGGAGCGCAACGCCGAGGGCGTGGCGGTGGAACGCGCTGGCGGGGTTGCGCAGCAAGTAGTAGGCATGAATCCCGGCGACGACGAAGCCCGTGGCCGCATAGGCGGCGAGCGTCATGTGCAGCGTCTGCGGAAACGCGGCGGGTGTCATCATCGCGCCGATCGGATCGATGTCGTACAGCACACCATCGCGCGCGAGCTTGAAGCCGGACGGCGTGTTCATCCACGCGTTCGCGATGACGACGAAGATACCGGAGAGCGCGCCGCTCACGGCAACGAGAACGCCCGCGGCGAGATGCGCGCCGCGCGAGATGCGGTCCCACCCGTAGAGGAGGTCGGCCATGGGCAATCGGTCAGTCGTCCGGCATCGTGGTGCAGCGTGCCAGGCTCACGGGCGCGCGACCCGGGGCAGCGTGAGCGTGAACACGGACCCCTTCCCTTCCTCGCTCTCGAGCGTCAGGTCGCCGCCCATACCGCGGGCGAGATCGCGGCTGATCGCGAGGCCGAGTCCAACGCCCTCGTGCGAGCGCGCGTGACTCGCGTCCACCTGGACGAACGGCTCGAAGACTCGATCGCGCTGGTCCACCGCGATCCCACAGCCGGTGTCGGCGACACGCACGACGACGGTCGGGTCACCCGCGCCATCTGCGGGGCCCGCCTCGCCGGTCAGGGTGATCGCGCCGCCCGCCTCGGTGAACTTCACGGCGTTCGAGAGCAGGTTGACGACGATCTGCCGCAGCTTCTCGGCGTCGGCGCGGGCGACGAGCGCGGCGTCGCGCCGGGCGTACTCCAGCGCGATACGCTTGGCCCGGGCCTGCGGCGCGGCGAGCGCCTCGCTCGTGGTCAATGCCTCGTCCAGCACGACATCGGCCAGCTCGTAGTGCACGGCACCCCGTTCGACCCGGGCGTAGTCGAGCACCCCCTCGATCAGGCCGAGTAGGTGGCGCTGGCTCTTCCGGATGCGCGCGAGGTCCTCGAGCTGCTCCGGCGTGACCGGGCCGCGGATCCCCAGCGCCAGGAGCTCGGTGTAGCCACCAATGGCGTTGAGGGGCGTGCGCAGCTCGTGGCTCATCATCGTGAGGAACTGGCTCTTCGCCGCGTTGGCGCGCTCAGCTTCGGCCCGTGCCTCCTCGGCCGCCCGCCGCGCCTGGAGGAGCTGCTCCTCGTAGAGGTTCCGGCGCCGCAGCGGCACGAGCACGCAGTCGCTGACGACGACTCCATCACGCTCGCGGCGCGCCACATTGACAAGGACCGGCACGTCCGCGCCGTCGCGGGCCCGCAGTGTCACGAAGATCTCTTCGGCGCGACCGTGCAGCCGGAGCAGCGGGAAGAGGTGCGTCTGGAAGAAGATCCGGCTGGCGATCGTGAGGAGCGACTCCAGCGGGCGGTCCGTCAGCTCGCCCTCGGCATGGCCGAGCATCTCCGCCAGGGTGGCGTTGGCCGCCGTGATGCGCCCGTCGTCGGTGAACGAGACGAAGCCGCACGGCGCGGTGTTCAGCAGGTCGTCCATGCCCTCGCGAGTCAGGTCGTCGTGGCCGGCCGCGCCGCGGCTCACGCACGGCCAGGGGTCGCGCCAAGATACTCCTTCATCACCCGGATGGTCTCCTCCGGGTGACTCATGTGCGGGCAGTGGCCCGTGGCCTCGAGCACCCGGAGCGTGCTGGCCGGCACGCAGCGGTGCAGGTAGTCACCGACCGACAGCGGCGCGATGAGGTCGTCGGAACACTGCATGATGAGCGCGGGAACCGTCAGCATCGCGAGGTCTGCCCGGTTGTCCGCGAAGAACGTCGCCTCGGCGAAGCGCCGGGCGATCGTCGGATCGGTCGAGCAGAAGCTCTCCTCGAGCTCGCGGCTCAGCTCCGGCCGGTCGGGATTCTTCATGATGGCGGGCGCGAGAAAGTTCGCCCAGCCGATGTAGTTCCGATCCATGGTGTCGAGCAGCCCCTCCAGGTCCGCGCGCTCGAACCCGCCAACGTAGTCCGGCAGGTCGTTGACGTAGCGGGGTGAGGGCCCGACCCAGATGAGCCGCGCGAACCGCTCGGGCTCGCTATTCGCGGCCAGCGTGCCGACCATGCTGCTCACCGAGTGCCCGACGAAGATGACGTCGGTGAGGTCGAGCGCGTGACAGACGTCGAGCACGTCCTGCGCGTAGCCATCGAGGTCGCCGTAGCGCGCGGCATCGTACGCGCCGAGGTCGGACTTCCCCGAGCCGACGTAGTCGAAGAGGACGATCCGATAGTCGGCCTCGAACGCCGGCGTCACGAAGCGCCACATGTTCTGGTCGCAGCCGAACCCGTGCGCGAACAGCATGGGCTGTGTGCCGCCGCCGAAGACCTTCACGTTGTTGCGGCGGAGCACGTCCTCGGCCGGAGGGCGACGGGTCGTCACGCCAACGACTCGAAGTCCAGCGCCAGATCCAGTGACGGAGCGGAGTGCGTGAGCGCGCCGACGGAGATCCAGTCCACACCGGTGTCGGCCACGCGGCGCACCGTATCGAGCGAGATGCCGCCCGACGCCTCGGTCAGCGCGCGATCCTTCGCCAGCGCCACACACCGCTCGAGGTCCTCAGCCGACATGTTGTCGAGCAGCACCACGTCCACGCCGGCAGCGAGCGCGGCCTCCACCTGTTCCACGCGGTCGCACTCCACCTCGAGCCGCGAGCCCTTCGGCGCGAGGCGCCGGACGCGCTCCACGGCGAGTGGGATGTCGCCACCGAGCGCGGCGAGGTGGTTGTCCTTGATGAGGATGGCGTCGGTGAGGCCCAGGCGGTGATTGACGCCGCCGCCGGCGCGCACGGCGTACTTCTCGAGCAGGCGCCAGCCCGGCGTCGTCTTTCGCGTATCGAAGATGCGCGCCCGCGTGCCGCGTACCGCGTCCACGTAGCGCGAGGTGAGCGTCGCGATCCCCGAGAGCCGCTGCATGAAGTTGAGCGCCACGCGCTCGGCCGAGAGCAGAGCGCGGGCATGCGCCGAGATGTACATCACCGATGTGCCCGGCTGCACGCGGCCGCCGTCGTTCACGTCCACGCGGATCGTCGCCTTGGGGTCCAATATGCGGAACGCCGCGATGGCGAGCGGCACGCCGGAGATCGTTCCCGCCGCGCGCGCCACCATCGTCGCGCGTGCGCGGCGATTGGAGACGACAGTCGCGATCGTCGTGATGTCATCGAACGCGCCATCCTCGCGGAGCGCGTTCCGCACGCGCGCGACGAGCTGCCGGCGGTCGAGCGGGAAGCGGAGCAGATCGTTGATGGGGAGTGGGCCGACGTCGTTCGGGCCGATCTTGAGGACGGGACGCGTCGCGCGGGTAGGACTCATTCGCCGGGATCCTGTTCGCCAGGGAGGAGCGGGGTGGATGCCGTCCCGCCGATCGCCACCATGCGCTCGATCGCGAGGCGCGCACGATCCGCGATCGCCGCGGGGACGGTGATACGGTGCTGCAAGCGCTCGAGCGAGCGTAGCACCTTGGGGAGCGTGGTCACCTTCATGTACGCGCACGAGGCGCGGTCGTTCGCCGGGTAGAAGCGCTTGGCCGGGTTCTCCTTGCGCAGCCGGTGGAGGATGCCGACCTCCGTCGCGACGATGAACTCGCGTGCGTCGCTGATCGCCGGACGCCGGATCATCCCCTCGGTCGAGAGAATCTGTACGCCCTCGGCATCCACGTCGCCCGCGCTCATCGCCTCGAGCACGCTCGTCGAGCAGCCGCACTCGGGATGGATGAGGAACTCCGCGTCGGGATGCCGCGCGCGTTGCAGCGCGATGTGCTCGGGATCGATGCCCGCGTGCACGTGGCACTCGCCCGGCCACACGCGCATGTTCTCGCGCCCCGTCATGCGGCGCACGTGGGCGCCGAGGAACATGTCAGGGAGAAAGAGAATCTCGCGGTCGGCCGGGATGGAGTTGACGACTTCCACCGCGTTTCCCGATGTGCAGCAGTAGTCGCTCTCCGCCTTCACCTCGGCCGTCGTGTTCACGTAGGAGACGACGGCCGCGCCCGGAAACTCCGCCTTCCACTCGCGCAGATCGTCCGCGCTGATCGACGCCGCGAGCGAGCAGCCGGCCGCCATGTCGGGCAGGAGCACGGTCTTGCCCGGCGAGAGAATAGCTGCCGTCTCCGCCATGAAGTGGACGCCGCAGAAGACGATGACGTCCGCGTCCGTCCTTGCTGCCTCGCGCGAGAGTCCGAGCGAGTCGCCCACGAAATCGGCGACGTCCTGCACCTCCGGCCGCTCGTAGTTGTGGGCGAGGATGACGGCGTTCCGCTCGCGGGCGAGTGCTTTGATCTCGGGGCTGAGGTCGGCTGGTGGAGTCATGCGGGGTAATATATCTACCAGACGATGTGCTTCCCCTCCCACGTGCGCTTCGTGGTGGGGTAATCGCTCCGGTAATGGCCACCGCGCGACTCCTCACGCAGCAGGGCCGCGTCGGCGATCAGGTGTGCGGTCTCCACCATGTTGCGTTCTTCCGTGGCGCCTTCCGGCAGCCGGCGCTCGATCTCGGCCAGGGCGGCGACACAGCGCCGGAGGCCGTCGGCGGTGCGGTCGATGCCCGCATACTCCCACATGGCATTCCGCACCGCGTTCGCGGCCACCTGCGCGGCGCCCCGGTCGCGGAGGGCCGGCACGCTCCAGTCGGCCACCGGCGGCTCCGCGCCGAGCGCCGGCGTTTCCGCCATGTCCCGCGCGACCCGCTCGGCAAACACGAGCCCCTCGAGGAGCGAGTTCGACGCCAAGCGGTTCGCGCCGTGGACGCCCGTGTTCGACACCTCGCCACACGCGTAGAGCCGGGGCACGCTCGACCGCCCGACGAGGTCGGTGAGGATGCCGCCCATCATGTAGTGCGCCGCCGGCGTCACGGGGATCAGGGCCGAGCGCGGGTCGATGCCGCGTGCCGCGCAGAGCGCGAAGATGCCGGGAAAGCGGCGCTCGAACTCGGCGTCCAGATTCGTCGCGTCGAGCCAGACGGTGCGGGCCGGAGCGCCAGCGCTGGCGGGACGGCGCTCGCGGAAGATTTCGCGGGCCACCACGTCGCGCGGCGCCAACTCGGCCAGCTCGTGGCGACCGACCATGAACCGCTCGCCGGCGTCGTTCCGCAGCACCGCGCCCTCGCCGCGGACAGCCTCGGAGATGAGCGCGAGCGGGTTCTCCGGCGTGTCGAGCGCCGTCGGATGGAACTGCACGAACTCCATGTCGGCGAGCCGGGCGCCGGCGCGGTGCGCGATGGCGAAGCCGTCGCCCGTCGCGACCTGCGGATTGGTGGTGTAGCGGTACACCTGTCCGCAGCCGCCCGTGGCCAGCACGGTCGCATCCGCGATCACGTCCGTGGCGCGGCCGGCGACGCTCACGCGCACGCCGCAGCAGTCGCCGCCCTCGCTGATGATGAGGTCGAGTGCGCGCGCGCGCTCGATCACGCGTACGCGCTCGCTCGCGCGCACCCGCTCGATCAGCGTGCGTGCGACCTCGGCGCCCGTCTGGTCACCGTGCGCGTGGACGATCCGATTCTGCGAGTGCGCGGCCTCGCGCCCGAGCTGAAAATCGCCACTCGGCTCGAGGTCGAAATCGGCGCCGGCGGCGTGCAGCTCGCGGACGCGCGCCGGCCCTTCCTTCACGAGCACCTCAACCGCTTCGGCATCGCAGAGCGCCGCGCCGGCGGCGAGCGTATCGCGGCGGTGCAGCTCTGGCGAGTCGCCGGCACCGAGCGCGGCGGCAATGCCACCCTGCGCGTAGGCGGTGGCGCTGTCGAAGAGCGACATCTTCGTGACGACGACGACGTCGGCTCCAGCCGAGGCGCGCCACGCCGCGTGGAGACCGGCGACGCCGCTGCCGATGACGAGAAACCGTGTACGAATGCGTTCTGCCATGTGTCGTGCTTGAGTGCCGAGTGCCGAGTGCCGAGTGGATGTAACCTACCCGCCTGGACGGGCGGGCCGGGAGGGCGGCGGCCCGGCGAGAGCGCGCCTCCCGCATCCCGCTCCCCGCTCTCTTGCCCCCCCGCTCGCCGGGAGTGATTCTTTCCCGCGATGCGCAAGCTCCTCATCGTCCTCGGCGCGCTGCTCGCCGTCCACGTCGCGCTGCTGTTCGTTCGGCCGGCTGGCGCGGCGAACGAGGCGGTTGGCGAGGGTGTGGACGTCGGGGTCGTCTTCGATGTCGGCGGCCGCGGCGACAAATCCTTCAACGATGGCGCCTACCTCGGCGCCGAGCGGGCGGAGCGGGATCTGGCGGCACAGGTGCGCTTCATCGAACCGGGCGAGGGCTCCGACCGCGAGGCCGGCCTGCGCCTCCTCGCGGCCGAGGGGATGGACCTCGTCGCCGGGATCGGCTTCATCTTCACCGACGATCTCACCGGGCTGGCGAAGGAGTACCCCGGCATCGCCTTCGCCGGTGTGGATTACGCCCTCACCACGGACTCGGCCGGCCGCGTCGTGCCGCCGCCGAGCAATCTCGCGGCGCTCAAGTTCCGCGAAGAGGAAGGGAGCTTCCTCGTGGGCGCGCTCGCGGCGCTCGTGGGCGGCTCGAAGCGAGTAGGCTTCGTGGGCGGCATGGACATCCCGCTCATCCACAAGTTCGAGGCCGGCTACCGCGCGGGAGTCAAGCACGTCTGCCCTGACTGCTCAGTCGTCGCGCAATACGCGGGCGTGACGCCGGAGGCCTTCCGCAATCCCGGCCGCGGGAAGGAGCTCGCACTCAGCCAGTACCAGTCGGGCGTCAACATCATCTTTCACGCGTCGGGCTCCACGGGGCTTGGCGTCTTCGAGGCGGCTCGCCAGATGAAGCGGCTGGCGATCGGCGTGGACGCGGATCAGTACGAGTCGGCGCCGGGCTTCGTGCTCACCTCGATGGTGAAGGGTGTGGACGCCGTGACCTTCGACGTGATCCGCCGGGTCAAGGCGGGAACGTTCAAGGGCGGCATCTACTCGTACGGGCTGGCGGAGGGTGGCGTCGGGTACGTGTACGACGAGCACAACCGGGCGCTCATCCCCGACAGCGTGCGTGCGCGGGTGGAGGCCCTCAAGGCGGAGATCATCGCCGGCCGGATCGCCGTCCCCAGCACGCGATGACCGAGCCTCAGGCGGCGCCCGTCGCGGCCACGCCGGCCACGCCGGCCACGCCGATCGCTCCGGCTGCTCCGGCTGCCCCCGCGCCGATGATCCTCATGCGGGGGATCGAGAAGTGTTTCGGCCCCGTGCAGGCGAATCAGGGCGCGTCACTCGAGGTGTGTACCGGCGAAGTCCACGCGCTCGTCGGCGAGAACGGCGCGGGCAAGTCCACCCTCATGCGCATCCTCGCCGGACTCTACGCGCCGGACGCCGGCACGGTGGAGGTGAACGGGCAGAACGTCACCGGGTGGACTACGGCGGACGCGATCGCCGCCAATGTGGGGATGGTGCACCAGCACTTCATGCTCGTCCCCACGCTCACGGTGGCGGAGAACGTTGTGCTGGGGCGGGAGCCCAAGCGTGGCGCGGCGATCGACATGGCGCGCGCGCTGCTCGAGGTGCAGGAGCTGGGACGTCAGTTCGGGCTCGAGGTGGACGCGCGTGCGTGCGTGCGCGACCTGTCGGTGGGGCAGGCACAGCGCGTGGAGATCCTCAAGACGCTCTTCCGCGGCGCACGCGTTCTGATCCTCGACGAGCCGACGGCGGTGCTCTCTCCACTCGAGGTGCGTGAGCTCTGGCGCGTACTGCGGCGTCTCCGGGATGGCGGTGGCACGATCGTGCTCATCACCCACAAGCTCGACGAAGTGATGGACGTGACCGATCAGATCACCGTGATGCGGCACGGGGCGACGGTCGCGCGGATGAAGACGGCGGAGACGAGCCCGGCGGAGATCGCGCGGGCGATGGTGGGGCGCGATGTGGTGCTGGCGGCCGACATCGCGCGGGGGGGCCCCCCCAATGAACACGATACGCCAGCCCTCGCCGCACCGCGTCATCCATCCGCGGCGGACACCACCGATCGAGTGCGCTCCGCTCCTATCTCCGCCACACGCGCCGAGGCCGCGCTCGAGGTCCAGAACCTCGTCGTCGCCGGCTCGAATCGCCCCCGCGCCGTCGACGGCGTCACCTTCCACGTGCGGGCGGGCGAGATCTACGGTATCGCGGGGGTCGAGGGGAACGGGCAGACGGAGCTCATCGAGGCGATCGCCGGCCTCCGTGCCGCCATCTCGGGCACTATCCTCCTCGGCCAGCGCGACATCACCCGTGCCAGCGTCCGCGCACGCGTGGACGCGGGCCTCGCGCACATCCCCGAAGACCGTCACCGGCGCGGGCTCATCCTCGAGTACCCGGTGGAGGACAACCTCATCCTCGGTCTCCAGCACCGCTTCACGCGGGGCAGCCAGCTCGACCGCGACAGCATCGCGCGGAACGCCGCGGAGAAGATCGGGCGGTTCGACGTACGCCCGCCGGACGCGGCACTCCCCGCGCGCGCCCTCTCCGGCGGCAACCAGCAGAAGGTCGTGATCGCGCGCGAGATGGGCGACCGCTACACCGTGCTCCTCGCCTCGCAGCCCACGCGCGGCGTGGATGTCGGCGCGATCGAGTTCATCCACGCACAGCTTCGCGCCGCGCGCGACGCCGGGAAGGCAATCCTGCTCGTGTCCGCGGAGCTGACCGAGATCCTCGCGCTCTCCGATCAGGTCGCCGTGATGTATGGCGGCCGCATCGCCGGCATCCTGCGCCGAGGGGAGGCGTCGGAGGAGACGCTGGGACCGCTCATGACGGGCGCGGCCGGTGGGAGTGCGGGCGTGGCCGGCGGGAGCCTGGCGTGACAGCCACCACGCCTCCGGTCGCCGCGTCGCAGGGGCCGCCACCCTCCGCGTCGGTCGTCGCGCCCTCGCAGACAGGCGCCTGGCGCACACGGATCGAGGAGACGCTCCTCCCGCCGCTCGTGGCGCTCCTGGTGGCCGTCGTCGCCGGCGACATCCTGATCCTGAGCTTCGGCCAGGCGCCGGGCGCGGTCTACCGGCTCCTCCTCGAGGGGACGTGGGGCAACGCGTACGGTTTCGGGCAGGTGTTGTACAAGGCGACGACGCTCGTCTTCACCGGGCTCGCCGTGTCGTTCGGGCTCCGTGCGGGGCTGTTCAACATCGGCGCCGAAGGGCAGCTCGCGGCGGGCGGGTTCGCGGCGGCGGTGGTGGGGCTTCTCCTCCCCGCTGGCGTGCCGGCTCTCCTCGCCGTGCCCGTGCTGATGCTGGCCGCGGCGCTCGGCGGCGGCGCAGTGGGGTACGTGCCGGGCGTGCTCAAGGCCCGCTTCGGCGCGCACGAGGTGATCGTCACGATCATGCTCAACTTCATCGTGCTCGCCCTCCTCAACTGGATCGTCGCCGCCAAGCTGCACGTGCCGGAGACGCTCCACACGCCGCAGCTGAAGGCCGGCGCGGTGCCGCGCTTCGCGGACTTCATCACGCCATTCCACGGCTCGGCCGCGAACGTCACCTTCCTCATCGCACTGGTCATCGCCACAGCGGTCGGTTGGTATCTCTTCCGCACGCGCGGTGGCTACGAGCTGCGCGCCACCGGCCTCCAGCCGGAGGCCGCGGAGTACGGCGGAGTCCGCGTCGCCACCGTCTGGGTGCGCACCCTCGCCCTCTCCGGCGCCCTCGCTGGCCTCGGTGGCATCAACTACGTCCTCGGCTACAAGCACTACTACGAGGAAGGGTTCGCGGGCGGCGCGGGCTTCCTCGGCATCGCCGTGGCACTCGTCGGGCGCAATCACCCTGTTGGCGTCGTCCTCGCCGCGCTCTTCTTCGCCACCCTCTCGCAGGGCGGGCTCGCCATCCACGCGCTCGTCCCCAAGCAGATGGTCGAGGTGCTCCAGGGGATCGTGATCCTGGCCGTCGCCGCCGCCGTTCCCGAGGTGCGGCGCGTGCTCCGGCTGAGTCGCGGGAGCGCGGACGCATAGCCATGCGCCTCCTCGACTTTCTGGCGCAGACGATTCGCATCGCCGTCCCCTACCTCTTCGCCGCCGCGGGCGGCGTGATGGCGGAGAAGGCCGGAATCGTCAGCCTCGCGCTCGAAGGGTTCATGTTGAGCGGCGCCTTCTGCGCGGCGCTCGGCGGCTTCTACACGGGGAGCGCGACCGTCGGCGTCCTCTCCGGCATCGCGGGCGGGCTCCTCTTCGGGCTCCTCCATTCGGTCGCGACCATCCGCTACCGTGCGGACCAGATCGTCGTCGGGATCGCCATCAATCTCCTCGTCGTCGGCCTCACGCGCTTCTTCCTCCGCCTCGCCTTCGACAGCTCGTCCAACTCCCCGCGGGTCCCCGGCTACACCACCGAGGTGAGCGGCGGGAACGCGCTTCTGGGCTCCTTCGCGAACCCGCTCGTCTGGATGGGGCTGCTCGTCATCCCCATTCTCACCTGGGTGATGTACCGCACGCCCTTCGGGCTCCGCGTGCGCGCGGTCGGCGAGCATCCACAGGCGGCGGAGACGTTGGGCGTCCGCGTGAAGCGCGTGCGCTACGTGGCCGTCGCGCTCTCCGGCGTGCTCGCGGCGCTTGGCGGCGTGTATCTCGCGCTCGACCAGCATCAGTTCACCGACGGCATGACCGCCGGGCGCGGCTTCATCGCGCTGGCGGCGATCATCTTCGGTCGGTGGGATCCGGCGCGCGCCGGCATCGCGTGTCTCCTCTTCGCGACCGCGGAGACGCTGCAGATCCAGCTCCAGGGAACGCAGGCGATCCCCTCACAGTTCGTGCAGATGATTCCGTACCTGCTCACGATCGTCGCGCTCGCCGGGCTCGTACGGCGCTCGGTTCCGCCCGCCGCGCTCGGCCGAGCCGAGTAGCGCCGGCGACCGGAGGTTACCGCGGGTGATGATCCTGGTGCGGGTGCTCGGCGCCGCCATTGTCGTGGCGATGCTGTGGTTCGTGCTACGTCCGGTGCCGCGAAGCCTGCGGGTGCTGATGCTGACGGCGTTCATGGACATGGTCGGGCTCCTGATGCTGATGCCCCTCCTGCCCTTCTACGCCAAGAACCTCGGCGCAAGCGGGTTTCACCTCACGCTCATCGTCGCATCCTTCTCGGCGGCGCAGCTGCTGAGCGCGCCGTTCTGGGGGCGCGTCTCCGACCGCTACGGACGGCGGCCGGCGATGATGATCGGACTCGCCGCGAGCGCCGTGTCGTACGTGGTGTTCGCGTTCGCGGACTCGCTCTGGCTCCTGCTCCTCTCCCGTCTCGTCCAGGGCGCGGGCGGCGGTACGGTGGGCGTGATCCAGGCCTACGTGTCCGACGCCATGGAGCCCAGGAAGCGCGCGCAGGGTCTAGGCTGGCTCTCCGCCGCGACGAACGTGGGCGTGATGGTAGGGCCGCTCATCGGCTCGGAGACATCGCGGCTCGGACGGCCGGCGCCGGGTCTCGTGGCGGCGGCGCTCTGCCTGCTCAACATCACCTTCGTCTGGTATTACCTCCACGAGTCGCACGACGTGGCCGCGCGCGCACGGTCGCGGAGCGCACGGTCGCCGCAGGCCGCCGTCTGGCGCATCCTCATGCACCCCGGCGAGCCGGCGTCCAAGCTCATCTGGATCTACGCCATCACGATTGGCGCCTTCTACGGGGTGACGGCGTCCGGCATCCTCACCCTCTTTCTCGACGCACGCTTCCATGCGACGGAGCGCACGATCGGCTACTTCTTCGCGTACATCGGCGTGCTCAACGTCGTCTTCCGCATCGGCCTGCTCGGCAAGGTGATCGAGCGGCTGGGCGAGCCGAAGACGTCGCGCCTCGGCATCGCGCTGCTCGCGGTCGGCATCTTCTTCACGCCGCTGACGACGAGCATTCCGCTCCTCGCGCTCTCCGCCGCGCTCATGCCGCTGGGCGCGACGTTCGCGTTTCCGGCGGTGACCGCGCTCCTCTCGCAGGTGGTGGGCGACAACGAGCGTGGCCTCTACATGGGGGTGCAACAGACGTTCGGCGGAGTCGTCCGCGTACTCTACCCGCTCTACGCCGGCTTCGCGTGGGACAAGCTCGGCACCGTCGTTCCGTTCTGGACGTCGTCGGCCGTGATGGCGTGTATGTTCGTCGTCGCACTCGGCACCGACCGGCTCCGCCACCGGACGGGCGAGCACCCCGTGGTCGCAGCCGACTGACACGGGGCTAGCGAAAGACGCGCCCGTTGTCGCACGACGTACGATCTGCCGCCACCTCCGACGCGAGCACGGCTCGCACCTCCCGACGCTGGCCCGCCGAATGGGAGCCGCACGCGGCGACGTGGATTGGCTGGCCGCATCACCGGCCGGACTGGCCCGGCAAATTCGAGCCGATCCCCTGGGTGTACGCCGAGATCGTGCGCGTGCTCCACGGCTACGAGCGGGTGGAGATCCTCTGCCATACGGCGGAGGTACGCGAGGAAGCCATCCGGTCGTGCGAGGCGCATGGCGTGCACCTCGACCGCTGCCGCTTCCACCTGGTGCCCAGCGACCGCGTGTGGCTCCGCGACGCCGGGCCGACCGGCGTGGTGCGCGCCGATGGCGGGGTCGAGCTGATTGCCTGGCGCTTCAACGCGTGGGCGAAGTACGAGAATTACGCGAGCGACGAGCTGATCGCGCGCTCGGTCGCACAGCTCGCCGGCCTCCCCCTCCTGGAGGCCGAGCGGCCCGATGGCGGTGGGCGGCTGGTGCTGGAGGGTGGCGGCATCGAGACAGACGGCGCGGGCACGATGCTCGTGACCGAGGAATGGCTCCTCTCCGACGTACAGGTGCGGAACCCCGGTCTCGGGCGCGCGGACTACGAGCGCGCGTTCGCGGAGTACTTGGGGATCTACCGCACCATCTGGCTGGGCGAGGGGTGCGTGGGTGACGACACGCATGGGCACGTGGACGACATCGCGCGCTTCACCGACCGACACACGGTGGTGCTCGCCCACGAGCCCGACCCCGCCGACGACAACCACGCGCGCTCGGCCGACAATCTGCGGCGGCTGGAACTGGCCTCACGCACGTTCGAGGGCGGCCTCCGCGTGGTGACGCTCCCCTTTCCGCGCGCTGTGGTCATGGACGGCGAGCGCCTGCCGGCGAGCTACGCGAACTTCTACATCGCGAACGGCGTGGTGATCGTCCCGACCTTCAACGACCCGAACGACCGCGTGGCGCTGAACACGCTCGCCGAGCTCTTTCCGGGTCGCGCGGTGGTGGGTATCCACGCGGTGGATCTCGTGTGGGGGCTGGGCACACTCCACTGCCTGACGCAGCAGCAGCCGGCGGGGCGCGGAGAGCGATAGATTCCGGAAATGGCGGACGAGGTGCGACCGCTGACAATGAAACGCGAGATGAGTCCTAGCCTAGAAAACAGTATCTCCGCCCTGCGTAACATCGCGGGAGGCAAGCGTGCTGTTTCTGATCGAGTACGATCGCCGTCGCGGCCGCATAGTCACGCTCAGGACCTTCGAGGCAACTGAACGTGCCGACGCTGCGAACGCACGTCTTGATCTCGAGCTAGAGTTGAATCGTAGCGGTACCGAGCGCGAGGTCGTCCTACTGGAAGCTGCTACGGAATCAGCACTTCGGCGCACACATCGACGCTACTTCGAAGGTTTGAGCACCCTGACCAGCGTGCCGGAGGATTCGTCTCCGGACGATCGGACGGTGCCGGACAGGAAGTGAGCGCACTGACGGTCGCCGACGCGGCCGGCCACCCCGCGACCACCTCGAGATGAGCGATCCGTAGTGCCCCGCATTCTCTTCGAGATCGAGCAGACCGCGCACATCGCGTTTCAGCTGCCCGTCGTGCTCGCGCGCATCCTCGAGCCGCAGCGCTTCGCCCTCGGCGACTTCGCGACGCTCGGCGGCTCCGGCGTCGTGCAGATGCTCGAGATTCCGAGCGCGCTGCGCGCCGATGGGTCGCCGCGGGTCGGTCTCTTCGCCTTCGCGCTCGCGGATGATTCGGAGCTCGAGCGCTTCGCGCGGGGCGACGTCGTCGAGCTCGTGCCGTAGCGCGCGATACGCCATCGCACGTACGCGACGCCGCGATCAGCGCCGCGTGTAGCCGACCGAGAGCATCCCCGTCGTCGCGCCACCCACCGGGCTCGTGCGGTGTGACGCACCGAGCGACACCCCAATGGCGCCGATGTCCACTCCTGCGCCGCCGGCGAGCTGATATCCGCTCGTCACACGCGCGCCGCCCGCCCGCAACGCGACCGCACGGCGGACGCGATATTCCGCGCTCACGCCTGCGTGGGTCCGTGGCTCCACCTCGAGCCCGGCGCCCAGGGCGCGCCGGAATTCGCCGGAGAGCATGAGGTCGCGCCGGGCTCGCACCGCGACGCCCGCCGATACGCTCGGCGGCCAACGCAGGCCGCGCAGCTTCCGGCGTAGCTCCGCCGGTGCGTGCGCGAAGGGGAGCGCGTCGAACTCCGCGGCGGCGGTGTCCCGGCGGAAGAGCGCGGTGCCAGGGCGGAAGATGAACTCGTCCTCGCGCCACCGGAACGTGCGCACCGCGTTGCGCACGGCCAGCCCCGCCGACCACCGCGAGCCCTCCCATGCGGCGCCCACATCGACCCCGATCCCGCGACCCTTGTTCTCCGGACGGTCGAAGACCGTGTCCGACTCGATCACCGGAAAATCAATCGCGAGCGCGAGCGGCTCGAGCGTGAGCAGGCTGCCACGATCGTAGCCGTAGATGAGCGCGTGGCCAACGGTGTACTTCACCGTCGCGCCAATGGCGAGCGCGCCGCCCCGCGCGCCCGCACGCGGCGTACGGAGCGGCACGGCGTAGGACAGCGCGGCCGTGGACGCGACGACCACATCGTAGCTCGCGCCGGCGAAGTCGAGCCGGCCCGCTTGCTCGAAGGCTTCGAGCGCGCCCGGATCCGGTGCGATGCGCTGGATCGAGCGGCCGAGGCTCGCCACCTGCATTCCGAACCGGCCGCGGCTCAGCGCCACGAGGCTCCCCTCGAACCCCGAGGTGCCGCGCTCGCTCACCTGCCCCGTGATGCGCGCGATGTAGCCGCGATTGAACTCGACCGGCACGATGGTATCGATGTACGCGCCGACGACGCCGAGCGAGACCTGGTGGAGCCCGAGCGTACCACGCGTCGGAAGCACGGCGACGGAGAAGCGCGGCGTCCCTGGCAGCCCGAGCGCGGCCGGATTCCAGGCGACGGCATCGGCGCCGCGGGCCTGCGCCGTGTACGTGCCGCCGAGTGCGAGAGCGCCAGCGTTGGCGCTCGGGAGCTGCGCCGCGGCAGAGCGATCGGGGGTGAGCGCCGTCGCCAGGAGCGTGGCGACCGCGAGCGCCCGGCGGGCCGCGGCGGCGCAGCTCCCGAACCCATCGGTGGCGCCGGCAGCGTCGGTCCTACCGGCTCGGGTGGCTATGGCAGACGTCACGCGTTTGGCCGGTTGCACGCTCCGCGCCACCCGCCGGGTGTCGCGCGCGTCGCTCGCACCCTGGCCAACCTCTTGCCGATGGAGAATCGGCGCGCGCGAGGCACCTTCCTCTCCCTATTCGCTTCGAGGCGAGCCATGGCGCTCTTCGGCCGCCGCCGAACACCCGCCCAGGACATCGACGCGGACTCGATCGCCGCGAGCGTGGGGCGCGCAGCGCACCCGTTGCGCGATGCGACCAGCCTCGATCCCCTTCTCGACCTCGTCGGCGACTCCCGCTTCGTCCTCCTCGGCGAAGCCTCACATGGGACGTCCGAGTTCTATACGTGGCGCGCGGAGATCACGCGCCGGCTCGTGGAGGAGAAGGGGTTTTCGTTCATCGCCGTGGAGGGCGACTGGCCGGACTGCTACCGGGTGAACCGGTACGTGAAGGGGCTCACCGACTCCGGGCACGACGCGGGTAGCGTGCTCCACGCGTTCGAGCGCTGGCCCACGTGGATGTGGGCGAATCGGGAAGTCGCGGAGCTCGTGCGATGGCTCCGCGAACACAACGATGCCGAGCCGCCCGGGCGTCACGTGGGGTTCTACGGACTGGACGTCTACTCGCTCTGGGACTCGATGGCGCAGGTGACCGCGTACCTCGAGCGCGTGGACCCCGAGCTGGCGCGCTCGGCGCGGCGCGCGTACGGCGGCTGCGAGCCGTACGCGGACGACGTGGGGGAGTACGCGCGCGCGACGGCGCTCGTCCCCACCTCGTGCGAGAGCGAGGCGGTGGAGATTCTCCGCGCGCTGCGCGCGAACGCGCCGCGGTATCGCGAGGACGGGCGCGATGCCTACTTCGACGCCGAGCAGAACGCGCTCGTCGCGCGGGACGCGGAGCGCTACTACCGCACGATGGTGCGCGGTGGCCCGGCTTCGTGGAACGTTCGCGACTACCACATGGTCGAGACGCTCGAGCGGCTCGTCGCGCACCACGGCGATGGCTCGAAGGCCATCGTCTGGGAGCACAACACGCACATCGGCGATGCGCGCTTCACCGACATGGCGCGCTCCGGCATGGTAAGCGTCGGGCAGCTCGTCCGGCAGGCGCACGAGCCTGACGGCGTGGTGCTCGTGGGCTTCGGCACCCACCGTGGCAGTGTGATCGCGGCAAGCGAGTGGGGGCTTCCGATGCAGGCGATGCGCGTACCGGCGGCGCGCGAAGGAAGCGCCGAGGACATCCTCCACCGGACGGGCGCCGGCGACTTCCTCCTCCGCTTCGATCCCGACGATGCCGGCGCCGGGCACCTGCAATCGCTCGATACCGAGCTGGGTCATCGCGCCATCGGCGTCGTCTACGACCCACGGACGGAAGCATGGGGAAACTACGTGCCCACCATCCTCAACCGACGCTACGACGCGTTTCTCTTTCTCGACGAGACGCGCGCCGTCGACCCGCTGCATATGCCCGTTCGCGTGGATGGCGAAGCCCCGGAGACGTACCCGAGCGGCATGTAGCGCGGCGTCGCGCTCACTCGGTGGCCTGCGGCGTGGACAGATGACGCGTGAACCACCGCGCGGCGTGGGTCGCGACCTCGTCGAGCATGCCGGGCTCCTCGAACAAGTGGCCGGCGCCGGGCACGATCACGAGCTCGCGCTCGCCCGGGAGCGCCGCATATGCCTGGCGGTTGAGCGGGATGACCGGCTGGTCCTCCTCACCCACGATCAGGAGCGTCGGCGCGCGGACCTGCGCGAGCCACTGCATGGCGAGGTCCGGTCGGCCACCACGCGAGACGACGGCCCGTACGACGTCCGCACGCTGCGCCGCCGCCTGGAGCGCGGCCGCGGCGCCCGTGCTCGCGCCGAAGTAGCCGACCGCGAGCCCTGCCGCATCAGCCGTCGAGGTCACCCAATCAGTCGCGTGCAGTAGCCGGCCGGCGAGGAAGTCGATGTCGAACCGGAGGTGCCCGGTGCGCAGGTCGATGCGCTCCTCCTCGATCGTGAGCAGATCCACCAGGAGGGTGCCGAGCCCCGAGCGCTCGAGCACTCGGGCGACGTGGCCGTTCCGCGGGCTGAGCCGCCCGCTCCCGCTCCCGTGCGCGAAGACCACTACGCCTCGCGCGCCGGCTGGGAGGACGAGCATTCCTTGCAGCGAGACATCACCCGCCGCGACCGTGACCTTTGTAGCGTTGTTGGGCTCGTGTGGCATGGCGATACCTCTAGGTGCGTTCCCGCGTCGGGTTCTCTGTGCGCAGCGCTCGGACTTCTTCCCGGAGTGCCGCGATCTCGCGGCGGAGCGCTTCCATCCCCTTCGCCCCCGCCAATTCCCCCTGCTCGCTCTCCGCGTCCCGGCCAATGAAGAAGCTCGCGAGCGTGGCGGCAACGTAGCCGAGCACCGCGAGTGCGTAGATGGAGAGAATGAGGCAGAGTACGCGCCCCTCGGGCGTGCGCGGCCAGTACTCGGAGCCCAGTGTCGTCATGATCATCGCGGTCCACCAGACCGCCGCGCCGTAGCTGGCGAGCCCCGCGCCACCAGGCAGGTCATGCTCGAACGCGTACATGCCGGCCGCCCCCGCGAGTGTCACGATGAGCGTGAGCACCACGACATAGGCGAAGCCGCGCCGCCCCATCGTGGCGCCGAGGGCGCCCATGCCACGGTTGAGAGAGGAGACGACGCGGACGAGGCGGGCTCCCCGCGCCGCGCGTGCGGCCTGTAGCACGCGCACCGCGCGCAGGACGCGCACGACGCGGAGCGCTGGCACGAGGAGCGACACGGCGGTGAGCCAGTGCCCGCGAAGGTATGCGCTCTTGCTCGGCGCGACGACGAGCTCGAGAACGAACTGCACGACGAAAGCGCCCCAGATCAGGTAGCCCACGCGCTCGAGGAAGGGATTGAGCCGGCTCGTGAGCTCGAGCACCAGCAGCACGAGCCAGACGAAGCCGAGGACCGTCATCGGCGTCTCGAGCGCATCAGCGACGCGACGGAGCAGCTCGTGGCGCTCCCCCTCGAGGGCGCGCTCGGCGGCAGATGGGGGCGACGGGAGCGACGGGGGTGACAGGGGCGGCGAGCCAGGTGTCGTGCCGCGATCGTCACCGGGTGCAGGCGACGCGGGGCTCACGCGGGTGGGGGCCAGGCGGGGCGGTCGGGCTCGCCAGCCGTCGGCTCGGATCGCAGCGCGCGCGCGGCGCCGCTCCCGTGCATCTGCCGGACGATGACCGTGCGCGTCGGGAAGGCGAACTCGATGCGTTCCTCCTCGAAGCGTCCGTAGAGCGCCAGGTTGATCGCCTGCTGCGTATCC
>JBBJNN010000003.1:83735-122949 GCA_037720885.1 Gemmatimonadaceae bacterium | reverse complement strand
GGCCGACATCTTCACACCCCTCGCCCCAGCAGACAAGCCTAAGTGATCGGCATTGCCGCTAGGGGCAGCTCCCACTGGAAGTCGAGATGCCCTCGCGTCTGCCCCGGGCACCGGGGGCACCACTGCCGGCACTGGCCGAGTCCCCGGCGCCTGTCGGCGTGCACTTCACCCAGCGGCCGATCGCTCGAGCGCAACGCGACGGGCTTGCTCACCGAGCACCCGTACAAGCACTGCGACACACTCGCCCAGGTGCTCCCTGGCACGAGTCGTAAGCTCTCCGGTAGGTGCGGTTGAAGCGCTCGATGTAGGCGTTCTGGTTCGGCTTGCCGGGCTGGAGGAGGTGGAGCGCGACGTCGCGGCGCTCACTTCACGCGTGCAGCGCCTCCGACACGAGCTCCGGCCCATTGTCGCAGCGCACCGCGCGCGGCGCGCCGTGGATCGCCACGAGCTGCTCCAGCACACTCACGACGTGCGCTCGCGGGAGCGATGTCGCGATCTCGATGGCCAACGCCTACCGATTGCCCTCGTCGAGGACTTTCAGCGTGCGGAAGCGCCGGCCGTCGTCCAGCGTGTCGCTCATGAAGTCGACTGGCCACGTGTGGTTCAGCGCCGCCGACGCGAGTAGCGGCTGCACCACGCGCGCCGGCACGCCGTGCGCCGCGGCCGATTGAGCCGCAGCGCGCGGTATACGCGGTGGTACACCCGCCTGGCGTTCCACGCATGTCCAACAAGCCGCAGCGGAGCGAAGCACTTCCAGAAACCCCAGCACGGGTGCGCGGCGGCGACCGCCGTTAGCGCCTCGATCATCGGGGCGTCCCGGCCCAACCGATCCATCGGCGGCGCGTAGTACGCCGCCCGCGAGAAACCGGCGATCCGTCAGGCGCGCACGACAGAGAGCCCGTGCGCCTCGGCCAAGACCGCGACGGCCAGCCGCCCCGCGGGCGGCGCTACAGCTTGCGACTAAGGACGTCCTTGATGGCCGTGTTCTCGAGCGCGAGATCCGCGTACATCCGCTTCAGCCGTGCGTTCTCCTGGTCCAGGTCGCGGAGCCGGGCCAGCTCCGGCACCGTCGCGTTGGCGTACTTCGCCTTCCACGTGAAGTACGTCGCCGGGCCGATCCCGTGCGTCGGAATGACTTCGCGATCGGGACGCCGGCCTCGACCTCGCGCAGGATCCCGACGATCTACGTCTCGCTGAACTTCAACGTGCGCATCATATCTCCTCATGTTGTGCTACAGTCTACCTTCGATTGTCCGGGTGGAAGGAGAGCTTACACCCGCGACCAAGTTCGCCAACAGGGCGTTTTCGTCTTCGAGCTGTCGGAGGCGCCGCACCTCGCGCTGCTGCTTACCGCCGTACTTGGCGCGCCAACGATACCGTGTTGTCTCGTTGATCCCATGCCGCCGTGCCGTCGCCCAGTCTTCACCCGATACCGCCGTCACGTTCAGGACGGCGACGATCTGCTCCTCCATGAAGCGCTTATTCATGGCCCCCCGGTCACTCGGCGGGCTCAATCTCCGACTTACCGCTTGGCCCCGTCACTGGAGAGCACATCCTTCGCGTCGAACGCGACTCATGTTACAAGAATCGGGGTATGGGTTGTACATGCGAACGCACCCTGTATCCCTAATACGATTGGCGACGCAAAGCAGCGAGCGACGCTCGCCATGCTACGCCGCCATGGCTTCAATCGCTGCCTTAAGCTCGAACGCGATATCACATACCTCCCGCCTGTGTAGCCTGAGGTATTCTTGGATAAGCTGCCTAGCGTCCGTAGCGCGATGCTGCGCCACTAATCCTCGCGCCAATGTAGCGACAACGAAGTCGTGGCCGCAGTGACCCCGCGCATGCAAGTATTGGTCGTGAAGGTCTGACAACACGATTGCAGGCAGGGCCTGCGTGCTGCGAGCGAGTTGAATAGCAACTCGCGCCGCCGTAACCGTTATCTTCCAACGCGGATGACTATATGGCGTCCAAGCGACTATTGATTCTTCCAATAGTTGCTCAGCCAGACTGTGATTGCCTTCGCTTAACGCTAACAGCGAGCCGTTGCATTTTACGCCTGCAACAGCCGCTCGGTCTTGGATCAGGGATAAAGAGTTTGTTGCTTTATGATACCAATGTGCTGCCGAAGTGAGATCACCGATGCCCCGGTAGGTCCAACTGATTGAGTTGGCGATCGAGCAGCGCGCACTGCCGAAGGATCGTCTGCACGCAAGCGTGTATCCCTCTCCGGCGAGATTGAGCGCCTCCGGAACGTGACCCGCGTCTCGCATTGCTTGAGCGCTATGCTGTAAGCTGCGAACTAGGGTGGCTGCATCGCCGTTTGCCCTCGCGAGCTTAAGCAGCTCTCTGGCTGCAATAACAGCCGCCGGGTGATCTCCGAACGCCGAGTGGAAGATCAATTCTAGACTCAATCGCGCAGACACGGCTACCGCGTCGCTCTGTAGAAGTTGCGATACAGCTCGATAATCGCCACGGGCGCTGCGGCCATCGAACAGATTGTCTGCCATGACGAGTGATAAGGTCGCCGCTTTCACTCGATGATTCGGGGTTGCGCCAACATTCTGGAGACACTGGCGAAGCTGAGCCAATGTTCGAAACGCGTCCGTTCCGCCTCGCCAGCGAGCTTCGCATAAAGCCAGTTCCTCATCATCGTGGCCGTCGTAATTTGGGTCCACCTTGACCCGAAGTCGCGTCAGGGTGTCGAAGACGGGAAGGATGGCTTCCCACTGGCCCGCGAGACGGAGCGCGCTTGCCTGCGACGCTACCAGCTCCGCGCGCTCTGACACGACAGGCGTGAGCGCGGCCGCGCGCTCCAGGAGCGTCGCCGCTTCCGCTGGTACACCCATCTCCAGGGCATGGGCGGCGCAGGAGCGCAGAAAGCGGATCGCGCGTGGCACATCGCCCGCCGCCGTCCAATGTTCCGCACACTCCCAGAGCGTCGCGGCATACTGCGATCCGGCGACCTCCAGCTCGAGCGCCACCGCCGAGTGGCGGTGGAGGAGTCGGCGGGACAGGCCGGAGAGGCGTGCGATCGCGGCTTGCGCGAGCAGGTGATGCTTGCTCTGGATCACCTCCTCTCCCGCGACGATCAGACCGTGGGCCTCCAGCTCGTCGAGCGCATCCAACAGCTCCAGTCGCGACTGGGCGAGGACGATCTCGAGCCGTGGCAGAGTCGAATGCTTGCCGAGGATCGCGCACGCTTGCAGTACCCGCACCGCCACGGGCCGAAGCACAGAGAGTCGCTCGGCGACGAGTGCACCCAGCGAATCAGGCACGCGGAATGGCTCGCCTTCGCGTAGGCCGTGGAGCGCGAGCTCGGCGAGGTAGTACGGATTGCCGCCGCCCGTGGTCACGCACCACTCGGCGAGCGCCATGCGCATTGGTGCGGCGGTTCGCCGGATGACGGTGTCGAGCAGGGTGCGGCTCGCGCCCTCCGCCAATGGCCTCAGGTGGCGACGCTGGAGCGCGGGGACGTCACCGAGGCTTCGATTCCGGCGCTGCGGGTCCGGGACGCGCGCGCTCAAGAGCAGTAGCAACCGCCGCGTGGCCAGCCACGGTATTGCCTCCGCCAGCACCTCCCAGGACATCGCGTCCAGCCAGTGCGCGTCTTCGATCACCAGCACCAGACAGGTTTCGGCAGCGACGGCGTCCAGGAGATCGAAGACAGACCGGCGAATGCTCGCGTACAGCGACGCGGCCTCGCGCGTGTCGGCGCTGGGGAGCGGCTCGCGCGGGTCGTGCTCCACCATGCGGCGGAGATAGCGCATCGACTCGGGAGAGCAACCGATCGCGCCTGGTAACGCGAGAAGCGCCGGCACGAGATCGACGAATGCGGCCAGCGGACGCCGTTCGTCCGTCGATTGGGTGGCACTACGGACGAGCTGCGCTCGGCCAAGCGTCGCCGCACGCGTGAACTCGGCGAGCAGGCGTGTCTTCCCGATGCCGGCTTCACCCCACAGCAGGTGCGCCGAGCCCTGGCCACCCTGCGCGGCGCGTAGCGCGCGATTGAGGTCGGCCACTTCGGCATCGCGCCCGACAAATGGCGGCTCCGACAGCTGTGGCACGAGATCCAACTGCCGCACCTCCATGATCCGTCGGCGCAGAAGCGTCGCGGGCAGCCGGATCTCCCGCGCGCCAGGCCCGATCTCGCGCAGGTACCGATCGAGAATTGCGAGCGCCTGCACCTTTCCGCCGTGCAGCGCCGCCGCTTCCGCGCTCGCGAGCGTTGCTTCCTCGTTGAGCGGGTCGATCGCCAGACACGCACCCGACAGCGCCTCGACCCCGCTCCAATCCCCACGCGCGCGCTTGCCCGCGACGGCCGCCACCAGCACCCGGCGGATGGCCGAATTCACGATGTCGCGCTGCCGGTCGATCCACTCCGCGAACGGACGCGAGAAACTTGGCGCATAGCTCGGCAGAAACGAGCCACCGACCGACTCTGCAACCTCTTCCGCAGTCTCACCAGCCTGGACGGCGCCAAGGCGCGCCACGTCGACGCGCACATGCTCGGCAGCTATCCAGAGGTGCGAACGGTCCGACGCGACCGGTGCTCCGAGGGTGCGGAGCCGGTACGCGGTCTGACGGAGCGAGTGCGCCCCCTTGTCGGGCGGTACCTCCGGCCAGAGCAGGGCGACGAGCGATTCGCGGCTGACGCGCCGCCCCCGCTCCAGCCCGAGGTAGAGCGCGAGCGCGAACAACCGCTCGGCTTCGGGGCCGATACGGGCGTCCCCAACTTCGGCCACGCACTGGCCCAGCGTGTGGAGCGCGACCGTGGTCACCTCACGCTCGGGCGGCGATAACAGAGCTGACGACATACCGCGAAGGATGCGACGTTGCGTCATCGCTGCGTCATCCGCGGGTGAGACGGTGAGTGAAGGAATAGCCGACGTCTCCGTCGGCACGGACATGGCGTAGCCGGCGGGAGTTTCGCACTGCCATCCGGCACACCCGTCGTCCCCGCGGGCCGTTACGCTGGCTCGTAATTCACGCGGCGGATCCGGCGCCTTGCGTCAGCGGGGTACGACCCTATCGTCAGTAGTGCGTCAGCTTGAAGTTGTCATCCCGTAGGAGCGCCGCAGGGCGCGAGTAGCGGACTGACAATCGCAAAGTGCCCCGCTACCCTATCGCCAGTCAACCGTCGACGGGAACCCTAGCTCGCCCACCACCGGCCACGCCGAATGCGGCCCGGACGGCGGCGTGCGCCATGCCGGCGGGCGTTCACACCATGCTACCGTTCGGAGATCGCACGATAGCCACCTTTCGGAGACGCCCTTGATGCCGGCCCCCGAGCGTACGAACATCTCGAGTGGCACGCCGTGGGAGCCGGTCGTCGGCTACTCGCGTGCGGTGCGCGTGGGGAACACGGTGCACGTCGCCGGCACAACGGCTACGGACGATGACGGGAAGATCGTCGGGAAAGGCGACGCCTACCTCCAGGCCGCGCAGACGCTCCGCAACATCGAGCGCGCTCTCACGCGGGCGGGCGCGTCGTTGGCGGATGTGGTCCGTACGCGTATCTACGTGACGGACATCTCGCGCTGGGAGGAGGTCGGTCGCGCGCACGGGGAAGTGTTCCGCGAGATCCGGCCCGCCTCGACGATGGTCGCCGTGACGCGGCTCGTGGACCCGGACATGCTTGTCGAGATCGAAGCGGACGCGATAGTCGCCGGGTAGAGACGCGACGGCCGCCGGATGCCAGCGGCGCTAGCTACGCGCCTCGGCCAGCGAGATCAACCGCTCCGCGCTCAACCCCTCGGCCTCGCCCTGGAAGTTGAGCACGATCCGGTGCCGCAGCACCGGGAGCGCAACCGAGCGCACGTCGTCGAGGTCGGGCACGGAGCGTCCGTCCATCGCCGCCTTCGCCTTGGCGCCGAGGATGAGGTACTGCGAGGCGCGCGGGCCGGCGCCCCAGCTCACGTACTTCTTGACGTCGCTCGTCGCCTCCTCCGAATCGGGGCGCGTGGAGCGCGCGAGCCGCACCGCGTAGCGCACGATGGTCGGCGGCGCGGGGAGGCGACGCACCAGGTGCTGCAAGGCGACCAGCTCCTCGGCGTTGAGCACCGGTGACACGGACGCTTCGACGTCGCCCGTGGTTGCCGTGACGACGCGCTCTTCCTCGTCGCGCGAGGGGTAGCCGACGCGGAGCTCGAACATGAAGCGGTCGAGCTGCGCCTCGGGGAGGGGGTAGGTACCCTCCTGCTCGATCGGGTTCTGCGTGGCCAGCACGAAGAACGGTTCAGGGAGCGCGTGCGTCGTCCCGGCCGCGGTGACCGCGTGCTCCTGCATTGCCTGGAGCAACGCGGCCTGCGTCTTCGGCGGCGCACGATTGATCTCGTCCGAGAGCACCACGTTGGCGAACACCGGCCCCTTCACGTACTTGAAGATGCGCCGCCCCGTCGCGTGGTCCTCCTCCATCAGCTCCGTGCCGGTGATGTCGCTCGGCATGAGGTCGGGCGTGAACTGGATGCGCGAGAAGGAGAGATCGAGCGCCTGCGACACGGTGTGCACGAGGAGCGTCTTCGCGAGGCCCGGGACGCCGACCAGGAGCACGTGTCCGCCCGCGAGGAGTGCGGTGACGACGTTGTCGACGATCTCGTGCTGGCCGATGATGCGGCGGCCGATCTGCTCGGCCAGCTCCCGGCGCGCGCGCGCCAGCCGATCGAGCAGCTCGAGATCGCGGTCGTCGTCGCGGCGGGGTTGGGACTGAGTGGCCAAATGTGTAGAGAGGTGAGGACGGAGGAGAACTTAACCGGGCGCGCGCGCGGCAGGGAAGGCGAGTGGCATACGCAGAGCGGGCGGACATCTCTGCCCGCCCGCTCTGCTTGCACGAGCCGCCATCATTCCGCTGCCGCGAACGGCGTCGCGTGACGACTCAGGGCTTCGTGAAGACGGCGCCAATTGTTGTCTGCGTCGAGTTGAAGATCAGCCCCGGTAGGTTGAAGCTCAGCGTGTTGTTGTTGGTGAAGTTCGCCGAGACCGGGATCGGAATGGTCGGAATCGTGAAGGACACGGTAGTGTCAGTCTGCGTGTACGAGCCCGCAATCGGCGTGAAGGGCTGCGTCGTGCCGTTCTGGGTCCCCGAGGCGGTGAACGAGAAGGTGCCGGCTTGTTGGAGCGCGAGCGTCCCGCTCCTGACGACGATGGTGTTCGCTCCGGTGTTGTTGATCGTGCAACCGGTCGCGGAGCCCGACACCTGGCAGGTCGAGCTGCCCTGCGTGACCGACGTCAGCGTGTACGTTCCAGCCGCGCTCTGAGTCTGCGGGCCCGTCCCGTCATCGTCGCCACAGCCGACTACGGGGACAGCGAGCAGCATTGCCAGAGCCAAGTGGGTAAGTCGCATAATGCTACCTCGCGATGGTATGAATGGGACCGGTAGACTCGACGCCGCCAACGCCGGCACCGCGGACACATGCTCCACGATCACGCGTGTCCTGACGTGATGCGACCCCGCTGTGCGGAAACGCGCAGCGGGGTCGTGAACATACGTCTGTCAGGAGAGTGCGGCAACAGTACGTGGCGAGGGCGGCGACGGCGGCTCTCGCGTGCGGAGCACGAGCCCCACGTGTCAGGGAAGCGTGAACTCCACCCGCTTCTCGAGACGGTGGTTGTCGCTCGTCAGCGTCGCGACGGCGGTGAAGGTTCCGGTGCGTCCCTTCGGATCCCAGCGGTCGCGGTACGAGGCCGTCTCCCCGGGGTCGAGGAGCGTCGTCTGCAGCGACTGCGTGTACATGCGCTCGGCGCTCGCGCGCCACAACTCGCGGCCCTGGGCATCGAGGATCGCGAAGTCGTGCATCTGCCCGCTCGGGAAGCGGAGCTCGAGCTTCTGGTCGGTGGTGTTCGTGACGTGCAGCACGAGGGCGACGCCGTCGCGGACGCCGACGTCGAGCGACGTGGCCAGCGCCGGGCGAGGAGCGGACGCGGGGCCGGGCGGCGAGGCCGCCGTGGTGGGCGACCGGGGGCCGCAGGCGAGGGCGAAGGCGCCCGCGCACAGGAGGCAGACGAGGAAGCGGGAATTGAACACGATTCTGGCAGCCGGATGCAGCGGGTATTTCATGCGCGCGAACTTACCCGGCTGCTAGACGCTCGGTCAAGGAAAGAAGTAACAGCTAAGTTGTGATTCAACTGGCATTTGCTGATGCTGCGCCAGTGTCTCGAACGCAGCTTGCGAAAAATTTCACAAGCTCCTAGATTCGAGGCCAGATGCCTGAAGACCAGAACCCCACGCCGGAGCACAAGCCGCTCCCCGCGGGACGCCACAAGGTTGGCGCGTCCGGCGGCAGTTACGCGGGGATCGGCTTTCAGTTCGCCGCGGTGATTCTGGTGTTCCTGTTCGCCGGCCAGTGGCTGGATCACCGCCTGGGTACCATCTGGCTGACACCGGCGGGGGTACTCATCGGCGCCGCGGCCGGAATCTATGGCATGTACCGCCGTCTGGTCTCCGACGGGAAGCGGCTCGCTGATGCCCGGCGAACTGGCAAGGGCCCTCCCGGCTCGCCGCCGAGGTAGTGGGGTCGTGCGGGCCGGTGCGCTCTATGCCGTCGTCGCGGCGGGCCTGATTGGTGCAGCAGCCTGGGCGCTCGCGCTGCGGTGGGAGTCACCGGCCGAGCTACGCACTATCCGGATCAGTGCCGCCGTCGCCTTCGGCGTACAGCTGCTGACGTTCTCGATCGCCCGGCTCTCGGTGGGATCGAACGTGATCGCGGGGTGGGGGATCGGAGTGCTGATCCGGCTGGTGACGATCGCGCTGTTCGCGCTGGTCATGACGAAAGCGATCGCACTGGCGACCCTCGCCCCACTCTTCCTGTTCGTGTTCCTGTTCGTGACCACGATCGTCGAACCCTTGTTCCTCAAGCCATGAAGCTCGCCGGCACGCTCCTCTGCACCCTCGCCCTACTCGCCGGAGCCTCGACCCCGCGCGCCCAGGAGTCGCACGCGCGGGCCGCTCCGACGCCCGAGCGCCAGCGCACCGACGTGGACTCACTCGTGTCCGCGGTGGTGAGCGCCGAATCGCAGGGGCATGCGCCCGCGGCGGCCGGCCATGGGGAGGGCGCGAACCGGGACATCATCACCCCGCACATCACCGACTCGCGGCACCTCGAGTACCCGTGCTTGAGCCGCGAACACGGGTTTGCGTGCGAGGCCGAGCTCCCCCAGTGGGCGCCCGTGCACATTGGTCCGCTGACGCTCGACCTCTCGCCGACGAAGCACGTCGTGATGCTCTGGGTCGCGGCGGGCCTCTGCCTGGTGACGTTGCTCACCGCCGCGGCCGCCCACCAGCGCCACCACCACGCGGTCGGGCACCCGAAGGGCTTCGCCGCTGGCATCGAGGCGACGGTGCTCTACCTGCGGAACGAGGTGATTCTGCCGAACGTCGGGCACCACGGAGAGCGCTACGTGCCGTTCGTGCTGACGCTCTTCTTCTTCATCCTGTTCGCGAATCTGCTGGGACTCATCCCGTACGGCTCGACCGCGACCGGCAACATCTCGGTCACCGCGACGCTTGCGATCATCACCTTCATCGTGGTCGAGATCGCGGGGATGCGCGCGCAGGGTTCGGGCTACATCAAGACGATCGTCTACTGGCCGCACGACATGTCGCTCGGCATGAAGCTGCCGATGACGTTGATCATGACGCCGGTCGAGATCATTGGAAAGTTCACGAAGCCGTTCGCGCTGGCGATCCGTCTGTTCGCCAACATGACGGCCGGCCACGTCGTGGTGCTCGCGCTCATCGGTCTGATCTTCACGTTCGGCAGTTGGGCGATCGCCCCGCTGCCACTCGTCATGGCCGTGGCGATCATGCTCCTCGAGATCTTCGTCGCGGTACTGCAGGCCTTCATCTTCTCCCTCCTCGCGAGCGTTTTCATCGGGCAGATTCGCGAGGGGGCGCACTAGGTCGGGACGCGGGAGTCCCGATGATGTCGGTGCGCGACGCTCGCTCCGCGTCGCGCACCGGGTAGCCGGCCGAGCGGCCGGTGAAGCTCGTTGAGGTCTGGTGCCTCGGTGACGAGCGGCGTGCGCTGGAGGCGATGGCGGCGCGGAGCGGCAATCTCATGACATGTCCGTGGGAGGACGTGCAAGGAGAAGAACGATGACGATGATGACGCTGTTGCAGGCCGCGAGCTTCGCGGCGAAGGAATACCAGGGTGCGTGGGCCATGCTTGGCGCCGGTATCGGTGCCGGCCTCGCCGTGATCGGCGCCGGGCTCGGCATCGGCCGTATCGGCGGGCAGGCGGTAGAGGGGATGGCGCGTCAGCCCGAGGCGGCGGCTACGATTCAGACGGCGGCGCTGATTCTTGCGGCGCTCATCGAGGGCGCGGCGCTGTTCGCCATCGTCGTGACCTTCCTGATTCAGGGCAAGTTCTAACACTGTCCACGAGCCATCGTCCCCTCGGGGGCGGTGGCTCGTGCGCGACCTGCCCGCGGCCCGTGACGCTCGCGGGTTCTTCCACCTCTGTGAAACGGTCAATGCGCACCACACTGCTCCAGCTCGCGACACCCGCAGGATTCGCGGTGTTCGCGGCCCCCGTGGCCGCCCAGGAAGCGGCGGCACGCCCGAGCCTGCTGTCGCCGAGCGGCGGGCTCATGTTCTGGACGCTCATCGTCTTCGTCGTCCTGTGGGTGGTGCTGTCGAAATTCGCGTTCGGCCCACTCACGAAGGCCGTCGCCGCGCGAGAGCAGGCGCTCCAACAGGCCCTCGAAGACGCCCGCCGCGACCGCGAGGAGGCGGGGAAGCTCCTCGAGGAGCAACGGCGCGCCATCGAGAGTGCGCGCGCCGAAGCGCAGCACTTCATCACTGACGCGCGTGCCGCCGGTGATCGCCTGCGGGACGAGATGCTCGAGCGCACGCGGCAGGAGCAGCAGGAGTTGCTCGAGCGCGCGCGGCGCGAGATCGGGAGCGAGCGCGACCGCGCGATTGCCGAACTGCGGCGTGAGGCCGTGGATCTCGCGATCCGCGGCGCCAGCAAGGTGATCGAGCGGAACCTCGACGATGCGGCCAACCGGCAGATCGTCGAAACCTTCCTCGGCTCGCTCGATGCGCCGCGGAGCGCGAGCCGCTAGATGCGGGAGCCGACGATCGCCCGCAACTACGCGGAGACGCTGGTCGCCCTGGCCCGGAAGGCGAACGACCTGCCGGGGTGGGGCGCGATGATCACGGATGTCGCGAACGCCTTCCAGCACGACGACCAACTCCGCCTCTTCCTCGCGTCACCGCGGGTGAGCGCCGACCGGAAGAACGAGATCCTGGGGCGGGCATTTCAGGATCGCCTGCCGCGGCTGTTCGTGCGATTCATCCAGGCAGTGATCACCCACCGGCGACAGGCGCTCATCCCGGTGATCGCGGTCCAGTATCACGCGCTCGTGGACGAGATCGAGAATCGCGTGCACGCCGAGGTGACGGTGGCGCGGGAGCCGGATGCCGCGACGCGGGAACTCGTGACGCAGGGCATCTCGCGGGTGGTGGGGAAGACCGTCGTTCCGCACTTCGTCGTGCGGCCGGAGATCATTGGCGGCGTCGTGGTGCGTGTCGGCGACTCGGTCATGGACGGTTCCGTCCGCCGGCGCCTGGCGACGCTCCGATCCCGGCTCATGGCCGGCGCGGCACGCTGAGCGGCGCCATGCGCACGGTCCGGGCGAGCCGGACCGATCCCGGATCGCGAAGCCGGCGGCGCCACAGGGGCGCCGCCGGCTTCGTGTCGTCATTGGCTCGTGGGCACGCGGCGGCGAGATACTTGCCCGTTGCGAGACCATCGGCGTGAAGAGCCGGCGCTCACGCGCGGTGAACCGGAAGATGCGGAGGACAATGCATGAGCGGTCGTTCCGAGGTGGTCGTGGTGCAGAAGCCGTGGGGTCACGAGGTGATCTGGGCCAACACGGAGCGGTACGTGGGGAAGATCCTGCACATCAAGGCTGGGCAGTCGCTGTCGGTGCAGTATCACAACCGCAAGGACGAAACGATCTACCTCCTTGCCGGGGAGATGATCTACCGGGTGCAGGAGGGCGACGAGCTGAAGGATGTCCGGCTCCGCGTGGGTGACGCATTCCGGAACGTGCCGCTCACGGTGCATCAGATGGAGGCTGTCACCGATTGCGACGTGCTGGAAGCATCGACGCCTGATCTCGACGACGTCGTCCGGCTCAGCGACCGATACGGGAGGGAGGGGACGAGCGCGCCATGAAAGTCATCATTCCGCTGGCCGGCAAGGGAACGCGACTTCGGCCACACACGCACGTTACGCCGAAGCCGATGCTCAAGGTGGCCGGCAAGCCCGTCATGGCGTACATCCTCGAGGACTTGCAGCGGCTCGGGAACGTCGAGCAGATCGTCTACGTCACCGGCCACCTGAAGGAGAAGGTCGAGGCGTACGTCCGAGAGGCCTTCGACTTCCCTGCGGTGTTCGTCGAGCAGGAGGTGCAGAACGGGACGGCGACCGCGGTGGCGCTCGCACGGCCGTACGTGGACCAGCCGGTCCTGATCATCTTCGTGGACACGATCTTCGATGCCGATCTGTCGGTGATCAAGACGACGGACGCGGACGGGATCATCTGGGTGAAGGAGGTCGAGGACTACCAGCGCTTCGGCGTCGTCGTCACCGATGCGAACGGGGACATGACGCGCATCATCGAGAAGCCGAAGACCCCGATCTCGAAGCGCGCGAACATCGGCCTCTACTACATCCGCAACTGGCAGTTGCTGTACGAAGGGATCGACCACGTCATGCAGCAGCCGGCGAACATGGGCGAGTTCTACCTCACGGACGCCTTCCAGTACATGATCGACCGCGGCGCCAAGATCCGCGTGCTCGACGTGGAAGGCTGGTACGACGCCGGGAAGATTGAGACGCTGCTCGACACGAACCGCGTGATGCTCGAGAAGGGCCGCGCGCGCCGTCCCGCTGCCGCCGAGGGCGTCACGCTGATCGACCCGGTCTATGTCGAGGACGGCGTGACGATCACCAGTTCCACGGTCGGGCCGAACGTGTCGGTCGGTGCCGGGAGCGTGATCGAGCACTCGGTGCTCTCGAATGCGGTTGTCGGCACGAAGGCGACCGTACGACGCTGCGTGCTCCGGAACTCGCTGGTCGGCGACGAGGCGGTGATCGAGGGGTTCAGAGGCGAGGTGACCGCCGGCGACCACTCCGAGGTTCGCGGAGAGTAAACGCCGCGCGAGCGTCGCCTGTCCGGCGGGCCCTAGTCCGCCACGCCCGCCGCCGCGAGGACGACCGCCAGCGCGCGCTCCACCCCGCGCGCCCCGTCCGCATCCTCGAACCACTCGGCAACGCTGTGGGCGTCGCCGCCGCGTCCGCCGGCGCCGATCGCGATCGCCGGGATCCCCAGGCTGATCGGGACGTTCGCGTCCGTGGACGCCGTCGCCAGCTCGGGCTCTCGTCCGACGAAGCGGGTCGCCGCGGCCGCGGCCGTGACGAGCGCGTGCTCGGGCGGTGTTTCGCCCCCCGGACGCTCGCCGATCACCCGCACGTCCACGGTGAGCGGCGGTGCCCCGAGCGCCCCGCGCGCGTTTTCCTCGAGCTCCGCGGCGTGCGCCGCAGCGCGCACTTCGTGGTCGAAGCGAGCGATCATCTGGGCCGACGAGCTGCGAAGGTCGACCTCGATCCAGCCGTCCTCCGGGATCGCGTTGATCGAGATGCCGCCGCCCATGCGCCCGACCGTGAGCGTCGTTCGCGGATGCTGCGGCAGCGGCAGCGCGGCGAGACGGGCGGCCGCGATCGCCGCTGCGTGCACGGCGTTCGGTGTTCCGAAGGCGGTCCAGCTATGCCCGCCAACGCCGCGGTAGCTGATCCGGTACCGCCGCGAGCCGAGAGCCCGGCACACGATGCGCTCATCGCCAGCGCCGTCCAGGATCACCGCGGCGCGCGCCTCGCGCGCACTGTCCGCGAAGAGGTGCTTCGCGCCGCACAGATCGCCCGAGCCCTCCTCGCCCGTCGTGGCCACGAAATCCACGGGGATCCGCGTCCGGAGGCCGGGGCCGCCGATCGCCTCGGCCAGCGCGAGCATGGCGGCGAGCCCCCGGCCGTTGTCGCCGATGCCTGGCCCGACGAGCCGGCCGCCCGCGCGGCGCACACGGACCGCCACGTCGCGGGGAAACACCGTGTCGAGATGCGCGCACACCACGACCGCCGGCCCGCCCGCGGCGCCCGGACGACGCGCGATCACGTTGCCGGCGGCGTCGCGCCGGACGCCGGCGAGGCCGAGCGCGCGGAAGCGCGCCTCGATCCAGCCGGCGCGTGTTGCTTCCTCGCCCGTCGGTGCCGGAATCTCCGAGATGACGATCTGGGTGCGAACGATCTCGTCGTGCCGCGCGGCGAGCGCCGCGCGCGCGGCGGCCACGGCCGGGCGCCGCCAGAGCGATCGCAGGGAGGCGTCGTTCGGCATGCTCTCAATTGATCGTTACCCGGCTGGTGCGCAAGAGCCCCGGGGGCCCCGCGCCCACCGGGCGATGGTGCGCCGCCGCCGCTATTGTGCGCCCGGGGCCCTCGGCTAATTTGACACCGGTTCATGGGAGGGCGGTGCGACCGCAATCCGGGCGGGTGACCATGCACGAGCGCGAACTCATCCACGACTGGAACACGATCGAGCCCGGTTTTGACTGGGGCGCCTGCCGGGTGCAGCTCAACGACGAGACGCTGCGCGATGGGCTCCAGTGTCCGTCCGTGATCAACCCCTCGGTCGAGGACAAGCTCCGTCTCGTGCACCTGATGGTGAAGCTGGGTATCGCGTCCGCCGACATCGGGCTTCCCGGGGCGAGCGCCCGCGCCTACGAGGATACGATCGCCGTGGCGCGCGAGATCGCGGACCAACGGCTTCCGCTCGAAGCGAACTGTGCGGCGCGAACCGTTGTCGCCGACATCGAGCCGATCGCGCGCATCTCGCAGGAGGTCGGGATCCCGCTCGAAGTCGCGACGTTCATCGGCTCGTCGCCCATCCGGCAGTACTCGGAGGACTGGACGCTCGACCGGATGATGCGGGCCACGGAAGACGCCGTCTGCTTCTCGACGCGCGAGGCGCTCCCGGTCATGTTCGTCACCGAGGACACCACGCGGGCTTCGCCGGACGTGCTGAAGGCTCTCTACGGCACAGCGATCCGGTGTGGCGCGCGCCGCCTATGCATCGCGGACACCGTGGGGCACGCGACACCGTGGGGGGTACGCGCGGTCGTCCGCTTCGTCCGCGAGCAGATCGCGGCGCCGAGTGGCGAAGACGTGAAGATCGATTGGCATGGACACCGCGATCGCGGACTTGGACTCGCGAACTGCCTGGCCGCGATCGAAGCGGGAGCCGACCGCGTACACGGAACGGCGCTCGGAATCGGCGAGCGAGTCGGGAACGCGGAGATGGATCTGCTGCTCATCAATCTTCGAATGCTCGGCGCGCACCGACACGATGTGAGCCGGCTCCCGGACTACCTGCGACTCGCGTCGGCGGCGACCGGAGTGCCGATACCGCCGAGCTACCCCGTCATCGGAGAAGACGCGTTCCGCACCGCGACGGGGGTGCACGCGGCGGCGATCATCAAGGCGCGGCGGAAGGGCCATGCCTGGCTCGCCGACCGGGTGTACTCCGGCGTGCCGGCGGGTGACTTCGGCCTCACGCAACGCATCGAGATCGGGCCGGTGTCGGGCCTCTCCAACGTGCGGTGGTGGCTCGAGCAGCGCGGCTATGATGCCGCGGACGATGGGCTCTGCCAGCACGTATTCGCCGCCGCGAAGCTGGCCGATCACGTGTTCTGCGACGACGAGGTACTCACGCTGATCACGGAGTTCAGGGGGGCCACATCCCAGGCGTGACCCCGCAGCTCGACACCCTGCTCGCGGGCTACCTCGATCTCCGCTGGCACCTCAATCCGGTGCAGGCCACGGCGGCCGGCCGGCACGAGCACGATGGCACCTTCGCGCGGTACGACCGCACATCCGTCCGCGAGCACGCGGCCGCGCTCCGGAGCTTCACCTCGGCGCTCGAGGAGGCCGAAGCCGATACGCTCGACGATGAGATAGACCGTACTGCGGCCCTGCACTTCGCGCGTCACGACCTCCTGGTGCTCGAGCGCGAGCGGCCCTTCGCGCGGAACGCCGCGATGCACGTCGGGCACGCGCTGAACGGGCTCTGGCTCCTTCTCGCCCGCCAGGGGATACCAGACGAGCTGCGGGCGGCGGCGCTGCTCTCCCGTCTCCGGGCCCTCCCGGCGTTCCTCCAGGCGGCGGCCGATGCGCTGGCCGAGCCGAGCGCGGTCTTTCTGGAGAGCGCGAGCCGCGTCATTCCGGGCGGTCTCGCGCTCATCCGGGACGGGATGGACGCGGCCGACATCGACCTCTCCTCGCTCGACGCCAGCGAGCTGGTCGGCGCGCGCGCGGGGGCGGAGGCGGCACTGCTCGAGTTCGGGGACTGGCTCGCGCTGGCGGAGGAGCGCGCGGACGCGTCGTTCGCGATCGGGCGCGAGCTGTTCGACCGGAAGCTCCACACGGGCCTCATGATCCGCGAGAGCGCCGACGAGCTATTCCGGTACGGCGAGCGCCTCGTGGCGGAGACGCGCGTGGAGCTGGAGCGGGCTGCCGAGGTGCTCGCCCCGGGTATGCACTGGCGCGAGCTGGCCGAGCGCCTCCGCGCCGACCGGCCGACACGCGAGAGCGCGGTGGACGAGTATGCGGCCGCGATGCGTGCGGCGCGCGAGTTTGCCGTCGGACGTGGGCTGGTGGACGATCCGTCGGCCGAGCTACGCGTGATACCGACACCCGATTTCCTGCGGTCGCTCATCCCGTTCGCGGCCTACCAGGGGCCTGGCGCTTTTGAGTCCGATCAGACCGGGATCTTCTTCGTCACGCTCGGGGAGCCGGGCGAGCCCTGGCGGCTCCACTGCCGCGCCGAGCTGCCGAGTACCGCGCTGCACGAGGGGGTCCCGGGCCATCACGCACAGGTCGTCGTCGCGAACCGGTCGCCACGGCACGTGCGCCGCGTGCTGACGACACCGGCTGCGCAGGAAGGGTGGGCGCTGTACTGCGAGTCGCTCATGGCAGACGCGGGCTTCATCGCATCCCCGGAGGAGCGTTTCTTCCAGCTCCATCACCTGCTATGGCGGGCGTTGCGCATCGTGCTCGACGTCGCGCTGCATACGCGCGGTATGACCGTTCAGGCGGCCGCCGCAGTGCTCGAGCAGGAGCTGGGCATGGACGCGCCGACGGCGATGGCGGAGGCGCGGCGCTACTGCGCGTACCCCACCTACCAGCTCTCGTATGCGGTCGGCCGGCGCGAGATTCTGGCGCTGCGCGACGATGTCCGGCGCGCGCGCGGAAGCGCGTTCTCGCTTCCCGACTTCCACCGTGAGCTGCTCTCCTATGGCGCGCTGCCTACGGCGCTGGCGCGCTGGGGGATGGGGCTGGCGTGAGCGAGGCAACTCCCCGGCCAGCGATCGCGACCAAGCTGCCGGCGAACGTGCGCGCGCTCGGCGCCGTCAGCTTCCTGACGGACGCGTCGAGCGAGATGATCTACCCACTACTTCCGCTCTTCCTGAGTACCACCCTCGGTGCGAGCGCCAGCACAGTCGGCGCAATCGAGGGCGCGGCGGAGTCGACCTCCGCGCTGCTCAAGCTCGCGAGCGGCTGGTGGTCGGATCGGGCGCGCTCGCGCAAGCCGCTCGTCGTTGGCGGCTACGTGTTGGCGTCTGCCGTGCGACCGCTCGTCGCGCTGGCGCAGACGTCGGGGCACGTACTGGCTATCCGCCTCGCCGATCGGGTGGGGAAGGGAATTCGCACCGCACCGCGCGATGCGTTGATCGCGGATTCGGTGGATGCCTCGGTGCGTGGGCGGGCCTTCGGTTTTCACCGCGCCGCGGATCATGCCGGCGCGGTCGCCGGCCCTCTCATCGCGTTCGCGCTCCTCCAGTGGCTCCACCTGCCGCTCCGCACCGTGTTCGCGCTGGCTGCGATCCCCGCGGCCCTCGCGGTCCTGGTGCTCATCACCGGCGTGCGGGATGTGCCGCGTCCCGCTCAGCCAGCGGCGACCAGCCCTGACCTCTCACAAAAGCTCGGCCGGCGCTTCTGGCTCTTCCTGGCCGCCGTACTACTGTTCACCCTCGGCAACTCGACCGACGCGTTCCTCCTGCTCCGCGCCCAGCAGCTCGGCGTCGCGCCGGCGCTCATTCCGCTGCTCTGGGCGATGCTGCACGTCGTCAAGTCCGCCTCGAGTACGCCGGGCGGTACGCTATCGGACCGGATCGGGCGGAAACCGCTCATCGTCGCTGGCTGGCTACTCTACGCGGCCGTCTACCTCGCCTTCGGGCGCGCGAGCGTGGCGTGGCATGCGTGGGCGCTGTTCGCCGCGTACGGAATTTTCTTCGGGTTGACCGAAGGGGTGGAGAAAGCGCTCGTCGCCGACATCGTGCCGGCCGATCGGCGCGGTGCGGCGTTCGGCTGGTACAACCTTGCGATCGGGCTAGGGGCGCTCCCCGCCTCGCTGCTGTTCGGGATGGTCTGGGACCGCGCGGGCTCCGCGGCTGCGTTCGCGCTCGGCGCCGCACTGGCGCTCGCGGCGGGCGTGGCGATCGCGATCGTCGTGCCGCCGGGCACGGCGTCCCGGGCGCGCCGGACCGCCTGATACTACAACGAGACTTCTGGTTTACGCCGCCGTCGCCGTCTATGGCGCGCGGTCGTGCGCGCTGCGTGGCTGCGGCATGCGGCGTAATTCCTCTCGTGGCGATGCTGCACGATACGGTGTTGACGGTAGGCCACATTCGCGAAGAACGGAGGGCCGAGGAGGCCGCCCCGTTCTTCACGCTCCCAATATTCTTAATCGATCGTCAGGGCTGGAAGTAAACCCGCGCACTCGCAGCCGAGAAGTCCGTACTCGATTCTGCCCTCACCCAGTACGCTCGCTCCCCCAGCGCCCCGGTGGAGGAGAAGCCACTGTATGTGCTGACCGACGCCGAGTTGTCGGTAAAGGACAGTGCGCTCGTGGTCGCAACGATGTCCCAGCGATCCCGCCAAAAGCAAACACCGAGTTCATCGTCGCAAACATATTCCTTGTAGTAGGTCTGGACTCGGTAGAGCTGCGCACCCGGCACGGCGTCCCAGGAGAGCACCGGATGGCCGTTGCTCACAACTCCGCTCGGTACCGGAGTCGCCAAGCCAACGCCGCGCGTCACGACCCAGCTCCCGCCCAGGTCAGACTTGATCCGCCACAGCTTGCTGAAGCGTGCTTGGTCGTTGCCTACCTCCCCCCGTCCGTTATGAACGCCGACGAGCTTAACGCAGCGAGAGCAGATGAAGCTGTCGAACTGAAACACTGGGGCCCCGCTATCGCCGTGGTCCGCGACGTACCACGCCTCGTAGGTGCATCTGATGAGGTGGTTCCCACTCAAATAGTGGTCGACGCACGTTTGCTTCATCGCGCCGTGCGTCCACCCCGTCGTTATTCCCAGCTTGTGCACCTCCTGGCCCGCGTAGACGTCGTTATTCTCTTCGGCCGTCACGATCCAGTATGGGTCAGCTTGGTCCACAATTAACGACCCGGTTCCACCGCTCAACCCGCCGCCGTTGGTGAATGTGGTCTTCAAAATGAGGCCGACCGACATGTCCGCGGCGCCAGAGCTTGCGAAGAATGCGGCGTCCGCGCCGCGGCACTCCGAGAAGAATCCGCAAACGTAGCCGGCCGGATCTACCGTTTCTGTGCCAACCTGACGCGGATCGAGCTGATGCACTGGATTATTGTCCACACCGTATGTGTTGCTCGTGCAGTGCGAGGCCGTCACGAGTCCGAGCTGGCCGTTACGTTGGGCGACGAATCCCAGCGTGCAGCTGTGAAGACCGTCAGGCTGTTGGATTCGGACACGGAGCCCTCCCGCTAGCGGGTCGGAGGACTGGTCCGTTACACTGTACGGCGGCACCATGGCCACGTCCTCGACGTGTCGGCCGACTCGGTCGAATGCGAGCGCCGTCGTGTCGACGCCGAGCACGCTCAGACGCGCGATGACCGCCGCGCGAGTGGCCGCGAACGTGCTCGGGTCGATGCCGAGCACCACCCGGTCCCGCACCTCGTCCAGGTCCAGTGAATTGACGCCGCTCAGCCGCGTAAGCGCGTTATCGAAGGCGAGGTCCCGCCAGGCCGCGAGCTGCTTGAACGTGAAATCGGCCGGTTTCAGCGTCACCGGTGTACCAGCCCGCCCGCGGTCCGAAGGCGGCAGTCGGCCCGAAACGAGGAACTCCTGAATCGCCGCGCGGGCCTGATCGTTGTCGGCCGCATCGCGGACGCGTACGGTAATGCCGCCCGAGCTATCGTAAGAGAAGCCGGCTGCGCTTGGAGCACGGCGGGCCAGGTCGGCGAAGGCCGCTTCCTCCGGCCGGACGTCGTCCGGCACCCCAAGCGTGACGTCCTGGGAAGTGGTCGCGAGGGTCGGCGAGGGCGGCGTCCCGGTGGGAGGCGGCTCACTGCAGGCGATGAGCGCGCCGCATGTTACTGGCAGGGTACCGACGGCGATGCGGCGGAGCAGCGCGAATCCAAGGATACGGCGTCTTGAGGTGAGCGACACAGCAGCATCCTCCCGATCTGGGTGACGGAGCGCCCGGCATCCGGCCGGGACGCGTTAGCCGTCGCAGCCGCCAGCGCTTCCCGCCGCTTCCATGGCGCGTTCCGAGCAGTCTGCTTCCGCTTGGCAGGCCAGGAGTGCACGGAGAGCGTTGATGCGGCGATGGCCAGCTGTTGGCGCCGGCCAACTGCTTCGCAGCACAGCGCTAGGGTTCGGGCTCCAGTCGGGCGGTGAGCTGGACGGTCTCCAGGCGGTCACACCGCCCACCTCGCCGCACGCGGACACCCGACCGCGCCCACGTGCGGTACCCTTGGGCGGTGACCGTGAGGGCGTAGGTGCCGGGTCGTTCTGGGCCAGCGGACAGGATCAACCGCGCGCCCTGCAGCGGGTCGTAAGCCCGGCCCGTGTCCGCGTACGCGCCTTCGGTCACGACGAGCGTCGGCCGCGCCGTGGGCGGGCCCCCCGTGCGCGCATCGATCACCGTTACCTGGACCGCGTCTCTCCCCTCGTCGGTGCCGCACGAATCGAACGGGCCGACACACCCGGCGAGGGAGAGCGCAGCCGCGAGCGTAGCAAGTCGAGCCGCGTAGGGGTACGGAATCAGGGACGTGTCCATGGGTCTGACTCACTGAGGAGCGACGTACAAGCCTGGTTGGTCCCTACGGCGCGGCTGTGTTGCTGACGAGCGCGCATCATATGGCTGGGCTCAGCCACTGTCCATTGGTGTGGACGGGAGATCCAGGGCGAACGCATCTAATTCGGCTCCGCCCTGGGAGCGGCGAAGCGGAGGAGCTTTCGGAAACCGCTCTAGCAGCAGCGCGAGCCGGGCCTGCTGTAGCGCGCTTCCATCTGCTGGCGCGTGAACTCGCTCCGCCCGAGCGGAACTCGGTCCGGGTGATGCAGCCGCAGGTGTGCCACGTAGCGCTCGTAATCGGGTACGCCGATCACGGCGCGGATAACGCACGCGACCACGCGCGCGCCACGGGACAACGCGTGAGACGCGCTCACCGGCCCACCGCGGCGGGGCGTGCCTCGAACGGGACCTCGCTCGAGCGCACCGGTTTCCGTCCCTGCACGACCGCGATCCATTCGCGCGCCGACTCCACCAGGATCACGAACATCGACAGCATGAAGAACCCGGCCACCGCGGCGTCCAGGCGGTCGTTGAACATCATGCGCTGCGCCTCGGCGATCGTCCTGGCGCCGGCGGGGAGAGCGCCGGCCGCGAGCCGCTCGGCGATCATGCTTGCGTGCGCGAGGAAGCCGAGCTTTGGGTCGGACGAGAAGATCTTCATCCACCCGGCGGTGAGCGTGACCGTCACGAGCCAGGCGAGCGGGAGGAGGGTCACCGCGGCGTAGCGCTGGCGTCCCATCTTGATGATCACGGTCGTCCCGACACAGAGCGCGACGGCGGCCAGTAGCTGGTTCGAGATCCCGAAGAGCGGCCAGAGCGAGTTGATGCCGCCCAGCGGATCGGTGACCCCCTGATAGAGGAAGTAGCCCCACATCGCCACGAAGACGGCGCTCGAGAGGACCACCGCCGGGTACCACGACACACGCCCGAACGGCTCCCAGGCGTGGCGCCCGAGGTCCTGCAACATGAATCGCCCGACCCGCGTGCCCGCGTCGAGCGTCGTAAGAATGAAGAGCGCCTCGAACATGATCGCGAAGTGGTACCAGAGCGCCATCGCCGAGCCGCCGGTGCCGCCCAGCGCGCTCGAGAAGATGTGCGCCATGCCGACGGCGAGACTTGGTGCGCCGCCCGTCCGCGAGAGCAGCGATGCCTCCCCGACACGCGCGGCCAACGACTCGAGCTCGGCCGGCGTGACCGCGAACCCCCAGCCCGCGACCGCCTGGGCGGCGCTCGCCGCGGTCGTCCCGATGACGCCGGCCGGCGCGTTGATCGCGAAGTAGACACCGGGAGTCAGCACGCACGCGGCGATGAGCGCCATGATCGCCACGAGCGACTCCATGAGCATGGCGCCGTAGCCGACGATGCGGGCGTCCGTCTCGCGCTCGATGAGCTTGGGCGTGGTCCCCGATGCGACGAGCGCGTGGAACCCGGAGATGGCGCCGCAGGCGATCGTGATGAAGGCGAACGGAAACACCTTCCCGGCGAAGACGGGGCCGCTCCCATCCACGAAACGCGTGATCGCCGGCATCTGGAGTGGTGGCAGGACGATGATGATGCCGAGCGCGAGCGCGATGACGACGCCGATCTTGACGAACGCCGAGAGGTAGTCCCGCGGCGCGAGGAGGAGCCAGACCGGGAGCACCGAGGCGGCGAACCCATAGCCCATGATGAGCAGTGCGAGCGTCGTCCCGCTCAGCGTGAATACCGGCGCGAGCGTCGGCGACTCGGCTACCCAGCGGCCGGCGTAGAGAGAGAGGAGCAGGAGCACGATGCCGATGGCGCTGGCCTCGAGCACGCGCCCCGGCCGGATCCAGCGGAGGTAGACGCCCATGAGCATCGCGATCGGGATCGTGAGGGCGATCGTCACCGTGCCCCAGGGGCTCGACTTGAGCGCGTTCACCACGACGAGGGCGAGCACGGAGATGAGGACGACCATGATCCCGAGCACGGCGACGAGGGCGGTGAAGCCGGCGACCGGACCGATCTCGTCCTTCGCCATCTGCCCGAGCGACTTGCCGTTCCGGCGCGTGGATGCCGCGAGGATGACGAAGTCCTGGACGGCGCCGCCCAGCGCGACGCCGACGATGATCCAGAGGGCGCCGGGGAGGAAGCCGAACTGCGCGGCGAGCGTGGGCCCGACGAGCGGGCCCGGGCCGGCGATCGCCGCGAAATGGTGCCCGAAGACGATCCAGCGATTCGTCGGTACGAAGTCACGTCCATCGTTGAGGCGGACGGCCGGCGTAGCGCGGTCCGCCTCCAGCGCGAAGACGCGCGCCGCGAGGAACTTGCTGTAGAAGCGGTAGGCGATCGCGTAGGTGCAGATCGCGGCGACGAGGAGCCATGCCGCGCTCACCGTCTCGCCGCGCGAGAGGGCGAGCCAGGCGATGGCGCCCGCTCCACTGAGGGAGACGGCGGCCCAGATGACGGCGGAAAGCGGCTTGGGCATCGAGATGGGGTGGCGGGGGAGGGTTGGCGGGAAATTGTGGAGAGGGCGGTTCCGGGACAAGCCGTTTCGCACAACACGCCGCATGGCACGGCGCGCGGGGCGCCCTGCTGCCGACTCCCGTTTGCGATTACCTTCTCTCCCGAACTCGACGGGGGTCGCATGATGAGATCGCGTGAGGTCCGCACCCTGCTCGCCGGCGCGGCCGCGCTGCTCCTCGGCGCGGCGTGTGCGAAGCAGCGGGAGGGCGGCCCGCAGCTGGCGCCGTTGCCTAACCGTCCGCTCGCCGGACTGGCGGGCCAACACGTCGTCGTCCTGCCCGCGCACTACGTCCGGCCCGCGGACAGTCTCGGTTGGTCCGCCGAGCTCACCGCTCCGCGCGAGTATTTAGGAAAGCTCGACGACGAGATTGCGTTCGCGCTCCGCGAGCGTGGGTTTCGGACAGGCTGGGCATTTCCGGAGGATCTGGCCCGCACCGCGCGCCGGAACGCGGGTTTCACGGCGAACCCATACGCGCTTGCGGCCGAAGCGCTGCGCCCGCTCGGGCGGCAACGCGCCCCGCAGCTCGGTGAGCCCCTCGCCACCCAGCTTCGCGCCATCGTCGCGCTGCACGACGCGCGCTACGCGCTCTTCCCGGTGGAAATTCGCTTCGAGAAGCTCCCGGGCGGTACGGGGCGTGCCGTACTGCACGTCGTGCTGGTGGACGCGCGGCTCTCGCAGGTAACGTGGGGCGCGGACGTGGCGAGCGATCCCGCGCCGGCGCTCACCCCCGCGCTCGCTGCAAGCGTGGCGAGCAAGTTGGCCGACCTCATCGCGGCTCCCTGAGCCGCCCGGACGCGGCCCGCGGGCCGCGGGGAGAGAACGAATGCCGAGACGGGTGACCCTCATCCCGGGGGACGGGATCGGACCGAGCATCGCCGACGCGACCGTGCGCGTCCTCGAGGCCGCGGGGGCGGACATCGAGTGGGACCGTCAGCTCGCGGGGCAGGCGGGCGTCGCACGTTGGCATGACCCGATGCCCGACTCCACGCTCGATTCGATCAAGGCGACGCGCCTCGCCCTCAAGGGGCCGCTCGAGACGCCGGTGGGCGAGGGCTACCGCTCGGTGAACGTCGCCCTGCGCAAGACGTTCGACTTGTACGCGAACGTGCGGCCGACGCATACGATCGTGCCCGGACGGTACGACGATGTGGACATCGTCCTCATCCGCGAGAATACCGAGGGGCTCTACATCGGGATCGAGCACTACGTCAAGGTAGGCGACGATCCGAAGGCGGCCGCCGAGTCGCTGGCGGTCATCACGCGCTACGGGTCGGAGCGGATCATCCGCTACGCCTTCGACTACGCGATCGCCCACGGGCGCAAGAAGGTGACGCTCGCGCACAAGGCGAACATCCTCAAGTTCTCGCAAGGGCTCTTCCTCGACGTCGGCAGGCAGATCGCTCACGATGAGTACGCGGGGCGCGTCGAGTTCGAGGACCGGATCATCGACGCGCTGGCGATGCAGCTCGTGCTCACGCCCGAGAAGTTCGACGTCATCGTCACCACGAACCTGTTTGGCGACATCCTCTCCGATCTGATCTCGGGCCTCGTCGGCGGGCTCGGCCTCGCGCCGGGCGGGAACATCGGCGTCAATGCGGCGATCTTCGAGGCCGTCCACGGCACCGCGCCCGACATCGCCGGAAAGGGGGTCGCGAACCCCGGCGCGCTCCTGCTCGCCGCGTGCATGATGCTCGACTACATGGGCGACGTGGAGCGCGCGGGGCGCATCCGCGGCGCCTTCGAGGCCACAGTGCGCGAGGGAAAGACCGTCACGCGCGACCTGGGCGGCACCGCGGGCACGACCGACTTCGCCGAGGCGATCATCGCGAGGCTGGGGTGACGCGAGTTCTTCACCTCTCCGATCTGCACTTCGGCAAGCCAGCCGTTCCCGAGCAGATCGAGTCCATCGAAGCGCTCATCCAGAATGCGAAGTTCGACGTCGTCGCGATCTCGGGCGACGTGTCGCAGCGCGCGCTCTCCGGCGAGATGCAGCGCGCGCGCGCCTTCATCCGCGACGCGGAGCGCGTGAGCGAGGTGATCTGCGTTCCCGGTAACCACGATGTGCGCTGGTGGATGGCGCCGTTCGGCGTCGGGAAGAAGCGTGAGCTGTACCGTGCCTACCGAACCTTCATCAACCCCGACCTCGAGTGCGCGCTCCGCGTGCCGGGCGTCACCTTTGTGGGACTCAATACCGCGCATGGCGTCGCCCTGCACACGCTCACCTGGAACGTGCGCGACGTGAGCATCATCGGCGACCTGCGCGCGGATCAGATCACGTTCGCGGCGAAGGAGTTCTCCGAATCGCCGCCATCGGATGCCCGCGTCATCGTGATGCACCACAATCCGATGAAGGGCGAGCTGTCGCAGCGGCATGGCGTCGTGAACACCACGCGTATTCTCGGCGCCTTCGCCGAGCTGCATGTGGATCTCGTGCTGTGCGGACACGACCATCAGGAGGCGATTCACTACGTCGAGCATACCCGGAAGGGGACGGTGATCTCGACGGCGGGAACGGTGTCGAACCGATCGCGCGGAGGACGGCCGTCGAGCCTGAACATCATCACCATCACCCGTTCGGCGATCGAGGTGACCACGCACGTGTGGTCGGCAACGGAGCCGACCTTCGCGCCTGGCCGGGTACGGAGCTTCAAGCGGTGACCCGGCGCGGCGGCGCGCCCGGCGCGCCGGGCGCGATCACGGCCGCCACCGGTGCGCAGCTGGCCCTCGCGCTCGACGCGCCGCTGCGGACCGCCGAGGAGCTGCTCGCGCGGCTGACCACGCTGGGCCTCGTGGGGATCGCGCGCTGCCGGCTGACGCAGAACCGCACGATGATGGTGAGCTTCAGTCGCGGCGTGCTCCGCGTGCATCGCGCATACCTCGACGCGCCGGAGGACGTACTGCACGCGATCGCCCGGTTCGTGTCCGGCCGCACCCGAGCCGACCGCCGCGCCGCTCGGCGCACCCTGCTGGCCTTCCCGATTCCGCCGTCGGCCGAACCGCGCGCTCGGCGCCCCGAGCGCCGCCGACCCGGCGACGATGTGCTCGCGCGCGAGCTCGCCGACTGGCATCGCGACTACAACGCTCGCTACTTCGACCGATCGCTCGCCGAAATGCCAATCCGTGTCTCCGGGCGCATGCGCCGCCGCCTCGGGCAGTACACCATCGCCTCGCCGCTTGGCGGGCCAGCCGAGATCGTGCTGAGCCGGGCGCACATCAAGCGCCACGGATGGAGCGAGGCGCTGCACACGCTGCTCCACGAGATGATTCATCAGTGGCAGGCGGAAACGGGAGTGAGCGTGGATCACGGCCGCGCGTTCCGCCGGAAGGCGCGCGAGGTCGGGGTCGCGCCGCGCGCTCGCCGTGTCGTCGGCCAGCCGGCGCCCTCGCTCGTCGGCGACGTGTCGCGCCACGACCCCACATCGCGCGCCGCGCGCGAGGAGTGATTGTCCCATGACTCGCACCGTCGGCACCCGGGTTCTTGCCATCATACTCCTCGCCGCGGCGAGTGGTGCTTGCGCCTCGCGCGCGGTGCGTGGCCGCGCGCTCCCGGGCGAAGTGAGGCCGGATGGCGGCGCCCCGGCCGGCGCAGTGCCGGCAGTCATGGGGGTGGTGCGTGGCCACGTCCCGGAACTGGAGTACTGCTACGACGCGGCGCTAAAAAAGGATCGCGAACTGCGCGGAACGGTGACGCTGGCGGTGCTCGTGGACGGCGCGGGCCGCGTGACGCGCACTACGATCGTCGATCGCAGTTGGGGCATCGGCTCCGTGGCGACGTCCGCGGAAGAGTGCCTGCGCGAGCAGATTCGCACCTGGCTCTTCCCGGCATCGTCCGCGGGCACGTACCGCTTTCCCGTACGCTTCGCGAGACGGTAGGATCGGAGGTCGCCGCGCCAGTCGCCGAGGCGGCGCTATCGTGGGGGGCCCCCCCCCGAACGACAGGATCGTGGCGGACCAGTGATTCACGCTCACCATTCCGCCGCAACCTGCATCGGGACGCTGCCGAGTGCCGAGTGCCGAGCCCCGGCGTTACCTTTCTTCGCCATGAACCTAGACTTTTATGATATTGACGGCGCGCTTTCAGAAGAGGAGCGCGCCGTTCGCGATAGCGTTCGCCGGTTCGTGGACGAGCGCGTGATGCCGATCATCGGCGAGTGCTACGTCGAAGGTCGCTTCCCGCGCGAGATCGTGCCCGAGATGGCCCAGCTCGGCGTGTTCGGCGCCAACCTGCCGGAGGAGTATGGTTGCGCGGGGCTCAACAACGTCGCGTACGGGCTCATCATGCAGGAGCTGGAGCGTGGCGACTCGGGCATCCGCTCCTTCGCCTCCGTGCAGGGCGCGCTCGTCATGTACCCCATCTACGCGTTCGGGAGCGAGGACCAGAAGCAGCACTACCTGCCGAAGATGGCTGCGGGCGAGATCATCGGCTGCTTCGGCCTCACCGAGCCGGACTTCGGCTCCAATCCGAGCGGGATGATCACCACCGCGCGGGAGCAGCCAGACGGGAGCTGGCTGATCAACGGCGCGAAGATGTGGATCACGAATGGCTCCGCTGCGCAGGTCGCCATCGTCTGGGCCAAGACCGGCGACGACAAGAGTGACGCGGGCATCCGTGGCTTCATCGTCCCGACGAATACGCCGGGCTTCACCGCACGCGACCAGAAGGGGAAGCTCTCGCTACGCGCCTCGGACACCAGCGAGCTCGTCTTCCAGGATGTGCGCGTCGCGGGGGATTGCATTCTCCCGAAGTCCGGCGGACTCAAGAGCCCCCTCATGTGCCTCACGCAGGCCCGCTTCGGCATCTCGTGGGGCGCCGTCGGCGCCGCCATGGCGTGTTACGAGGAGGCGCTCGCCTACGCCAAGACCCGCGTCATGTTCGACCGGCCGATCGCAGGATTCCAGCTTCAGCAGCTGCGGTTGGCCGAGATGCTGACAGAGATCGTCAAGGCGCAGCTCCTGGCACTGCACCTCGGCCGGCTCAAAGACGCCGGCACGTTCACGCCGCAGCAAGTGTCGCTCGCCAAGCGGAACAACGTCTCCATGGCGACCGACATCGCCCGCGAGGCCCGGCGATTGCTCGGCGCCAACGGCATTCTCGCCGAATATGGCGCGATGCGGCACATGGCGAACCTCGAGAGCGTCTATACCTACGAAGGCACCCACGACATCCACACGCTGATCCTCGGCCAGGCCGTGACCGGGATCAGCGCGTTCAAGTAACCCGGAGGAGCAAGCGCGGTGAAAATTGCCGTGTGCATCAAGCGCGCGCCGATCATGGACGTGCGCTTCAAGGTCGCTGCCGGTGGCGCGGCCGTCGACGAATCAGGGCTCAAGTACGACATCGCCGACTTCGACTCATATGCGGTGGAGGCGGCGCTCAAGCTGTGGGAGAAGGACAAACAGGGTGAGATCGTCGCCATCTCGCTCGGTCCCGACACCGCTCAGGAAACGATCCGGAAGGCGCTCAGCATGGGCGTCCATCGCGGCATCCACCTCAAGGTGGACGCGGTCCCGTTCGACGGGTTCGCGATCGCGCAGGCCCTCGCGGAGGCGCTGCGGGGCGGTGGCTACGATCTCATCCTTTTCGGCAAGCTCGCCATCGATTCCTCGAACGGTGTCGTCGGCGCGATGACGGCCGAGCTGCTGGGCCTTCCCTGCGTCACAGCGTGCTCGCGTCTCGACGTGGCGGGCGGGAAGGGCACGGCGCGCCGGGAGCTCGAGGGCGGCTCCGAGACGGTAGAGTTTCCGCTGCCGGCAGTGCTGACGATCGATGAAGGGATCGCGCGGCCGCGGCTCCCGACGTTGCCCGGCATCATGGCCGCGAAGAAGAAGCCGCTCGAGGTGCGCCCCGCGCAGCTTGGGGAACAGCGACTCCGCATCACCGCCATGGAGCTCCCGCCAGAGCGTGCGGGCGGCCGGATCATCGGCGAGGGCGCCGCCGCGGTGCCGGAGCTCGTGCGGCTACTGCAGACCGAAGCGAAGGTACTGTGATGGCGAACGTATTCGCATTCGCGGAAGCGCGGAGCGGCGAGCTCCGCAAGGCGGCATTCGAGGCTGTGACCGCGGCGCGCGCGGTCGCCGACGCCAAGGGCGGCGAGGTGCACGCGCTCCTCATCGGCGCGCCGGGCATCGCGGTCAGCGCAGAGCAGCTCGGCCGGTATGGCGCCGACCTCGTCATCGTCGTCGAGCATGCGGGCTTCGCGCACTACAACCCGGAGGCGGCGGCCGCGACGGTCGCGGAGCGGCTGCGGGGCGGAGCGTACGTGGCGGCCTTCTTCAGCGCGAGCGCGCACGGCCGAGACCTCGCGCCACGTGTGGCGGCGAAACTCGGACTGCCGTTGGCGGCAGACGTGGTCGAGTTCGATGCCGCCGCCGAGCCAATGACCGCGAAGCACCCGATCAACACCGGGAAGGTGATCGCGACGTTGACGCTCTCGGCCACGCCGGCGCTGATCACATTGCGGCCGGGCGCGGTGCCTCCTGTGGAGACGCCGCGCGCCGCGCGTGTCGAGGTGGCGCAGCCAGGGGCCGATCCGGCGGCGTCGCGCGTCGTCGTCCGCGAGATGACGCAGGGCGACAGCGCGAAGTTGGACCTCGCCGATGCGCCCGTCATCGTGAGCGGTGGGCGCGGCCTCAAAGCCGCGGAGAACTTCAAGCTCGTGGAGGAGCTCGCGGAGGCGTTCGGCAACGCGGCGGTCGGTGCCACGCGCGCGGTCACCGACGACGGGTGGCGCCCACACAGCGACCAGATCGGCCAGACCGGCCGTCTGGTGAGCCCGGATCTCTACGTGGCGATCGGCATCTCGGGGGCCATCCAGCATCTGGCAGGGATGCGGACATCGCGGACGATCGTGGCGATCAACCGCGACAAGGATGCGCCGATCTTCAAGATTGCGGACTACGGGATTGTCGGCGACGTCTTCGAGATTGTCCCGGCGCTCACGAAAGCGGTGCGCGAAGCGCGGAAGTCGCGGTAGCGGGCCGAGGGAACCAGATGGCGAGCGCGAGGGCGGATTCCTGTTCCGCCCTCGCGCTATTTGTTCCCGTATAACTGCAATAATTTCAACAAGATAACGTCAATCTCGTGGCATGGCCTCTGCACTAGGGTCGGGTGCCGGCCGGTGGCTGGACGGGTGCGCTGGCTGCACCCATCAGCTGCCGGCCGGGCTCGTCACATTACCCTATCCCAGATGAGGCAACATGAAGAGAATCCTCGTGAGCGCTGCACTCGTAGCCGCTTTCGCAGCTCCCGTGGTCGCACAGAACGCGCCGGTCACGACGGGCCACGGTTCGTTCTACGTCGGTCCGTACGCGGGCTACATGGTCTTCGGCGATCTGGTCGAGAGCCAGGACGGTAACACCAAGCTGTCGAACGAGAATGGCGGGTTCTTCGGCGCGCAGGCTGGCTACAGCTTCAGCCCGAACGTCAGCCTGCTTGGCAACCTTGGCTACACGAAGTCCAAGTTCACGCTCGAGAACGACGCGACGAATACCACGTCGAACATCTCCGGCGACCTGGGCGTCTTCCTGTATGACGCCTCGCTCCAGTTCCGTCTTCCGTTCGCGAACCGCATGGGCGACTGGATTGCCCCGCTGGCGCAGGTCGGCGCCGGCGCGGTCAAGTACACGTTCGACACCGATGACCTCGCCTCGCGCGGCACGACGAACATCGCGTTCAACGCGGGCCTTGGTGCGGACTTTCAGCTCGGCAGGACGGTCGGCCTGCGCGTGATGGCGAAGGATTACATCACGTCGCTCGATTGGAACAAGATCAGCAGCGTCGAGTTCCGTGACCGCGTCAAGGGCAACACCGCGCACAATATCGCGCTGACGGCGGGGCTGAACTTCGGCTTCTAAGTTCGGGTTCTAACGGTTCCAGCACCACCGGCACCGTCGCTGCCCGGTTCTCCGGAATCGGGTGGCGAGTGCGGGGCGCGGCATCCACATGGATACCGCGCCCCGTTCTTGTATCGCTCCCGGTCGGGCCGTACCTTCCCGCGCATGCGATCCCTCGTCCTGCTCGCGCTCACCGCGCTCGCGTCCGCGCCCTCTCTTCGTGGGCAGTTTCCGGACGACCGTCGCGCCTTCGAGCCCGCGATCACGCCGTGGATCGGCGTCGCTTCGTATGGCGCCCGGTTGAGCTCGAACGTGGGCAAGGCAAGCTATAGCGGCTCGGTCACGGCCGGCGCACGCGCCGAGATGCCGCTCACGCGCCGCGTCGGCCTCATGGCGAGCGCGACCATCTCGCCGCTCGCGGAACAGAAATTCGAGAGCGACATCGCCAGTCAGTTCGTGGACCGTGCGCCTGTCTATCGTGCCGACGTCGGCCTCGGCTGGCGCTTCAAGCCGCGCGCCCCCGTATTCTTCTACGGCGGAGGGGGAATCGTGGGCGCGACGAAAACGGCATACCCGGACTACGACGAGTCCGCGCTCGATCCGAACGTCGCGTTCGCGATCGGCTTCGATCGCGCGAGCGGCGGCCGCTTGAGCTTCCGCGCGGTCTACGCGTCCTACCTGGTCTTCCCGTCGGCGCCGTCGCCAAGCTCGGCGAGCGGAAATACCGCGCTCGACGTGCAGGCCAAGTCCGCCGTGTACGACTGGACACTCGAGCTTGGCGGCCGGTACGCGCTCGGCGGCCGGCACTGACGCGTTTCGCCCCACTCGACTCACATGACAAGTCAGAGCGCGTTCTTCCTCGCCGTCGTCGTCGGGGCGGCGGGCTTCTTTGCGCTGAACGTCCAGCGGCTCGTCAGCTATCTCCGCATCGGCCACGCCGAAGGACGCACCGACCGCGCGATCGTGCGCCTGCGCAATGTGCTCACGATCGGCATCGGGCAGAGCAAGATCCTCCGCGATCCGATCGCCGGCGCCGCGCATGCGTCGGTGTTCTGGGGATTCATGGTCCTCACGGCCGGCACGGCCGAGGTCCTCGTGCAGGGCATCTTCCCGCGTTTCTCCTACGCGTTTCTCCCGGGCCCGCTCTACGCGCTGTATGCGCTGTCGCAGGATCTGTTCGGGCTTCTCGTGCTCGGCGCGGTCGGCTACCTGTTCTATCGCCGGCTCGTGATCAAGCCGCGGCGGCTGCAGGGAGACGATCTCGAGCACGCTGACGCGCTCTTCATCCTGAGCATGATCGCGGGACTCATGATCACGATGTTCCTGGCGAACGGAGCGCTGCTCGCCACCGAGCCCGACGCGTTGCCGCGCGTGAAGCTCATCTCCCACGCGTTCGCGCCCGGCTTCGCACTCCTCGGCCCCGGCGGCGCGCACGCGGCCCACACCATCTTCTGGTGGTCGCATGCGCTCCTGATTCTCCTCTTTCTCAACTACCTGCCGTACTCGAAGCATCTCCACGTCGCCTCGTCGCTGCCGAACACGTTCTTCTCGAACACGAGCGGGCCCGGCCAGATCGGCGTGATGCGGGCGATGAATCTGGAGGCCGAAGGAGTCGAGCAGTTCGGCGCATCCGATGTGAATCACCTGTCGTGGAAGAATCTGCTCGACGGCTACTCGTGCACCGAGTGCGGCCGCTGCACCGCGGTCTGTCCGGCGAACCTCACCGGGAAGGTGCTGAGCCCACGGAAGATCGTCGTGAACGTACGGCAACGGTTGATGGAGAAGGCACCGCTCGTTACCGGCGACGGCCTGGACTTCGCCCGCGGCCGGGTTCCGCATGCCAACCTGGTCCACGGCGAGGGCGATGACGCAGGGACGCGCTCGCCAACCGCGGTGCTCGAGAACCGCCTCCTCGACAACTACATTACCGAGGAAGAGCTCTGGCAGTGCACGAGCTGCCGCGCCTGTGTCACCGAGTGCCCCGTCTCCATCGACCAGCTCGACGTGATCAACGAGCTCCGGCGCGATCTCGTGCTCATGGAATCGCGCTTCCCGCCGGAGGTGCAGCCGGTGTTCGAGTCGATGGAGCGGAATGGCAGTCCCTGGGCCTTCAGTGCGGGCGACCGCGCCGCGTGGGCGGAGGGCCTCGACATCCCGACCATGGCGGAGATGACCGAGCGCGGGGAGCGCCCGGATGTACTCTTCTGGGTGGGGTGCATGGGCTCGTTCGACGACCGCGCGAAGAAGATCGCGGTCGCGTTCGCGCGTGTGCTGCGGGCGGCGGGTGTCCGGTTCGCCATTCTCGGGCAGGAAGAGACCTGCAACGGCGATCCCGCCAGGCGGCTCGGGAACGAGTATCTCTACCAGACCCTCGCCACGCAGAACATCGCCACGCTCAATCGCTATGCCATCAGCACGATCGTCACGAGCTGCCCACACTGCTTCCACCAGATCGGCAACGAGTACCCGCAGCTCGGCGGCAACTACGAGGTGATTCACCACTCCACGTACATCGAGCGGCTGCTCGCCGACGGCCGCGTGCCGCTCGAGGATGCCGAGGGCGACCGGCTCGTCGTGGCGTACCACGACTCGTGTTACCTGGGCCGGTACAACGACGTGTACGATGCGCCCCGCGAGACGCTGCGGCGCGCGCTGCCGGTCGTGACCCTCGTGGAGCCCAAGCGCACGAAGGACCGCGGCCTCTGCTGCGGGGCCGGCGGTGGGCGGATGTTCATGGAGGAGACGCAGGGCAAGCGCATCAACGTCGAGCGGACGGAGGAGCTACTCGCCACGGGGGCGACTGCCCTGGCGGTCGCGTGCCCGTTCTGCATGACGATGATATCCGACGGCGTGAAGGCGAAGGGCGCCGATGTGCCGGTTTATGATATCTCCGAGGTGGTAGCAGCCCGTCTGGCGAGCGCGACGTAGCTCGGCACGTCGTACTCGTACCGCGGCGTCAGCGCCGCAGCGCGTAGATGGTGATCTGTTGCCGGATCGCGCCCGCCTCGAACGGGCGCGTGTCACGCGCAACGGTGAAACCGAGAGCCTCGCACGCCTCGACGAACGCGCCCGCGGCGACGCGCCCCGGGTCGGCGATGAGCGCATCGCCGCCTGGCGCCACGGTGACGGCGAGCGCGTTCGCGACGAGCGCCGCGTACGGTCGCTCGTACAGCACGTCCGCCGCGGCCACACGGTCAAACGTGCCGAGGTCGGATGGGAATGCGCGCCAGTCCACGAGGCGCGCTGCGGGCTCGCGGTGGAGCGCGCGCCACGCGTTCGCCCGTGTGAAGCGCAACGCGTCCTCGTAGTAGTCGGTCGCCACGACGCGCCAGCCGGCGTGCATGGCTGCGAGCGTGACCAGGCCGACGCCGCAGCCCAGCTCGAGCAGGCGCCGTCCGCTCGCGCGCTCTTCGGCGATGCGAGCGGCGAGGATCAACCCCGACGGCCACAGGTCCGCCCAGTACGGAAGGCGCTCATCGCGATCGAAGTCCGCTTCGGAGATGAGATCTTCGGCGCTCCGCGGGCGCATGAGATCGAACGCGAGGTTGCCGAGCTCCACCGCGTCCACGCTCGTCACGAATCGCCGCTCCAGCTCGCGGACGAGCGCCGCGCCCCTCGGCGCACCACCTCGCGCCGCCGCCGTGCCGCGCTCGGGACCGATCAGAGCGCGAAGTCCGGCGCGAGTTGCGCCTCCTCGCTCAGGAGGAGGGCATGGAGCGTCTCGCCGGCCTCCGCGCGAGGCCGATCCGGCGGTACGACGAGGAGCGCGTTCGCCGCGGCCATCGACGTGAGGATGCCGGATCCCTGCGGGCCGGTGAGGCGCGCGGTGAGCGCGCCGGTGTCACGCACGGTGACGATGGCGCGCAGGAAGTGCGTGAGCCTGGCGCCGATACTCACCGGCTCCTCGAGCGTCACGCGAACCGGCCGCCGGTGGAGCCGCTCGTGACCGAGCATGCGCCGGATAACCGGGCGCACGAAGAGATCGAACGTCACCATCGCCGATACCGGGTTGCCGGGGAGGCCGATCCACGGCGTCCCGCCGAGCGCGCCAAAGCCGAGTGGTGCGCCCGGCCGCATGCGCACTTTCCAGAACTTCATCTCGGCGCCGAGCGCCGCCAGCACGTCGCGTGTGTAGTCGAACTCGCCGACCGAGACACCCGCCGTGGTGACGATGAGATCGCAGCCTCGGGCGCGCTCCAGTCGCGCGCGAAGGTCGGCCGGATCGTCGCGCGCGACGCCGAGATTGAGCGGGATGCCGCCGGCCGCGCGGACGAGCGCGTGTAGCGTGTAGGAATTGGACGTCACGATCTTGCGGCCCGCGAGCGCCTCGCTGAACTGGTCGAGATCAACGAGCTCGTCGCCTGATCCGAGGAAGGCGACGCGCGGACGGCGATGAACGTCTACCGCGGAGGCACCGATCGAAGCGAGCACGCCGATCTGCGCGGCGCCGATGGCGGACCCACCCTCGAGCACCACGGCTCCCTCGCGCATGTCCTCACCGCGCGGACGGATGTTCTTGCCCGAATCCCGCGTGTCCCGGATGGCGACGCGCTCCGTGCCGGCGTCCGTGTCCTCCACGCGGATCACCGTGTCGGCGCCGTCGGGGATCGGGGCGCCGGTCATGATGCGAATCGCGGTCGCGGGCGCGAGTGGTGCGCTTGGAAACTGGCCCGCTGCGATCGTGCCGTGCACGGGCAGCGTGACTGGCGCGCCCGTGTTCGCCCCGCGGATGTCTTCCGCGCGCACGGCGTAGCCGTCCATGGCGGAGTTGTCCCAGGCGGGGAGCGTGAGCGGGGAGATGGCGGGCGAGGCAAGCACGAGACCAAGCGCGTCGAGCAACGGAACCCGCTCGGGGGGAAGCGGGTGAACGTCCGCGAGGATGCGCTCGACCGCCTCCGGAACGGTCAGCACTAGCGGGGAACGCCTGGTGACGGCGTAGCCGCCGGCGTCGGTCGCACACGCAGGGCGGCGAGTCGCGCGCCAATCGCGTCCTGCACCCGCGTCACCGCCGCAACGGGCGCGGTGAAATTGTTGCTCAGGATGCTGAAGACGAGTGGACGGCCATCGGCAGCGGTCACGTAGCCGGACAGCGAGCGCGCTTTGTCGATGGTGCCGGTCTTCGCCCGGAGGTTGCCCTCCGCCGGCGTGTTCCGCATGCGGTTCGCGATTGTCCCATCCACACCGGCGATCGGAAGCGCATCGTAGAAGACGCGGAACGCCGTGTCGCGCCGCATCGCGCCGAGCACGCGGACGAGCGTCTCGGGGGAGACGTAGTCGTGACGGGACAGGCCACTGCCATCGCGGACGGCGGCGCCATCGGGAGTCGCGCCCCAGGCAGCGAGCTGCCGCTCGACCACCCGCCGTCCGCTATCGGCGCTCCCCACCCCCGTCTTCTCCAGCCCGAGCGTCTTGAGGAGAATCTCGCCGATCTGATTCTGCGAGGGTTTCTCGAACACCGGCATGATCTCTCGCAGCGGCGGCGACGAGAGCGTGTACAGCGTGTCGGCTCCAACGCAGTGCGCCATGGCAGGCGCGTCCGCGCGCGGCCGCACTGACGCGCCCTCTACCTTGACTCCTCGCTCGGCCAGCCCTTCCCGTAGCGCCGCGAGGAAGGCCGCCCGCTGTTCGGGGTACGCCACCGTCAGCACGGTCGAATCCCGCACCGCGACCGCTCCCTCGAGCCGGTAGCCGCGCGTCGCGGTGTCCGGCACGGTCGTCGCGCGCGCGCGGCGACGCTCCACGCTGTCCACGCTCGCCGAGAGCAGCGTGAGTTGCCGCGCCTCGACGCGCGGGTAGGTCCGGATTGGCCGGCTGGTCGCGATCACGGCACCGCGAGTTCGTCGCGGGTTCGGCGTCAGCACGATGCGCGCAAAACCTTCATTGAAGAAGAGCTCGTCCACGCCGGCCGAATATGGCTCGGTGAAGTCGTCCCACGCCCACCCGAAGCCGTGCGGTGCGTCAGGAAACGCGTCCGCGCCCGCGATGATGCTGCCCCTGATCCGGCGAATCCCGTGCGCCGCGAGCGAGTCGGCGACCTCGCGCATGGGAATCATCGCGTCGCCCCGCATCGCGTCGCTGAACGAAGGGTCGCCGCGGCCGTGCACCACGAGATCGCCCTGGAGGGTTCCGCGACGTACCTGGCCACATGCGGCAAACGTCGTTCGGAAGCGGAAGTCGGGGCCGAGCTGCGCCAAGGCAGTCGCGCCGGTCAGGATCTTCTGGTTCGACGCGGGCATGAACAGCTTGCCCGCGTTGTGCGAGTAGAGAGTGTCGCCGTCCAGCGCATCCACCACGAGCACGCCCCAGTGCATGTTCCGGAACTCCTGCGCGCCGATCATCGAATCGATCGCGGCGCGAAGCTCGGCACGGGGATCGGGCGGTGCGACGAGCGCAACGGGCAGCGTCATCGGCGCGGGCGCGGCGGACGCCGGAGCGGCAGCCCGAGCGCAGGCGACGAACGCGCTCGCGCCAACGATGATGGATACCGCCGAGGCAGCCTGGCGCGTGAATGTCATGGTCGCTTCATCACCTCGCGCTCGACGAGCGCGGCCAGCGCGGGTAGCCAGTCACTCCGCGCGAACGAGAGAAGAGGAAATGGCGCCGCGAGTCCAGCGACGTCGCCGACGATCGCGAGGTAGTCGCCGGCGCGCGGTGCGTCCGGCGCGAAGAGCGGCTCCGAGTGGGCCGCCGTGCGGAACACTTCCACCTTGGGCAACGTCGACGACTTGAACCCCTCGCACAGGACGACATCGGCGTCCGCCATGAACCGCTCCGCCACCTCCTCGGCCGAGGGTTCGGCGGCGGCGAGCCGTTCGATCAACGCGAACTTGTCGGGCGCGATCATCGCGACCTTGCGCGCCCCGCCCTCGTGGTAGTGGCGGTAGGTGTCGGTCGTCGCCGGGTCGATGTTGAACGTGTGCGAGCCGTGCTTGATCGTCATCACCCGGTGCCCGCGGCGTCCGAGCTCGGCCGCCAGGCGCACCGTGAGCGTCGTCTTCCCGCTATGCTTCTTCCCGACGATCGCCACCATCGGTGGTCGCGGCATGATGTTCGGCCAGCTCCAGCTCGCTCGGGGTGTTGACGTTCATGAAGAGTTGCGCCGGGTCGCCGAACCGTGCGACCTCCGTCGCCGCGAGCCGGCCGACGAGGCGGTCGTCGTAGAAAGCGATTACCCGCAGGTCGCCCGCGTCGAGGCACCGCTCGATCGGCGCGACCAGCGCCTGAGTGTAATATGCGCAGAGCGGCTCGACTCCGCGCCTCGACCCGCTCTCCGGGACCATCGCACGCCCCTCGCGCTCGCCAGCCGCGCGAAGCGACGCGAGTAACGGCGCAGGGACGAAGGGCATGTCCCACGCGACCACGAGCGCGGCCGACCGGGCGTGCACGAGCGCCGAGTGGATGCCGCCGAGACTACCGAGCCCCGGCCGCACGTCGCGCTCGACGCGGATGCCCGGGAGCCACGAGCCGGCCTCCGGATCGTTCGCGATGAGCAGCAGCTCGTCCGCCGCCTCACGGAGCGCGTCCGCCACCCGGTCGATCACCCGGCGGCCTCGCACGCGCTCGAGACCCTTCGGCAACCCGCCGTAGCGCGTGGCGCCACCGCCCGCGAGGATGACGCCCGTACATCGGGACTCGGCACTCGGCGCTCGGCACTCGGCGCCGCTGGGGGAGTCCGTCCTCGTCACGCGGACGACTTACCTCTCCCGAGAGCCGGACCGAGGGC
>JBBJNN010000003.1:24972-83725 GCA_037720885.1 Gemmatimonadaceae bacterium | reverse complement strand
AGTGCCGAATGCCGAGTTTCGAGTCCCGACTCCCGAGTCCAACCAGACTTGCGGCTGCCCGCTCACCGCGCGCCCGACGAGCTGCATGCCCGCCGCACGCGCGATATCCACTGCGAGCGACGAAGGAACCGAGGGCGTCGCGACGGTCGCGATCCGGGCGCGCGCGGCCTTGTGCGCGAGCTCGCCCGAGATGCGCCCCGTCACCAGGAGCGTCAGGTCAGCAGGCACCCGTCCGTCCAGGATCGCGGCGCCAATCACCTTGTCCACCGCGTTGTGCCGCCCGATGTCCTCGGCGTGGTGCAACAAGGCTTCGCCGTCCGTGAGCGCCGCTGCATGGATGCCGCCCGTCTCCTTGTAGCGCTCGCCGCGCGCGAAGAGCTCCTTGAACAGCAGGCGCGTGCGCGCGAGCTCGAGCGGCGGCGGCGCCACCTCCCGTCGCTCGATGGCGCGCAACGAGCCCAGGATCGAGGTCACGGCGCCGCATCCCGAGGCGAGCACACGCCGCCGGTCAGAGCCCTCGACCGTCTCGTAGCGATCGATGGGGACCTCGACGCGGAACCCCAGCTCGTCGGCGCAGGGGCGCATGCGGAGCACGTCGCGCATACTCGCGATGTATCCCTCGCCGTGCAGCCAGCCTATCACGAGTTCGTCGAGTTGGGCGGGGGTACACATCCAAGTCACCGCCGAGGCGCCGTTCACCTCGAGCCAGACCGGCACCTCCTCGACCGCGTCGAGCGTGGGCGCAGCCGCACCGGAGTCGCGGCTGCTGGCGGCGGCGTCGGTCACGCTGTCCCTCCGCCGCGGTATTCCGCGCCGAGCGTCTCGTCTTCGCGCACGATGACGCTCGTAACCTCGGCCGAGCCGCTAAGCGACCGTTGCACGCGATCGAAGATGAAGCGCGCCAGATTCTCTCCTGTTGGCACGAGCGCGCCGTCGCGGAACTCGTGCACTTCCGCATTGATGTTCCTGCCGTCGAATCGTTCCCGCACTTCGCGCCGTAGCACCTCGTCGAGCCGGCCGAGATCCACGATCATCCCGGTAGTCTCATCGATGTCGCCGCGGACGGTGACGTCGCACGTGTAGCTGTGACCGTGGAAGTGCGGATTGGCCGCGGCACCGAAGGTCGCCGCGTTGCGCTCGTCGCTCCAGTCCGGCCGCCGATAGCGATGCGCGGCGGAAAAGGTCACGCGGCGCGTGAGCAAGGCGGACGCCACGGCGCGGAAGGCGGGAGCGATGAGGGGGCGAGCGGTCGCGGGCACGGCGCTCGCCCCCTCGCGCGAGAGTTAGTGGTCTTCGCCGCGCGAGTCGGAGAGCCCGTCGCTCCCCGAGAAACCTTCCTGGGTGGGCGAATCCGGCGGAACCCAGGGCGTGCCGTGCTCGATCGCGGATTGCACGTCGAGTGTGCCGTAGAGCCGCGCGTCGAGGTCCTCCTCGAGATGCCCAGCCTCCTCGTCCTGGTGCTGTGGGCGGCGGCCGAGCGGCGCGCCGCTGGTGTCGGCCTGCATCCCCGCGTGCTCGTCGATCGCTTCCGGCTCCTCGTCGCGGCGGATCGCGTCCACGACGAGGTTGTTCTCGAACTCCGTGATACCGATGACGTCCGAGAGGATGTGGTCGGCGATCCGCCGCTCACCGTCCGTGCCGATGCGTCCGGATAACGTCACGATCCCGGATTCGACCGACACAAGGATGTTCTCGGCATCGAGCGTCTCCTGGTCGTCGAGCTCACCACGCACGAGAGCGCGCAGCTCCTCATCGCTCAGATCGTCGAGGTCGAAGATGTCTTCAAAGTCGCGCGGCATGCGGACGACTCCTGCGGTGGCTGGGGAAAATGATCTAGCGAAAGAAGAGATACGAGGCGCCGACGGTGAGCGCGAGATTGTGCTTCCATTCGCCCTTCGCCGCGGTCCCGGACAGGATCGGTGCAACGTCGGCCACGGGCGTGAAGTAGGCGTCCGGATATTCGAGCTGGTAGAAGAAATCCGCGAGGTCCGCGCGAAGCTGAAACTGGCCGCCCGGTACCCAGCGCACCCCGCCGCCGAAGGAAATTGCAAAGGGAGTGCCGAACTTGAAGCCGCCCGGGTCGCCCGCCTTGCCGAAATCGGTCGCCAACCCGACCCCGCCGTGCACCACCGGCACGAGCCCCCAGTAGCTCTTCTGCCCGGTGAGATTGAGCGTGATGCCGGCGTCGCCGACGTACAGGGGCCACGCCCGGATCCCTAGATCGCGTGCCTCAGGCGCCAGATTCGGATCGCGCACCAGCCGCTCCGACCACACGCGCGCCAGCCTGACCGTAAATTCGGCCGGCCCGCCGATCCGCACCTCGTAGCGCAGGCCGACCATCGGGCCTGACGCCGGTGCGACGCGCGCCCGCCCTTTCGCCCCACTGTAGTAGCCACTGAAGAGCGAGAATTCCTGCCGGAAGGTGAGATCGCGGTACGGGCTACGCTGTGGCGGATGCCCGACCTGCGCTTCGGATGGGAGGGCGCCGAGCGCAAGCGCGGCGAGAGGGACGAGCATACGGAACACGCGCATCAGCTTCCTCCGACTCGTTGCCGCAGATCCACGCCGGTCATTTCCGCCGGCTTGTCCACACCGAGCATGGCGAGTACCGTCGGACCCACGTCGCGCAACGCACTGCCGCCTCGGAGGGGTGGCTCGCCGTCCGAGTCCACGAGCACGAGCGGCACCTGATTCGTCGTGTGCGCTGTGTGCGGGCCCCCCGTCGCCGGGTCGATCATCATTTCGCAGTTGCCGTGGTCGGCGGTCACGAGTAGCCGGGCATCCGCCCTGTCGACTGCTTCGAGCACACGTGCGAGGCACCGGTCCACCGTCTCCACGGCCCTGATTGTCGCCGGCAGCACGCCCGAGTGACCCACCATGTCGCCGTTTGCGTAGTTGCAGAGGATGAAGTCGTGGTCTCGTGCGTCGATCGCGCCGCACAGCACGTCCGTCACGCCGGCCGCGCTCATCTCCGGCATGAGGTCGTAGGTCGCCACCTTCTGACTGGCGATGAGCTGCCGCACCTCGCCCGGGTACGGTGTCTCGAACCCACCATTGAAGAAATAGGTAACGTGCGGATACTTCTCCGTCTCGGCCGTGCGCAACATCGTGAGGCCGTGCTCCGAAACGACTTCGGCCACGATTCGCGACAGGACGAACGGGGGGAACGCCATCGGGACGGTGAACGTCTCGTCGTACATCGTCATCGTCGCGGCGGCGACCGCGGGCCGATCCCGCACGTCGAATCCGTCGAACGCGCTCTGCCTGAACGCGCGGACGAGCTGCCGCATGCGATCGGAGCGGAAGTTGAAGAAGATGATGCCGTCACCATCGCGCACGGTCGCTAGTGGTGCGCCGCGCCGCTCGATCACGATCGGCTCGATGAACTCGTCGCTCTCGCCGCGCTCGTACGCCGCGCGAATCGCGTCTACCGGATCCGAGGCCCGGGCACCCTCGCCCTGCACCATCGCACGATACCACAGCTCCGTACGGGGCCAGCGTCGGTCACGGTCCATCCCATAGAAGCGGCCGCCGAGCGAGGCTACCGCTGCCCGCCCGCGCGCGTAGCTCACGAGCTCCGTCATGAAGCCGAGCGCGGATCGCGGGAGCGTGTCGCGGCCGTCGAGCAGCGCGTGGATCGCCACGCGCGGGACGCCTTCCCGCTCCGCCAGGTCGATGAGCGCGAACAGGTGCGTGTCCACGGCGTGTACGCCGCCGTCGCCGATCAGGCCCGAGAGATGTAGCGTGCCGCCGTTCGCCTTCACGGTGCGACACACCGCGGCGAACGCGTCGTTGCGGAAGAAGGACCCGTCCTCGGTCGCCAGCGTGATGCGGACGAGGTCCTGCGGCACGACACGGCCTGCGCCCAGGTTGAGGTGCCCGACCTCGCTATTCCCCATCTGTCCCGGGGGGAGGCCGACCGGCAAACCGGATGCATCGAGCAACGTTCGTGACGGCCGCGCCCAGAGTGCGTCCCATGTAGGGGTGGAGGCCAGCCGGATGGCGTTTCCCTCACGCTCCTCGCGGTACCCCCAGCCATCCAGCACGACGAGCACGACCGGCCGTTTCTTCGCTGGCGCCATCTCTGCGGGATGAAGGTGCGGGGACGCGCGTGCTACCTCGCGGCGAGCCAGCAATCTACGCCGCGCCGCGCGACCCGACCAGCGAGGGGACGCGCGAGCCGGTGGCGCTTCATCGCCGCGTGCGACGATCCCGAGTGCGGCACCGCAATTGCCTCGTGGCGCATCCGACGAAACATTATCTGCGCGGAGGCGCCGTGAACGCGGCGCCTCGCGTGGTGTACAGGACCGACGCATGGATTTTCGCGAGTTCCGCCGCTATCACAAGAGCTTTCTCCTCTTCTTCGCCATCGTGCTCGTGGCGCTGGCGGGGCTCGACGCGTTCGTGGTCTACAAGCGGCACAGGTACGTGCGCGAGCGCGAGCGGTTGCGCGCCGGCATGAACGACGCGGAGCGGCGGAAGACGGACCTCGTGCTCGGCTCGGAGGACAATCGCCTCAAGGTGATGATGGCGCTGCTCCGCCGGCAGGCTCAGCTCGACAAACAGATTCACCTTGCCGTCGCGGTGGACAGTGGCAGCATGTACCTCGAGCGCGAGGGGGCGCTGCTTCGCGAGATTCCCGTCCGCATCGGTCCCGAGCGGCGCGTCGGAACACCGCCCGACACCGTTCACATGGTCGCGCCGCGCGGGGAGCGGACGGTCGAGCGCGTGCTCGGGAAGAGCGACGGTTGGGAAGTGCCGGCGTGGGTCTACATGGACCGGGGCCTCCCCGTGCCCGCGGAGCGCAGCGTGAAGGGCGCGCTCGGTCCCGTCGCGATCCTGCTGACCGGCGGCACCGTGATCTACGCGCCGCCGAGCGCTGGTCCGCTCAACGATTCGAGCTACGTATTGCCGGGCGCGGTTCGCGCCAGCGCGGTGGATCTCCGCGCGATCGTGCCGAATCTCAAGCCTGGCACGGCGGTGTACTTCTACTGACCGGCGAACCCGCGCGCGCGGGAACTCGCGCGGCGCGGCGTCTGTATCACCCGGCGGGCCCGCATCGCGCACGACGCGCGCGCGTCCCGTCGTGCCACCTCCCTGCCACTCCCTTCGGTCTTGATGCGCAAACTTGCTCTCGTTTTCCACGACAATGCCCGGATTGCGTGGGCGCTCATCGCGCTCTCCGTCGCCGCGCTGCTCGGGAGCTCGGTGCTGGTGCTCGATGCGGCGGACGCGCGGTACCAGCGTGACATCCATCGCATTGGCTTCAACGACAATTGGGACCTGCTCGACGAGGTGAAGAAACAGGTCGGCATGTCGTCCGACTCGCTGAAGCTGGCGCTCGAGGCCAGTCCGGCGCCGCCGACCGACCGGCCCTATCTCGTCGTGTCGATCGAGGACCGGCGTGTGTGGTACAAGCAGGGCGACCAGGTACTGTTCACGACGCAGGTCGCGGTCGGCAGCGGAAAGACGCTCGTACAGAGCGGAGGAGGCGGGAGCCGCGAGGAGTGGAAGTTCGAGACGCCGCGCGGGCGCCTCGTAGTCCAGAACAAGGAGATGGAGCCGGTCTGGGTGCCGCCGGACTGGCACTTCGTGGAGCTCGCCAAGAAGAAGGGACTGGGACTCGTGCGGCTGAGTCGCGGCCAGAGCGTCCCCGCCGCCGACGGCGCGGCGATCACCGTCGTCGGGAACGACGTGGTGAGGAAGTATCCGGACGGACGCACAGACCCGTTCGACGTGGAAGAAGGCCGCGAGATCGTCGTCGGCGGGAACATGGTCGTGCCGCCCTTCGGCACGAACCAGCGGAAGTACCTGGGCGTCCTCGGCACCCACCGGTTGAACCTCGGGGACGGGTATGCCCTGCACGGCACCGACAAGCCACAATCCATCGGGCAGGCGGTGAGCCACGGTTGCGTTCGCCTGCGGAACGAGGACATCGCCTACCTGTACAGTGTCGTTCCGGTGGGTACGCCCGTCTTCATCTACTAACCGGCGGCTGACCACCTGGTCAGTCAATCCGCGAACTCGCCTCAGGGCGCCGTAGAGCGCTATCGCCGGCCTTTCTAGATTGCCTTGGTCCCCGCCGGTTGGCGGGGCTCCTTGTTCAAGGGCTATCCGGTCTCCGGACCGGTGCGCAAAGCCGTGAGGCGGTGACTCGCGTTACCGCTCGTCTGGTTGCCAGGGAGGCAGTCGTGAAGAAAGCTTTGCCGCGCGCGCGGCCCCGGTCGCGCGCGCTCCGAATCGTTGTGGGTATCGGCGCCGTGGCGATTTTGTCCGCTGGCGCCACGTTCGCCCCGTCCAGTGGCGCGCTCCTCGCCGCGGCACCTGCGGCCGTGACCGCGGCACGGGCGGATACCGCTCCCGACTCGCTGACCGCCACCCCTTCTGATCGCTCCGTGAGCGAAGCGGCCGGGGTTGAGCTGCGCTTCCTCGACAGCCTCGTCGGGCGCAGCGGCAAGCTGCGCGCCCGGTTTCTCGGCTTGTCCGCGGGGTCGGCGTTCCCGGCGCTCGCGCTCCTGTTCGGTGACACGGTCGCGACGAAGCCCGGCTTGTATGCCCTGCGTGCCGCCGCCCGCCCGTTCGCGTTCATCACGAAGCGTCCGTTCGCCGACAAGATCGCGGGCAGGGTGGGCGCTTATCGCATGGGATACTGGCCGTTCGAGCGGCGCGCGCCGAGCAATGCGGCGTACGCGAATCCCGAGGGGTTCATCGAGGTCACCGCCGCGAACCAGGACACCTACGTTTCGGAGCACTTTCGTCTGCGCGACTTCCTGACGCACGACCAGCAGGCGGTGTGGCCGAAGTATCTCGTGCTCGATGAGCGGTTGCTGGACAAGCTCGAGCTGATGATCGCGGAGCTGGAGGCGGCAGGAATTCGCGCGTCGCACGTGTCGGTGATGTCTGGCTTCCGCACACCGCAGTACAACGCGCCGGGTGTCCGTGCTGGTGGCCGGGCGGCGACGAGCCGCCACCAGTATGGCGACGCGGCCGATGTCTTCGTCGACAACGACCGGAATGGCCGAATGGACGACCTCAATCGCGACGGCCGGGTGGACACGCGTGATGCCGCCGTCCTGTTGCGCGCCGTCGAGCGCGTCGAGCGCACGCATCCAGAGTTGATCGGAGGCGTCGGCGTCTACCCGGCGACCCGCGCGCACGGACCGTTCGCGCACATCGATGCGCGTGGGCACGGCGCCCGGTGGGGCGAAGAGTGACCACGCGCCGAGGCACGCTCCGCGCGCGGTGGCGAGAAGCGCTGCTCCTACAGGGCGCGCGGTGGGGGACTTTCGTGATCGCGCTCGTCATGGCGGGCGGCGTGATCCAGTTCTACCAACCGCCCAAGCCGCTGGTGCGAGCGCCCTTCGGCGCCGAAGCCGGAATCTTCATTCCGGCCGCCGAGCCAGCGCCCTCAGCGCTCGGGAAGAGCGGCGCGGTGCAGATGCGCTTCAGCCTCCCCGGCGACCCCGTCAGCTATCCACTCGAGGTGCAGGGCGATCCTAGCTCGCTCGCGTACGAGTGGCTGCGATTCGGCGATTCCGCGCGAGCCGATTCAGCACGGGCGCTTGCGGGTGAGCGGCTCGTTGCGCCGTCGGAGCCTGGCTTCTACCGGCTCGCGCTCGTGCGCGGGAGCGTGCGGCGCATGGTGGACGGCATGACGCTCGCCGTCCTCGTACCGTTCGAGGACAAGCATGGCTCGTCGATCGACGGCTACCGGATCGGGACCTTCCTCGCCGAGCGGCTGGGCGACGGGACGGAACGGCCTGAGGGCTTCGTGCGGGTGACGGCGGCCGATGCGGACGTACCGATCACCAAGCACCTTCGGGTAGGCGATTTTCTCACGCGAGATGGCCAGACGCAGTGGCCCCGATACGCCGCGATCAGCCCTCGGGTGGTGGACAAGCTCGAGCTCGTCGTCGCCGCAGTCGCCCGCACGCTTGGCGATAGCGGCCGGGTGCCGGTGGCGCTCAACGTACACTCGGCCTTCCGCACGCCGCTCTACAACGGCTATAATCGGTTCGCGCGCGATAGCCGCCACCAGTATGGCGACGCGATCGACGTCGCGATCGACGCCAACGGAGACGGCCGGCTGACAGCGAGCGATACGAAGCTGGTCGCACGAGCGGTCGACACGGTCGAGGGGGAGCATCCCGACCTCGTCGGCGGCCTGGGCGTCTATACGAGCCGCAAGTACAATCAGCCGTACGTGCACATCGATGCGCGCGGGATCCGGGCTCGCTGGCGCGGCTGAGCTCCGGCCGCGCGCGGCACGCCGCATGCTTGTCGTCGCGGTGAGCGACCTTGGAAGGAGTGCGCGATGAACGATGTGCTGCGCGAACGGATCATGCGTCGGATCGATACGCTGCCCGACGAGCGGGTCTACCAGGTACTCGATTTCGTCGAGTTCCTCGAATCCCGCTACGCGGCGCGGCAGGCGACGTCCGCCGGCGTATTCCAGCGCTTTGCCGAAGGTGTGGAGGACACGCTGCGCGCGGGTAAGGTCTCGGCCGCGACGATCGGCGAGACGATGAGCTATCTCTCCAAGGCGATGGGCGTGCTCTCGGGCGCCGTTGCGGCTGGCAAGTCCGTCGCGACCGATGTGGTGAACGCGGCCACCCGGCCGCCAGGGACCGGTGCCGGCGCGCCCGCCTGGCCCTCGCCGACACCGGCGCCGCCAGCAGCACCGGTACCCTCGTCACCCCTGCCACCGTCGTCACCCCTGCCACCGTCGTCACCCCTGCCACCGTCGTCACCCCAGCAACCCGTGTCCGGAGAGCAGATCCCGTGAGCCCACGCTCCACCCGTACCTCGACCCGGGGCGCGTCGCGTCCGCGGCAGCGCGCCGTCAATGAGACGGTCGAGGCCGAATCCGCCGAGGTCGCCGGTCGCCCGCGCTCTGGCGCGAAGCGCACGATGATCGATTCGATCAAGCAGATCCCGAACTACCTGCGCCTCCTCGGAGGCCTCATCACGGACCGGCGCGTCTCGGGATTGGACAAGCTGCTCGTTGCCGGCGCGATCGCGTACATCGTCATGCCGATTGACCTCGTCCCCGACTTCATCCCATTCATCGGGCAGGTGGACGACGTCTACCTGTTGGTCGTCGCGCTGCAGCGTCTGATCAGCAACGCCGGTGGCCGGGTACTCGGCGACCACTGGAGCGGCGCAATGGAGGATCTGAGCGCGTCGAGTCTGCGCGGCGTGCTCATGGCCGCAGCGTTTTTCCTCCCGGCGCGTGTACGACGGCGCCTGCGGGTGATCGGCCGCAGCTAGCCGCCCGACGAGCCGCCCGCCCGCCGATTGGCGCCCTTGTATCGGGTGGGGGCCCGGCCTAGTTTCAACCATGGCGACTAGAACGCAGACACCGTCACGGCCCGCTGCCCCGATCCCGGGGAGCGGGCCGTCGCGCATCGGGGGGCCCGACGGCCCGATCAGCGCACGGGTGCGCGAGCATCCCGCGCTCACCTTCGACGACGTCCTCCTCGTGCCGCGGCACTCGACCGCGCACCCGAAGGAAGTGGAGACCTCCTCACGCTTCACGCGCGCCATCGAGCTCAACGTTCCGCTCGTATCCGCGGCGATGGATACGGTGACGGAGAGCGAGATGGCGATCGCGATGGCGCGGGCTGGCGGCATCGGCGTCATCCACAAGAACATGTCGGTGGATCGCCAGGCCGCCGAGGTCGATCGCGTGAAGCGGTCAGAGAGCGGGATGATCCTGAATCCGATCACGCTGGCACCAGACGCGACGCTGCGTGAGGCGAACGCGCTGATGATGCGGTTCAAGATCTCCGGAGTTCCGATCGTCGATCGCAGTGGGCGATTGGTCGGGATCATCACGAACCGGGACCTCCAGTTCGAGCGAAATCTCGACCGGCCGCTGCACGAGGCGATGACGAAGGAGAACCTCATCACGGCCCCCGCCGGCACGACGCTCGATGAGGCCGAGCGCATTCTCGGGCGACATCGGATCGAGAAGCTGCCCGTGGTGGACGCGGATGGTGTGCTCCGTGGGCTGATCACGGTGAAGGACATCCACAAGCGCCGCCAGCATCCGAACGCGAACAAGGACCGGCACGGCCGCCTCCGCGTCGCGGCCGCGGTCGGCGCCGGTGGTGATTATCTCGATCGAGCGCGCGCGCTCGTGGACGCCGGTGTGGATGCACTCGTCGTGGACACGGCCCATGGGCACAGCGAGGGTGTGCTTCGCGCCACGGGCGAGGTGCGAGAACGCTTCCCGGATATCCAGCTCGTCGCCGGCAACGTCGCGACCTTCGATGGCGCGAGGGCGCTTGCCGATCGCGGGGTGGATGCGATCAAGGTGGGCGTGGGGCCCGGCTCGATCTGCACCACGCGGGTGGTCACGGGTGTGGGCGTGCCACAGCTGACCGCCGTGCTCGACGCGGTCGAGGGATCCCTCGGGATTCCCGTGATCGCGGACGGCGGGATCAAGTACTCGGGCGACATCGTGAAGGCGCTCGCCGCCGGCGCCGCGTGCGTCATGATGGGCTCGATGCTCGCCGGAACGGAGGAGAGCCCGGGCGAAGCCTTCCTGCTCGAGGGGCGGCGCTACAAGATGGTGCGCGGAATGGGAAGCCTCTCCGCCATGCAGGATGGCAGCGCCGACCGCTACTTCCAGGAAGGTGAGATGTCGTCGCGCAAGCTGGTGCCCGAGGGGATCGAGGGCCGTGTTCCCTACAAGGGCCCCGTTGCCGACGTGCTGTTTCAGATGGTCGGTGGTCTGCGCAGCGGAATGGGATATGTCGGGTGTGGCGACGTGGAGGCGCTCCGCACGCGCACGGAATTCGTGCGCGTCACCGCGGCCGGCCTGCGCGAATCGCACCCGCACGACGTCACCATCACGCGCGAGGCGCCCAACTACTCGCTGTAGGTGCGCGTACATCTCACCGGGCGCGCGATCGAGGCGCCGCACGCTGACGTGCCGCGGACGCCACGCCGCTTGACAAAGCCGTCACGGCGGCAGAACGTTGCGCGGCCTCGCACCATACGACACGCCACGCGCGCACGGCGGCACCCCGTGACCCGTCCGACCGTCATCCCATCCCCGCCGGAGATCTTATGGCATTGAACTCGAAGAAGAGCATCATCCACCTTCAATCCGAGGCGAACTCGGAAGCCGAAGGAGGGTTGAAGCGAACGCTCGGCGCGATGAACCTGACCCTCCTGGGCGTCGGCGCCATCATCGGTGCCGGCATCTTCGTGCTGACGGGGAACGCGGCCGCCACGAACGCGGGGCCGGCGGTGGTGCTCTCGATGGTGCTCGCGGGGATCGCCTGCGCCTTCGCGGGCCTCTGCTACGCCGAGTTCGCGAGCATGATTCCGATCGCGGGGAGCGCCTACACCTACGCATACGCGACACTGGGCGAGTTCGTCGCGTGGATCATCGGGTGGGACCTGATGCTCGAGTACCTGTTTGGCGCGGCGACCGTCGCCGTCGGATGGTCTGGGAACTTCGTCCAGTTCATGGGCGACATCGGAGTGTCGCTACCCAGCGCGTACGTCAACGCCCCCATCGCGGTGGATGCGGCGAACAACTTCTCCCGCACGGGCGCGGTGATCAACCTCCCCGCCATGGTCCTCATACTCCTGCTCACGGGGATCCTCATCATCGGCATCAAGGAGTCGGCGCGGTTCAACAACGTCATCGTCTTCATTAAGGTGGCGATTATCTTCCTGGTGATCGGCTTCGGCTTCGTCTTCGTCAACGCGGATAACTGGCACCCGTTCATTCCGCCGAACACGGGCAAGTTCGGCGAGTTCGGGTGGAGCGGCATCCTGCGCGGAGCGGGCGTCATCTTCTTCGCTTACATCGGGTTCGATGCGGTATCCACCGCGGCCCAGGAGGCGAAGAACCCGCAGAAGGACATGCCGATCGGCATTCTGGGGTCGTTGGCGATCTGTACCGTGCTCTACATCCTGATGGCGCTGGTCATGACAGGGCTCGCGCACTACTCGGAGCTGAATGACCCCGCGCCCGTACTCGTCGCGATCGCGAAGGCCGGTCCCGGCCTGGCGTGGTTGCGCTACTTCGTGGCGATCGGTTCGATGGCGGGCCTTGCGTCGGTGGTGCTGGTCATGCTCATGGGGCAACCGCGCATCTTCTACTCGATGAGCCGCGATGGGCTGCTGCCGCCGGTGTTCGGCAAGGTGCACCCGAAGTACCGCACGCCGTACATCACGACGATGATCACCGGCGTCATCGCGGCGATCGTCGCAGCGATCTTTCCGATCGGCCTCCTCGGCCAGCTTGTCAGCATCGGGACGCTGCTCGCGTTCGCGATCGTCTGCCTCGGCGTGCTGATCCTGCGCTACCGCTCGCCTGAGATCCCGCGACCCTTCCGCACGCCGGCCGTCCCTCTCGTGCCGATCCTCGGCATCTTGAGCACCGTGGGGCTCATGGCGGGATTGCCGAAAGACACCTGGATCCGCCTCGTGATCTGGCTCGTGCTCGGCTTGGCGATCTATTTCCTGTACGGTGCATCGCATTCGCGGCTCGGCCGGGGCACCGCGCCCGCCGGCGACTGACGGCTCCCGTCCCGAGTTCACGCGGCGCCCGGAACCCGGGCGCCGCGGCGCTTCGCCCGGCTCCTTGACGCCCCCGACCGACCTGCTCGCCGTCGCGCCCGCGCGCCGCGAGGCCATCGAGCGCCTCGCGCACGAGTTCCGCGCCGGGCGAACGGCGGTGCTCTCCACACACATCAATGCCGACGGCGACGGGTGCGGCTCCGAGACGGCGCTTGCGCGTCTCCTCGCGCAGGTGGGGATGCGCTCGCGCATCGTCAACCCGACGCCCTGGCCGGAGATGTTCGACTTCCTGTTGGATGATGATGTCGCCGAGCAGAGCCGGCAGGGAGCGCGCGCGCTGCGCGGCGCCGACCTGCTCATCGTCGTCGACATCAGCGACGTCAAACGGCTGGGCGTGCTCGCCGAGCACGTGCGCGCACTTCGAGTGCCGCGCCTCGTGATCGACCACCACGTCCCACAGGACGAGCCGGCGGGCGACATCTCGTTCGCTGACACGAGCGCCGCGGCGACGGGCGAGCTCGTGTACGACATGGCGAGCGTGCTCGGCCTCGAGGTCACGGCGCCGATCGCGCGCTCGCTGTACGCCGCGCTCGTCACGGATACGGGCGGCTTCCGCTTCTCGAACACCACGCCCCGTTGCCACGCAATCGCTGGCCAGCTGCTGGCGGTGGGCGTGGATCCGGAAGAGATGTATCGCCGCCTCTACGCGTCCGTGCCGCTCGGACGCCTACGCCTCCTGCGCGATGCGCTCGAGACGCTGGAGGTGGACGCCGAGCGTGGCCTGTCGTGGATCTCGCTCACGGCCGGTGCGCTCGAGCGGCACGCGCTCAAGGCGGACGAGCTCGACGGGCTGGCGGAGCACCCTCGCTCCATCGCTGGCACGCGGATGGCGCTCTTTTTCCGCGACCTCGGCCACGGTCAGGTGAAGGTGAGCTTCCGCAGCACCGGCGTGGTGGACGTGAACGCGTTCGCACGCCGCTTTGGCGGCGGAGGGCACGCGAAAGCGGCGGGCGCGATGATCCCGGGGACGCTCGACGCCGTTCGCGAGCGCGTAGTGGACGCCGCGCGCCAGTACCTCGCTGTCGAGGATGCCGCACCGGAAGCGACACCTGGCGCGTGACTGGCGAGCGCGCCGCATACGCTTGCGCTCGCGGTGTCGCCGTCTAGCTTGCGGAGCATGAAGCGCCCGGCCCGCCGCGGGTCCGCCGCCAAGGCGTCGGTCGAAGGGAAGATTCGCTCTGCGCTCGACGCACTGCGACCCCTCCTGCACTTCGCGGAGGCGCATGTCGAGCTGGTCGAGTATCAGGCCGACGGGGGGGTCGCCGTGCTCCGGCTCGCCGGCGACTGTCCCGATTGCGACCTGACCGCCGTGATGCTGCGGGAAGGCGTCGAGGCGCACCTCCGCGCGCGCGTGCCCGAGGTACGGGAAGTCCGCGCGGTCTGACTACCCCCGAGGCCAATTGTGAGTGATTCACTGACCACGCGCATCGCGGCCGCGCTCGCGCGCGTGGTGAATCCGCGCGTCGCCCGCGACGTCATCGCAGCGGGCATGATTCGCGATCTCCGCGTGGAATCCGACGGCCGGGTACGGTTGACCGTGCTCCTCGGCGCGCAGGATCCGGCGTCGCTCGTGCGAGAGGTGCGCCAGGCCGTCCAGAGCGTGGACGGTATTCCGGAGAATGGCGTCCGCGTGGATGTGAAGGATCCGGCGCAAGCCGAGCCGCCTCCCGCGGTTCGAGCCGCTGGACCGCCGCCCGCGCAGCCGGGTCGGGGCAAGGCCTTGCCGGTCATGCAGCAGCCCGCCCCCGCGCCGCCACCGCGTCCGGCGGCGCCCACACCGGTCGCCTACCCGGGGCTCGGGCGCATTCTCGCGGTGTCGAGTGGGAAAGGCGGCGTGGGCAAGACGACCGTCGCGACCAATCTGGCGGTCGCACTCGCGCGGAGCGGTGCGCGCGTCGGTCTCATGGACGCCGACATCTATGGCCCGAACGTCCCTCGCATGATGGGCGTTCAGCAGCCACCATCCGTCGTGAACGAGCGCATCATGCCGCTCGAGGCGCACGGCGTGAAGCTCATGAGCATCGGGTTCCTCGTCGAGCGCGACCAGCCGGCGATCTGGCGCGGCCCGATCATCATGAAGGTGATCACGCAATTTCTCCGGGACGTCGCGTGGGGGGAGCTCGACTATTTTCTCGTGGACATGCCGCCGGGCACGGGTGACGCCCAGCTGTCGCTGGTGCAGGCGACCCAGGTGCACGGGGCTGTGATCGTCACCACGCCGCAGGAGGTCGCGGTCGGCGACGCGCTCCGTGGTGCCAAGATGTTCGAGCGTGTGGGTGTGCCCGTGCTCGGTATCGTCGAGAACATGAGCTACTTCGCGTGCCCGCACTGCGGGAAGCCGACGCCGCTCTTCGGCTCCGGCGGCGGAGCCCGGCTCGCCGCCGAGCTTGGCCTCCCGCTCCTCGGCGAGATACCGCTCTATGCGCAGGTGCGCGCGGGTGGCGACGAAGGCGCGCCCATCGTCGTGGCCGAGCCCGCGTCAGGCGCGGCGGTGGCACTCGTCGAGACGGCGAGGCGCGTGGCGCACGCGTTGCGTGGCGCGGGGGATACCGCGGGCGCGTGACGCGAGAGGCGCGACCGGGCTCGCCACGCGCGCGGCCGTCGGACGAGCGTCCGGCGGCCGCGCTGCCGTTGGATGCGCGCGACGGCCTGGCGACCATTTCAGCGGCCAATGCGCACGGCGCAGCAGGGCGCCTCGTGCACGGATCGCTGCCCCGCACGATCGCGACCGTCGCGCTCCCGGCCGTCGCGTCGATGCTGCTGATGACGCTCTTCGCGACGGTCGATGCGTTCTGGGTCGGCCGACAGATCGGCGCCGAGGGCCTCGCCGCTGTCTCCACCTCGCTCTTCTGGATCTGGCAGGTCGTGGCGCTCGCGGAGCTGGTGAGCGTGGGACTCACCGCTGTCGCCGCGCGGCGCCATGGACGTGGCGAGCGTGCACAGGCCGCGCGCGCTGTGGGCGACGGCTTGCTCCTGGCGCTCGCCCTGGGCGCCGTGGTAGCGGCGCTCGGGCTCGCCATGTTGCCCAGGTTGTTCTCGGCAATGCATGCGCCGCCGCCGGTCACGGCGCTGGGCGTGCGGTACCTGGGCACCTACCTGGCGGGATGTCCACTCATCTTCGGGTACTTCGCCGTCGATGCCGGCTTCCGCGCGTCGGGGGACACGCGGACCCCGTTCGTCCTCCTCGCCACGTCGGTGGTCATCGCCCTCGTGCTCGATCCCGTACTGATCCTGGGTCTCGGGCCAGCGCCGGCGCTCGGGATCGCGGGCGCCGCGCTGGCGACGCTGCTGACGCGGGGTGCGGTATTCGTGGCGGGAGTCGCGGTTCTCGCGCGGCGGGGGCTGATCACGCTCCGCGGACGAGCAGGTACCGCCATGCCGGCCATCGCGCGCATCGGGCTTCCCACGGCCGCAACGGGGGTGCTATTCAGCGTCATCTACGTCGTGCTCACGCGTACGACCACGCAATTCGGTACACCCGCGCTTGCCGCGCTCGGTGTCGGTCACAGGGTGGAAAGCTGGGCCTATATGGTGGGCGTGGGCTTCGGGGCGGCGGCCGCGGCGATAGTTGGGCAGAACGTGGGCGCCGGGCGCACCGACCGCGCCGAGCGCGCGGGCTGGCTCACCGTCGGCTACGCGACCGCCGTTGGCGGGGTTGCGTCGGTGTGCATGTTCGTGTTCGCGACGCCACTGGCGGCGGTATTCACCGACGACCCGGCAGTGGTCCGGGAGAGCGCCAGCTATCTTCGGATCGCGACGCTCTCGACGGTGTTCACCGGCGCCGAAGTGGTGCTCGAGGGCGCTTTGGGCGGGGCCGGCGCCACGTTGCCGCCGATGCTGACGTCCACTGCGCTCACGGCGCTCCGCATCCCGCTCGCGGCCTGGCTGGCGCCCCGCTACGGCACGGCCGGCATCTGGTGGACGATCTCGCTCACAGCCGTCGCACGGGGTCTGGCGATGATGCTGCTCTGGCGCGCCGGGCGGTGGAAAGGCAAATCAGTGTGAGTTTGTCTACAACGCGCGCCGTCAAACGTGCCTCCGCTCATCACGCTACTCACGGACTTCGGAACCGCAGACGGCTACGTCGGCGAGATGAAGGGCGTGCTCTTCGCACTCGCGCCCGACATCACGATCGTGGACATCGCGCACGACGTGCCCCCGCAGGATGTGGAAGTCGCGCGGCTCGCGCTCGCGCGGTACTGGCGCCGCTTCCCGCCGGGCACGATTCACATGGTCGTGGTCGATCCCGGCGTCGGCTCCTCGCGGCTCGGACTCGGGGCATTTAGCGGCGAGCGGTACGTGGTTGGCCCGGACAACGGCGTCCTGTCGGCGGCGCTCCTCCTCCCGGGCGCCGAGGTCGTGGCGCTGACGGAGCCGCCGCGCGCTTCCGCCACTTTTCACGGCCGGGATGTGTTCGCTCCGGCGGCGGCGTACCTCGCGCGCGGGGAGCCGCTCGCGGCGCTCGGACGCGCGCATACGGATCCTGTACTCCGACGCACCCCGGAGCCGCGGCGCCTCGAGGACGGCGCCATCTCGGGTCAGGTCATCGCCGTCGACCGATTCGGCAACTTGATGACGAACCTGATCGCGCCACGGGGCGGGCGCGTGAGCTGCGCCGGCCGCGATGTGGGCGACATCAGGCGCACGTACGCCGATGCGGCCGAGGGATCGCCGGTGGCACTCATTGGTTCGAGCGGGCTGGTGGAGATAGCCGTGCGCGACGGAAGCGCGGCGCGCGCGCTCGGCGCGGCGCGGGGTGCGGAGGTGACGCTACGCCCCCCGCGGCCGTAGCGGCTGCACGCGCTCGACACGATCGGTCGAGGTCTTGCCTGGCTCGGGCGCGGTCACCAGCCGGCCCGCGTACACGACCGCGCGCCTTGGCTCGAGGGCGCCCGTGCCGTGGTGCAGCTCGGCGTTCAGCTCACCGCCGATCAGGATCACGACCATCGTGTAGTACATCCAGGTCAGCAGGACGATGACGCCGCCGATGGCGCCGTACGTCTTGTTGTACGAGCCGAAGTTCACCACATAGGCACGGAAGGCGAGCGTAGCCACCACCCACAGGAGCGTCGCGACGATCGCGCCGGTGAGCACCTGACCCTTGAATTGCCGTATGTTCGGCAGGAAGTAGTACGTCATGAACAGCACGCCGACGAGCATCGAGAGCGCAAGCGGGTACTGGACGAACATCCAGACCGTGGCGAACGTGCCACCGAGGCCGCTGTGACCTTCCAGCCACTTCACGATCTCCGGACCGGCCAGCATGATCGCGCTCGCGATCCCGGTGCACAGGCCGGTGACCGCGACCGCCGCCAGGGCGATCAGCTTCCGCTTCCACCAGGGACGCGTCTCTTCCACGTCGTAGGCTCGGTTCAACGCGTCCATGAGCGAGCCGAAGACGTTCGAGCCGGCCCACGCCGCGAGCAGCGCTCCAATTGACATGAGGCCCGGCGCGCTCTCCGAGAACACGGTGCTGACGATTACGTCGTTCACCGTCTTGAACTGATCGGGTGAGACCGCGCTGCCTAGCTTCCCGATGAGCCAATTCACTACTTCCCGCTTATCGGCGAACACACCGATCAATGGTGTCGCGAAGAGGAAGAGCGGGAAGAGCGAGAAGAAGAAGTAGTACGCCGTCTGCGCGGCGAGCCCCAGCACGTTGTCGTCGAGTATCTCCTGCCCGGTCTTCTTGAGCAGTGGCGCGACGCGAAAGCCTTTGATCACCATGCAGCGTGTCCCCCGGGAACAGAAATGCCTCGCGGCGTGAGCGAGGCAAAGTGCAGGCCAGGGACGGGTGTGCGCGATGGCGCCGGGCGCTCGTCGAGCGCGAAGGGAGGTCTACTCGATCCAGCGCACCTCGAGTGCGCCGAGGGTCGTGGACGCGTCGATCGTCAGCTTGCGCGTCGCGCTCTCCCAGTTCCCGCTGTAGTAACTGCCATCGCGCTCGAGGAGGCCGCCGCGCTCGAAGGTCGCGAGCACCTTGTCGAGGCGGATGCGGACGCCTACCTCGCGCGGGAGGCGCAGCGTCGCCGCACCGACGCCGATATCGAGCTGCAACTCCATATTCGCCGCCCACGCGCCGCCCAGGTCGAGATCGACGCTCCCGGCGTTGCACTTCACGCGAACCCGCTCCGCATGCGCATTGCCCAACCCGACGATCACGATGCTGGCCGCGCCGGCCTGAACGCTCAGCTCCTCCATTGCGAGAGGATTGGGAGCACCGAACGTCAGCTTCGTCTCGCTCGCTCCTGCCCCAATCCGCAGGCGTCGCACGGACAGCTCGCTCAGATCGACCACCGAGCGGGTCGCACCGAGATCAAGCGTCAGATCGAGCGGGACGCCTGGAGCGAGGGAGAGCGCCAGATTCCCGAAGTTCTTTCGACCGGCGGCGAGCGTGCTGCCGGATGAGCGCTGGTGCGCGCCGACAGTGAAGGTGTGGGTCGCGTCGTCGAAGGACCGGACCGGATCGAACTTCTCCTCGTCATATCGGAGGTTCGCTTCGTAGAGCAGGGAGGGGGTGCCCTTCGTCACGCGCAGGGTGCCGACACCGTATTCCACGCGGACGCGGAGGCTGTCGGCGCCTCGGGCCTGGCGGGATGCGGTCAGGGTTCGCCAGGACTGCGCGCCACCGGCGACCGAGGTCGCGGTAAATGCGAGCGGAGCAAGGAGCAGCGCGGCGAACGCCACCGACGCCGGTCGGAGGCCCGTTCTATCGGCGGCGCTCACCGTGGCTCGCGGGCGCGCGGCGCGGGTGTCGGGCGTCGTGCCGCGACGACGCCGGCTACCGGCGTCGGCGTCTGCCAGGCGAACTCGTCCTCGACCGGTGCGGCGGTGGCGAGGGCGGGGTACAGATCGCGGGTCCCACCGCGCGAGACGATCGTGGCCCCGAACCCGACCGTCGCCGCCACCCAAGTCACGACCGCCGCGACACCGCGGAGGGCCATGCCGATCGGGCCCGCCCAAGTGAGCCCCGCCGCGAGAAGCCACAACACGAGGAAGAGCGAGAGTCCGAGCATCAGCATCGCCAGCCCGGAGGGCGAGGTGAGGCGGCTTGCGCCCAGGTAGCGGTGCATGGCCTCCCCGCCGACGAACGTCATTGCCACGAAACCAAGCGCGAGCGCACCTGCCGCGGCGACGAGGTAGGCGACGATGGCAAACGGAATCAGGAGGACGCCGATCACCGTGATCGCGAGCCCGACGACCAGCAGGAGCAGGCCGGGAAGCAGGCCGAGCTGCGCCGCGATGCCTGTAAAGAACGCACGCGCGAACCCCACGCGAATGGCGTCCGCGATCCCCTCGAGGTTGCTGCGCGCCAGGAGCAGCACGACCACTCCCAGCCCTGCCAGCACTGCGAACCAGGCGGCGGCGAGGGAGAGCGCGCGCTCGGTCGCAGCGCGCGGGGAGAGCAAGCCCGCCTGTCGCGCACCTGGCGCCGCTGGCCGCGACATCGAGCGGATTTCCCCGCCGACCGCACCGCCGTCGAGCCGCACCGTACCACCGACGGCCAACGCATCGCCCGCGACGTAGGCGCCCTCGACCACGATCACATTGCCAGCGAGCGCAACCGCATTTCCCTCGATGACGCCTTCGACTCGCAGATCGCCCTGGTAGACGACCACATCGCGGGCGAGGCGCTCGCTACGGCCTACGGTCAGGCTTCCGCGGCGCACGCTATCGAGCGACACGATGCGGACGCCGCTCGGGTCGTTGGCGAGCGCGCGGACCCACGCACGGAGGGAATCCCGCGCTTCCGAGCCCGCCCGCACGGCTCGGCCGGGAGCACCTTGTGCCCCCGCCGGCGCCACGAGCACGGAGATCGCGGCGAGAACGGTCAGGTGGCGGCGCATGGAGGCGGAGCGGGGCGCCAGAACTTCCCTAACGGGCGCGGGACCTGGTGGCCAGGCCGCGCAGCAGTGAGGCCGCGCCAGCGGTGGTGACGAGTAGCAGCACGCCCGCTATCGCGAGACCCAGCCAACCCAACGCGCGCAGTGCCTCGAGGGCCGGCTCGCCCAGCGCGCCGGCGACCGCGTCGGCGACCGCTCCGCGCGCCGAGGCGCTGACTCGCTCGAGGCCGAGCCCGGCCGCGAAGACGAAGGTATCGAGCCGCGCGACGATCCAGAGCGAGGCGAGCGTCAGGACCGCGCCCATCGAGAGCGCCCCGGCGCCGGCAAGCGCACGTGCGGGCCGCGACTGAGGCACCCAGCCACGCAGCGTATCGAGCAGGGTAACGTGCCATGGCACATAGACCTGGACGCGTGCCATGACACGGTGCGCGAACATGGGCGCCGGCACGAAGCGGGGGAGATGCTCGAGCGCCTGCACCAGGGCCCGCGCCTCCTCCAGCTCCGCGCGGCACTCGGCGCACCGACGGATGTGCGTCTTGAGCGGCGAAGTGCCGAACCCGACCTCGCCGTCGAGCAGCAGGTCGATCTCGTTGGGCAGTAAGTGTCTATCCACGGTTCCTCCAAGCCGTCGTACGGGGCCTGCACGGGGCGGGTTTCACGCCGGACCCAGGGACGCACGCACGGACGGACGCGTCCGCCGCTGCCCGCCCGGATCAATCGCGTACCCCATCATGCTCTCAGGTGCTCCAACGCGTCCCGCAGCTCGTGCCGGGCGCGGTGGATGTACGTCTTCACGGTGCCCAGCGGTAGGTCGAGGATCGTCGCGATCTCCTCGTACGAGCGCCCTTCCACATGGCGCAGCATGATGCACGAACGGTACTCCGGGCGCAGCTTGGCGATCGCGCGCTCGATCGCGGAGCCGAGCTCGCGGGATTCGATCTCATCGAGTGCCGACTCCTGGCGCGCCTCGACGTCGAACGACGTCGCCTCGGCGTCCGCCATCGTGGCGGCGTGCGGCGAGCCGTCGATGCTCACGGTCGAGAGCTGGCGCTTCCGCAAGTAGTCGATCGTGACGTTGTTCGCGATCTTGAAGAGCCAGCTCGAGAGCTTGAATTCCGGACGGTAGCGGTCGATGTGGTTCAGGACCTTGATGAACGTCTCCTGCGAAAGATCTTCGGCCGCCTCGCGGTCGCGGACCATCCGGTAGACGAGCGAGAACACCGGCCGCTCGTAGCGTCGCACCAGCTCGCGGAATGCTTCCTCGCGTCCCTGCTTCGCGAGCTCGGCGACGTCGGCATCCGGTAAGTTGGCGAGCTCGAGGATCGGCGTCATGCGATCGGTGGGAGCCCCGTGGCGGGCGAGCCGCCCCAGCCGGCGGGCGCGGGCGCGCGCGGCCTCGGGTCGCGAGGGAAGTTAGAGCGCGGGGTCGTCACGAGCCAGCGCATGCGCGCTTGCGTGTCCGCGCGAGGCCGGCCAACTTCCACCGAATGCCTTCCGTAGACACCGCGCGGCGCAACGCGCCTGGATCGCGCGAGACGCGCGGATCGCGCGGGGCTTCCGACAGGGTCGGAGCGGACGAAGCGCTCGCCGCCGCCTCCGGCGGCGTGGGGAAGCGGGCCTACGTTCGGCGCATCTTCTCAGAGATCGCGCCGAGGTATGATCTCCTCAACCATGTTCTCAGCCTCAACATCGATCGCTCCTGGCGCCGGCGCGCCATCGCGGCGCTGGGCTGGGAGCGCGAGCCGGCGGGAACCTACGTGGATGTGTGCGCCGGTACGCTCGACGTGGCCGCGGAACTCGCCGGGCGCGTGGGGTTCCGGGGTTTCGTGGTCGGCGCCGATTTCGCGGAACCGATGCTGCGCGCCGGTCGTGCGAAGGCGCGCGCGGTCGGCGGCGGCCGGGTGGGGCCCGTCGTTGCGGACGCACTCGAGCTCCCAATCGCGGACGGTGAGGCCGCGGGCGCCATCGTGGCGTTCGGGGTTCGGAACCTCGCCGACCTCGATGCGGGCCTCCGTGAGCTCGCGCGTGTACTGGCTCCGGGCGCCCGTCTGGTCATCCTCGAGTTCTCGCGTCCGGCGTTTCCCCTCCTCCGCGCGGTCTACACCACGTACTTCCGCTATCTGCTCCCGATCATTGGCGGCGTGGTCAGTGGCCACCCGTCCGCGTACCGCTACCTTCCTGAGTCAGTCGCGCACTTTCCCGTGGAAGACGGGCTGGCCGAGCGGATGCGGCGAGCGGGGCTCGTGAGCGTGGCGTGGTCGCGGGTGTCGTTCGGGATCGCGGCGATTCATTCGGGGACGAAGCCGGGGGCTCGCTGACCGGCCGTGGCCATCGACACGCTGTCGGACTTTGTCGAGCAGATCGAGCACGCCGGCGAACTCGTGCGGATATCGCAGCCTGTCGCCGCGCGGTTCGAGGTCTGCGAGATCGCTGACCGCGTCATGAAGAGTCGAGGCGGCGGACCGGCGCTGCTGTTCGAGCACGTCACGCTGGGGGACGGCTCCCGCTCGCGCTATCCGGTCGCGATCAATCTCTTCGGCTCCATGCGCCGCATGGCGATGTCGCTCGGCGTCGCCGACCTAGACGAAATTGGAGGCCGGATCACCGAGCTGCTCGAGCTCAAGGTGCCGGACGGGTTGTTGGCCAAGCTGGCGCTCCTTCCGCGTCTCCTCGAGGTGGGAAAGTTTCCCCCACGCGTTCGCGGGGGGAAACCGCGATGCCAGGAGGTGGTGTGGCGGGGCGACGAGGTGGATCTGCGCACGCTTCCGATCATCACCTGTTGGCCGGAGGATGGTGGGCCATACATCACGCTGCCGATGGTCATCTCCCGCGATCCGAAGCGTGGAATCCGGAACGTGGGGATGTATCGTGTGCAGGTGATGGGGCCACGAACCCTCGCCATGCACTGGCAGCGTCACAAAGTTGGCGCCGCGCACTGGCGGGAGATGGCGGAGCGCGGCGAGACGATGGCGGTGTGTATCGCCATCGGGGCGGATCCGGCGTCGGTGTACGCCGCGTCCGCTCCCTTGCCGCCGACAGTGGATGAGTTCCTGTTCGCGGGATTCCTGCGCAAGGAGCCCGTGCGTCTGGCGAAGGCGCTGACTTGCGATCTCGAGGTGCCGGCGGACGCGGAGTTCGTGATCGAGGGGTACATCGATCCGAGCGAGCCGCTGGTGACCGAGGGGCCGTTCGGCGACCACACCGGTTTCTATTCGCTCGCCGATCTGTATCCGCAGGTGCATGTCACCGCGGTGACCATGCGAGAGCGGCCCATTTATGCGACGACGATCGTCGGGCGCCCCCCGATGGAAGATTTTTATCTCGGGCATGCGACGGAGCGGATCTTTCTGCCGCTCCTGAGACTGACCGTGCCGGAGATCGTGGATTATCACATGCCGGCCGAAGGAATCTTTCACAACCTCGTATTCGTCGCGATCGACAAGCAGTATCCCGGACACGCATACAAGGTGATGAATGCGTTGTGGGGCCAGGGGCTCATGTCGCTCGCGAAGCTCATCATTGTCGTAGACAAGGACGTGAACGTTCGCGACCCGCGTGAAGCCTGGTGGGTGGCGCTGAACAATATCGATCCGGAGCGTGACGCACGGTTCACGATGGGACCGGTGGACGTGCTCGACCACTCGAGCCGCTCGTTCACGTACGGCTCGAAGATGGGGCTGGACGCCACGCGGAAGTGGCCTGAGGAGGGCTTCATGCGCGAGTGGCCAAAGGTGATCGCGATGGACTCCGCGACGAAAGCGAGGGTGGACGCGATCTGGCCGTCGCTCGGGCTTGCCGCGCGCGACGCGGACGGTGCGTCGTGACGGCGCCGCGCGGCCTTGGCGGAGCTTGGGGAGCGCGTTACGAGCGGCTCCCGAGCACTCCGAGAGCACTTCGCGAGTTCCTCGCGAGCTCTTCGTGAGTCGAGCGTGAGCGCGAGCGGGGGCCCCCCCCCGATGGAAGGGGTACCGCCGGCGACCGGAGCGCGCGCCATCAAGTCAGCGCCCGCGCCATCTTCGCGACGCGCGCGGGAGGGGCAGACTTTCGGCGGAGCGTCGTCGCTCGTCCGCTACGCGAATCTCGTGAAGTTGCCGCACACGGTATTCGCGTTGCCGTTCGCGCTCGTGGGGGTCACGCTCGCCAGTTATGTCAGAGAAATCGGCATTCGCGAGGTCGTATGGGTCGCGGTCGCGTTCTCTGCCGCTCGCTTCGCGGCGATGGGCTTCAACCGTATCGTGGATCGCCGCTTCGACGCGCTGAATCCACGCACCGCGGCACGTGAGATCCCCAGCGGCGCGATCGGCGTGCGTGCGGCATCGCTTGCCGTTGTCGCGGCCGCCGCGCTCTTCGTCGCTGCGGCGTGGCGACTCAATCCGCTCTGCCTCGCCCTCTCGCCCGTCGCCCTCGCGTGGGTGCTCTGCTACTCCTTTACCAAGCGATTCACGCGTTGGGCGCACCTCGTGCTGGGTATTGGGCTCGGCATCGCTCCGGTGGGCGGATACCTCGCGGTTACCGGCGCATGGAGCTCGCCCTGGTGGCTGCTGCCTCTGCTCGCCATGGCGGTGATGAGCTGGGTCGCGGGGTTCGACATCTTCTACGCGCTGCCGGACGCTGCCTTCGATCGCGCGCAGCAGCTTCACTCCGTACCCGCAGCGCTCGGCGAGCGCCGAGCCATCGCGGTTGCACGAGGGCTGCACGCGCTCACGATCCTTTCGCTCGCGGCAGTGGGCTTTGGCATCGGAGCGGGACCGCTCTATGCCGCCGGTGTCGCCACCGTCGCGGTGCTCCTCCTCTACGAGCACTCGCTCGTGCGCCCGGACGATCTTCGACGGCTCGACGCCGCGTTCTTCACGCTCAACGGTATCATCTCTATCGCGTTCTTCGGCTTCGTCCTCGCGGAGCGCCTGACGCGGTGATCGCTCCCCTCCCACTTCCACTGGTGGTCGCGATCACCGGGGCTTCGGGCGCCCCGTACGCCGTACGCCTCGTCGAAGCGCTGGTCGCGGCCGAGCGCGCGGTCTGGCTCGTGGTATCATCCCACGGGTGGCGACTGCTGGAGGTGGAGAGCGGGCTCGCGTGCGCCTCCGCGTTCCGGGAACGCATCGGGGCTGCGGGGTGGGACCGGTGCGTCACGGAGTTCGACGACCGGGACCGCGGCGCCGCTCCGGCCTCCGGGTCCGCTCGGAGCAGTGGCATGGTGATCTGTCCCTGCTCCATGGGCACGCTGTCGGCCATCGCGGCTGGATCGTCGCGATCACTCGTAGAGCGTGCGGCCGATGTAGCGCTCAAGGAGCGCCGTCGACTCGTGGTCGTGCCGCGCGAGACACCGTTGAGCGTCGTCCACCTCGAGAACATGTTGCGGATCACGCGAGCGGGGGCGACCGTGCTTCCGGCGGCGCCCGGGTTCTACCATCGGCCTCATCGCATCGAGCAGCTCGTGGACTTCATCGTCGCGCGCGTCCTGGACCACCTGGACGTACCGCACTCCCTCGGGCGCCGGTGGGGCGAGGACGCGGTGGCGGAACATGGCTGACCCCGGCGCTCGCGCGATGCATCCGTTCGATCTCTCGAACTTCACGCTCGCCGACATGCTGCGGTGCGGTCTCGAGGCGCGCCGCGTCGCGAAGGATCTGCCCACAATGGAGGACGCCGCGAGCGCGATCGTCCGATACTTCCACGCCGCGTGCGTGGACCCCGCGACCACCACGCGCGCGTGCGCCCTCGTGCGCTGTTACAAGACGCACCGGTTCGACGAGCTCGAGCCGGAGCAGCAAGCCTTCGCGCGACGGTTGCTTCGAGATGCCGACGCGTGGCCGGCCATGCGCTGCCTCACCCTTCTGGCGAGCGCCGGGGATCTACCGGATTGGAACTCGAGGCGTGCCTCGCGAGGTCACCTGGCCATCCCGCTCCCGAGCGCGGGAATAGTCGAGGAGGCGCCGATGATCGCGCAGCTCATCAAGCAGCTCGGCCTCGACGTCGCCTCGGTCCTGGAGCCCTCGCCAGAGGTCGTACGCGAGCTACTCGGCAAGACCTACAACGTTTTCCATGTCGAAGAGGCGCTCGGCTCGCCCTACATTCCGGCGCAGCACGACTTCGTCGTGCGCCAGCGAATCCGGTCGGTGCTCGGCTTTGGCGGGATGCTCCCGACCGGAGATCTCTACGCGATCATCCTGTTCGCGCGCGTCCCCGTACCGCGCGGGAGCGCCGATCGGTTCCGCACGATCGCGCTCGACGTCAAATCGGCGCTCTACTTCTACCGGCCCGATCAGATCTTCTCGAGCGTCGCGGGGGGCGGAGAGGGACCGCTGTCCGTTCCCTGATGCCGGCCGCCGTCCGCCGGGTCGGCTTGATCTCGGACACGCATGGCCTGCTCCGGGCCGAGGTCCATGACGCGCTCGCCGGTGTCGAGTTCATCCTCCACGCGGGGGATGTCGGTGGGGACGACATCCTCGATGAGCTCGCACTCATTGCGCCCACGTTCGCGGTGTTCGGCAATACCGATCCCCCCGGTCACCCACGGCTGACGGCGGAGCTGGAGCGTGAGATCGCAGGCGTTCGTATCCACGTGAGTCATGGGCACGAGCTCGGTGTGCCGACGCCGGCGAAGTTGCTCGCGCGCTACCCGCACGACGTGCTCGTCTACGGCCACACGCACCGGCAGCACGTCGCTCGCCACGCGGGCCGCCTGGTCGTGAACCCCGGTGCGGCCGGTCCGCGGCGCTTCACGCTGCTGCCGACCGTTGCGCGCCTGACGATCGCAGAGGGAGCGGTGGATGTCGAGTTGGCCGCGCTACGGCCATGACCTGATCCGGAGCGAGAGAGATGGACGAGAGGACCGCAGTCACGGTGGTGCACAACGAGGGCGCGAGTCGATTCGAGACGATCGTGGACGGACACCTGGGGTTCGCCGACTATGTGCGCCAGGGGAACACGATCACCTTCACGCATACGGAAGTGCCGGACGCGGTGCAGGGGCAGGGAATCGGCAACGACCTCGCGCGTGCCGCGCTCGACTACGCCCGCGCGGAAAACCTGGCCGTGGTGCCGCGCTGCACCTTCATCGCGGCGTATGTGCGCGAGCACCGGGAATACCAATCACTCGTGCGCCCCGCGGGCTGACGCGCAGGTCGGTGCGCGCGCCGCCGCCCGCACGCCACGCGATCCGCACGCCACGCGATCCGCACGCTACGCGATCCGCTCGGCTCGCTGGCCCCGCCGGTCAGGGAGAAGGGTCCGCGCCATCTCACCCGGAAAGCGCCGGAACCACGACGACATGAGCAAGAGCTCATCGATCTCGTGCGTCGGCACCTGGGCGCTGTCCCGCTCGACGGGTGCGTAGACGCCGCGCATCATCTCGTCGAGACGCTCACGCTCCTCCGGAGTGCGCGGTGCGGCACACTCCTCGCGAACGCGCCCGCGCCGAATGAGATAGACGCGGTCGTCGCCATCGTGGCCGGGCACGGAGTAGACGAAGGACAGCGTCTCGACCGCGAACCGGAAGCGCACGAATTGCTCCCGCAGGGACTCGAGGCGGCGGAGTTTGTCGCGCATGGCGGCGGCGCGCTCGAATTCCAGTCGGTCGCTGTACGCTTCCATCTGCCCGCGAAGCGTGGCGAGCGGGCCGTCGTCGGTGCCGTCGAGGAAGGCGCGCGCGAGGACCACACGATCCCCATACTGGGCCGCCGAGCAGCCGCCAACGCATGGCCCGAGACACTTGCGGACCTCGTACCGGATGCAGCCCGGTGTCCGGTCGACCTGAAAGAGCTCTCGCTGATCGGCGAAGAACATCTTGTAGTCGAGCGCACAGTCACGGAGCCCGAGCACGTCGCTCAACTCGCGCACGGCTTCGCCCATGCGGTAGGCGCCGTGGTAGGGGCCGTAATACGCTGCGCTGTCGTCACTCGCTCCGCGCACGACGAGGAGCTTGGGCGCGCTGCCGGCCGTGACCTTGATGAAGGCGAAGTGGCGGGCGTCACGCTTCATGGCGACGTTGAGGCGTGGACGCAGCCGCTTGATGAGCCGCAGCTCGTGCAGGAGCGCCGCGAATTCGCTCGGCGCGTACTCCCACTCGATCCGGTTCGCCTCTCGCAGGATGCGCGCACCCTTGTCCTCCGGGTAGGCGCAGCGAAAGTAGCTGAGGAGGCGCGAGCGCACGCGCTTCGATTTCCCAACATAGACGACCTCGCCATCGGGCGAGAGCATGCGATAGACTCCAGGGCGATCCGTCGCACCGGAGCGCACGGTGTCCTTCATGGCGGCCAGCTGCTCGTCGGACGTGAGCGGCGTGCGGCGGAGGGCGGAGGTGCGAACGGCGCGGGGCACGGCGGAGAAGCAGGCGCGAGGGCGAAAGGGCGGAGGGAAGGGAGACGCGGCGAGCGAGCTGCGGGTTCGGGCTCAGCCGTGCGGCGCCCGAAGGTTACGTCTGGCAGCGGGCGCAGAACACGGTGGCCCGCCCGTCCACTGCGTGCGTCGCGATCAGTCGGGCACTGCAGCGTTCGCACGGCTGCCCGCCGCGTCCGTACGCCGCGAGGCGGTCACCGAAGCTCCCGCGATCGCCGAAGGCGTCGCGATAATCCCGGAAGCTCGTCCCGCGCGCTTCGATCGCCTCCCCCAGCACGCCGACGACCGCATTGCGCAGGCGCTCGGTGTCCTCGGCGCGAAGGGACCGGCCCTCCCGCGACGGGTCCACACCCGCGCGCCAGAGTGCTTCGTTCGCGTAGATGTTGCCGATCCCCACCACGCGCCGTTGATCCATGAGCAGCTTTTTCACCGCCTGCCGCGTACCCCGAAGAAGGTCCGATAGATAGGCCGCCGTGAAGGCCGGGTCAAGCGGCTCTAACCCGAGCGCGGCGGAGTAGGCATGCCACCGCGCGGGCGACATCACGGACACCGTGCCGAGGCGGCGAACGTCGCGATAGTGTATGGCGCGGCCGTCGTCGAGGGCGAAGGTGACGGTCGCGTATTGCCGCTCGCGGTCGGGGAGCGCGCCAGCGTCGAGCAGTAGCGCACCGGTAAAGCGCGGCTGCACCACGATCCGTTCCCCGCCTGCTAGATCGAGGACCACCAGCTTCGCCCGCCGCCAGCTCCGCTCGATCATCGTGCCTTCGACCCTGCGGCGGAGCTCCGCCGCGCTGACCTCGCGGAGCACGTCGGGGCGCAGGACGGTCACGGCGCGAATGCGCGCGCCCGCGACGGCGCGATGGAGGTCGCGTGCTATCGTCTCGGTTTCGGGAAGTTCGGGCATCTCTGGTGACGACCCCCCTGCCGCGATTCGCGCCACAATGCACGCGTTCGATTGCGCTCGCGCCTCGGCCGGGAGCGAACGTGTTATCGGGGGGGGGGGGCCCCGTCCGTGGGCGCTCCCATCCCCGGGACGGGCCGCGCCGTCTCCGACGCCACCGCCCGGCCGGCGCCGCCAGGTTTCCCGTGAGTCCGGCCGCGCGCGATCTCCCGCCACCCGATGTCACGCCGGAATTGACGGCCCGCGAAGTGCACGCCGCCAGCCCCCGCCGCGCTCGACGCCTGCGCCGCCTCGATGGTTCGCGCCACGGCGGTTACCGCGAGCACCCGTCCGCCCGCGGTGACGAGCTCCCCTGTCGCCGTCTCGGCCGTACCGGCGTGGAAGAAGTGAAGGCTGTCCGGCGCCTCGTCGATCTCTATCGCGTCGCCACGACGTGGGGCGTCGGGATAGCCGGAAGCGGCAACGACGGTGGTCACTGCGGCGTCCGGGCGCCAGACGAGCGACTGGCCGGCCACGGAATCGCCGCGCGCCACCGCATGCAGGACCGCCAGCAGATTGGACTCGAGCAGTGGAAGGATAGCCTGCGTCTCCGGATCTCCGAAGCGGCAATTGAACTCGACGACGCGAGGACCTTCGCCGGTGAGCATGATCCCCGCGTAGAGCAACCCGGTGAACCGACGGCCGTCGCCCCGCATGGCCTCGAGCGTCGGGCGGAAGATACGCGCGACCACCTCGTCGGTGAGCGCCGCGCTCGCGACCGACACGGGCGCGTACGCACCCATTCCACCCGTGTTCGGGCCGCGATCGGCTTCGAGCAGCCGCTTGTGGTCCTGAATCGGGAGCATCGGGATCACGTCCGTGCCATCCGTGATCCCGAAGATGGAGAGCTCCTCGCCCTCCATGAACTCCTCGACCAGCACCTCCGATCCCGCATCCCCGAGTGCGCGCGACACGAGCATCGCCTCGATCGCGGTGTCCGCCTCGGCGATCGTCTCGCAGACGACGGCGCCCTTACCTGCCGCGAGGCCGGACGCCTTGATCACAACTGGCGCCCCGAATGCGCGCGCGGCGCGAAAGGCCCCCTCGGCGCTCGAGTGTACCTCCGCGCGCGCGGTCGGCACGCCGGCCCGTACGAGCAGAGCCTTCGCGTACGCCTTGGACGATTCGATCACCGCTGCCGCCGCGGATGGGCCGAAGACGGGGAGCGACTCGGCACGGAGCACATCCGCAAGCCCGGCGGCGAGCGGAGCTTCGGGCCCGATGACCGTCAGATCGGGGCGCTCGGCGCGGGCCAGCGCGAGCATCGCGGGCAGGTCAGTTGCCGAAACGGGCCGGCACCGCGCGAGTTGCGCGATGCCGGGGTTGCCAGGAGCGGCGATGACGTCGAGCGACGGGTCGTCGCGCGTCAGCTTCCAGGCGAGGGCGTGCTCTCGCGCCCCGCTGCCGACGAGCAGAACGCGCACCGCCCTCTAATTCCCGGGGTTCTTCACCGCCTGGTTGAACGCATCGCGCGCGTTCCGCACGAGGTCGCCCACCTGCTGCGTCATGCCGCGGGCCTTCTCGCCGTAGTAGCCCGCGGCATCGGCGTAATCGCTCGAGAGTGGCCGGTGCTCGCCTCGGCGGGGGTAATCGCCGCCGATGATCCGGTAGTACTCGCCCGACCGCACCCAGCGGTGGAGCTCGGCCACGCGCACGGTGTGGAAGGGGTGCGTCTGGAACGCCGTATTGATGTACTTGAAGACCGTGTCGATCGCCGTGCCGCCCGTCTCGTACTCCTCGGCCTGCACGAGGTACTCGTCGAGATTGATGTCGTCGCCCTCAGCGCCGCCCGCTTCATCTTTCCGGCCCGGATTGCCGCCGGCCATCTTGAAGAAGGTGCTCATCGCGACCGTCGGATCCTGGCCAGCGAGCAGTCCAGCGCGGTCGCACGATAGTTCGCTCTTCCGGAACCACTCGAAGAGGGCCAGCTCAATCGGCAGGAGCGCCATGCCCGCGAGGAAGGGCAGATTTCGGAGCCCGATGTTGAGCAGAATCAGCGCGATCGTGCGATACGTCGCGTGACCGCTCATGATGTGGCCCAACTCGTGGGCGAGGATCGTCCGCTGCTCCTCCCGGTCGAGGAGGCCGAGTGTGCCCGAGTTGATCACGATGAACGGGTTGTCGAACCCGACGGCTCCCGCGTTCACCGCAGACGTCTGCGTGACGTAGAGGTCGGGGCGCACCGGCCAGTCGAGCGTCTCGATCACCTCGGAGTAGAGCTCGTTCAGGCGCGGACGCTGGCGTGGTCCGATGCGCACGGCGTTACCGGCGAAGAGATGCCGGATCGCGCGCTCGCCGAAAAACCCGGCGATCTTGCGCACCACGTCATCGAAGCCGGGGATCGCGCGCAGCGTGTTCAGCGCGGCGCGGTCGGCCGGATGCTCCCACGCGACGGGCGAGATCTGAGTGAGGATCTTGCGGTCGGCCATGTGGACCTCGTTACGGGTTTGGGCCTGCTTCGCTCATAGTCCGTCGAACGCCTGCTCCACGTCCGCCAGCAGATCGTCCGTGTCTTCCACCCCACACGACAGCCGAATGAGCCCTTCGGTGATTCCGAGGTGCGCCCGCCGCTCAGCGGGCACCGATGCGTGCGTCATCGAGGCGGGGTGACTGATCAGGCTCTCGACTCCCCCTAACGACTCGGCAAGCGAAAAGATTCGCGTCCGCTCCAGTACCCGCCGCGCCCGGTCCTTGGTCCCCATCTCGACGGTGATCATGCCGCCGAAGCCGCGCATCTGGCGGGACGCGAGCTCGTGCTGCGGGTGTGACGACAGGCCCGGATACACCACCTGCTCCTCGCCCATGCGCTCGGCGAGGTGCATGGCGACCCGTCGGCCATTGCAGTCGTGCTGGGGCATGCGCAGGTGCAGCGTCTTCGTCCCGCGCAGTGCGAGCCAGCAGTCGAACGGACCGGGCACCGCACCGGCTGCGTTCTGAATGAACTGTAGCCGCTCGGCCAGCACATCGTCGCGCACGACGGCCAATCCACCGATCATGTCGCTGTGGCCGTTCAGGTACTTCGTGGTGGAATGGAAGACGATGTCGGCGCCAAGCTCGAACGGCCGCTGGAAATAGGGCGTCGCGAAGGTGTTGTCCACGATGAGCATGGCGCCGCGACGGTGGGCAATCTCGGCGGCGACCACGAGGTCGGTGAGCCGCATGAGCGGATTCGTCGGCGTCTCGACCAGGATCGCGACCGTGTTCCGCCGGCAGGCCTCTTCCACGCGCTGCGGCTCGCGCGTGTCCACATAGGTGAACGACAGGCCAAGGTTCGACAACAGGCGGTCGAACAGCCGGAAGGTTCCCCCGTAGACGTTCTCGCCGCACACGATGTGGTCGCCGGCCTTGAACAGCTTCATCAGCGAGTCCACGCACGCGGTGCCGCTGGCGAAGGCGAAGCCATGCTGGCCGCCCTCCAGCGACGCGACGTTCCGCTCGAGGGCCTCGCGCGTCGGGTTCTTGCTGCGTGCGTACTCGTAGCCCTTGTGCTGGCCGAGGCCGTCCTGCACGTAGGTCGAGGTGAGGTACACCGGCGTCATGATCGCGCCGGAGAGTGGCTCGGGGCGCTGACCGGCGTGGATCGCGCGCGTGCCGAAGCCGGAGTCGAGGTCGTCGTCGAATACTCGGGTCATGAGGGAAGGGTACCAAGGCACGTCGAAAAACGTAAGGAGCAGCCGGGCGCGGTCGGGGCGTGGCCCCGGGCGCGCTGCCGCCCGCTCGGCTCACAGCACTCGCACGTCGGCGGGCTGCTTGTACGCACTGAGCCGCTCGGCGCACCAGGCGCGGACATCCTCCATCGTCACGGCACCATCCACGTCGAGCCTGACGTCGTTCTCGCGTGCCAGATTCGGCAGGGCGCTGGCGCGTGCTCGGACGACGCCTGGCATCATCTCCACGGCGCGCTCGATCTCGCGCGGGTAGATGTTGAAGCCGTTCCGCGTGAACATGGCCTTGAGCACGCCACGGAAGGTGACCGTTCCGTCCGCGTCGGCGGCTCCCTGGTCGCCGGTGTGCAGCCAACGGCCGCGGGTCTGGAGCCCATGCTCGCCCCCGCTCACGTAGCCCGCGAAGACGTTCTCCCCCGCGACGCAGATCTCCCCCACGGCACCAACCGGAAGCGCAGCGCTACTCCCTGGGTCGCGGATCGAGATCTCCACACCGGGGAGCGGCATGCCGAGGGTGCCGTGCCGGTTCGGGAGCTGGACGCGATTGAACAGGCAGACGGGCCCGGCTTCTGTGAGACCATAACCCTGCCGCAGCTCCACGCCGGTGGTATCGGCCCAACGAGACTGCAGCTCGGGTGCGAGCGGTGCGCCGCCACAGATAGAGAGCCGGAGCGCGCCCGACCCGGCGCCGCGGCGCCCGAGTCCAGCGAGCACTGCTGCAAATACGGCTGGAACGCCGATGAGGGCCGTGACTTCGCCCGCTCCCAGCTGCTCCGCGGCGCGGAGCGGGTTGAACCGGTCGGTCGGGAGCACATCGCCCCCGGCGAGCAGCGGCGCCACGCAGGTGACGGTAAGACCGAACAGGTGCGACAGTGGGAGCACGGCCAGCGTGCGATCCTCGCGGCTCAACTCGGTCGAGACGACCGTGGCGCGTGCGTTCGCGAGGAGGCCGCGGTGGGTGAGAATCGCGCCAAGGGGCGTGCCGGCCATCGCCGAGGTGTAGACGATCGCTGCCTCCTCGTCTCGGCCCGGGGCATCGTCCGCTCCCTCGAGCGGGAAACCGAAGTGCGAGCCGAGGTCTACGTCGCGCGTCCGGCCGTCGCCGAGCCAGCGCGCGGTCCGGGGCGAATCGTCCAGCAGTACGCGAGGGAGGATCGGCGGCAGCTTCGCGGCAAGGGCAGCGTGCGTGAAGGCCGCTCCGACGCGGGCATCGGTGAGCTGATGGAGGATCTCGGAGGGCGAGGCCAGCGGGTTGAGCAGCACCGCTCCGCGCCCATCGCTCGCCGCGAGAGCGGTGAGGAATGCGGGAGAGGTAGGAAGCAGGATGGCGGCGCGCCGGCCCGAAAGGGCGCGAACGAGCGGCGGGCAGCGCCGGAGCAATTCGAACCCGGCCGCGACTAATTGTGCGGCCTCGTGGCCGCCGAGTCGCCCACCACGAGCAGCCGCGGCAAGCGGGAGCAGCGCGAGAGGCTCAGTCATCGGATCGTCATGCTGGTGCGGCGACCAACGCTGATGAGGCTCACGCACGGCGGCACGAGGCTCCGCGTGACCCGCGTCACAAGTGCTCGTAGTGACAAATCTGAAACGTTTGTCATGCTTGTGTGTCTATAGCGTGGCTCTAGCTTTCGTTGCCTACACGCCGCGGACGACCGTGGCAGTGCATCGGGGGAGAATGGCGTACGACGGGTTGATGGTAAGCGTGTCCGGCGTCCGCGGACGGGTCGGTGATGCGCTGACCCCCGAGGTGATGGCCCGGTTCGCGGCCGGGTTCGGCGCCTGGGCGCGCTCCCGCAGCGCGGCGAAGGCTGTCGTCGTCGGACGCGACTCCCGCGTCTCCGGCCCCATGTTTCACCGCGTCGTGGTGTCTGCCCTCCAATCGGTAGGCTGCGATGTCATCGATGTGGGCATGGCGCCAACCCCCACGATCCAGCTCGCCGTCGAGCATCACCATGCGGCCGGCGGGCTCGGGATCACGGCGAGCCACAACCCGATCGAGTGGAACGCGCTCAAGTTCATCGGGCCCAGCGGTCTGTTTCTCGATGCGGCCGACGGCGCCGAGATGCGCGCCGCCATGGAGGCTGGCATTCCGCGCGCCACCTGGGATCAACTCGGCGAGGTGCGCGAGGATGGCTCGGCCGTCTCGCGTCACATCGAGCGAGTCCTATCCCTTCCGTTCCTCGATGTCGAGGGAATCCGCCGCCGCCGGTTTCGCGTCGCGCTGGACTGCGTTCGCGGGGCCGGAGCCGTGATCATGCCGGCCCTGCTCCAGCGCCTCGGCTGCGAGGTCGCGGCCATCAACATGGAGACCGACGGCCGCTTTCCGAGGCCGCCGGAGCCGGTGGCGGAGAATCTGAGCGAGCTGGAACGCCTTGTGCGTGAGACGTCCGCTGCGGTCGGGTTCGCCACAGACCCCGATGTCGACCGCCTGGCGTTGGTATCCGACGCCGGGGTCGCCATCGGCGAGGACTATACGTTGGCGCTGGCGTCGCGCGTCGTGTTACGACACCGGGGAGGGCCGGTCGTCGCCAACTTATCGACGAGCCGGATTCTCGACGACGTCGCCGCTGAAGCGGGCGCCCAGGTCATCCGAGCGCCTGTCGGCGAGGTGAATGTCGCCACTCGAATGCGCGCGGAAGGGGCCGCGATCGGCGGCGAAGGCAATGGCGGCGTCATCCTGACCGAGGTGCATCTCGGGCGTGACGCGCCGGTCGCGGTCGCGCTCGTGTTGCAGCTGTTGCTCGAGGATAACATGCCGCTGTCCGCGATCGTGGCGCGATATCCGCGTTACAGCATCGTGAAGGACAAGCTCGACCGGCCAGAGGCTACGCTCGAGACCGTCTATACCGCGCTCCGCACGGGGATGCCGGATGCCGAGGCGGACATGCAAGATGGACTGCGCCTCTCGTGGGGCGATCGGTGGGTGCATGTTCGCCCCTCGGGAACGGAGCCGATCGTCCGCGTGATCGCGGAGGCCCCGTCGCCGGAGGCGGCGCGCGAGCTGGTGGCCCGCTCGCGTGTGCCGCTGGACGCACTGCGCTAGCCCAGGTTCTTGAACTCACGCCGCATGAGCGGTTTCTCTTCTTTCAACTGCTGAGCATACGAGCATATGTGCGGAATCGTCGGGTACGTCGGGTCGCGCGTCGCGACGCCGCTTCTCCTCGAGGGGTTGAAGCGCCTGGAATACCGCGGTTATGACTCGGCTGGCGTCGCGGTGATGAACGGCAGGGGCGTCGAGACCCGGAAGGCAGCGGGCAAGATTGCCGAGCTCGAAGCCGTCGTTACCGCCAACCCGGTGCACGGAACGCTGGGCATCGCGCACACGCGCTGGGCGACGCATGGCGCGCCCAACCACATGAACGCGCACCCGCACGTGTCCTGCGACGGCACGATCGCGGTGGTCCATAACGGGATCATCGAGAACGCGACGGTGCTCCGGCATGCGCTGGAGGATGCCGGGCACACGTTCAGCTCGGAGACGGACACCGAGGTGCTAGCACACCTGATCGAGGAGTACTTCGAGGGCAACCTCGAAGAGGCCGTCACCGCGGCGCTCCGCAAGGTCGAGGGGACCTACGGGATCGCGGTCGTCTCGAGCGCCGATCGCGACAAGATCGTCGCGGCGCGGAAGGGGAGCCCGCTGCTCGTCGGGCTGGGGGACGAGGAGTACTACATCGCCAGCGACGTGTCCGCGATCCTCGCGCACACGCGGCAGGTGATATACCTGGATGACGGCGACCTCGCCGTCCTCGAGCGCTCGGGCTACCGGATCCTCGACCTGAACGCCGAGACGCTGACTCGGACGATCAGCTCGATCGACTGGGACCTCGAGATGATCGAGCGCGGCGGCTACGCGCACTTCATGCTGAAGGAGATCTTCGAGCAGCCCGCGACGATCGGCAACACGATGCGCGGTCGTTTGCTCGCGGACGAAGGTACGGCGCGCCTCGGCGGGCTGAACCTGTCGGAGGAGGATCTCCTCAAGTTCGACAACATCGTGATCACCGCCTGTGGCACGAGCTGGCACTCGGCACTGATCGGCGAGCACATGATCGAGGAGCTGGCGCGCATTCCGGTAGAAGTGGAGTACGCGTCGGAGTTCCGTTATCGCAACCCGATCGTGAACGAGCGGACGCTGTGCATCGTGATCTCGCAGTCCGGCGAGACGGCGGACACGCTGGCCGCCATGCGCGAGGCGCAGCGTCGCGGTGCGCGCGCGCTCGGCATCGTGAACGTGGTGGGCTCGACGATCGCGCGCGAGTCGGACGGCGGGATCTACATTCATGCGGGCCCCGAGATCGGCGTGGCGTCCACGAAGGCCTTCACCAGCCAGGTCTGCGCGCTCGCCCTCTTCACGCTCAAGCTCGCGCGCCTCAAGAACCTGAGCGTCGTCAGGGGCCGTGAGATCGTCGAGGCGATGAAGGCGCTGCCGTCGCAGATTCAGGACATTCTCGACCGGAGCGCCGAGATCGAGGAGATCGCCGAGCGATTCGCCGGCGTCAGCAACTTCCTCTACCTGGGGCGCGGCTTCAACTTTCCGGCGGCGCTCGAGGGCGCGCTCAAGTTGAAGGAGATCTCCTATATCCACGCCGAGGGGTATCCGGCGGCGGAGATGAAGCACGGTCCGATCGCGCTGATCGACGAGAACATGCCCGTCGTCTTCATCGCGCCTCACGACTCGGTGTTCGACAAGATCACGTCGAACATCGCCGAGGTGAAGGCGCGCGGTGGATGCGTGATCGCGCTCACGAGCAAGGACGAGCCTGCGCTCGCGGGGAAGCTGAACTATGAGTTCCGCATCCCGCACACCATCGATATGTTCACGCCGGTGTTGGCCTCGGTGCCACTGCAATTGCTGGCATACTACATCGCGGCGAGCCGCGGTGCCGACGTCGATCAGCCGCGCAACCTGGCGAAGTCGGTGACGGTGGAGTAGGACGGCAGGACACAATTTTACCCGCCGCGAGCTCCGCTCCGAAAGATTAAAACCCTTTCATTATCGCCAATTCGGGTGTATAGTATTGGCCCGGGCTGGCTCCTCGCGAGGGGCGAAACCGGACGAGCGGAGCGGTTGGGAGAGGCGGGGGCTACTTGGTACGGGGCCCCCGCCTCTCTCTTTTTTGTGTACGTGTCGCGACGCCGGCCAGTCCATCTTGCGTGCGACCGGGTCCAGCCGGCGTTAGTTTAGGCACCCATGCGCGTGCTGCTGCAGCGGGTGTCGAGCGCGACCGTGCGGGTGGTGGACGCGGATGGCACCTCGTCTGTCGTCGGGCGCATTGGGCGTGGCTTCCTCGTCCTCGTCGGCTTCACCCACGCGGACACTCCGGCCGAGGCGGCGTGGATGGCCGAGAAGGTGACCTCCCTTCGAGTGTTCGGGGACGCTGACGCCAAGATGAACCTCGGTCTCGACGACGTAGGTGGCGCGGTGCTCGTCGTCTCGCAGTTCACCCTCTACGGCGACGCGAGGAAGGGGCGCCGGCCGAGCTTCGTGGACGCGGCTCGTCCCGAGATCGCCATTCCGCTGTACGAGCGCTTCGTGGCACTCGTTCGCGAGCGCGGTGTCACGGTGGAGACCGGCGAGTTCGGCGCGATGATGGATGTCGAGCTCGTGAACGACGGCCCGGTGACGCTGTGGCTCGAGCGGTGAGCCCGGAACCAGCGCCGAGCGCCAGCTCCGCGGCGCGTCCGGTCCGTGTCGTCCTCGCGTCCGGATCGCCACGCCGCCGCGAGTTGCTCTCGATGATCGGGATCGCCCACCAGGTGCGTCCGTCCGACATCGACGAGGCGCTTCTACCTGGCGAAGTACCCTCGGCGCACGCGGAGCGGCTCGCGCGGGAAAAGGGGGTCAAGGTCGCCACGACCGAGCGCGACGCGCTCGTCATCTCCGCCGACTCGATCGTCGTGATCGAGGGCGCCACGCTCGGAAAGCCACGAGACGAGGCCGACGCCGCGCGCATGCTGCGTTTGCTGAGCGGCCGGAGGCACGACGTCCATACTGCCGTCGCGGTGGCGCTCGACGGTCGCGTGGCGAGCGGCGTCGAAGTGGTCGCCGTCACCTTTCGCGCGCTCTCCGCCTCGGACATTGATTCGTACATCGCCACGGGTGAACCGATGGACAAGGCTGGCTCCTACGGCATCCAGGGCTATGGTGCGACGATCGTGGAGCGCATCGAGGGCGATTACTTCGCCGTCATGGGGCTCGCGCTCGGCCGGATGGTGAAGCTCATGCGCGCGGTGGGCGCGCGCTACGATTTTCGCGGTGTGTCCCGCATCGGCGCGGCGGTGTAGCGCGATGTCGCCCGCGACTCCGTGACCATGCGGGACGTCGCGGAGCGGTTCGAGCGCGCCGCCAAGGGAGCCGCGCTCGGCGCGCTCTCGCACATGGTCGCGGCGAAGCGGCTGGTCGAGCCGGACTGGGACGCGCGCGCGCACCGCGTACTCTACGTACGCCACGACGGCATCGGGGACATGATCATGGCGACGGGCACGCTCCGGGCGATCGTCGAGGCGCATCGCGGCATCACGCTCGATGTCCTCACGCACCCGGCGAATGCGCTCGCGATCGAGCGCGCTCCCTACATTCGCGACGTGATCCCGTTCCGAACCGGGCGCCGGAGCACCTACCCCGGTTACGTACTCAGCCACGTCCGGCGCGCCCGCTATGACGCCGTGATCGATGGCATGATGCGCCGCCGCGTGGATGGCCTGGTACAGCAGCCGGCCGTGCGGAGCAGCACGATCATGTTGATGCTGGCGAGCGGCGCTCCATATCGAATCGGTATGGCGGGTCGCACGAATGATTTCATCTATACGCTCCCTGTCACGCCGCCGGCGGAAGCGTCGGTTCACCACGTCGAGTATTCGGCGGCGCTCGCGGCGCCCTTTGGCGTGCACCCCGCATCGGCCGATCTGCGTCCCACGCTCTACCTTGGGCTCGAAGAAGTTGCAGCTGCCGAAGCGCGCTGGGCTGGAACGGATACGCGCGCCGACCGGACGCGCCCGCCCCTCCGGCTCTTGGTGAACATCTCGTCCGCCGCCGAAACGCGCCGCTGGCCGTTCGAGAGCTATGTGCGGGCGGTCCGGCAGGCGGTGGGCGACGATCCGCGCACGCACGTGATGGTGATCGGGGCGCCGGACGACGGCGAGTCGGTCGCGCGCATCGCGGCGCACCTTGGCGCCGAAGGCCATGTGCCCGGCCTGCGCGAGGCGTTCGCGCTCGTCGGCGCGGCCGATCTGGTCTTCACGCCCGAGACGAGTATCGGACACGCCGCCGCCGCGGTCGGCACGCCGGTCGTCGCCCTGGTTCCGCGAGGCCACGAGATGCTGGTGCCGTTCCATGCGCGCGGGCGGATCCTGTTCGGCGAGGACGGCACTATCGCCTCGGTGAGCGCCGAGCGTGCGGCCGCCGCGATCGACGAGATGGTGGATGAGCTCGACGTGCGGCCGGCGCGCGCCGGTGTGAGCTGACGGACGCCCTGCATTGCGCGCGACGTGGCGAACGGACCGCTGAAGCGCCTGGAGCGCGCGTGGAAGCAGGCATGGATGAGGGCGCTCGCGGCGTCCCTGCCGGTGCCGCCGCGCGGCGCCGCGCCCGAGTGGGGCGCCGGCCCGCGACGCGTACTCTACCTGCGCTACGACCGGATCGGCGACATGATCCTCGCGACGGGCCTCATTCGCGCGATCGCGGCCTCGCACCCGCGGATCGAGCTGGACGTACTCGCATCACCGGCAAACGCGAGCATGCTCGACGGGAATCCGCACGTCCGCACCGTCCGCATCTTTCGCCGGAAGGCGCGCGGATCGTGGCTGCCTCTCTTCCGTGCGCTACGCCGCGCGCGATACGACGCCGTAGTGGACGGGATGGTTCTCGCGCCGTCGTTGACGACGCTGCTCATCATGCTCGCGACGCGTGCACGTTACCGCATCGGCGTCGGCGCGCGGAGCAACGACTTCATCTACACGCACCCCGTGGCGCCCGCCGGACCCACCGTTCACATCGCCGAGCAATCCGGCGCGACTGCCGCGCCCTTCGGCGTCGATGTCGCGAACGCCGACTGGACACCGCATCTTTTCCTCGCGCCTGGCGAACGCGCACGTGCAGAAGAGACATGGAGCGGCGCGGGTGGAGCGCGCGTTGTGAGGTTGCTCGTCAACATCTCGACCGCGCAGCCGCGCCACCGTTGGCCCGACGATCGCTTCATCTCCGTGCTGCGGGCCCTCGCCGAGCACACGGCGGATCTCTGTATCGGTGTGACGGGTGCGCCGGCGGACGCGGCATCCGTGCGCCGGGTGGCGCGCGAGACAGGCGCCGTGCCGCTCGACGTGCCGCTCCGCGAGGCACTGGCCCTCGTCGCGACCGCTGACGTGGTGTTCACGCCAGACACGAGCATCGCACACATGGCCGCGGCATTCGCGAAGCCCCAGGTCGTGATGCTGCGTCGTCGCATGGAAATCTTTGCGCCGTACCGTGGGCGCGGACGGCACGTGTACACCGAGGGAGCGTCGCTCGCGGAGCTGCCTCCTGAGCCGGTGCTCGAGGCGCTCAAGGAGGTGCTGTGCGGCGTGCTCAGCGACACGAATCGCGGCGCGTGACCGCCGGGCACGGCATCAGCGCCTTCAGCGCTTCCCCTACCGCGCGCATGTGCTCGGGAGCATCCGGCTTGCCAACCCGAGCGCGGCGACTCCGCGTGCGGCTGCCGTGTGCTTTGCCCGCACGCGTATGGTCGCGTACCTTTCGGGGCGATGTGTGCGAGCGAGCAGGTGAGCGGAGAGCAGCTGGCCTCGACATGCGGTCAGGCTACGGGCTTCCCGGCGCCGGGCGTTGGGCGGAGGCGAGCGAACGGTGCGTGAGCCGGCCGCACCGCGCCGGGTGCTCGTGGTGCAGCTCCGGCGACTCGGCGACGTGGTGCTGACGACGGCGCTCCTCGAGGATCTGGCGCGGGCGCACCCAACCGCGCGTCTCGATTTCCTGGTCGGGTCGGCTGCGGCGCCACTGCTGCTCCACCATCCGCTCATCAGCAACCGCATGGTCTTCGATCCCAAGCGGCAAGTTCGCATGGCGCGTGCGATCCGTCGCAGGCGCTACGACTGGGTGATAGACGTGCAGGGCAACCCCCGCACCGCGATGCTCACTTTCGCGTCGAGCGCAGCCGTGCGGGCAGGCTGGCGCCTCCGCGGCTGGCGCGTCGCGTACACGCACACCCTCTCGCGGCGCGGCCGCGCGGCCGAGTACGTCGCCCGGGAGCGCCAGCGTCTTCTCGAGTTGCTCGGCGTGCAGGTGGGGCCGGCCCGGCCGCGGCTCGTGCTCGCCCCCGCGGAACGCGATCGGGCGGAAGCGGCCATTCGCCTCGCTGGCGCGCCAGCGCGCGGCGACGCCCGGCGCGTCGCCATCGTGGTCAGCGCAACCGACCAGGTGCGCTCGTGGCCGGTCGAGCGATTCGCCGAGCTGGCACGTGAGCTGGCGGCGGCCGGCGAGGTGCCCATCGTCCTCCGCAACCCTGGTGACGACGAGCGCATGGTGGCATTCCGCGCGGCAGCTCCGTCCGTGCTCGAGATCGACACCGAGAATCTGCGCGACTTGCTGGGCGCGCTGGCCGCGTGCGATACGTTCGTCTCGGTGGACACCGGCCCGGCGCACATGGCGACCGCGCTCGGGGTGCCGCGCGTGACGCTATTCGGCTCGACCGATCCGGCCGCCTGGAGCCCAGGGCCGCCCGCGGCAGCTGACGTTCGCGATCCGACGGCGCCGGTGCGCCGCACGCGTGAGTGGCGCGGCGACGAGCGTCAATCCGCTCTCCTGGGCATCGCGGTGCGCGATGTGCTCCCCGCGGTGCAACGCCAGCTCGCCCTGCGCGGCACGACCGCTGAGCTACGCGACGACGGCTCCCCCCTTCCCGGAACCTCGAGATGACCGATTCGATCGGTGCCATGATCGCGCAGCTCGCGCAAACGAACATTGAGCTATGGCATGAGGAGGACAAGGCGCGCGTGGACGACGACCGGCAGGTGGCCTCCGCGAAGCGGGCAGTGGACAAGCTTAACCAGCGCCGCAACGACCTGATCGAGCGCATCGACGAGGCGGTGCTGCGCGCTGTCCGGCTTGTGCGGGTCGAGGGCCGGGATGGCTGAAACCGTCGGCTGGCTCGCGGACAAACTGAGCATTATCGAGCTCAAGATCTTCCACATGCGCGAGCAGGCGGAGCGTGGTGATGCGACGCCGGAGTTTCGCACGCGATGTGAGGACCGGCTCGCCGTGATGCGCCTGCAACGCGACGATCTGGCGGCGGAGCTCGGCCAGCTGCTGGCGGACATTGCCTCCGGACGCGTGGTGCCCAAGGTCTACCGCCAGTTCAAGATGTACAACGATCCGGAGTATCGGACAGGAGGAGCCGAGCAGGGGCCAGGCGCGTGACGGCGCCGCTCCGGCCGCCGCTGACCGTACTGCACATCGACACGGAGCGCGGCTGGCGGGGCGGGCAGCGGCAAGTGCTCTGGCTGGCGGAGCAGCTCGCGCGGCGCGGGCACCGCTCGCTCGTGGCGGCGCGGCCGGGTGAGCCGCTCGCGGTTCGCGCGGTGGAGCGTGGGTTGGAGCTGGTACCCTCCACGCCATTCGCGGAAGTGGATCCGGTCGCGCCGGTGGCGCTCAGACGGGTGATCCGGCGCGAGCGGGTGGACGTGGTGCACGCGCACACTGGGCACGCAGTCGCGCTCGCGGCGCTCGCGTCGCTGCGCTCGGGCGCGTCGATGGTCCTGACGCGGCGCGTAGTCTTCCCGTTGCGGCGGAATCTCGCGACGCGCTGGAAGTACGGCCGCGCCGACGCCGTCATCGCGATCTCGCGCGCGGTCGCCGCCGCGCTCGTGGCGGGCGGGATGGACCCCGCGCGCATCACCGTCGTGCCGAGTGGGGTGGACCTCACGCGACCAACCGACTCCGCGCCGCGGGACGTCGTCCGCGCGCTTGGTGTTCCGGATGGGGCGCCGTTGGTTGTCATGGTGGCCATGCTCGCGGCCAGCAAGGATCCGGTCACTTTCGTACGCTCGGTTGCCGTGGCGCACCAACGGGTTCCGTCAATGCATGCCGTGATGGTCGGCGAGGGACCGCTTCGCGGCGAAGTCGAGCGCATCGCGGGCGAGCTCGGGCTGGCCGGCACGCTTCACCTCGCCGGTTTCCGCGAGGATGCCGACCGGTTCCTCGCCGCGGCGGACGTCGCCGCGCTGTCCTCCAAGGAGGAAGGGCTCGGCACCGTCCTGGTGGATGCCCTTGCCCTCGGCACGCCGGTGGCTGCCACGGCCGCGGGAGGCATTCCCGAGGTGATCGAGGACGACGTCTCGGGGCTGTTGTGCCCGCCGGGCGATGCCGTTGCGCTTGGCGTGAACATCGCCCGTCTGTTAGCGGAGCCGGCGCTCGCGGCACGTCTCTCGGCTGGCGCGCGCGCCCGCGGGCGCGACTTCTCAATCGAGCGGACGGCGGCGCTCACCGAAGCGGTCTACGCGCGCGTGCTCGGGCGTTCCGCGCCGTAGCGGTCCCGCCACCGCTGCACGCGGTCGAGCACGTCCGCGACCATGATGCGTGACATCCGGTTATATCGGTGCGCGGACGAAATCGGGTAGTTTTCGCCGACGTCGCCGTACGCATCGATCATGAGATCGTGAAAGCGCCGGTACGGGCCGATGCGCTTGGGATTGTTGTAACCCATGAGGCTGATCACCGGGCGGCCGAGTGCGACGGACATGTGCAGCGGCCCCGTATCGAGCGACACGACGAGCGTCGAGCCGTCGAGGATCGAGACGAGCTGCCTGAGCGGGACGCCGAGCGTGGAAACAGGCCGGTGGCGCACGTGCTCGAGAATGAGCCGTTCTGTCTCCAGCTCGCGCTGCGAGCGGCCCCCGACGAGCACTGGTTGAAGGCCGAAGTCTTCGTGAAGCGCGTCCACGACTGCGGCCCATCGCTCCGGCACCCAGTCTTTCTGCGGATTGCTCGTCGCAATCACGAGCGATACGACCGGACGCTCGATCCGCGCGAAGAACTGCCGCTGCCACTCGCGCTCCGCCGGCCAGGGCCCCAGATCCCACACGACGGGCTCGTGCGGGATGCCCAGCGCGTGCAGAAACTCGAAGTACTGATCCTGCACGTGCTGCGGCTCGTGACGCGGGATCTTGTGGGAGGTGAACGCCCAGTTGATGTCGCGCGCGCGCGCGCGGTCGAAACCGAGCTTGACGGGAGCGCGCGTGAGGCTGGTGACAACGCCGGCCTTGAAGTACACCTGCAGGCCGAGCACGATGTCGAATGGCCGCGTGGCCAGCTCACGGCGGACGTCGAGAAACGCGCGGCGTCCGCGCTGCTTGTGGAACAGGACGATGTCATCCACCGCCGGGTGGCCGCGTACGAGCGACGCCGGGCCCGGCTGCAAGACCCAGGTGATGCGGCAGCCGGGGCGGTGCCGCTTGAGCGCCGTCACCACGGGGAGCACGTGAACGGCGTCCCCGATGGCCGTCATCATGACGATGCCGATGCGGTCGAGCGGCGCGGAGATCATCGGACGACGAGTGACGCGCGCACCCGATCGGCGAGCAGCGCGAGATCCAGGTCGCTGATCGGCGCGCCGTGCGATTCTCTCCACTTTCGTGCGGAGCGGGCGAAGCGGCGGAGGTTCGCATCGGTCACTGCCCGGGCGCCCGGCGTGTCGAAACGGATTCGATCTACATCGAGGACGAAGGGCTCCAAGCCGCCGTCGCCGGTGTGCTCCGCGATCAACACGTTCTTGAGGTTGAGATCGGGATGGCGAACGCCGGCCCGGGAGAGCTGGGCGAGGAGGGACTCGGCGGCGCCGAACAGGACGGCTCGTGCCGACGCTTCCGGACGCCTCGTCAGGCGGGTCGCGAGATCGGCCGCGTTCGGCACCTCGCGCGTGAGCACGTCCGCGCGTCGGAGGCCCAGCCCGGCGGGATAGGTCGCGTAGGCCACGAGCTGTGGCGTCGGGACGCCGAGCGCGGCGAGACGAAGCGCGATGCGGAGCTCGCGCGGGGCGCGAGTCCCGCGGGAGAACCGGTCACCCGTGAGTGGTGCGAAGAGCCCGCCATGGCGTGACCGTCGTACCACGACCACTGCCTCCGAGCTGGGCAGGGGCGCCGCGTAGACGACGCCCCTGCCAGCATAGCGCCGCGCAGCGGGGTGCCGGGCGGCGTAGTCGTACAGCGTACCCGCGGCGAGCGCCTCGCGAATCGCGTTGGCGAGGGGCGTGAGGGCGACGACGAGCGCGTTCCCGACGGTGAAGCTCGAGTATCCGGTCGGCGCCGCTCCTCGCGGAGTGCGCACGCTCGCGCGCTCAGGCGGCGGTCACGCGCGGTTGCCGCCGACCGCGCGCGTCACGCGACGACGCGGTAGGCCGCGACCTGCGTGGCGCCCTTGAGCGCAAGCGGCGGGCACGCCTGGAGCGGGAGCGTGATCCGGAGCGCGCGGCGCACGCCATCGGTCACCAAAATCTCGCCGCCGGCCGCGGCGGCACAGAGCCCGGCGGCGGTGTTCACGGCGTCGCCGATGACGGTGAACTCGAGCCGGCGCTCCGATCCGATGTTGCCCGCGAAGACGCTGCCGCAATCCACGCCGATGCCGATCTCGAGCTTCTCGTTCAGCGACTCGACCGCCGCCATCATGTCCACGGCGGCGCGCAGCGCGCGGTCGGCGTCGTCCGCCTCGCCGATCGGCGCACCCCACTGCGCCATGACCGAGTCGCCCATGAACTTGTCCAGCACCCCGCCATGACGGAACACGCAATCCACCATCGCCGACAGGAACTCGCTGAGCAGCATTGCCGTGTCATCCGGCGCCATGGACGCCGACAGTGCTGTGAAGCCGCGAATGTCGCTGAAGAGCACCACGACGGAACGCTTCTCCCCGCCGAGGCGTACCGCCTCCGGCGACTCCGCGATGCGGGCCGCGAGCGACGGGGTGAAATACCGCTCGAAGTTGCCGCGCACGAGCGACTCGCGCCGGATCCGCTCGGCGAACACCGAGTTCTCGATCGCGACGGCGGCGATCCCCGCGAACGCGATCAGGAAATCCAGATCCTCGTCCGCGAAGCGTTGCGTCGTGGTGAGATTGTCCACGTAGAGGACGCCCAGCACGCGCCCCTCGCTGCCGACGAGCGGCGCGCACATGGCGGAGCGAACGCGCTGCGCCAGGATGGACTGACCGCCGAATCGGCGGTCCTCCGGCGCGTTGTCGGTGAGCACGGCGACCCGGTCGTCCACGACCTTGCGCGCGATGGACTGCGGGAGCGAGCGGCCGGCATCGGTGCCGCTGCGGTCGCGCGAAACTTTCGGGACGAGGCGGCCGGAATCGTCGAGCAGCGCGATCGCGACGCGGTCCACGTCCATCACCTGAAACGTGTAGCTCGCGATCGTCTCGAGCATCGCGTCCACATGGACGGCGCGCGCCAACCCCTTCGATACCTCCAGCAGTAGCACGAGCTTTCGCGTGTTGAGGTCGCTCTGGCCGGCGTGCGCCAGATCGCCCTGCACGCGCTCGGCGCCTGTGGGCGGCGAGTCATACGTGAGCTGGTAACGAGGTTCCGTCACCGGGCGCTGCCGCACGATGGCGGGGCCCGTGAGGACGGCGGTCTCTGTCTCACTGCTCAGGGTGGGCGGCGGCTCGCCAGGCACTGCCTCGACGCGGAACGACATCTTCCCGAACACGACCACGTCGCCCGCCCGGAGGACGGCCCCGTCAACACGCTCGCCGTTCACGAACGTGCCATTGCTCGAGCCGAGGTCCTGCACGCGCACACCTTCCTCAGAGACCGTGAGGCCCGCGTGGCGACGCGAGACGGTGGGATCGAGGATGGGGATGTCGCTACCGAGCGCGCGCCCCACCACCAACGGCCCCTCCGCCGGCAGCGCGAACGACAGCTCGCTCTCGGTGCCGATCAGCTTGTATGCCATGTGCACATCAATATGAGGCGCCGCCGCTCCGCTGCCTAGCGCCGGGCGGCCTGTCGCACGCGGCCGATCGCCGTCAACAGCGCGCGCGCCTTGTTCTCCGTCTCCTCCCATTCGCGCTCGGGTACGGAATCGGCCACGATGCCGGCGCCCACCTGCACGGACGCCGTATCCCCTGCGATCACGCACGTGCGGATCGTGATCGCGAGATCCATGCGGCGCGCGCCGTGCGCGATGTACCCGACGGCGCCAGCGTACGCGCCGCGCCGATCCGGCTCGAGTGCGTCGATGATCTCCATCGCTCGCACCTTCGGCGCACCCGTCATCGTGCCCGCGGGGAAGGTGGCGCGAAAGACGTCGAGCGCGGTCGCGCCGGGCCGGAGCATCCCCTCTACCTGACTGACGATGTGCAGCACATGGCTATAGCGTTCCACGGCCATGAACTCCGTCACCTGCACGCTGCCGTAGCGCGCGATCCTGCCGACGTCATTCCGCCCGAGGTCCACGAGCATCACGTGCTCGGCTCGCTCCTTCTCGTCGGCGAGCAGCTCCGTGGTGAGTGCAGCGTCCTCCTCCGGCGTCTGGCCGCGCGGGCGGGTGCCGGCGATCGGCCGGACCGTGACCCGCTCGTCCGCGAGCCGCACGAGCAATTCAGGCGAGCTTCCCACCAGCTCGGTACCGTCGAGCACGAGATGGTACATGTACGGCGACGGGTTGAGCGCACGCAGCGCGCGATAGAGCGCGGTGGGCTCGAAGTCGAGCGGTACGTCGATGCGTCGGGCAAGCAGGGCCTGGAAGCAGTCACCGGCGAAGATGTGCTCGCGGATGCGCTCGACATCGCGGAGGAAGTGGCCGCGCTCGTAGCGTGAGTGCCCGCGCGCCGGGGCGGCGCCGGGATCGAGCTCGAGCGGCGGCAGCTCAGCGCGCTCCCGCAGCCGCGCGATCACGGCGTCGATATCGTGCTGTGCCTCGTCGTACGCCGAGCGAAGCGTCGCGTCGTCCGGCTCGCCGGCCAACGGCACGCCGATGACGACCCGCGCCTGCGCGCGGAGGTTGTCGATGATCACGACCGCGCGCGTGAAGAGAAAGAGCGCGTCCGGCACGTCCAGTGTTCGCGGCGGTGCGTTCGGGAGCCGCTCGATCAGCCGCACGACGTCATAGGAGAAGAAACCCACCGCGCCGCCCCAGAACGCCCCGAGCTCCGGCACGTCGGCGGGCTCGTGCGCGCCGAGGATGAAGCCGAGGTCGGCCAACGGATCGTCCGGACGCCGAGCCCCGTGCCAGCCCAGCTCCGGAGCCCAGTCCTCCACCACGCCGTCGCGGAGTCGCCACGCACCGCGTGGCTCGGTACCGAGGAAGGTGTAACGGGCCCAGGTCTCACTACCCGCGGGAGCGGACTCGAGCAGGAACGCGAACGGCTCACGCCGTAGCTTGGCGAACGCCGACACCGGCGTATCCGTGTCGAGCAGGCAGTCGCGCCATACTGGGACATATCGCCCGTGTGTCGCCAGCTCGGCAAAACGCTCGAAGCTCATCGCGATGTGGATCGGAATTGCTTGCCCGCTCCGCGCGCGACGACGACATTCCGGGTCATGAGCGGTTCCCTCGCGGCGCGGCTGGCCGCGCGCAGTTGCGCCTTCGCGTCGTTCGCATCGTTCGCATCGTTCCTGCTCGCCGGTCTGTGCTGCGTAGCGCCAGAGCGCGCATTCGCGCAGCGCTCGGCCGAGTGGAACGACGGGCGCTCGCGCGCGCTCGTGGAGCGCGCCACGGTGCGGCGCGCCGAACAGCTCGCCGACACCTCGCTGCGAGACTACCGCGCGACGGCGCACGGCTACCTCACCTTTCTCGCGCAGCTCGGCGAAGGCTTCACCGAGCCGCCCCGCATCGTGAAGGCCGACGAGCTCCAGCTCGAAGTCTACTGGCGCGCGCCGAACCTCAGCAAGCAGCGCATTGTCGGCCGGCGCGACACGCTCCTTCTGCCGACCGAGATCGCGTACCACCGCGATCACCTCGGCATCGTCCAGAACAATTTTCCCGCGATCATCCGCCTCGGCGACGGCGACGAAGTGGCGGACGTCCCGCATCCGCTCTCCGTCGCCGGGCTCGGCGAATATGACTTCGCGATCCGCGACTCGCTCAGCATTCGCCTGCCGGATCGCACGATCGACGTCTACGAGGTCCGCGTCCGGCCGAAGAACGATCGCGCCGCTCGCCTGATCGGCGCCGTCTACATCGACCGGGCGTCCGGCGAGGTCGTGCGCATGGCGTTCAACTTCACGCGTGCCGCGTTCCTCGACCGGCAGCTCGACGACCTGTCGATCGTGCTCGAGAACGCGCTCGTCGGCGGACGCTTCTGGCTCCCGCGCCGTCAGGAAGTCGAGATCCGCCGCAGCGGCACCTGGCTCGACTACCCCGTGCGCGGAATCATTCGCGGACGCTGGGAGATTTGCTGCTACGAGGTCAACCTCGGGCTCGACGCGCGATTCTTCACCGGTCCCGAGATCGTGCAGGCCCCAGCGCGCACGCTGGCGGCGCACGAGTGGAAGGGCAGAATTCTCGACTCGCTCCCGCCCGACGTACGCGCGGTAACGGACGAGGAAGTTCGGCGCGTCCAGGCCGAAGCGCGCGAACTGGTGCGCGCCCAGGCGCTGAATCGTCGGAGCGGCGCGGCACTGTCCGCGCGCCGGTTCTCGGACTTCGTGCGCGTCAACCGCGTCGAGGGGCTCGCGCTCGGCGCTGGCCTCTCCCGCCGTTTCGGATCGGGCGTCAATCTGGCCGCGAGCGGACGCTGGGGATTCGAGGACGAGCAGGGGAAGGGCAGGGTTACGCTCGAAATCAGGCGCGCGAGCGGAATTGGCGCTGCGCTCTTCGCTGAGCGCGCGTATCGCGACGCGGGCGACGTGGTGGAGAGCTCGCTGGTCCGAAACTCGATCGCCGCTCAGGAGTTCGGGAGTGACTACACCGACCCGTACGACGTTCGTGCGGCCGGTGCCACGGTCGATCTGGGCAGCCGGCTCGGCGTACGGTGGCGCCTGGAGGGCGCGTACGAGACGCATGCCCCGCTCGCCGTACATGCGTCGCCATCCGCCGGACGCTACGAGCGCACGATCCCGGCATGGCGCCTCGGCGTGCAGCGGCTCTCCCTCTACTTCGATCGACCGACGGCGCTCGCGCCGCTCGGCGCCGAGATCCGCTTCACGGGAGAGCTGCGCGGCGGTCGGTTCGACGGGCGTGACACGACGATCTCGGGGAGCGGTCACCGCTTCGGCCGGGCGTTCCTTGGCGCGCAGATCGAGCGGCCGGTCGGGCGTCATCGCCTCGTACTGCAGACCGCAGCGGGCGCGGTCTCGGGACGCCCGAGCGTGCCACCGCAACAGCTCATCTTCCTCGGTGGACCGACAAGTGCGCCAGGCTACGACTACCATGCATTCGCCGCGGAGATAGGCGCGAGCCAGCGCGTCGAATGGCGCATACCCGTACCCTTCCCCGCCGTCCCCCTGGGCCGGTTCGGACGGGCCTCCGGAGCGGCGACGCTCGCCCCGTTTGCGAACGCGGTCTATGCCGCGCGTGTGGCTCCGCTGAGCGCGCGCCGGGCTGCCGGCTGGTTCCCGAGCGTCGGGCTCGGCGCGATTCTCTTCTTCGACCTCCTGCGCTTCGACGTGGCGCGCGGTCTCCGCGACGGCCGGTGGACATTCTCCTTCGACGTCTCGCGCGACTTCTGGGGCATTCTCTGACCCTGCGCCCGAATGAGTACGTGCGCGGGGGATCGTGACGATGCGCACGGCCGCACGGCGATACGTTGCCAGTCGTACCCGGCGCACCGGAGCTGCCATGTCGCACGCTCGTCCGCACGATGAATGGCTGCTGCCGGCGCTCGCCGCCCTCCTTCCAGGCAGCGAGATCGAGCGGTTACGCGCGCTCGCGCCCGAGAGCCTCTGGGCAGAAGCAGTCCGCGGAGGAGCCGTGACGGACGAGGACCTCGTTCATGCGCTCGCGAGGCGCTTCCGCATGAATGTCGCCGATCTCGACGCGCTCCAGGCCGACGCGCGTGCGCTCGTTCCCGAAGCGCTCGCTCGCCGGTACGCCGTCGTCCCCCTCTCGGCGACAGAACACACGCTCCTCGTCGCCGGATCGAACCCGAACGATCTCGATTGTGAGCGGGCGCTCGCGTTCGCGACGGGCCGTTCCGTCGAGCTCGCGCTCGCGTCGCCGTCCGCGGTGGCGGACGGGATCGAGGAGCTGTACGGTCCCGCGAGTGTAGCCGAGTGGATGGCCCAGTGTACGGCAGCGGGCTTCGGGGAGTTACTGCCGGCGCGCCAGGCGTTGTCGCCCGTCACCGCCGAGGCGTCCGACCGTGGCGCCGCGCGGCCCGTCACGCGACTCGTGGATCTGATCGTCGCAGAAGGGATTGCCGCGCGCGCGAGCGACATCCACATCGACGCGGAAGAGAACGCGGTCACGGTGCGCTACCGGATCGATGGGGTGCTGCGGCAGGTCATGATGCTCCCGCGCGCGGTCGGCGTTCCGCTCGTCTCACGCGTCAAGATCATGTCGGGGCTGGATATCGCGGACCGGCTGCGGCCGCAGGACGGACGTGCCCGGGTCGTCGTGAAGCACGCGCCGGTGGATCTCCGCGTCTCGACACTTCCCGCCGCGCACGGCGAGAAGATCGTGGTGCGCATCCTCGACAGTCACGGGAGTGTCCTTTCCCTCGATCGCATGGGGCTACACCCGGGCGAGCTGTCGCAGCTCGACGCGCTGCTGGCCGCGCGCGAGGGATTCGTTCTCGTCACCGGTCCGACGGGCTCGGGGAAGACGACGACGCTGTACTCCGCGCTTGGCCGCGTTCAGGCGCGCGGCGTGAACGTCATCACCGTCGAGGATCCGGTCGAGTATCGAATGCCGGGTGTCGTACAGGTGCAGGTACACGAGCGCGCCGGGCTCACGTTCGCCTCGGCGCTCCGCGCGATTCTGCGTCAGGATCCCGACGTCGTCCTCGTTGGCGAGATTCGTGATCAGGAGACGGCCTCGATCGCTGTGCAGGCCGCGCTGACCGGACACCTCGTCTTCTCCACGCTTCACACGATCGACGCGGCGAGCTCCATCACGCGCCTCGCCGACATCGGAATCGACTCATACAAGATCGCCGCGGCGCTCAAGGGGATAGTCGCACAACGGTTGCTCCGTCGGCTCTGTCCGGCCTGCCGGGCGCCATCACCGGAGCCGCCGCCGGAGCGCCTGCGACGCTGGATCGCTCCTGACGCTCCGCTCTACCGCGCCGCCGGATGCGCGCAGTGCGCCTCCACTGGGTACCGCGGCCGTCTCGCGGCGGTCGAGATCCTGACGACGAGCCGTGAGGTGGAGCGCCGAATCTCGGCGCACGAGCCAGCCGAGCGCATCGCGCGAGCGGCGCGCGCGCACGGTATGCGATCGCTCTGGGAGTCGGGGGTCGCGCACGCGCTCGCCGGCGACACGAGCGTGGACGAGGTGCTCCGCGTGCTCGACGTGCCGGTCGAGCCCGGAGCGCACGACGCCGATCGGCCCGCGGCGCCCTCGCGGCGGCACGCACGATCGCATTTCCGGCGCCCGTGACGGACGTACGCGCCGGGGTCGTGGACGTGTACGTCCTCCGTCGCGTCGGCGAGGCCTGGGAAGTTCTCGTGCTTCAGCGCGCGGAAGGGACGCGCTGCCCCGGCTCGTGGGAGACGGTGCATGGACACATCGAGCCAGGGGAGCGGCCCGAGGAGGCCGCGGTGCGCGAAGTGAGCGAGGAGACCGGACTGCCCGTGGAGCGCCTGTACAACGCGACGGTACAGTCGTTCTATCTGCATTCGTACGGCGCGGTCATGCTTGCGGTGGTGTTCGCGGCGATTGTGCCGGCGGCGGCGGAGGTAGCGCTCGGTCCGGAGCATGAGCGCGCCGAATGGCTCCCGCCCGACGCCGCAGCCGCCCGTTACACCTGGCCGCGCTCGCGGGCGGCACTGCACGACATCCTCCACCTCTTGCGAACGGGTGATGGAGGCCCGGCCGAAGACGTGCTCCGGGTACTGTGACTCACCAGTGCCCGGCGGGGCGGCATGATCGCGCCGCGCCCGCCTACCTCCCGCTGCGCTCCCGCGTGGTGCTCAGAATCTCTGACGGCAGCGCCGGCGCGTTCGGCTTGATCGTGATGCTCTTCGCGGGGATGCCGACGTTCACGTGGTAGGGGCGTACGTTCTTCGTGGCGACCGCCATGGCGCCGACCATTCCGTGCACGCCAACGTGCACACCGGCGAGGATCGTTGCGTGGTAGGTGATGCGCACTCCGTCCTCGATGACCGTCGGCACGTTCGTCACCTCGCGCTGCTCCACGATGGAATGCGTGTGACTGTAGACGTTGGCGAAGTCGCTGACCGAGACCTTGTTGCCGAGCACGATGCCGCCGCGGTCGTCGAGCAGGACGTGGCGATGGATGACCACGTCGTCGCCCACCTCGAGATTGTAGCCGAACGAAAACTCGATGTGTTGGAACGCCTTGAAGTTCTCGCCGCAGCGCTTGAAGATGAGTGGCGCGAGCAGACGCCGGAGCCGGACGCCCAGGTGTACGTTCTGCCCACCGAGCGGTGTCCGGTCAAAGGAGTACCAGAGCCACAGCAGTGGCTTGACCACCGCGAAGCGTGCTTCGTCGCAGTCGCCGTAGTACTCCGGCTCCAGTCGCACATTGCGCGGGTCGAGCGATAGGAGCGCCGAACGCGTGCCGAGCGGTAGCGACGCGTCCTCCGCCGCGGTGTCCCAGTTCGCGGCGTACTCGGGATAGAGCAGCTCGCAGAGAATCTCGCGGCACGCGCGCGAGCGGTCTGCCTGCGGATCGGCCACCGCGGCGTTCACTCGCTCGAGCCATGCGTCGAAGGTCGCCGCGCCGGGAACCGCGGGAAGTTGACGGAGAGGGAGGAAGGCCATCGGGCGGCTCCGGGTAGAGAGAGGCTATCGCTCCGACGGTGGTCGCGCGGGGTTCTGCGCGCCACCCTGTGATGCGCGCGACTGGATGAGCGCACGCTCGCGCTCGATCGTCCGGAGCGTCGCGTCCCAGCTCGCGTTCTGGACCCCTTCGACGGACAACACAAGTGGCTGGCCGACGTTCATTGCTTCGTCGAATACGAAGATCGCGCTCTGTGTCTCGCGTTGGCGGAGACGCTGCTCGCCGAATCCCGCGGTGAGCGGGATGATCTCCAGGGGCCGCAGGTCGCGCCCTCCGCTCGAGATCACCACCTCGGCCGGGCTGAAGCGTGACTCCGGTTGCAGACCGTAGAACGACAGATACCAGAGACTCGGCCGGCGCAGGTTGTGACGCCCAGCCATCGTGGCGATCTCGTTCTGTCGCCCCTCCTGCAGATCGCGAAGCGCCCGGTAGGAGTCCGGGGAGAGAAGACGGATGACCGATTCGTCGAGCGGCAGGGCTCGAACCTGCACCGACGGCAGATTCACGCGGATAGCGATCTCCTCCTGCCGCAGGGTGCCGAAGCCCGGCGGCACCAGGTTCCTCCCGGCCGAGTCGAGCGCCGCGTCCTGCCCCGGGGCGGGCGTCCCGCCGAGTGGTGCACCGCCGGCGGATGCGCCGCCCGAGCTGCACGCGGCCACGAGCGACGCGAGGAGTGCTGCAGCCAGGAGCAACCCGATGGGCCGGGTGGCCGAGCGCGGCATCGGCGTGCGGAAGGGGATCACGGCACTCTCCACGAGGGTTGGCTGAGCAATGTGACGATCGCCTCCGCGAGCTCGTCGCGTCCGGCACCGGTCACCGCGCTGAAGGGAATCAGCTGGTCATCATCGATCTGAAGGTCGCGCGCGATCTCGGCGACACGCGTTGGCACTTCGCGGGCGTGCAGCTTGTCGGTCTTCGTGAGCGCGACGATCGTGGGGATGCCGATGCTTCCCAGGAATTCCAGCATCTGGTGATCCTCGGGCGACGGCGCGTGCCGGCAGTCAACGAGCTGGACGATCCCGCGTAACGGCTCGCTCGTCCGCAGATATCCTTCGATCAGCGTGCTCCAGACGGCGCGCATGGCCTTCGACACGCGCGCGTAGCCGTAGCCTGGGAGATCAACGAAGATGAACGCGTCGTTCACCCGGAAGAAGTTGATCTCGCGCGTCTTGCCGGGGTGTTGGCTCACGCGAGCGATCGCCTTGCGGCGAACGAGCCGGTTGAGAAGCGATGACTTGCCGACGTTCGATCGGCCGGCGAATGCCACCTCGGGCAATTGGGCATCCGGCCGCCACCCGTGCGGGCTTGCCATCCCGCCCAGGAACTCGAGGTTTCGAATGACCAGCGGGTCCACGCCGATCGATTCGTTCGCCGCGTCAGTCATCGGTCAGTGCGCGACCGGCACGGCCGCGTCGCCCACGGCCGCCGCGCGCAACGCGATGGCCAACACTTCATCCATCATCGCGACCGGGTGAAATTGCAGCGCGCTCGTCACTTCGACGGGTAGCTCGGAGAGCTCGCGCGCGTTCCCGCGGGGGATGATCACGTGGCGCACGCCGCGCCGGAGTGCGGCCACGGATTTTTCCTTCAGGCCTCCAATCGGCAGCACACGACCGCGAAGCGTGATCTCGCCGGTCATCGCCACGTCCGCGCGCACGGGTACGCCCGTGAGCGCGCTCACCGTCGCTGCCGCGATGGCGATCCCCGCGCTCGGCCCATCCTTCGGGGTCGCGCCGGCCGGTACGTGCACGTGAATGTCGCGCGTCTTGTAGAAATCCGGATCGATGCCGAGCTGGCGGGCCCGTGCGCGCGTGTACGACACCGCGGCGCTTGCGGACTCCTTCATCACCTCGCCGAGCGTGCCGGTCAGCTGGAGCTTTCCACGCCCGCTGACGGTCGAGACCTCGATGTCGAGCAGCTCGCCGCCTGCCTGCGTGTAAGCCAGCCCGCATGCGACACCCACCTTGTCTTCGCTCATCAGGTCGTCGTCGTCGAACGGGGCGACCCCGAGCAATCCCTCGATGTCGGCGAGGCGTACGGTGGCGTGGGCGGGCGCCCGCGGGTCACCAGTGCGGCGCCGTGCGAGCTTGCGCGCGACGCGCGCGAGCCTCCGCTCGAGCTCGCGCACCCCGGCTTCGCGCGTGTAGCCGCGGACGACCGCTGGCAGCACGTCCGCCTCGATCGTCACCTCGGCCGGATCGAGCCCGTGCAGGCGCAGCTGCTTCGGCACCAGATACTGCCGCGCGATCGCGAACTTCTCGAAGTCGAGGTACCCTGGCAGCCGGATGATCTCCATCCGGTCTCGCAGCGGCTCGGGAATGTGCGCGAGCGAGTTCGCCGTCGTCACGAACAACACCTGCGAGAGGTCGTAATCGAGCTCGAGGTAGTGGTCGTTGAAGGCGCAGTTCTGCTCCGGGTCGAGTACCTCGAGTAATGCGGACGCCGGGTCGCCGCGCCAGTCCTGCCCCATCTTGTCCACCTCGTCGAGCAGGATGACCGGGTTGACGACACCCGCGCGCCGCATCGCCTGGAGGACCCTGCCTGGCATGGAGCCGATATACGTACGGCGGTGGCCACGGATCTCCGCCTCGTCGCGAACGCCGCCGAGCGACATGCGGACGAAGCTACGCCCCAGCGCGCGCGCGACCGAGCGTCCGAGCGAGGTCTTGCCGACACCCGGTGGGCCGACGAGGCAGAGGATTGGTCCCTCCAGCTTGCCGACGAGTGCGAGCGTGGCGATGAAATCCAGGATGCGGTCCTTCACGTCCTCGAGCCCGAAATGATCGGCGTCGAGCATCGCCTGCGCCCGGGTCACGTCAACCACATCGTCCGAGCGTTCCGTCCAGGGCAGGCCGAGCACCCAATCGAGGTAGTTGCGGGTGACGCTCGACTCGGGCGAGAGCGGCGAGGTCCGGCGCAGCTTGGCGAGCTCACGCTCGGCGCGCGCGCGAACCGCGATCGGAAGCGTCTTCTTCACGAGCAACGTGGCGAGCTCCGCGATCTCGTCGCCATCGCCCTGACCCAACTCTCGATGGATCGCCTTCAGCTGCTCCTGCAGGTAAAACTCGCGCTGGTTCTGGACCACGGACCCGCGCACATCGCTTTCGAGCTTCCGCTCGAGCCGCAGAATCTCCGCTTCGGCGCTCAACAGCTCGGCGAGGCGCTCGGCGATCGCCGGCAGTGACGGCAGCTCGAGCAGCGCCTGCCGCTGCTCGACCGGTATGGCGAGGTGCGCGGCGATGGCGAATGCCTGCTGCGCCGCCGACGCGAAGCCCTGGATGATCGTCGCCAGCTCGTGGGGCAGCCGGCGGTGGAGCCCCACATACTCCTCGAACAGCGCGAGCGCCCGGCGCCCGCGGGCGTGCGCGTCGTCGGGGTCGGCGGTGGGTAGGAGAGGGAACGGCGTGATCGCGGCGCGTAGGTGGCTGTCGGTCGGCGCATAGCGCGTGATGCGCGCGCGAGCCATTCC
>JBBJNN010000003.1:0-24962 GCA_037720885.1 Gemmatimonadaceae bacterium | reverse complement strand
CGAGCACGCGGGCAGTGCCGTTCTGCAGGCGCGCGAGCTGCGCGATGCGCGCTACTACACCGACGCGGAACAGATCCGCCGCCGCCGGCTCGCCGATGTCGGCGCTCCGCTGCGCGACCAGGAGGATCCAGCGGTCATCACCCGCCTCCTCGAGCGCCGCCAATGATGCGCTCCGGCCCACGAGGAGCGGCATGACGGAGTAGGGAAACACGACCACGTCCCTGAGCGGGAGCACGGGAATCCGATCGGGGACCTCGTACCGCTCTTCATCGCGGGTAATGACGGCCATGGGCGTAAGATAGCGCGCCGCGCGAGTTAGGGTACGCGACCATTCGCGTGTGTTAGGGAAGACCGGCCAACGCGAGTCTACTCCGCCCCGCGGGCGGCTTCGACCTCAAAACTTCACCCATCCCATGTCGAATCGTTTTCCACGCGCCGCCGACGGCCGCCCGGTCAGCCGGCGCAGGCTGACGAGAAGCTCAACCGGTCCGACATCCGCACCGATCCCACGACGGGTGCGTATCTCGATGTGTGGCACTGTGATGCGGCGGGCGCGTACTCCGATGTCTCGGGCACGGCGGGACGGCGCTTCCTGCGCGGCTACCAGCTCACGGATGCCGCCGGCATCGCCGCGTTCACGACCGTCTACCCGGGGTGGTACAGCGGGCGCGCCGTGCACGTGCACTTCAAGCTGCGACTCTTCACCGGCTCGACGAAGACGTACGAGTTCACCTCGCAGTTCTTCTTCGACGAGTCGCTCACCGACACCGTGCACGCCGCGAGCCCCTACGCGAGCTGCGGTACCTCGAACACCCGCAGCACGACTGACGGCATATACAACAGTCTCTCGGCGACGCAGAAGACCGGCCTCACCCTGCAGGCGACGACGGACGGCGCCGGCTACGCCGGTGTGATCAATCTGGGGGTGCGCCTCGCGTAGCGTGGAGCGACGCGCGGGTCGCGGGTAGTCGGTAGCAAAGCACGAAGGTCTATACCTTGGGGGCCCCCCCCACAACGACGATCGCGGCGGAGCGGTGATTTCCTCTCACCATTCCGCCGCGACCTGTCTCAACGCGTCCCGTGTCCCGCGACTACGCTTCCTTCTTCTGCCGCTTCGGGGAGATCTCGAGCATTGGCGCGGTGCCGTTCACGACCGACGCTTCCGTGATCTTGACCTCCGTGATGTCATCGCGGCTCGGGAGGTCGAACATCACGTCCGTCATGATATCCTCGAGAATCGCGCGGAGACCGCGGGCGCCGGTCCCGCGCTTGAGCGCCTTGCGCGCCACGGCGCGAAGCGCCGACTCCTCGAAGCTGAGCTTCACCTCCTCGAGGTCGAACAGCTTCGCGTACTGCTTCACGAGTGCATTCTTGGGCTCCTTGAGGATCCGCACGAGCGAGTCCTCGTCGAGCGCCTCGAGCGGTACGCTCACCGGCAGCCGTCCGACAAGCTCGGGGATCAGGCCGTAGCGGAGTAGGTCATCAGGCTCGACCTCCGCGAACGGGTTCCGGGCGATGTCCTTCGCCGCACCGTTCGTTGCCTCGCTCTTGTTGAAGCCGATCTGCCGCCGCCCGACGCGCGCCTCGATGATCTTCTCCAAGCCATCGAAGGCGCCGCCGCAGATGAACAGGATGTCCTTCGTGTTGATCTGGATGTATTCCTGCTGCGGGTGCTTGCGGCCACCCTGCGGCGGTACCGACGCCACCGTGCCTTCGAGGATCTTGAGCAGCGCCTGCTGCACCCCCTCGCCGGACACGTCACGCGTGATGCTCGGGTTCTCCGACTTGCGCGCGATCTTGTCGATCTCATCGATGTACACGATCCCGCGCTCGCACTCGGCCACGTTGAAGTCGCCGGCCTGCAGCAGTCGCACGAGGATGTTCTCGACGTCTTCCCCCACGTAGCCCGCTTCGGTGAGAGTCGTCGCGTCGGCGATCGTGAAGGGAACGTCGAGGATGCGGGCGAGCGTCTGCGCGAGCAGCGTCTTGCCGACGCCGGTCGGACCGATGAGCAGAATGTTCGACTTGTCGAGCTCGACGTCCTCATCGCGCGCGCTCGAGCAGTTGATGCGCTTGTAATGATTGTAGACCGCGACGGCCAACGCTTTCTTGGCCCGTTCTTGCCCGATCACGTATTGGTCCAGCGTATCCTTGATCTCCAGCGGTGTCGGGACTTGTGTGATCGCCTCGGCTACCTCGCGCTCCTCGTCTTCCGCCAGAATCTCATTGCAGAGCGAGATGCACTCGTTGCAGATGTAGACCGACGGCCCGGAGATGAACTTCCGAACCGAGTCCTTGGACTTGCCGCAGAACGAGCAACGCAGGTGTTTGTCGTGCGACATGTGGGTATCGTGAGGGGGCAATTCGGGGCGTGCGGCCGAGGGGCGGGCGCGGAGGGTGGCTGAACCTTAACGTCGGTCCCGACAGGCGGTCAATGGCCGGTCGATGCCGTCACGCCGTCACCGAAGGTTGCTTGCTCTCCTCGACCACGTCACCGCGGTGACTGATCACGTTGTCGAGGATCCCGTACGCCTTCGCCTCGTCGGCGGACATGAAGAAATCGCGCACCATGTCGCGCTCGATCTGCTCGACGGCGCGGCCCGTATGCTTCGCGTAGAGGGAGTTCATCTGGCTGCGCAGGTAGAGAATCTCGCGCGCCTGAATCTCGATGTCGGCCGCCGTGCCCGACGCGCCGCCCGAAGGTTGGTGAATCATAATCCGCGAGTGTGGCAGCGCGGAGCGCTTCCCCTTCCGGCCGGCCGCGAGCAGGAATGACCCCATGCTCGCCGCGAGCCCCATGCAGGTCGTGCGTACGGGCGCGTTGAGGTACTGCATCGTGTCGTAGATCGCCATCCCGGCCGACACGCTGCCTCCCGGTGAGTTGATGTACAGATGGATGTCGCGCTCGGGGTTGTCGGCCTCGAGGAACAGGAGCTGCGCGATCACGATGTTCGCGACGTCATCGTTGATCGGCGTTCCGATGAAGACGATGCGGTCCATGAGGAGCCGCGAGAAGACGTCGTACGTCCGCTCGCCGCGGCTCGACCGCTCGATGACATAGGGGGTATAGATCGTCGGCATAGGTTCGGCTTCTTCCTCTTCGTGTCTACGCTTGGGCATGGGCACCTACGGGCTTCTCACTCAACGGTATTCTGCTTCAACAACCACTCGAACACTTTGTCCTCGGTGATCGAGCGCTCGAGCTCACGGATGCGGCCGGCTTTCTGGAGCGACGCATACACCTGCCCGGGGTCGGCGTCGCGCTTCGCGGCCACCTCCGCCACACGCTCGTCGATGTCGGCCTCCGACGCCGCCAGCGCCTGACGCTCGGCGATCGTGTCGATGATCAGGTCGCGCCGCACCTGCCGTTCCGCCATCGGCCGGAAGTCCGCCGCGAACTTCTCTCGCTCCTCCTCGGGCACCTGGTACGCCTCCAGATAGGCCTGGACGACCTGCGTCACCCAGCTCCCCGGTACCTCGAACGCGTTGGCGCCGATGATCTCATCGACGAGTCGTTGGCGCACCTCGGCATCGCCCTCGCGTTCGGCATGACGCACGAGGTCGTCGCGCACCGCGCCCGTCAGCGCATCGACGGAGTCGAAGTCACCAACCTCGCGGGCGAATGCGTCGTCGAGCGCGGGGACCGACTTGCGCTTCACCTCCGTCACCGTCACGCGGACAGTCTTCGTCTTGTCGCGCTGCGCCTCGTCAGGGAAGTCGGCTGGCCACCGCACGGGCCGCTCAGACGTCTCGCCAGGTACGGTCTCCATGATCAACTCTTCAATCCCGGCGATGGCCTGTCCGCCACCCATCACGAGCCGGTACTCCTTACCGTCCCCCACGTCCTGAGACTGCTCCGCGGTCGCCAAGGTCACGGTGACCATGTCGCCCGGCATCGCACGCTCGGAGACGGGTGCCCAGTTGGCGCGCTGATCCCGGAGGTGCTCGATCTGCTCCCGTATCTGTTCTTCCGCCACGTGCCGCGGAGTGCGCGTTACCCGGAAGCCCTGCGTGCGGGCCAGCTCCAAGGTCGGGCGCACTTCGAGGTGCAGCTCGAAGGTGAGCGGCTTGCCCTCATCGAAGTGGACGTGCTCGACGCGCGGCTGACTCGCCGGCTTGAGTCCCTCGCGCGCGAGGACCGCCTCGTAGGCCTGCTGAAGCAGTGCCTCGACCGCCTCCTGCCGGATCGGCTGCGCGAAACGTTTGCGGATCATCGCGGTCGGCGCCTTGCCCGGCCGGAAGCCCGGCAATCGCACCTGCGACGCGTAGCGGTGGGCCGCCTTCTCCTCCGCGGTGCGAACCTCCTCCACTGGCACCGACACCTCGAGCACACGCTCGAGGCCCTCCGATTTCTTCGGTGTGATCTGGATGTCCATGGCGGTAAGATAATGGGTCGAACGCGCGAGAACATCGCCCATTCGTGCGACCCCCACCCGCCTCCGGCGCGGGTCGCCCGCTTCAGTCTCCCGTGACCGAGGCGGGAACGGGGGCCGACCTCGCGTGCGGTGTGCGCGCCTGGTGTGCGACGCGCCCCGCCCGAATCCCCGCCCGGATCGCGAGCGCGACCGGGATCGCCATCGCGAGCAGTCCCGGCACGAACGCCCACCACATCTCGCGCCGCGCCACGAGCGCCACCGGCATCACGCCGTTCACCGCATAGAGGATGAGTGGAAACGTCGTCGGCGAGACCTGTCCGGCGAACCCTGACGGCGGCACGATGGCGAGCATCGCGCGCGCGACGAGTGTGCCCGTGAGGTACCAGCCAACCCAGTTCAGGAACGGCATGCCGTAGAAGAAGCCCGGCTGATGCCAGCGCCAGTGCGCGGTCGCGTATGACATGGCGGGGTCCATCGAGACATCCCAGGCGACGAGCACCAGACCGGCCACCAGGGCCCAGCGCATTCTGGTGTCGGCACTGTCGTGCGCCGGAAGCAGCCGTCCGCAGATCGCCAGACAGCAGTAGATCATGAAGAACCACGAGAGCGGAATCGGGTACGGCACGAGGCCCGCGATCCGGTAGCCGAGCATCTCGGTATAGGAGTAATCGCCGAACGGGAGCCCGGTGCTCGTCCCCGTGAGCTCGGCGCCGAGCGAGAGCAGTACGCCAACGGCGAGCAAGCCGAGCGCGCGACGCCATCCGAACTTTCCGGCAGCATGCGCGAGCGCGGCGAGCGCTCCGAGCACCACGTAGGTGGGACCGGAGAACTTGAACCCGATCGGGTACACTTTCGCCGCGAGCGGCGTCTGCATGAACGCCGGCGGCGTGCCCGCGAGAAATGTGACGAGCGCGAGTGTCGAGAAGAGGATGATGGCGACGTGCATCCAGAGCAGCGGGTGCGCCAGCCGCGCCGCCACTGGCGAGCCGCGCTCCGCGGCCGGGGTGGGACGCGTCATGACTCCTCGACCGCGCGTGTCGTGAGGCGGGCACCATCGCGCGGAGCGCGGGCCATCGGCTCGGGCTCCGACCCGATCATGTCGGCGACGATCTTGCCCGAGCTGAGCACGCCCGGGATCCCAGCGCCCGGGTGTGTCCCGGCACCAGCGAAGTACAGGTTCGGCACGTCTTCGCTCCGGTTGTGTGGACGCATCCAGGCGGACTGCGAGAGCACCGGCTCTACCGAGAACGCGCTGCCCAGGTGGCTGTTCAGCGTATCGCGGAAGTGCCGTGGGTCGATCCGGTGCTCCGTCACGATGTGGCGCGAGAGACCGGGCAGGTAGCGCTCCTCGAGGTGCCGCATGATCGCGTCGCGGTAGGGCCCTCCGGCCTGGGCCCAGTCCGTGCCGCTCTCGAGGTGTGGAACTGGCGAGAGAACGTACCACGCGTCGCAGCCGGCCGGCGCGAGCGATGGATCCGTGGCGGTGGGCCGGTGGAGGTAGAGCGAGAAGTCTCCCGCCAGCCGCTTGTGCGTGAAGATGTCGGCGAGCAGCTCGCGGTAGCGAGGTCCCATGAGAATCTCGTGGTGCGCCATGTGCTCGTATCGCCGATCCGTCCCGAAGTAGATCACGAAGAGCGACATCGAGTAGCGCATCCGGCGCACCTTGCGGTCTGTGTACGTCCGGCGAAACCGCGCGGGTACGAGATGCAGGTAGGTGAAGGCGACGTCGGCGTTGCTCACCACGACGTCCGCCGGCAGCACCTCGCCGGAGCTGAGTCGGACGCCGGTCGCGCGCCCGGATCGTTCGTCGATCACGATCTCGCGCACTTCGGTCTCGAGCGCGAGCGTTCCTCCGAGATCCTCCAACAGCGCGGCGAGTGCCTGGACGAGCGCACCCGTACCACCGGCGGCGAACCACACGCCCCACTTCCGCTCGAGCGTGTGGATCAGCGCGTATATCGCCGTCGTGTCGAACGGGTTGCCGCCAATGAGCAAGGGGTGAAAGGAGAACACTTGCCGCAGCCGCTCGTCGCGGATGTAGTGGGCAACGAGCGGCGCCACCGACCGGTGCGCGCCGAGCCGGACGAGAGCCGGGACGATGCGGAGCATGTCCGCGAGGTGCGTGAACGGCTGGTCGATCAGCGGGAACCCTGTCTCGAAGATGCGGTCGGCGGCTGCGCTGAATCGAAGGTAGCCCTCCGCGTCGCGCGGGCTGAACGCCTGGATCTGCGCGAGCACGCGCGCCTGGTCGCTCCCGTACTCGAACGATGAGCCGTCGTCGAAGCGGATGGTATAGAACGGGTCGACCGGAACGAGGCGGACATAATCCTCGCTGCGCCGCCCGCCGAGCGTGAAGAGCTCGTGAATGAGTGCGGGCGCCGTGATGATTGTCGGTCCGCCATCGAAGACGAAGCCGTCCTGCTCGTACACGTACGCGCGACCGCCGGGCTTGTCTCGTTTCTCGAGGACCGTGACCTCATGGCCCTGCGCGGCGAGACGGATGGCGGCGGCCAGGCCCCCGAATCCACTCCCGATCACCGCGACACGCATCGTGCCCCCCGCATCGAGCCGCGCTCAGTCGCTGGCCGCGGGAGCGCTCGCGCCGCCGGGAGCCAGCGAGCGAGACAGCTCTCCCAGCCAGCCGACGCGCGGCAGAACGTCGCGCTGCCGGCGCGGGTCGGGCGCACACCGCGGTGGTGCCGCCAACGGCCGGCGAGAGGAGCGCCAGACGTCCCAGAGGATGGCGGCCCTCGCTGACTGCCCGACACGCGCGCGCCGAGTCAGCGAGTCATAACCGATCTCCTCGATGGCGCCGAGGATGCCGGCATAGCCGGTGGCGCACATGCGCGCGCATCCCTGGGCGTCGGCCGCGAGAAACGCGATACCAGGCGCGGCGGCCGCATAGAGCGTTCGCGCTCGCGCGATCTCGAACGCCATCAGCCAGCGCCAGCGATCATCGGTGGCGTGTACGGTGCGACCGAGCACTTCCTCGCGCCGCAGCCCGAACGCCTCGAGATCCTCTGTCGGCAGGTAACAGCGCCCTCCCGCCGCGTCCTCGCCGACATCCCGCAGGATGTTCGTGAGCTGCATAGCGATCCCGAGCGTGCGCGAGTGCGCGAGTGCGCGCTCCCGCGCCGCTGCCTCGTCGGGCAACCCGAAAATGTGCGCGCAGACGACGCCGACGGTACTCGCGACCCCCTCGCAGTAGCCCTCGAGTTCCAGCCACGTCTCGAGGGGCACACCGCCGACGTCGCGCCGGACACCCGCGATCAACGCCCGAAGCGGCGCGGCCGGCACCGCGAATCGCTCAGCGGTCCAGGCAAGCTCACGGAAGATCGGACCCTCGGCATTTCCTCCGAGCGCCGCCGTCAGCCGAGCATCGTACGCATCGAGCTCCGCGCCGATCTCGGCCTCGCCGCCGGCGTCTGGCGCGTCAACCGCATCGTCCACGACACGGCAGAAAGCATACACCGCGTACGCCGCACGCCGCTTCTCCATGGGGAGATAACGACTCGCGCGCGTGAACGTTCGCGCGTGCTTCCGTGCGACGTGTTCACAATACGCGGCGTCTCGCGAGGGAGTCACCGGCCCGCGCTCCCCGCCGCGTGAGTCGCTGGGGTCAGACGCGCCGCTGCCCGGGCGGCAAAGTCGGGCACACCGTCATCCACCAGGATGCCTTCCCGTGGCCGCACGGTGTCCGCAAGCGCGCCGCCCAGTAGCACCAGGCCATCCCACTGGGCACGTCTGAGCGCGGCGAGGAGCGCGGGAAGCGCATCGGTCGAGGCGCTGACGGAAATGCCAACTGCGTGCGGCCGCGAGCGCTCCAGCTCAGCTACCAGCTCGCGTGTCGGCACGTCCGCGCCGAGGATGTCCGCATCCCATCCGGCGTCGATGAAGCTCTGCGCAGCCATCTGGACCGCCAGCCCATGCTGCTCGCCGGCCGGGCAGGCCAGAATCAAGCGAGGGTGCCGTCGGGTCACGCGCGGCGCCGCTGCCCGCGCGACAGCGATCGCCTCGGCGACAATCGCCGTCGCGCGATGCTCTGCCAGAATGTCGAGAGTGCCAGCTGCCCATTGATCCCCGATCAGCCGCATGGCCGGCGCGAGCGCAGTTCGGACGAGCTCGCTCACCGTAGCGCCGCCATCGACCCAGTCGCGCGCCCACCGGGTCACCGCGACGCGCTGCCCCGAGACCAGTCGTCGAGCGAGCCGGGCCGCGGATGTGGGGTGGGCGGGCGAGCGGCCACCAACCGTCGTCGCGAAGCGCAGTGCATCGGCGCGGCGGACTCGTCGCCACCCGCCAGGCGTGCGCACGGCTGGGAGACGGCCGGCATCGATCCACCGCGCGACCGTCATGGCCGACACGTGGCAGAGCCGAGCGACGGCCGACGTGGACAGTAGTTCCCGGGTATCGAATCCCACATTTCTAACCATAGGCGTACTCGATGGAACGCCGCCGCCGGTCCGGCGGTTTCCGCCCCGGATTTGCGGACCCGCGTCGGGGAGGGAAGTGCGAAACCCGGAGGGGCGGCGAGCGAGGCCGAGGCGTGAGACACGTCGCGGCCCGCGCGGCGCGCTAGCGACCCCACGTTGGGGATACGTGGGCGGCTCGCCGACGGACTCCCGCTGCGCTCCGCGTGGGCACCGCGGGTGAGAGCTGGAGAGGGTGGGCGGGAGAGAAGGGAGTGCTCGGGGCGGGACTCGAACCCGCACGGTGTCGCCACCACACGGTCCTAAGCCGTGCGCGTATACCAATTCCGCCACCCGAGCCGGTGGTAGATCGCGTAAGGTAACTGCCCCCGCGACGTGCCTCCAGCGGCGGGCCGCCATCTACACTCCGATGCACGACGCCCGGCGGGAGTCGTCCTGCCCGCCGGGCGTCGTGTCAGGGACCGTCCTGTTCCCGAACCGTGAGGGCTGTCAGGGCCGCACGTCAGCGCTCAGTCGCCGACCCGAACGCTGATGACGCGGGTGCTCTTCCGCTCCGCGCGGTCGCGCACGTCGTACACTACGAGGGAGACGACGTCACCCGGACGCATGCGCGACAGCACCTCTTCGAGGTCCGCGACATTCCGAATTCGCTTGCGCGGCGGATTCAGGACATCGGTAATCACGAACTGGGGCGGGAGGCGCGAATACGCCGGCCCATCGACGTCGACGTCGGTGATCAGCACCCCGCGGAAATCGTCGGAGATGCGCGCCTGCCGGACGACGTCGGATGAGAGAGGCTCGATGGCGATTCCCAGCTTGTCATACGCCGGCGAGCGCACCAGGGTATCCTGGCGTTCCGCCGCGCTCGCCACCTGCTCCTCGGACGCTGCTTCGCGCAACCGTACCTGGAAGGTCTTGCGCGTGCCGAACCGGAGCACTTCCACGGGAATCGTCCGGCCCGGCTCGAGCGAGCGAACGAAACGCTGCAGCGTGGAGACACGGTCGACCGTATGCCCGGCGACGGAGACGATGACATCTCCCTGCTCGATGCCGGCGCGCTCCGCCGGGCTCTGCGCGCCAGGAGGAGAATTGAAGCCGCCGACGAGTACGCCGCGAATCTCCTTGAGGCCGGCGCTCTGTGCATCCTCCGGCGTCACGTCGGTGATCGCCACGCCAAGCTCCGGTCGGTGGACGCGTCCATGCTTGATCAGATCTTCCATCACGTCGCGCGCGAGCGTGATCGGGATGGCGAACCCGTAACCCGAGTAGGTGCCGGTGGGGCTCGCGATCGCGCTGTTGATGCCGATCACCTCGCCGCGCGTGTTGACGAGAGGGCCGCCGGAGTTGCCCGGATTGATCGCCGCGTCCGTCTGGATGTAGTCCACGATCGCGTAGCTACTCTCGTAGAGGCTCCGGAGCGAGTTGCCGCTGCGGTTCTTGGCGCTGATGATGCCGGCCGTCACGGTGAAGTCGAGCGCGAGGGGATTGCCGATCGCCAGCACCCATTCGCCCACGCGCGCGCGCTCATCGTCACCAAAGGAGAGCGTCGGGAAGCCCGCGCCCTCGATCTTGATTACGGCGACGTCGGTGGACGGGTCGCGGCCGATCACCTTCGCCGTGAAGACGCGCTTGTCCTGCAGCGCTACCGTCACGCGGTCCGCATTCGCCACGACGTGGTTGTTCGTGAGGATGTAACCGTCGGCCGACACGAGAAACCCGGTGCCGCTCCCTTCTTGCGGCGCTTGCCTGCGCGGGTCGAACTGGTCGAAAAATTCGTCGAGATTGCCGCCGCGCGGTTGGGGACGACCGGGCGTGGTCCGCGGATTCCGACGCTCCTGCCGGGTCGAGATGGACACGACGGCGGGAGTGACGTGCTCCGAGATGGAGACGAATGCGTTGCTCGCATCGGTGAGCGGCTGTACCGCTTGCGCGGGCGGCCGGCTGGTCGTTGGCGGGGACGACCGCCCTTGCGCGTATCCGAAGGGGGTGACGTTGACCCCCGCCGCGACGACGAGCCCACCGACGAACGCGGCGGACGCGACGAGGCCAAGTCTGGCACGTGCGTAGATTCGGGACATTCGGTGAATTCGCGTGTTGAAGGTGGTGCCGCCCGCCGCCGACCCGGAGATGCGATCGGGGTTGCTCCCATCAACGGTCTACCCGCCACGGGCGCTGCAAGTTTCGCGTCCTCTCGTTAGTTGGACATCGGCGAACGTGGAAGCGGTTGCCGTTCGGTGCGGCCCGATAAGCCCGCCGATGGCTCATGGCCCCACACCTCCCGGTGCAGGGCCACGAGGCACCTCGGCCCAGGTCAGCCGAGCGTCGGGGTCCTACTTGCGCTCTTCGTCCACGATCTCATAGTCCGCTTCGACGACGTCATCGGAGCGGGCACCGCCGTCCTGGTTCGACGGCCCGGCGCCGCCGGTTTCGCCGCCCGAGCCGCCGCCCTGGTCCGTGCCTCCCGCACTCGCCTGTTGCGAGTAGAGGGACTGGCCGGCTTCGCTGTACACCCGCGTCAACTCCTCCTGCGCGGACCGGATCTCCGCCAGGTCCTCGCCACGGAGCGACTTCCGCGCGCGATCCACCGCGTTCGTCAGGCGCGTCCGCATGTCCTCGGTCAGGCGGTCCGACCACTCCTTCGAATTCTTCTCCACCTCGTAGGTCATGCTATCCAGGCGATTCCGCGTGTCGATTTCCTCGCGGCGCTTGCGATCCTCGTCCGAATGCTGCTCCGCATCCTTGACCATCTTCTGAATCTCGTTCTCGGACAGCCCGCTGGACGCCTCGATCCGGATCTTCTGCTCCTTCCCGGTCGTCTTGTCACGCGCCGTCACGTGGAGAATGCCATTGGCGTCGATGTCGAAGGTCACCTCGACCTGCGGCATACCGCGCGGAGCCGGCGGGATACCGGTGAGCTGGAATTTGCCGATCGTCTTGTTGTAGGTCGACAGCTCCCGCTCGCCTTGCAGCACGTGGATCTCCACGGTCGTCTGGTTATCCTCCGCTGTCGAGAACACCTCGCTCTTCTTCGTCGGAATCGTCGTGTTCCGCGCGATGAGCACGGTGGTCACGCCGCCCAGCGTCTCGATCCCGAGCGAGAGGGGCGTCACGTCGAGCAGCAGCACGTCCTTCTGCTCGCCGGTGAGTACGGCGCCCTGGATCGCGGCGCCAATGGCCACGACCTCGTCCGGATTCACGCCCTTGTGCGGATCCTTCTTGAAGAAGTCCTTGACGATTTGCTGCACCTTTGGAATACGGGTCGAGCCGCCGACGAGGATCACCTCGTCCACCTCTTCCGGCTTGAGCCCCGCGTCCTTGAGCGCCTGCTGCATCGGCGGGATCGTCCGCTGGATCAGGTCGTCCACCAACTGCTCGAACTTGGCGCGCGTGAGCGAGTAGTTGAGGTGCTTCGGCCCGCTCTGGTCCGCGGTGATGAACGGAAGGTTGATGTCCGTCTGCTGCACCGTGGACAGCTCCATCTTCGCCTTCTCGGCGGCTTCCTTGAGGCGTTGGAGCGCCATTGGGTCGCGCGACAGGTCAATGGCCTGGTCGCGCTTGAACTCGCCGACGATCCAGTCGATCAGTTTCTGATCGAAGTCATCGCCGCCCAGGTGCGTATCGCCATTCGTCGCCTTCACCTCGAACTGGCGCGAGCCTTCCACATCGTAGAGCTCGAGGACGGAGATGTCATAGGTGCCGCCGCCGAGGTCGAACACGGCGACCTTCTCGTCCTTCTTCTTGTCGAGCCCGTAGGCCAGTGCGGCCGCCGTAGGCTCGTTGATGATCCGGAGCACGTCGAGACCCGCGATGCGCCCGGCATCCTTCGTTGCCTGCCGCTGCGAGTCGTTGAAGTACGCCGGCACGGTGATCACGGCCTTGGTGACCTTCGAGCCGAGATAGTCCTCGGCCGTCTGCTTCATCTTCTGAAGGATCATGGCCGAGATCTCGGGCGGCGTGTAACGCTTTCCCTGGATCTCCACCGCGGCAACGTCGTTCTGCCCGGAGAGCACCTTGTACGGGACGCGCTTCGATTCCTGCTGCACCTCGCCCGTCTTGCGTCCCATGAACCGCTTGATCGAGAAAACGGTGTTCTGCGGATTGGTCACGGCCTGCCGCTTCGCGACCTGGCCGACCAGCCGCTCGCCGTCCTTCGTAAAGCCGACGACGGACGGCGTGACCCGCCCGCCCTCCGCGTTCGGGATGACGACGGGATCGCCCCCCTCCATCACCGCGACGACGGAGTTCGTCGTCCCCAGATCGATCCCGATGATCTTTTCCGCCATACGTACCTCGATGAAAGTGACCGACGCGCCGGCGGGCCCGCCGGTTTTACGCCAGCATCAATGCCGCGTGCGTAATCCTTGCTCGTGAAAAACCGCTCGACGACCCGCGAAGTTGCCGACGACCTCAGAGCAATCCTAGGACCGTAATAATGCGCCAGTATGGCAGCGAAGCGGCGCGCTGGATGCCCCGCGCGTGGCAGTCTGACGCGTCGCGCGCGTCACGGCGTCGTGGACGGGTCACGGCGGCGGGCGCGCTAGGCGCCCGGCGTGGAGGCTCGCCGTGATCCCGATCGGCGACGATCTGCCCACGCTCCGGCGACCGATCGTTACCTACGCCATCATCGCGGCCACGGCCGCGGCGTGGCTGCTGTTCCAGGGAGCGGGATTCAACCCGATCACCCTCGCGGGCAGCCTGTGCAACCTCGGCCTGGTACCGGGTGAATTATCGCACCGTGCCCCCCTCGGACTCGCGGTCCCGCTCGGCTATGGGCTGCAGTGCGTGGTGGACAACGAGCCGATCAACTGGCTGACGCCGGTGACCTCGATGTTTCTCCACGGAAGCTGGGGTCACATCCTCGGCAACTTGTTGTTTTTCTACGTGTTCGGGAACAACGTGGAAGACTCGATGGGCCACGCGCGCTTCGCCATCTTCTACCTGATCTGTGGTCTCGCGGCGGCGGCGGTTCACGTACTCTTCAATCCAACCTCGCCCGTCCCGACGGTTGGCGCTTCCGGTGCGATCTCGGGCGTCATGGGCGCGTACCTCATGCTCTACCCGCGCGCGCGGATCAAGATGCTCTTCCCCTTTCTCATCATCTTTCCGGTGCTGCGCATCCAGGCCTGGCTCGTGCTCCTCTGGTGGTTTGCCTGGCAGGTGGTCGCCTGGCTCCCGGAGCTGACCTCGATGCGTCGCGAGGTGTCGGGAGGCGTCGCGGTCGGCGCGCACGTGGGCGGTTTTCTCGCGGGCGTCCTTCTCATTCGCCTGTTTGCCAATCCGCGCCTCGTGGACGCGCACCACACCACCTATGGCGACAATCTTGGCTACCGCTGGCGCCGGGGGCAGTAAGCAGGCAGTAGCAGGAGAGGTACGCTGCGGCCGTCTGTAACAGAAAGATCACGGGTTTGCGACCCCAAGTCGGTACGGCGTATCTTGAGCGCGCGCCGGGCTCGGGAGTCGCCGAGGCCGGCGCGCGGCTAGCGGCCTGCCCCCAGCTCAACTTGCCTGTGCGACTCATCCCACGTGACGAGAATTTCTTTGCGATGTTCGGCGAGCTCGCCGGGCATCTCACCGCTTCGGCGAGGCTGATCAACCAGCTGTTCGCGGAGCCGCACCGTCTCGACCATTTCGTGATCGAGATCAAGAAGGTGGAGCATGCGGCGGACGCGGTCACACAGGATGTCATCCGCCGTATCAATGAAAGCTTCGTGACGCCGATCGACCGCGAAGACATCCATCTCCTCGCGACCCGGCTCGACACCGTCATCGATCTCATCGATGGCACGGCGCGGCGGGCGAAGATGTACCACATCACCGGCGTGCGGGAGCCGGCGCGCCAGCTCACCGACGTCCTCATCCGCTCGGGCGATTGCATCGCCATGGCGGTAGGAAGCATCAAGAAGCCGAAGGTCGTCATCGAGCGATCGCGCGAGATCAAGCGACTCGAGGAGGAAGGCGACGCGATCTACAATCTGGCGGTCGGCGATCTGTTCGATGACGGATTGGACGCGATTGAAGTGATCAAGTGGAAGGACCTGTACGACAAGCTAGAAGACGCCCTGGATCAGTGTGAGGACGTGGCGAACGCCCTCGAAAGTATCTCGCTCAAGCACGCCTGATCGTGGTCGGGTACATCGTCGCGATCGTTGTCGTTGCCTTCCTGTTCGATTTCGTCAACGGCTTCCACGATTCGGCGAACTCGATCGCGACTGTCGTCGGCACGCGCGTGCTGTCGCCCATCGCGGCCGTGCTGTGGGCCGCCACGTTCAACTTCATCGCCCTCTTCACGGTGGGGACTGCGGTCGCCAATACCGTCTACAAGGGGATGGTAGACCTCGACATCGTCGACGCGAACGTCATTTTCGCCGGCCTCCTTGGCGCGATCCTCTGGAACCTCATCACCTGGTACTACGGTCTCCCTTCTAGCTCCTCGCACGCGCTGATCGGAGGCTACTCCGGTGCAGCCGTCGCCAAGGCGGGCACCGGCGCGATCCTCTGGGGAGACAAGTGGGTCCGGACGATCGAGTTCATAATCCTGTCGCCGCTCATCGGCGCCCTGTTCGGCTTCTCCCTCATGGTCGCCACGTTCTGGCTGTTCCGTCGTGTGCGGCCCAGCAGGGTCGACCGGGTCTTTCGCGTCGCGCAGCTCGTGTCCTCGGCCAGCTTCTCGCTTGCCCACGGGGCCAATGATGCGCAGAAGACGATGGGGATCATCGTTGGCCTGCTCGTGACCTCCAAGGCGTTGCTCGCCGGCCAGACCGGGCTGCTCGGGCACCTCTACCTGGAAGACGAGAACAAGATCCCCTACTGGATCGAGATCGGCGCCTATACGATGATCTCCCTGGGTACGCTTTTCGGCGGCTGGCGCATCGTGCATACCATGGGATCGCGGATCACGCGGCTCCGTCCGGTCGGCGGTTTCTGCGCCGAGACCGGCGGCGCGGTCTCCATCCTCATCGCGACGAGTCTCGGGATCCCGGTGAGCACCACTCACACGATCAGCGGCTCGATCGTCGGTGTCGGTATGGCGAATCGCATCTCGGCGGTGCGGTGGGGGGTCGCCGGCCGCATCGTGTGGGCCTGGGTCCTGACCATTCCGGCGGCGGCGAGCGTCGCGGCCGTATCGTACTTCATTCTCCGCTCGATCGTTCCTCTCTAGCGGACCGGCGGGCGGTCAGCGCGCGAGGTTGGAGTTCTGATAGGCTGCGTCTCCGGTCACCTCGCGCACCAGGTGCGATTGCAACCAGTCGGGGATAGCGATGGTCTGATCCTCGGCACGCAGCTCGACTTCGGCCAGGACAAGATCGCGCCCCTCGAAGACGTCGAGCTCCCACGTAACGTCGCCGTCTGGGACCACGTAGCGCTGCTTGCGGAGACGCCGGCCGGCAGTGAGCGGCCATAGCTGGTCGAAGACCTCCGCCGTCGTCTCCTCTTCCACCTCGAGCCGCGCGACGCCGTAGCCCGCCTTCAGCGTGCGAAAGTAGGCGGTGCGTCCTCCCGCACGAACCCGTCGTACCCGCTCGGTCAAGCGCTCGCCTGGCAGGTAGCCCTGCTCCACGTCCTTCGGCTCCCCCTGTTCAGCCCGCGCCGGCAGTGAGCTGAGCAGAAACTTTCGCTCGATTTCCTGGCCGCGCACCGAGCGCTCATCGAGGATGTGCGCCAGCGCTCCAATGTCGGCGAAGAATCCGGCGGCGTGGCCGCCGAGCCAGTCACCCTGCAACGACGTGAACGCGCGGTCGCGGCGATCGGCGAGTCGCGCGGCGAGCGCCAGCAGCCCGGAGCGCGGATCGTGCCGCCGCTCGCGGCGGACAGCCAGGGCGTCGGGAACACCGGCAAGCACGGCCTCCGACAGCCGGCGCGCCTGCTCCGCCGCCGCGTTCTCCATTGCGCCGAGCAGCGTCCGCGAAAAGACGTGCGCATCGTGCAGGTCGCCGAGGGTGTCTTGCAATCCTTTGAGACGGACGACGATCTCCGGCGCACCGCCCAGCTCCTGCGTGACCGGCTCGAGCAGGTAGCGGAGCCGTTTCGCGGCGATGCGTGCCTCGTGTGCCGGCTCATCATCGGCCGCCGAGGTCACGGCGGCGAGATCTCGCTCGAGGTCTCGCGCCAGGCTGCGTACGCGGTCGCGCAATACGCGCGCGTACGGCACCGCGGCGTGCGGCGCATCGAGCGCGACCGTGATCCGATACTGGTCGAGCGCCTGTATCAACCGGGCTTCGACGCGCGGAAATTGTGCGGCCACGCGCGAGTGGAGCGCGTCGTCCGCCGCGCGCTTGTCCTTGCGCAACCGGTTCTCCAGCCATGTGCATCCCAGCCGCTGGCGCGTGGTGAGTGCGGCCGCCTGATCGGCGAGCCACGCGAGGTGGACCTCCGCGTCCCGGCTCCCGCCCGTCGCCGCGGCCAGCGTGCGCAACCGACGCTCCAGCTTTCGCGAGACACCGTCGCGCAATTCGGAGCGGTGCGCGCGCAGGCAGCTCCGCAACCGCCGGATCGCGACGCGGAAATCGTGAAGCCCTTCCGGATCGTCCGGGTCCGCCAGACGAGGACGCGCCTGGCCGGCCTCGTCGAGAAAGGACCGCGCGATGCGACGTGCCGATTCCTCGGGAGGTCGGTCGAGTAGGTCGTCGGGAAGTAGCACGGGCGCGCGCTCCAATGACACGGTGACGTCGCGCCACCGATGGCTGGGAGATGAACCCGGCGCGGGGGCGCGTCAAGCGGATGGGCTCTGGCGCGCGCCAACCCCGTTGCCACGAGCGTCACGTGTAGGTCATGTTGAGGGCGACACATGCCCTCTGACCGTGACGGGATCGTGACGCCAGCGCCGGATTCGTAACATTCCCGGCGCTGTACTTTTGACGTGTCCGCCACCGCATCTCCGCACCTCTCGTCTACGCGAACGCGCCGCGATGTCCGACCTGCTGGCCTCACCGCATCTCTACATCAATCGCGAGCTGAGTTGGCTGGAGTTCAACGCTCGCGTCCTGCACCAGGCGTTCGACGAGCGAAATCCGCTCCTCGAGCGCCTCAAGTTTCTCGCGATCTTCAGCAGCAACCTCGACGAGTTTTACATGGTACGCGTGGCCGGCCTGCGGCGGCAGGCGGCGGCGAACGTGACGGCGCGCACGCCCGACGGCCTGACCCCGCAGGACCAGCTCGACGCGATCGCGTTGCGCGTGCACACACTCCTCGACGAGCAACGAGCCTGTCTGCACGAGCAGCTCCTGCCGGCGCTCGCCGAGCGGAACGTCCGTATCCTCTCGATGGACGAGCTGACGCCGAGCGAGTGGGCGACCGTCGACGCGTTCTTCGAGACGGATGTGTTCCCCGTCCTGACGCCGCTCGCGGTCGATCCGGGGCACCCCTTTCCTTACATCTCGAACCTGTCGCTCTCGCTCGCGGTGGAAGTGCGCGACCCCCATCTCGGCACGGACCACTTCGCGCGCGTCAAGGTGCCGAAGAGTCTGCCGCGCTGGGTGCCGACGGGCCAGCCCCATCGCTTCGTACCGCTCGAGCAGGTGATCGGCGCCAACCTCGGCGCGCTGTTCACCGGAATGGATGTGCTCCGTTGGTTCGCGTTCCGGATCACGCGGAACTCCGACTTCGACGTCGCGGACATGGAAGAGCCGGAAGACCTCCTCGCCGAGATTGAGGAGCAGATCTTTCAGCGGCGGTTTGGGGAGGTGGTGCGGCTGGAGGTGCAACGCGGGATGCCGGAGCCCATCCGCGTGCTGCTCGTGGAAGAGCTCCGTGACGACCGCCTGCCACCCTTCGCGACGCTCGCCGAGCGCGACGTGTACGAAGATGGCTGGCTCCTCGAGCTCGGCGATCTGCTCGAGCTCGCGTCGCTCGACATCCCCGATCTGCGCGACCTGCCGTTCGTGGCGGCGACACCTCCGCCATTCCGAGGCGCGGAGGCCTCGATCTTCGCGGCGATCCGCGAGCGGGACATTCTCGTCCATCACCCGTTCGACTCGTTCGCGACGACGACCGAGCAGTTCCTCGAGAACGCGGCCGACGATCCGGACGTATTGGCGCTCAAGCTGACGCTGTACCGCACGTCGGGCGACACGGCGATCGTGCGCGCCCTCACCGAGGCAGCCCAACGAGGCAAGCAGGTGGTAGTGCTCGTGGAGTTGAAGGCCCGGTTCGACGAAGCGAATAACATCACCTGGGCGCGGACGCTCGAGAATGCCGGTGTGCACGTCGTCTACGGCCTCGTCGCGCTCAAAACGCACACGAAGACGGCACTCGTCGTGCGGCGGGAACCGGACGGCATCCGGCGCTACGTGCACATTGGCACGGGGAACTACAATACGAAGACGGCGCGGGTCTACACCGATCTGGGCCTCTTTTCCGCGAGCCCGTCGCTCGGCGCCGACCTGTCCGACCTGTTCAACTCGCTCACCGGATTCTCACGCCAGCGACTGTACCGCAAGCTCCTCGTGGCGCCGGGGAATATGCGCGAGCGATTCCTCTCGCTGATCGACCGCGAAGCAGAGCATGCGAGAGCGGGGAAGGATGCCCGCATCGTGGCCAAGATGAACGCTCTGATCGACCCCGAGACGATCCGCGCGCTCTACCGCGCGTCGCAGGCGGGCGTCGAGATCGACCTCATTGTGCGCGGGATCTGCGGCCTGCGTCCGGGCGTGCGGGGAATCAGCGACCGCATCCGCGTCGTCAGCGTGGTCGGGCGCTTCCTGGAACACTCGCGCCTCTGGTATTTCGCGAATGCCGCTGCCGAGGAGTTCTATCTCGGGTCGGCCGATTGGATGCAGCGTAACTTCGACCGCCGGGTGGAGGTAGTGGCGCCGATCGAGGATCACGCGCTCAACTCGCGCCTGCACTCGCTCCTCCTCACGTACCTGCTCGACGATCGTTGGGCGTGGGACCTTGCCGCCGACGGCACCTACCGGCAGCGCACGGCGAGCGCCGGCGATGATCGCGCCGCGCATCGCGCGTTCCTCGCCGACTCGTGGGCGCTGCCGCGTCGGCCGGACGATCCGCACCGTTTGGGCGAGCTGACGCATGCCCGCCGCTCACCTGTTCGATCGGCGGACACTCCCTTCGACGCGTCGGACGCGTCGGACGTGCCATCGCCGCGCGACCGGTCGGTCGCCGGATAGCGCGCAGCCCACTGCCACGCGCGCCCCGCGGGAGTCGACAGGGGACGCGAGACTCAATCGTCGGCCGCCGAGATTCGTGTCACCAAGCCGCCGGCAGGATCGCGAATCTCGATCGGTGCGCCAATTTCGGCGGCGAGCAGCCCGGCTTTACGCGCGGCGCCCCAGAGCTCGAGCCGTAGGGGCTGCCCCCGCCTCGCCGCCACCGCGCGGAGCCGGATCGTGCGCGCGACACGTCGTACCTCGATCCGCCCCACGCCGCCGACATGCCCGCGGTCGAAACCATCGGCCACGCGAAGGAGCGCCGCGAGGCGTCGGATGCGCGTGCGGAGCGTCGGGTCGAGAATGCTGAAGTTGCGCTGCTTCCTCCGCGGATCAGACCCCCGGTGGTACCGCGCGACGTTGGCGACCACCACCTTCTCGGTCGGCGACATGCCGAGCAGCTCGGCATGGAGGATCAGGTAGTACGAGTGCTTGTGGTGGCGGTCGTAGCTGATGTGGTAGCCTATGTCGTGCAGGAGCGCCGCGTCGGCAAGCGTTTCGCGGTCCGCCGTCGTGCAGCCGAGCTGTCGCCCCAGGGCGTCGAAGAGCTGGAGCGCGAGTCGCTGCACGTGGAGGGCATGCGGGGCCTCGAAGTGGCAGCGGTCCGCGAGCTGCTGCACCGACCGCTGCCGCGCCTCCCCGCGCACGGCGACCGTCGGAATGACCTGGGCGGTCTCGAGCAACAATCCTTCGCGGATGCCGTAGCCCGACACCACCAGGTCCTGCGCCTCGAGTCGTGCGAGCACTTCGGCTGCTACCGCGAGCCCGGCGACGATGATGTCGGCGCGTGCGGGATTGAGCCCCGGCACCCGTTCGCGCTCGGCGAGCGTGGTGTCCTGGAGGCCGTCGAGCAGATGCTCGAGATCGATGCGCGTGACGCGCGCGCCGTGCACCGTCTGCGCCGCGACCATGCCCTGCCGGGCGAGTATCATCCCGGCCATGTTCGTGAACGTGCCGCCCGAGCCGATCACCTGCGCGCCACGCCATTCGCGCGCCGGCAGCCGGTCGCGCAGCTCTTGCCTAACCATACGGCGCAGGGCCTTCACGTGCTTGCGGCGGCAGTGGGCGTCGAGGAATCGCTCCGTCAGCCGCAGCGCGCCGAAGGGGAACGTGACGAGCCGCTCGAGCAACCCGTCCGCGCTCAACGCGAGCTCGAGCGAGCCGCCACCGATGTCCATCACCGCCGCTCGGCCTGCTCCGAGGTCGAAGTGGGCCAGGGCGCTGCGATACGAGAGCCGCGCCTCCTCCTCGCCGATGAGCACGCGCAGGCGAATGCCCGTGTTGTGCCGCACCATCTCGACGAACGCCGCGCCGTTCGAGGCATCGCGGACGGCGCTCGTGGCGACGGCCTCGACGCGATGCGCGCCGAGCTGACGGGCGAGGGTCGCCATGCGCGTGATGGCCTCGACGGCCCGCTCCATGGAATCCGCGCTCAGGTCGCCGCCAGTCGTCATCCGGGCGCCCAGTCGCGGGGCCGCCTTCATCTCATCGATGACGCGGATCTTCCCATCGGCCGAGACGTCCGCGACGATCTGGCGAATCGAATTGGAGCCGACGTCGATCGCGGCGACCCGGGCGACTCCAGCCGAGTTGTCGCCGTTCGTCGCCATGCGGTCGCGCGCGGCGCGGCCGGTACGCACGCTGGTGTGCCGCCGAGGCGTCACGGTTCCCACTGTTCTCCCCACACGCAGCTCCCCTTGCGAGACGCCGGCCGGAGTTCGCTCGCCCGGTCAGCGCGCGATCGCGATGGCCAACGAGTCGAGCCGCCCGTCGAGTCTCGCGACCAGCTCGGACGGCAATGGAACGTAGTCGAGAGCTGGGGCAAACCGCTGGCCGTCGTGAAGCGTCCACCGGAGAAACGCGAGGAGCGCGCGTGCCCTCGCGGCGTCGGCGGGTCTCGTGTCGATGAGGAACCAGGAGAAGGAAGCGAGGGGATACGAGCCGCGTCCCGGGGCATTCACGAGGGAGATGGTGGCATCGGTCGCAGCGCCGGACGAACGGGCGCGGTTGGACGCCGCGGCGGCCACCGCTTCCGCCGTCGGCAGCACGAACGCGCCGTCAGCGTTCCGGACGGCGGAGAAGGGCAGCCGGCTCTGTTTCGCGTATGTGAGCTCGACGTATCCGATGGCGCCGGGAGTCTGCTTGACCTCGCCTGCGACACCCTCGCTTCCTGTTGCGTTCACACCGACCGGCCAACGCACTGTGATTCCCTGGCCAGGCCCCTGCCGCCATGCCCGGCTCGTCTCCGACAGGAACTCCGTGAAGACGGCTGTGGTGCCGCTGCCATCGGCGCGGTGCACGACCACGATGGCGGCGTCGGGAAGGCGCGCCCCGGGATTCGGGGCACCGATGCGTGTGTCGTCCCATCGCGTGATGCGCCCGAGGTAGATGTCCGCGACGGTTTCCCCGGAGAGCGCGAGCGGCGCAGACAGGCCGGGAATATTGTAGGCGAGCACAACGGCGCCAAGGACATTCGGGATGTGCGCGATCCGGGCTGCTGGGGATGGAGGGGCTGGCCCATCCGTCGGGCTTTCAGTGGTCGCGAAATCGATCCGGCCCTGTTCCAGCTCGCGAGCGCCACTATGAGAGCCGACCATCCGATAGTTGATCTGCACACCAGTCTGCTGCAGGTAGGCCGAGATCCACCGGGAGTAGAGCGGATACGGAAACGTGGCGCCGGCGCCAGTCAGCGTGACGGGCGGCGTGGAGACCGGCGTCGACGCGGTGGTGTCGCGTCCTCCATCGCTGATTGCCGCGCGGTCGCAAGCCGCGGCACTCGCGCAGGCCAGCGCGAGCGCCATCGCCGACCGCGTCAGTTGCGTCCGCATGGGCACCGGTGCGGCGGTAGAGCGAGCGGATGCCATCTCACACCTCTCAGGCCGGAGGAGCATATGCCTCAGAGCCCGTTCGCATACGACACGAACTTGAAGCGGCCATCTCGTTCGAGGATCGGCCCGAAGAGCGCGAGTCGGCCCGCGCCGCCAGGGGCACGCGCGAAGCGCACGACGCAGTTGCTCCAGACACGATTTCGTCCCGCGCGCTCGGGGGCGGTCGCGCAGCTGTAGCTCTCGAAGCCAAGTGGCCGGCCGCCGAACCGCCGCATGGCCCGCGTGAGGCCCTTCCCGCTGTTCTGCGTGATCTCGAACCAGAGGAGCGCCGGATCGTGGCTGTACGGTGGGCGCGCGAAGGGAGATGACGGGTACACGAGGTACGCGAACTCCCCACGCGTCAGGTGAAGGGCGCGAAGCGCGGCGGTGTCCGATCGCTCGAGCGCGCTGACGTACCGGCGAACGAGCGCAGACCGGCTCGCGGCGCCGCCGGCGAGCACAGCCGGAGTGTCGGGAGCGGTCGCACGAAACCGGTCGAGCGCATCGGCCATCGGCCGCGTGCTGTCAACGGGGCTTGCGCCGGCCGACGTGCCGCCCGATCCGCCTGTTCCAATCCCGGCAGCCTGGCGCGCGGAGTCTGGAGCGGCGGCTCGCTCGCCGTGGCGGCAGGAGAGCACTGCCAGCCCCGTGATGGCGAAGGAACAAGCGCGCCGCGCGGAAATCGCCGAGCCGAAGGAGTGTCGCGCGCGCATGGGTGAATAGTGCGGGCGAGCCGGCGATAAAGACAACGGCCGGCGCCCGATGAAGGCGCCGGCCGTCCTCCAGTCACGCAACGCTACTGACGCGCGTAGGCCGTCCAGCCCTGCCACCACTTGTCCTGGCCATTCGGGTTGACCGCACCGCGGTACGAAGTGCCGGTGATGACCGTACCAGCCCGGGTCTGGAGTCGGCCCGTGAACGTTGCGAGCCCGCCCTGCGCTGCTGCGGAGCCAGCCGCCGGAGTCCAATCGAAGTCGGCGGCCGTCGTCGTTCCCGTCGGCGTTGCTGGCACCGCGAGGAAGAGGGACGCGAATGTCGAGGCGCTATTGTCGATGCTATTCGCGGTGAGATCGAACGAGAACTGCGTCGCGCTCGCGGCCTGGAAGACCACCGGAGCCTCGACCACGAGGACGTTCCGCACGGCGAGGTCCGTCGTGGTGAGGTCGGGCGTCACCGCGGCGGCGGCGCGCGCGAAGGTCGCAACGTCGCGCAGGCTGATCGCGCCGCGGGGCCAGCGGGCGAGCACGCCGTTCACATAATAGCCGCCCGTGCCGCGGCGGAGCATCATGCCATATCCGCCGCCGCTCCCAACGTTCGACGTGGTGCCGCTGCCGACGAGCGTGAAGTTGCTGACGAAGGGAATCGTGAGCGGCTGCGAATCCTGACCGTTCGTGCACCCGGCGCCGTTGCAGCCATCGTTCTCGATCCCCTGGAGATCGTCAGACGGTTGGCCGGCGCCGGTGCGCTGCGTGACCGGAGCCGACTGGTAGCCAATCAGGAACTGTAGCCGCCCCTGATAGCCTTCCGACATGTCGAAGTGGTCGTCGCCCGACTCGTAGGAGACGAGATATTTCGCGTCGGCCTGCCCGCCGAAGAACTCGAAGGAGTCATCGAGCCCGGCGAGCGCCTCCAGATGATCCATCGTCGTACCGCTGCCCACCGCAGCGAAGGTGAAGGCATTGAGCTCCTGGTTGAGTGCCGGTCCGAATCCCGCGAACTCGACGCGCACGTACTTGAGTGTGCCGCTATTGTCGGAGTCCGTGGTGCCGCCCCCGTAGCTCACGGTGTAATTGGTGCCGGGCGCAGTGCCCGAGACCGTACCCGTACCCTCGATGTCGATCGTGCCCGCACGGTTGATGCGGGCGTTGCCGACGATCACGAGACCACCCCAGTCGCCGGAGCGCCGGCTGCCGACGGCCTGTGAGGACGTGAAGACGATCGGGTTGCTCGCGGTGCCCTGCGCATCGATCTTCGCGCCGCGCATGATGAAGAGCGAGGAGCCGAGCGTGTTGAAGTCGCCCTTGATCGTCGTGCCGGCCTGGACGAAGAGTGTCGCGCCAGTGGTCACATGGACGAAGCCCTGGATGAGATAGACGGTGTCCGCATAGAACGTCCGGTTCGCGGTAA
>JBBJNN010000060.1:0-33356 GCA_037720885.1 Gemmatimonadaceae bacterium | reverse complement strand
TTGACGACCTTCGTGCCCTCGACCACGCCGGCGGCCGCCGCGGCCGCGCCCACCGGGAGCGCCTTGCTGAAGCGGACGATCGCGGTGTCACTCACCTGCTCGGGCGTCAACGCTGGGCCCACGAGGAAGGCGCCCTGGCAGAAGTGCTCGGCCATGAGCTCGAGGGCGAATCCCGCGTTCATGTAGACGCGCGCCAGGTTGATGTCAGCCTGCGCGCCGGCGTTCGCTGCCAGCACCTGTGCCGCCAGCTCGTTGGTAGCGATCGCGAGCTGCAGCGGAGACCAGACGGCGTTGACGTCGGAGGTGGAAGTGGTGAGGACGCGGCGACCGATGTCGTTCGTCTCCGGACGGACGACGCCGACCCAGGCTTCCTGCGAGAGGAAGGCGCTGAACGGGATGATGCCGGTGACGGCCCGGTACAGGTTCGACTGGGCCGAGAGCGAGAGCGTGCTGGCGTCGGCAGTCGGGTCGAACGACTCCGCGTCGATCACCGACGGGTTGCTGACGTCCATGTCGCACGCGGCGAGCGTTCCCAGCGTCACGGCGAGCGCGCCACCGAGCACCGTGCCGCGTGCGACGCGGACTGCGGTCAACATGAGCATGGGAGCGGTCCCCTCAGAATTGGAGGTTGAGCCGAGTGTACAACCGACGCACCTGCGGCGTCGTGAACACGTCGCCAAGGAACGGCGTGATCGGGTCCACCACGCCGATCACCTCCGGATCCCATCCGTCGTACTTCGTCCAGAGCGCCAGATTCTTCCCGCCCACCGAGAGGGACGACCCGGTGACGCCGAGCCGGCGCGTGAAAGCCTCCGGCAGCGTCCAGGTCAGCGACAGCTCGCGGAGCCGCGTGAAGTCACCGGCCACGATGTACTCGCTCCGCACGAGCGACTGCCCCACCGACGCGCCGCTGGTTTGCGTGACGAACGGTCCCAGACGCCGCAGGCGCTCGACCGCCCCGTACCCCCCCTGGCCGGCCGGGAGGTTCACCTCGCCGGAGAGCTGCGAGCGGTCGCGGAGGTCCCGCGTCAGGTTGTAGACCTCGTAGCCGTACTTGCCGTCGAGCTGCGCGTACAGACGCAGCACCCGGAACAGCGTGAACGTGCTGTTGATGTTGCCGGCCAGCTTCGGAAGCTGGCGCCCCACGACCACTGCCGTGTCGGTCACGGTCGCCCGGTTGGCGACCGTGTCGGCACTCAGGACGCGCCGGAAGCACCAGGCGGCGACCGACACGCCGGGTTTGAAGCACTGGTTGCTGCCGTTGATGAACGGCGTGACGCTCCCCATGCTCACGATCTTGTTGGCGAGCGTGTTGACGTTCACCGCCGCGTCCCAGGTCACGAGGCGCCGGTTGAGCGGGGTGCCGCGCAGCGAGACCTCTAGCCCCTTGTTGGTGACCTCGCCGATGTTGAGGAGGGGAGCGGACGTGAAACCCGACGACGGCGCCAGCAGCTGCGGCAGCAGCAGGTCCTTCGAGGTCTTCGCGAAGTAGGTCAGCTCGAGTCCCAGACGGTCGTTGAAGAAGCCGGCGTCGAGCCCACCCTCGATCTCGATCCCGCGCTCGGGCTTGAGGTTGGAGTTCCCCGGGCTCCCCGGCGCCACGCCAGGCTGGACGACCCCCGCGTCGGTGACGTAGTTCGCCCTGCTGAACGTCCGCAGCGCGGCGGTGCTCGACGGCGACCGCCCCGTCGTCCCGTACGCGCCACGCAGACGGAAGGTCGAGATGAACGCCGGCATCGTGCGCTGCCAGAGCGGTTCCTGCGAGAGGACGTAGGAGAGTCCCGCCTTGGGGAGGAAGAAGGTGCCGACCTCGGATCCGAATGCAGAATTGCGGTCTACCCGCGCCCCGACCTGCAGGTAGAGCCGCTCGCCGAAGCCGAGCTGCTCCTGCGCGATGAGGCCGAGCGACTTCGACTGGCCGAAGCCCTGGCTCGCCGTGATCGTCGTCGCGGCGCCGACGACGTTATTGGAGTTGACGAGCAGCCCGGTCCCCGACGCGCTCAGCACCTCGCTCACCGTGTTGATCCACTGGCTGCCGAACGACAGGTCGGAGGAGATTCCCCCGTTGCGCCCGAATCGGCGGGTGATGGTGCCGAGGTAGTCCAGCGTGTAGACGTTGACGTTGATCTCGTTGCGGGCGACCGAGCCGGTGTTCAGCGTGGTGCTGTACCAGTTCTGGCTGTTCCTGGGGTACATCTGCGTCGCGCTCGTCCGCACGAAATCGGCGCCCACCGTCAGCCGGTTGTTGAGCCAGGGGAGCGGGGTGTAGCGCATCTGCACGCTCGGCGTCGTCCGCGTCGTGACGTCCAGCGTGCGGACGGCGTTGATCGCCGGGATGGTCAGGTTGGCACCGAGGAAGCCGCCGCGGAGCGTCCCGTCCGGGTTCGCGATCACGCTGAGCGGCGAGCCGAGGCCGGCGTTGATGATGGGGCCGAAGCTCGACTGGTCGCCCTGCGGGAGCCGGTCGTTGGCGCGGCTGATCCCGACGGTCGCGTCGACGCTGACTCGGGAGTTGGCGGTCCAGTTGAAGTTCACGCGCCCGGTGCGATGCTTGAGGTAGCTGTCGAGCGTCGTGCCGCGCTCGTTCTGGGCGCTGAACGAGCCGTAGTAGCCATAGCTGTCCCCGCCCCCCTGCGCGCTGTACTGCACGGTGGTGGCCCGGCCGTGGTCGAAGACGTCGTACCGCTCGAGCGCGTTGTCCTTCACGACCGTACCGACCTGCTGGCCCTTGCAGAGCGGGTTGGTGCTCGTGGCGGCGACCAGCGCCGCGGTACACTTCCCGTAGTTGGTGAAGGGCTCGAAGTTCGGGTCGCTGTCGTCGTACTGTAGCGCGATATGCTGGTTGAGGCGGCGCGCGCCCGGCCGCCCCTTCTTGGTCAGGATCTGGATGACGCCCGCCGAGGCGTCGGCCCCGTACAGGGTCGCCGCCGCCGGGCCCTTCACGATCTCGACGCTCTCGATGTCATCCGGGTTCAGGTCGTTGAGGGCGCTCAACTGCTGTCCGCCGGCGCCCGAGGTCGAGCCGCCCGGCACCTGCGCCACCGAGCGCGGCCCGGCCGTCACGCGCACGCCGTCCACGAAGACGAGCGGGTAGTTGCTGAGCGAGATGGACGCCTGGCCGCGGATGTCGATGCGGGTGTTCGCACCGCTGGTGCCGGACGCCCCTGTGGACGAGACCCCCGGCGTCCGCGCGTAGAGTAGCTCGTTGATGTTGAGCACCGGCGCCTTGGCCGCGATCTCCGCCGCGTTGATGGTCGCCACGACTGCCGGCTGCGCACGCCGCTCCTGGTTGCCGGCGGTGCCGGTCACCACCACCTCGTCCAGTGCCACCGCCACGGGCGACATGCGGACGTCCACGACCACGCGCCCCGGGGCGAGCGCGAACGGCACCGCGGCCGGCCGGAAGCCAATGCGCATCACGGAGAGCGTCTCGGCGCCGGCGACGACCCGACCAGCCGGCACCTCGAGACGGTAGAGGCCGGCCGCGTCGGTCCGGGCCGAGAGCCGGAGGCGGCGCACCGTCACGGCCGCCGCCTCGACGGGCGCGCCCGCCGCACTCGTGACCCGGCCGGTGATCGTTGCCGGCTCGCGCCCGGCCTGTGCGGGGGCAGCCCGGCCAGCGGCCGGGGTGAGTGCGAGCGCGAACGCCAGCCGTGTGACCCATCGGCGTACGGTAACCGTCGTGCGCATGGCAAGCTCCTCGAGGGGCCTGGGGACCTGGTGACCTGGGTTCTCCGGAGACGCCCGATATGTACGGACAATACCAGCGGGCCCATATGTACGGACATTCCGCGCGGTGGTCAAGGGCCCCGGTCGACGCGCGCCTCGTGTGCTCGGGTCCGGGGCATGCCCGGCTAGCCCGGCACGAGGCGAGGGCTTACCCCCGGATGAGGCTCGTCACGTAGGTGAAGCGGTCGGCGGGGTGGACGGCGTTGGAGAGCTCGACGAGCGCGCCACCCTCGTCGTAGTAGCGCCGGATGGCACGGAGCGCCGGGCTCCCCTCGTCGGCGCGCAGCAACGCCGCCTGGCGCTTGCCGAGGCGCACTGCCTGGATGCTCTGCTCGATCCGGGCGATCCGCAGGCCGTACTCGCGCTCGAGGAGCGCGGAGAGGGGGCCCGTCAGTCGTCGCACGCGCGGCTCGATGTCGGGAAGGCGCGCGTCCACGTAGGCCGTCGTCATGCAGACCGGAAGCGCGTCACCGCCGGGCGACGCGCGCACGCTCTTCACCCGCAGCCACGCGTCGCCCACGCCGCACTCGAGCAGCTCGGCGAGCGGCACACTGCAGTGGACGCGCCGCGCCTCGAGCACGGCGATCCGCGTCTCCTCCGCATACTGGAGCAAGTCGGCGATGGAGTTGGTGGGCTGCCGGTATCTGGCGGGGGGCGTCCGGGCCACCACCTCGGTGCCGACACGGCGCCGGCGCGAGACGAGCCCCGCGTCGCGCAGCCGGCGGAGGGACTCGCGGACGGTATGGCGGCTGATGCTGAACTGGCGGCAGAGCTCCATCTCCGTGGGCAGGAACGCGCCCACCGGGTACCGCCCGGTGGCGATCCGTTGAATCAGCTCGTCGGCCACCCGCTGGTAGTGCGGCGCCCGGGCTGGCCCGGCCTTGGCGGGGGCGGCTTTAGACGACGCCATGCTTCAAGACTTTCGAGAGGAAGCCGCGCGCGCGCTCCGTGTGCGGCTCCGCGAAAAACGCGTCCGTGTCCCGGTCTTCGAGGATTCGCCCGCCGTCCATGAAGACGACGCGGTCGGCCACCTCGCGCGCGAACGCCATCTCGTGCGTCACGACCATCATCGTCATGCCGTCGGCCGCGAGTCCTACCATCACGTCGAGCACCTCGGAGATCATCTCCGGGTCGAGCGCGGACGTCGGCTCGTCGAAGAGCATCGCGACCGGGTCCATGGCCAGCGCGCGCGCAATGGCGACGCGCTGTTGCTGGCCGCCCGACAGCGCGGCAGGATACTTCCCCGCCTGGTCCGCGAGCCCCACGCGGCCCAGGAGGGCCATCGACCGCTCCGTGGCCGCGGCCCGGTCGCGCTTCAGCACCACGACCTGGCCGAGGTCGAGGTTCTCGAGGACCGTCCGATGCGGGAAGAGCTCGAAGCTCTGAAACACCATGCCGATCCGCGCGCGGAGCGTGAACAAGTCGGTGCCCGGATCGCCGACCGAGACGCCCGCGACCCGAATCGTCCCCGCGTCCATCGTCTCGAGGCCGTTGATACAGCGGATCAGCGTGCTCTTCCCCGACCCGGACGGGCCGCACACGACGACGACCGACCCCCTCGCGACGGTGGTCGTACATCGGTCGAGCACCCGGAACTGCCCGTACGACTTCGTGACATCGCGAATCTCGATCATCCCGCCGCTCAGCGAGCCGATCCGCGAGCGCCGGTCCGGCGCCCCGCGCCAACAGGATCGACGTGCGCACAACCATCGGTCACCCGGCCACTCATGTCAAGCCGGGCGCGATGGTAGCGCCACCCCCCCCGCTGCGTGCTCATTCGTGCTGCCGCGCATCGAGGCGCGGCGCCCCTCGCGCACAGCGCCTCAACCGGCACATGGCCATCGTATGATCACGCTCTCACCCGCGTCTCCGCGCATTCCCCGCGCCGGGCCAGCCCGCGCACGCCCAGTGCTGCTCGCGTCGCTCGTCGTCCTCGCGCTCGCCGGCGCGCCACTCGCCGGGGGACAGGCGGGACAGGCGGGACAGCCGGGACAGCCGGGGGCGCCAGATGGGCCGCGGCGGCTCGTGCGCGCCGGACGGCTGATTGATGGCGTCGGCGACGGGGCGCGGGTGGACCAGGGAATTCTCATCGCCGGGGAGCGCATCGTGCGCGTGGGCCCGTACGCGGAGGTCGCCGCGGCGGCGGGCGACGCCGAGCGCATCGACCTTGGTCGCTTCACGGTGCTCCCCGGGCTCATCGACGCGCACACGCACGTGTTCCTCGACGGCCGGCCGTACGCGCAGCAACTCCTCGAGTCCTCCATCCCCTACCGCACCATCGCGGCGACGGCCGCGGCCCGCGCCGCGCTCGGCTACGGCTTCACCACGATCCGCGATCTGGAGACCGAGGGCGCGATGTACGCCGACGTGGACATCAAGTCGGCGATCGAGCGCGGCGTGATCCCCGGCCCGCGGATGTTCGTGGCGACGCGCGCACTCGCACCCACCGGCATGTACCCGCTCTCGGGCTACTCGTGGGAGCTCAGCGTGCCAGCGGGTGCGCAGCTCGTGGACGGCGCCGACAACCTGCGCCGCGCCGTCCGCGAGCAGGTGAAGTTCGGCGCCGACTGGATCAAGGTCTACGCCGACCGCGACACGTACGTCGGCGACGACGGCCGGCTGCATAGCTGGCCCAACTGGACCGACGAAGAGTTCCAGGCGATCGTGACCGAGGCGCACCGGCTGGGCCGCTCCGTGGCGGCCCACGCCACCGGGCGCGAGGGCATCGACGCCGCGCTCCGCGCGGGCGTCAACTCCATCGAGCACGGTGACGGACTGACGCCGGACCTCATGGACCGTATGGAGCGCCAGCGCGTCTACTGGTCCCCGACCATCTACGTCGGCGCGCGTCCGCTCGCCGGGCGGCCGCCGATGCGCGACATCATGGCGGCGCACAAGCGCCGGGCGATCGGCGAGGCCGCGCGCCGGGCAATGGCGGAGCTGATCGCTTTCGGCACCGACGCCGGCGGCTTTGCCTGGAGCGAGAACCCCGCGCAGGAGTTCGCCTACCTCGTGCGCTACGGCCTCACGCCGATGGGCGCGATCCGGTCGGCGACGCAAACCGCCGCGCGCCTACTCGACCGCGGCGAGCAGCTCGGGAGCGTCGCCGCCGGGCGGTACGCCGACCTGATCGCCGTCGCCGGCGACCCGCTCACTGACATCACGGTGCTGGAGCGCGTGCGCTGGGTGATGCGCGGCGGCCAGGTCGCCCGAGACGACACGCGCCGCACACCGTGAGTGTCGGCGTGCGCGGCAGCATCGCCTGCGCGCGCCGGGTCAGATGGTCCAGATCTGCGACAGCACCCGGCGGAAGTTGCCGCCGAGGATGCCCTCGATGTCGCCATCGCTGTACTTGCGGCGAATGAGCCCTTCCGTGAGGTCGAACATCCGCTTCGGGTGATCGAGTCCCTCGATGTCGATCTTCTCGCGGAAACCGTAGCTCCCCTTGTAGCCAGCGCGGAGCTGCTTGTTCAGCTCGGGCGGCATGTCATCGTAGCCATCGAGATCAATGTCGCTGCCCACGCCTAAATGCTCGGCGCCGATCAGCGTGCGCACGTGATCGAAATGGTTCAGCGCGTCCTCGATGGTCGTCGGCTCGGACGCCTTGACGAACATCCGGACGCCGGTGATGCCCATGACGCTCCCCGCCTTGCCGACCGCGCGGATCGCCTCGTCGGTCTTGCAGCGCGGATGCCCGGGGACCAGGGCGCGGCAGTTGGAGTGCGTGATCAGCACCGGCCGCGTCGACACCTCGAAGGCGTCGAGCGTCGTGCGGTCGCCACAGTGCGACGTGTCCACCGCCATCCCGATCTTGTTCATCCGCTCGACGATTGCCACGCCGAAGTCGCTGAGCCCCTCATCGCGCCGCTCGGTCGAGCCGTTGCCGATCAGGTTGCGGCTGTTGTAGGTGAGCTGCGCCACGCGCTGGCCGAGGCCATGGAATGCGTCCACGTCGTCTGGACGGCGGAAGTGCTCCGCGTTCTGGAGGCCGAGAATCACCCCGGCCTTCCGCGACCCTTTCGCGCGGGCGAAGTCCGCGGCGCTGTCGATGCGCAGGAGGCGCTCGTCGCTCCCGGCGATGAAGGAGTTCCAACCGGCGAACCACTGGAGCGCTGACTCGTAGGCGTTCGTTCCACCCAGGCCGATGGCCGGGTGGAAGATGTTGATGCCGGACTCCGTGAACTTCCGGAACTCGGCCGCCCCGAAGCTCTCGGGACTTCGCGTCCACTTCGCCTGGAGCGGGAAGTCGAGCGTGAACGGCGCAAGCATGTCGATCACCAGCGAGCGCTGCACGAGCGCGATCGCGCGCGCCGAGTACTCGGCCCCCGATGCCGCGAACAGCCGGTAGCGGTTGCGGTTGAGCATCGGCGCCGCAAGCGCCGCCACGCATCCGGCCGCGGCGCCCTTGAGCAGCGTCCGCCGCGAGACCGGTGGTTGGGGGTCTGCCATGACGTGACTCCTGGTCAGAGAAGCGAAAACGATGAGGAAGAGGGGTCGCTCGCGCGCCTACCGCGGGGTTGCGGCTTCCGCCGTGCGTGGCTCGGGCCGGCGCTTGAAGTTGGTCGGCGCGCCGCCCATATCCATCGACAGCTCGTCCATCTTGCCGGTGGGGCTCAGCCGGAACGTGACGAAGCCACGGCCCAGGTTGCGGGCGCCCCACGTCACGCGGAACGTGTCGAAGTGCCAGTGCTCCAGCTCCCCCTGGAAGGCGGGGCCGCGCGAGAGCTGGAGCTTCCCGCTCTGCTCGCGCACGGTGACCTCGCCGTACAGGCTGTCGGCGTAGACGCCGGCGTAGGTCAGGAGCGGGAGCGACGGTCTGGTGTTCGGCACGCGCTGCGCCTCGAGCTTCTTCATCGCCTCGCGCGCCTGGGCGACCTGTTGATCCGTGATCTTCTTGTACTCCGCACTCCAGTCCTTGGTGCCCGGCGTCCGGAGCTGCAGATCGTACAGCCGCTGCGCGAGCACGTAGGGGAGCGGACTGCCATTCATGTTCGTCAGGATGACCACGCCGAACTTCTCCTCCGGGAGCATCGCGACCAGCGAGCTCATCCCGTCAATGTTCCCGCCATGGTGGACGACCAGCCGCCCGCTGTAGTCGTTCAGGAACCACCCCATCCCGTAGGCCATGAGGTGCGCCACCGGCGCCATCTGCTTCCACGCCCCCTCCAGGCGGACGATGGTGTGCGGCGTGTGCATCTCGTCCACCTGCCGCGCGCTGATCAACTGCTTGCCGCCGAACTTCCCGCGGCCGAGCTGCAGGCGGACCCACTGCACCATGTCGAGCACGTGCGAGTTGATGGAGCCGGCGGGGCCGATGTTGTCGATGTTGCGCCAGGGGATCACCCGCACCGTGTCGTCGATCTCGGTGTGCGGGCTCGCGACATCCGGGAGCGACGAGAGCGGCTTGATGCTCGTACTGCTGCTCGTCATGCTCAGCGGGGTGAAGATCCGGTCACGGATCACGTCGTCCCACGACTTCTGCTCGACGTGCGCGGCCACCTGGCCGGCCGCGAGGTACATCAGGTTCTGATAGCCGAACTGCGAACGGAAGCTCCATGTCGGCTGGAGGAAGCGCACCCGCCGCAGGATCTCGTCCCGGTCGAGCTCGGAGCCGTACCACAGCATGTCGCCGCGCGCGAGCCCGCTGCGGTGACTGAGGATATCGCGGACGGTCAGCTCGCGCGTCGCGTACGGGTCGAAGAGCTGGAACCCCGGGAGGTACCCCGCCGCCGGATCGTCCCACCGGACCTTCTTCTCATCGACGAGCATAGCGATCGCGGCCGACGTGAACGCTTTCGACGCCGAGCCGATGGCGAAGAGCGTGCGCTCATCCACCGGGTCGGGCTTGCCGAGCTCCTTGACGCCGTAGCCCTTCGCGTAGATGAGGGAGTCGTTGCGGACGATCGCGACGGCCGCGCCCGGGACCTTCCAGGTCTTGAGCGCGGCGGCGACGTAGGCGTCGAGGCCGGGATAGGGCTCGTGCGGCGCGGCAGGCGCCTGCGCCGCGGCGGTCGCTGCTGCGAGCACCACGGCGGCGACTGCAGCCGCGCGCACCAGCGCGGCGGCGGGGGAGCGGATCACGAGTGGGAGCGTCATGGGAGGACCATCGTGGCTGCGTGTGAGGAGAGTGGGGCCGAAGGTTGGACTGGCGACGCCGGCCCGCGCGCCGGTTACCGTGCCTGCGGCGCACGGGCGAATGACACCCCGAACGCCCGCAACGCGGTGACGCCGCCGGTGCCGTCGGGCTGGAAGATGACGAGCGACGGCTGTGCGCGCGCGTCCGTCCACCGCGCCCGGAACGTATCGTACTGCCACTGCTCCAGGTCGCCCACGCGCCCGCGGCCGAACTCGAGGTGCAGCACGCCGTTCCGCAGCGTCACGACGACGTCGCCGAACGTCGGGTCGGTGTACGTGCCCGCGTATCGCTCCAGGGCAAGGCTGGGGTGCGTGCCCGTCGCGCGGCGCTGCTCCTGCTGCCGCTCCGCCGAGCGCGCCTGCGCGCGGAGGCCGCCGTAGAGCTTCAGGAGCTCGGCGCTCCAGTCGCGCGGTGGGCCCCCGCTGTAGAGGTCGAACACCGTGTACATGAGCGCGTGCCGGAGCTCCGCGTGGTCGAGGTTGGCCAGCACGTATACGCCGAGGCGCCGGTCCGGGAGGAGCCCGATGATCGCGCTCATCCCGTCAATGCTCCCCGTGTGCATCGCGACTGCCTCCCCCCGGTAGTCGTGCAGGAACCACCCCAGGCCGTAGGTGAAGAAGTGCGGCCGGATCACTGTCGTCGTGGGGTACATGTCGAGCGGCGCGATCGTCTGCGGCGTGAGCAGCTCCCGGAAGGTCGCGTCGCGCAGAAGGCGCTTGCCCCCGACCCGGCCGCTGTCGAGGATGAAGCGCATCCACTTCGCCATGTCGCTCACGCTCGACCACACCGAGCCCGCAGCCTTCACCGGATCCACCGCGCGGTTGGTGATCACCCGCACGGTGTCGCCGATCTCCAGGTGCGGCGCGGCGACGTTGGGCCGGCCGGCCACGGCAGCGAGCAGGGGCTCGGTCTCCGTCATGCCGAGCGGCGCGAAGATCCGGCTCCGGAGGAACGCCTCCCACGGCATCCCCGAGGCCGCCTCCACGACGTCGCCAGCGACGGCGTACATGATGTTCTGGTAGATGAACCCCGAGCGCAGCGAGTACGCGGGCTTGAGGGTGCGGATCCGCCGGGCGATCTCGGCGCCCGAGTAGTCGGCGTCGGACCACAGGAGGTCGGCGTTGCCCAGACCACCACGATGCGTGAGCAGATCGCGCACGGTCAGCTCGCGCGTCACGTACGGATCGGCGAGCTGGAAGCCGGGAAGGTAGTTGGTGACCGGGTCGTCCCACCGCACCTTCCCGTCGTCCACCAGCATGCCGAGGGCTACCGCGGTCATCGCCTTGGTGGTCGAGCCGATGGCGAACCGGGTGTGCACATCCACCGCGTCGGGTTTGCCGAGCTCGCGCACGCCGTAGCCCTTCGCGAACACGACGCTGTCATCCTTCACGACCGCGATCGCGAGCCCGGTGACGTGCCAGTCGCGGACCGCGCGCGCGACGTAGGCGTCGAGCTGGTCGAGCGCTGCCGGTGGAGAGGCGCCCTGAGCGCGGCTCTGAGCAGCGAGGGGGGTGCTCGGGGAGAGCCACGGGAGTGCTAGCGCCAGCGCGACGAGCCGCGCGCGGCCGGCAGCGCTGATGAGGGATGACGATGAATGGCGGATCATGGAATGCCGGATCATGGAATGCCGGATCATGCCGTGCTATGGGATCGGGGGCTGGACGACCTGCACGATGAGGCGCGACGCCTGCCCGGGCGACCGGTACACGCGCTGCGTCGTCCGTCGGTAGTCGGAGGGCCGCGCGTGGTAGATGTTCGTGAACGTCCCCGGGTTGCGGTCAATGACCGGGAACCAGCTACTCTGCACCTGCACCATGATCCGGTGCCCTTTCTGGAAGGTGTGGTACCGGTCGCGCAGGTCGAACTCGACCTTCGTCGCCTGCCCGGGCACCATCGGCACCGGCCGCTCGTAGCCCTGCCGATACTTGGCACGGAACACCTCGCCGGCGAGCAGCATCTGGAAGTGCCCCATGCGCACGCCGGCGGGATTCGGCTCGTTGTTCGGTGCGTCGCCGGGCAGGACGTCGATGAGCTTCACGACGTAGTCCGCGTCCGTGCCGCTGGTCGAGGCATGCAAGCTGGCGACGACGGAGCCGGCGATCGTCACGTCCTCCGTCAGCGGGTCACTCTCGTAGACGAGCACGTCCGGCCGCGTCGCGGCGAAGCGCTGGTCCTCGATCATCCACAGGTGCCCCTGCGTGGTGCGCACCTCGGCGCTGAAGGGAACTGGCTTGCTCGGGTCGTGAACGTACTCGTCGTAGCCCGCCGCGCGCGGCGGGTCGAACGAGAGCTTGCCGTTCGGATGGAAGTAGAGCTCGCGCTGCGCCGCGCCTTTCGGCGGCCACGCGTCGTACGTGCGCCAGACATTGCGTCCCGTCTCGAAGACCGTCGCCTCGGCGAGCGGCTTGTCGCAGCGGTCCTTGAGATGGCACTGGAAGAAGGGGAATTGCACCTCGGTCTGGAAGTAGCGGCTCGTCTGCGAGCCGAAGCGGATGTTGCCGAGCTGGTCCCCGGGCATGCTGTTCCAGCCGCCGTGGAGCCAGGGGCCCGCCGCGAGGATGCTCCGGTTCTTCGGGTGCAGCTTCTCCAGCGCGTAGTAGATGCTCGTGGGTCCGTAGAAGTCCTCGGCATCGAACCATCCGGCGACGTTCAGGATCGGGAGGTCGGCGGGTACGGTTCCAAGATCCTTGAGGATGTTCTGCGCCTTCCAGTACTCGTCGTAGTCGGGGTGGCGCATGAAGTCGTTCCACGCCGGCACCTGGCCGCGGAAGTACATCGAGTCGATGCGGGCCGGCGCGCCCGCCTCCATGAAGAACCGGTAGCCATCGGGCGTGCCGTAGTCGAAGGCCGTGTTGGCGGCCGTAGTCTGCCCGGCGCGCGTGCGCGCATTCCCCGCCAGCCAACTGAACGCGTACATGAGGCGGAACGCGCCGTTGTGGTGGAAGTCGTCGCCGATGAACATGTTCGACGGCGACGCCTGCGGCGACGCCGCCTTGAGCGCCGGGTGAGGATTCATCATTCCCATCACCGTCTGCCATCCGGGGTAGGACACCCCCCACATTCCCACCCGGCCATTGGTCCCTGCGACGCTCTTGAGCAGCCAGTCGATGGTGTCGAAGGTGTCGCTGCTCTCGTCCACGTCCTTGGGGGTCCGCTTCACCGGTTTGAATGGGCGCTGCACCTCGAACTCGCCCTCCGAGCGGAACTTCCCACGAACATCCTGGAACACGAAGACGTACCCGTCGCGGTCGAACTCCGCCGATGGCCCGAGCACGGCCCGGTAGGCATCCGGCTCGTACGGCCGGATCGAGTACGGTGTGCGGACAAGGAGGATCGGGTAGCTCCTCGTCGTGTCCCGGGGCGTGTAGACGATGGTGAAGAGCCGCGTGCCGTCGCGCATCGGGACCATGTAGTCCCGCTTCACGTAGTGGGCCTTCACGTCGAAGGCGGCATCCTGCGCGCCCGCCGGGCGAACAGCCGGGGGCGCGAGCATGGCCAGGGCGCCGAGGAGGAGCGGCGCCGCGAGAGGCGAAGGGCGAGGCATGCGAGTCCTCAGAGACGGGTGGGTGAGATCACGAGGCCGCGCGGGTCACCACGCATCGGGTGTCGCGCGCTTGCCCCGCGGTCCGGCGCGAAACATACTTGTCCGCACGTTTAGTATCCAGAGTTGTACACACAGTCGTCTCACCTGCCGGTTCCGGCGCGGCGAGAACCCGAGTCGCAGCCCGCCGGGATGAGGGAGCCCATCCATGACCCGCCTCTCCCCCTCGCCCATGCGACGTCGCTTCCCCACGGTTGTCCTGACGTTGGCACTCGCCGTCGCGGCGGCGCGGCGGGCCGGCGGCCAACTGCCGCCGTCGGTCGAGATGCGCGTGCCCAAGCCGCCAGCGGTCGCCACCGGCGCGGGAGCTTCGTTCCTCGCCTACGAGTTGCACATCACCAACCTCTCGGCGGCGGCGCTCACGCTGCGCCGCGTCGAGGTGCTGAGCCCAGGTGGCGCCGGCGGCGAGGGGCGCGTGCTGCTCGCCCTCGACGACAGCGCGCTCACCCGCGCGCTCACTCGGCCCGGCGTGAGCCCCGCCCCCGCCCCGGCGGACCGGTCGCGCATCGGCGGCGGACTCCGCGCGGTGGTCTTCCTCTGGGTGCCGGTAGACGGGCGCACGCCGCCGGCGCGCATCCGCCACCGCCTCACGCTCGCGCAGGGGAGCGGCGACAGCGTGCGCACCCATGAGCTCGAAGGGGCGGCGACATCCGTGACGGCCGATGCCGTCGTGATCGGCCCGCCACTGCGGGGCGGCGCGTGGCTCGCGGGGAACGGCCCCGACTCGCTCTCGGGGCACCGCCGCGCGCTCATCGCCGCCGAGGGCACACCGACCATCGCGCAGCGCTTCGCCATCGACTGGTTGATCGTGGACGACAGCGGGCGCACCTTCGTCGGCGACCGGCTCAAGAACGAGAGCTACTACGCCGAGGGGAAAGAGGCCATCGCCGTCGCCGACGGAGTGGTGGCCGCGACGAAGGATGGCATCCCGGAAAACGTCCCGGGCATCAACTCGCGTGCGGTGCCAATCACGCTCGAGACGGTCGGCGGCAACCATGTCATCCTCGACATCGGCGGCGGGCACTACGCCTTCTACGCGCACCTCAAGCCGGGGTCGCTCCGCGTACGGACGGGCGACCGCGTGCGGCGCGGCCAGGTCGTGGGGCTGGTCGGCAACTCGGGCAACTCCACGGAGCCACACCTGCACTTCCATGTGATGGATGGCACCTCGCCACTCGGCTCCGAGGGCGTTCCGTACCGCTACACGGCGTTCGATCTCGTGGGGCGGTGCCGCCGGCTCATCGAGGGGTGCGCCCGCACGGCGCCGGACACCCGGCGCCGGGAGACCCCGATGGCGAACATGATCGTCCGCTTCCCGAACTGACCGCCGCTCAACGCGGGGGCGTTGGCGTGGATGGCGCGGACGTCGCCGCGCGCGCTGCCGCGGGCGGGTCGGGGCGCCGCTTGAAGGTGGCGGGGCCGACCAGATCGAGCTGCGCATCGTCTACCTTCCCCGCGGCATTGAGCCGGAAGGTGACGGGAATCGGCCCGAGTACCGGCGTGTCGAACTTCGTGCGGAAGGTGTCGAAGTGCCAGTGCTCGAGCTCCCCGTGCCAAATCGGCCCGAACGTGAGCGACAGCTTGCCGTTCGCTTCTCGAATGGTGAGCTCGCCGTACAGGCTGTCGGCATAGTCGCCGGCGTACTGCGCGAGCGGGAGCGACGGCTTGGTGTTCGGCACCCGCTGCGCCTCGGTCCGCTTCTGCGCCTCGCGCGCCTTCGCGAGCTGCGCGTCCGCGCGCTTACGCAGGTCGGCGCTCCAGTCCCGCGGCGGCGCCTTCAGGTGCAGGTCGAAGACCTTGTTCATGAGCGCCGTCGGGAGCGGCGTGCCATTCATGTTGGTGAGGAGCACCAGCCCCACCTTCTCCTCCGGCATCATGGCGACGAGGGCGGTGAAGCCGTCGACGTTGCCGCCGTGCTGCACGACGAGCCGGCCGCGGTAGTCCTGCACGAACCAGCCGAGGCCGTACGCCTGCAGGTGCGTCTCCGGGTTCATCTCCTTGGCCGCCGAGTCGAGCCGGACCACCGTCTGCGCCGTGTGCATCTCCTCGACCATCTTCGCGCTGATGAGACGCTTCCCGCCGATGCTCCCCTTTCCGAGCTGGAGGCGCACCCACTGCGCCATGTCCACCACGTTCGAGTTGATCGAGCCCGCCGGCCCCGCGTTGTCAAGGTTGCGCCAGGCCACCGCGCGCACGGTATCGTTCCGCTCGGCGTGCGGGGTCGCGAGGTCGCTCTGCCCGGCGAGGTCGCGGATCGTGGTGCTGCTCGCCGTCATGCCGAGTGGGGTGAAGATCCGGTCGCGGATGACGTCGTCCCAGCTCTTGTTCATGACGTGCGCGGCCACCTGGCCGGCCGCGATGTACATGATGTTCTGGTAGCCGAACTGGCCGCGGAAGCTCCACGACGGTTGGAGGAAGCGCACGCGCCGCACGATCTCATCCCGGTCGAACCCGGAGCCGTACCAGGCGAGCTCCCCTCGCGCGAGGCCGGAGCGATGGCTGAGCAGATCGCGCACCGTCAGCTCGCGCGTCGCGTACGGATCGAAGAGCTGGAGATTCGGCAGATAGGTGGCGGCCGGCGCGTCGAGTGAGACCTTCTTCTCGTCCACAAGCATCGCGACCGCGGCGGCGGTGAACGCCTTCGACGAGGACCCGATCGCGAAGATCGTGCGCTCGTCTACCGGGGCCGGCTTGCCGATCTCACGCACGCCGTAGCCCTTGGCGTAGATCACCGAGTCGTTCCGCACGACGGCGAGCGCGACCCCCGGCACCTTCCATGTCTTGAGCGCCGCGTCGACGTAGGCGTCGAAGCCGGGATACGGCTCGCGCTGGCTGGCGGCCTGCTGCGCCGCAATCGGCGGCGCGGCGAGCAGAATACCAGCCAGGATGCCGGCGGCGACCGCGCCGGTGGCGAGCGAAACGAGTGAGGGCGCGCGATGCATGTGTCTCCTGCGTCTGATCTACGTTCGTTGTGGATGACGCGCCGCGGTCGCCAGGGCTGGCCGCGGCGGCGTCACGATCGCTGCTCGCCGGCCGGCTACGGCGTCTTGCCGACCAGGGTCGGGTTGTTGAACCGCTCGACGTCGGGGAGCGGGAAGCAGACCTGGTCGCCGTAGACGCCGCCCTTCACCGGGAAGGGCGTCCCCGGGGCCGGGGTGAGCGGGATCTTGAAGCGAATGATGTCGTTCAGGCGGTGCCCCTCGAGGAACAGCTCGCGGCGCCGCTCCTCGATGAGCTGCACCTTGACCTCCGCCGCCGTGCCGCCGCCGTAGGCGGGAATGCCCACAGCCGTGTGCAGCCGGTTGATGATGGTGACCGCCGCTTGCACGTTTCCCGCGGCCAGGTCGGCCTCCGCGATGATGAGCTGCGCCTCGTCGTAGCTGGCGATCGGGATCGGCGTGCCGATGGTCGGGTACTTGGTCGCACGCCAGATCGGGGTCACGCGGTCCTGCCCCACGGTCGCGGCGTTCACCACGGTCACCCGTGGGTCGGGGACGCCGCCAAAGGTGAGGCCGCGAAAACTCGGGTCCACCGACGAGAAGAGCCCGCGGTTCATCTGGGTGAAGATGAGGTTCTCACGCCGGGAGTTCGCCGCCGAGTACGTGGCGTTCCGAACGAACCCGGGCGGGACGAGGGCTGCGTCGGCGCGGGCTTCCGGCAACTTGTTGAGGTTGAGCCGGGCCCGTGCCCGTCCCACCCTCGCCATGTTCAGTGTTGACGAATCGCCTGCCGCGGTCGCCGCGGTCATCGCCTTGGTGAAGCGCGCCTCCGCCTCGGCGAACACCTGCTCGCGCGACAGCTCGGGCCCACCATCCAGCGCCGCGGTGCACATCGCTTCGCCGAGCAGGATCAGGCTGTAGCCGGCGTGGGCCGCCGCCTGTCCGATCAGGCCCTGGCGGCCCGGCACCTCCTCGTCGGTCCACCCCTCCAGCGCCTTGGTGACCGCGTCCGCCTGGAAGCGGGCGATCGAGATCGGCGTGTAGAGCGCCGGCACCTGCGTGACCCCGCAGGTGGCCGTCGCGTAGGTGGTGAGCGCCGGCACGATCGTGCGCCGGTCGTAATCCCACCCGACCTGCGCCAGCTCGGCGTCGATCAGCTCGTCCCCGACCAGACCGGTGGCGACGATGTATTGCGCGAGGGCACACTCGAAGTCGCTGATCGCGCTCGTCACCAGGAGCGGCGCGTTGGAGGGCACGAACAGGGTACTCGCCAGGACGCGCCCCGGCGCCTCCTGCTCCAGGCTCGTGATGTCCTTGCACGCGAAGGCGGCAATGAGCAGCGCGCCGGCGAGCCCCGCGGGCCGCACCAGGCGGCCCGCAGCCAACCTGGTCACTCGAGAGATTCGCATGGGCTAGAAGGTGAGGCTGAGGGTGGTGATGAACTGGGCCAGCGCCGGCGTCACGGCCTGGTCGAAGGTCCCGATGTTCGCGATTTGGGACCGGCGCTCGGGGTCGAGCCCGGGGTACTTGGTCCAGGTGTGCAGGTTGCGCCCGGCGAGGGTGAGGGTGGCGCGGCTCGCGCCGGCCGTGCGCGCGAGCCCCTCGGGGAGCGTGTAGCTCGCCGACACCTCGCGCAGCTTGGCGAAGCTGGCGTCACGGATGAACTGGTCCACGACGCTGAGCGCCGAGCCGAGCTGCACGTTCCCGACGTACTGCGGCGAGTACTTCTCCGGCCGGACGTTCGCCTCGCAGAGGCGGAAGATCGCGCAGCGGATGACGGCGTCGGTGTCCAGCAGCTTGTGCCCGCGCTTGAAGTCCACGAGCCCGTACACCCGGAGCCGCTTGCCGATCGTGAATGTGTTGCTCACCGCACCGCTGAGCGTGGGGGTGATGGAGCCGAGGAAGACGACCGGCGCCGTCGCGCAGGGGAGGGGCTGGTGCTGGTTCTCCGGGCCGCCGTCGCACATGATGTCCGTGGCGAGGGTGGGGCCGCCGCCTGGCGTGATCGTCGCGCTCACCACGCGCTTGGCCCAATAGCCGCCGATCGGATACCCCTCGACGTGGCGCTGAGGCAGGCCGGGGACGGCGACGAAGGGGAGTCCGCCCAGGTCCTCGATCTTGTCCTTGGCGGTGCCGAAGTTCACGTCGATGTCCCAGCCGAAGCGCTCGCGGGTGATTGCCTGCAGGCGCGCCTGCAGCTCGATGCCGTGGTTACTCACCTCGCCGATGTTGACGAACCGCGAGCCGGGGAAGCCTTCCGACGGCGCGATGGGCCGGCTGAGGATCGCATCCTTCGTGTGCTTGTTGAAGTAGGTGAAGTCGAGGCTCAGCCGGTTGAAGAGCCCGGCCTCGAAGCCGACCTCGAGCTCCTGCCCGCGCTCCGGCTTGAGCTCCGGATTGCCGGCGAGCTGCGGCGTCACCGCCGGCTGGTCCTGCGAGCCCGTCACGGGCTGGAACGACCGCAGCGCGGCGAAGACGTCCGGCTGCTGGCCCGACGCGCCGAAGGCGCCGCGCAGCTTGAGCGTGTTGTTGCCGCCGAACCTCCAGAACGGCTCCTCGCTCACCACCCAGGAGGCGCTCACCTTGGGGTACGTGGCGAGCTTGAACTCCTCGCCGAAGGCGCTGTTGTTGTCAACGCGCACCCCGCCAGTGAGGAAGAGCCGGTCGTTCCACGCGATCTGTTCCTGGGCGTAGAACCCGAGCGTGGTGTTCACCAGGAAGTCCTGGCTCCCTAGGCGGGTGGCCGCGGCCGACGCCGCGCGGAGCCCGGGCGCCGGGAACTCGGTTCCGGTGACCTGGCTGATGTTGTACCGCTTGCGGTAGTACTGCGCGCCGACCGACGTCGCCGAGGTGAACGCGGAGGTGAGCGTGGCCCTGGCCGTGCCGCTGTAGTCCCCGCTGATGAACGAGATGCCGCGGATATCCTGCAGGAGCGAGCCGCGGGCGCCGCTGGCGCTGAAGAACTGGCGGTACTCGGGCGGCAGGAACTTGGCGAGCGCCTGGTTGTCCTCGTTCGTGTCGTCGAGGCCGACGGTCAGTCGTTGCGTGAACCAGGGTGCGGGGCGGTGGTTGAACGCCGCGCTCCCCGTGAAGCGGCTGATGTCCTGTGTGTTCTCGAACTGCGTCCGTGCTACTTCGGGCGGGGCGATGTTGAAGCCGCGCGTGGCCGTCGTGTCCGTGAGCGGCGTGCCGTAGAGCGCCCCCCAGAAGCTCGAGTAGCCGTAGTCCGAGCCGAGGTAGGTCCGCCCCTTGACGTAGTTCAGGCTCCCCGTGACGTCGAACCGCTCGTTCGGCGCGACGGTGACGTTGGCGTGCCCGGTGTACCGCCGGAGGTGGTTGTTCGACTCGATCCCCTGGTCCTGGTCGTACGCGGATGAGAGGAAGTAGCGGACGGTCGGCACCCCGCCGCTCACCGATGCCGAATAGCTCTGCAGGCGCCCGTTCGTCCAGATCGGGGTGCCGCGCTGGTTCTCCTGCTCGACCGCGTTCCAGGTGCGGATCGCGCCGCTCGCATCCTTGGCGTAGTTGGTCGGGATCCGGCCCTCGGGGTCCTGGAACCACTGCGTCCCCTGGCGGAGCGATACGTTCCACTGGGCCTTCCCGCCGGCCTGCCCCTTCTTCGTGATGATCTGGATCACGCCGTTTGAGGCCTCGGTGCCGTACACCGTCGCCGCCGCCGGCCCCTTGATGATCTCGATGCTCTCGATGTCCTCGGGGCTGATGTCATTCAGGCGCGAGATGTTGGAGCCGCCCTGTGTGCGCGGCCCGGTGCCGATGTCATTCACCACGCGCACGCCGTCGATGTAGATGAGCGGCTGCTGGCTGAGGGAGATCGTCGAGCGCCCGCGGACGTTGATGCTCGGCCCGGTGCCCGTGCGCCCCGAGCCCAGGGTGACGATGACCCCCGGGGCGCGGGCGTTGATGAGGCTTCCGACGTCGCCGACCCCGGAGCGCTCGATGGCCTCGGGAGCGCTGATCGTCGAGACGGTATTCCCGATGGCGCGCCGCGACTCGGCACCCGCCGTGCCGGTGATGACGACCTCGTCGAGCCGGACCGTCGCCTCGGCGAGGACAACGCGCACGTCGGCCGTACCGACGCTGACGGACGGCGCGGCCGGCTGGTAGCCGAGGCGGCGCACCTGGAGCCTGACCTGCGCGCCCGGCTCGCCGGGCACGTTCGAGATCCGGAAGCGGCCGGCCGCGTCGGTGAGGGCGCCGAGCCGCGTGCCCTGGACGCCAACCTGCGCCCCCTCGACGGGGGTGAGCGTTCCGACCCGGACGACCGTACCGGCGATGACGCCCTGTTGGGCTGCGGCCGGCGCCGCGGCGGCGCCGACTACGAGCAGCACGCGGGCGGCCCACGCGGCGAGAGTGGCGCGACGTGACCGCACGCGGCGCGGCCGAGCCGGGCCACCAAACTCCTCGTACGACGACGAATCACACATGGCAGGGAAAGGTGGGGGTGACGGCGCGCCAAGGCGCCCGGACCGTGCGGGGACCGTTGCATGCGGACACATATGAGGACACAATTGTATACTGTTTCGTGCGAAGCCGCCATGGGAGCGTTGCGCGCCGCTGGACATTCGGAGCCGAACCCACGGTCAAACTCCAACGTCTGCACGACGACATGTTCGGTGGCCGCGAGCCGGACGATCCCCGCAGCCATCGAGTCGATGCGGCGACGCGCCAGCGCCCACGCGTGCAGTGGATCGTTCCCCGCGAGGCGGCGCGGCCGGCGCCAACGAAGGCGACGCGGTTGCAGCCGCCCGGGATGCGCCGCATCCTGTACCGATGGTACGTGCCCGTACTCCGATTCGCGATGGCTGACGCCGCGGCGGCGCTTGCCGAGGAGCCACACCGCCGGCTCGATCTGCTCACGGGCGACTGGGTGCTCGTCTCGCCACACCGCACGCAGCGCCCCTGGCAGGGGCAGGTCGAGCGGCGCCAGGCGGAGAGCCGGCCCGCCTACGACCCGGGCTGCTACCTCTGTCCGGGGAACGCGCGCGCTGGCGGCGCGAGCAACCCGCCGTACGGCGGCACCTTCGTCTTCGACAACGACTTTGCCGCCCTCCGCCCCGGGGCTGGCGCCACGGCCGTGGACGTGGCGGGCCTGCTCGTCGCGCGGAGCGAGCCGGGCGTGTGCCGCGTGGTGTGCTTCTCCCCGCGTCACGACCTCTCGCTGCCCGACATGGAGCTGGCCGGTATCCGCGGCGTGGTAGACGTCTGGGCGGAGGAATACGAGCGGCTGGGCGCCGATCCGGAGATCAGCTACGTGCAGATCTTCGAGAACAAGGGCGAGATGATGGGGTGCAGTAACCCGCACCCGCACGGACAGATCTGGGCGCAGCGGACCGTGCCCCGCTGGCCCGCGCGCGAGACCGCGCGGCTCGGCGCGCACTTCGAGCGGCATGGCCGTACGTTGCTCACCGACTACCTCGCGCTCGAGCTTCAGTTGGGAGAGCGCATCGTCTGCGAGAACGATGGCTTCGTGGCGGTCGTCCCGTTCTGGGCGGTGTGGCCCTTCGAGACGCTCGTCGTCAGCCGCCGCCCATGCGCGCATCTGGGTGCGCTGAGCGGCACCGAGCGCGACCAGCTCGCGGAGATCGTGAAGCGCCTCACCATCCGCTACGACAACCTGTTCGAGATCTCGTTCCCCTACTCGGCCGGCATCCACCAGGCGCCAACCGACGGCGTCGCTCATCCGGAGTGGCACCTGCATCTCCACTTCTATCCGCCGCTTCTCCGATCCGCCACGGTGCGGAAGTTTCTCGTGGGATACGAGATGTTGGGGGAGCCGCAGCGCGACCTCACGCCCGAGGCGGCGGCGATGCGGCTCCGGGAGCAGTCCGAGGCCCACTTCAGGGAGACGCCGCCGGCGTGAGCGCCCCACCCTCGACGCCGGCCCGCGGCTATCCGCGTCCCGGGCTGGAGCGAGACGGGTGGACCTCGCTCGACGGCACGTGGGCGTTCGCGATCGATCGCGAGGCTCGCTGGAGCGTCCCTTCGGCCGTGGAGTGGGCCGGTACGATCGCCGTCCCCTTCTCACCCGAGACGGCGGCCAGCGGCGTCGGGGACACGAGCTTCTATCTCGCCTGCTGGTATCGCCGCGCCGTCGCCGTCCCTGAGTACGAGGCGGGACAGCGCGTCCTGCTGCATTTCGGCGCCGTGGACTACCTGGCCTTCGTCTGGGTGAACGGGCAACCGGCGGGCAGCCACGAGGGCGGCTACACGCCGTTCACGGTGGACATGACCGATTTCGTGGGCCCGGGGGAGACCGCGACGATCGTGCTCCGCGCGGAGGATGACCCGCACGACCTCGCCAAGCCGCGCGGCAAGCAGGACTGGCAGCTCGCGCCGCACTCCATCTGGTACCCGCGCACGACCGGCATCTGGCAGTCGGTGTGGATGGAAACGGTGTCGCCGACGTGGATCGGCACCGTACGCTGGACGCCCAACCTGGAGCGCTACGAGATCGGCCTCGAGGCGGGGCTGCGAGGGGTGCGGCGCGACGGGCTGCGGCTGCGGGTCAAGCTCAGCATCGGCAACCGTGTGCTCGCTGACGACACCTACGCGGTGATCTCCGGCGAGGTGTATCGCCGCATCGCGCTCTCCGACCCGGGCATCGACGACTACCGCAACGAGATCCTCTGGAGCCCGGAGAACCCGGTGCTCATCCAGGCGGAGCTGCACCTCTGGGGCGGGCGCGGCGAGCCGATCGACTCCGTCCGGAGCTACACGGCGTTGCGCCAGGTGGGAACACAGAGCGGCCGCTTCATGCTCAATGGCCGCCCGTACTATCCGCGCCTGGTCCTCGACCAGGGATACTGGCCCGACACCGGGCTCACCGCGCCGTCCGACGCGGCACTGCGGCGCGATGTGCGGCTGGTGAAGGCGCTGGGCTTCAACGGCGTGCGGAAGCATCAGAAGGTGGAGGACCCGCGCTTCCTTTACTGGGCCGACACGCTCGGACTCCTCGTCTGGGAGGAGATGCCGAGCGCGTACCGCTTCACGACACAGTCCATCGAGCGGCTCACGCGGCAGTGGACGGAGGTGATCGCGCGCGACTACAGCCATCCGTGCATCGTCACCTGGGTGCCGATCAATGAGAGCTGGGGAGTGCCGGACCTCCCGGCGATCGAGGCGCAGCGGCACTACGTGCAGGGGTTGTATCACCTCACCAGGACGCTGGATCCCACCCGCCCCGTCGTCGGCAACGACGGGTGGGAGAGCGCCGCCACCGACATCGTCGGCATCCACGACTACGCGAGCGACCCCGCCCTGATCGAGCGGCGGTACCAGAGCAAGGAGCCCGTCCCGCAGCTCCTCCAGCAGCTCGGGCCGGCCGGCCGCCAGATCACGCTCGCGGGCCACGAGCACCGGGGCCAGCCGCTCATGCTCACCGAGTTCGGCGGGATCGCTTACTCCGGCGACCGCGAGCGGACGTGGGGGTACTCGCGGGCGCGCAGCGCGGACGACCTGGCCGAGCGCTACGCCGCACTGTTGTACACGATTCACCAGCTGCCACTCTTTGCCGGCTTCTGCTACACGCAATTCACCGACACCTACCAGGAGGCCAACGGCCTCCTCACCGCCGAGCGCACATCGAAGGTCCCCATCCGGAAGATCGCGGCGGCGACGCGCGCGGTGACCCACGCGCGCCAGGGACTGTGACGCTCCGGTCTCCGCCAGCACCCGCCCGCGCTTCCGCACTGCCCTTCGAGGAGGCAGCCGCCCTCGCGACGCGCCTGGACGAGGAAGTCGGCCGCGTCATCATCGGGCAACGGCAGGTGCGACGCGAGATTCTCGTCTGCCTCTTCGCTGGCGGACACTGCCTGCTGCGCGGCGTGCCCGGGCTCGCGAAGACGCTGCTCATCAAGACGCTCGCCGACGCCGTGCACCTCAAGTTCAGTCGCATCCAGTTCACGCCGGATCTCATGCCCTCCGACATTCTCGGGACCGAGGTCATCGAGGATGACGTCGCGGGCAAGCGCCACGTCCGGTTCATACCGGGCCCGGTCTTCGCCAATATCATCCTCGCCGACGAGATCAACCGCACGCCGCCCCGCACGCAGGCCGCGCTGCTCGAGGCGATGCAGGAGTACCAGGTCACCGTGGGCGGCGTGCGCTATAGCCTCGACCGTCCGCTGTTCGTACTGGCGACCGAGAATCCGATCGAGCAGGAGGGCACCTACCCGCTGCCTGAAGCGCAGCTCGACCGGTTCATGTTCAACGTCGTCATCGACTACCCGGACGCGGCCGACGAGCGCCGCATCCTCGCCGAGACGAGCACGAGCGTGGAGCCGGTCGCGCGGCACGCCGCCACGGGCGCCGAGCTCGATGCAGCCCGCCTGCTCGTTCGCGAGCTGCCCGCCGCGGCGAACGTCGTTGATTACGCGCTGCGCCTCATCCGGGCCACGCGGCCGACCGACCCGACGGCGCCCCCGCCCGTCCGCGACTGGATACGCTGGGGCGCCGGTCCGCGCGCCGGGCAGGCCCTACTGCTCGGCGCCAAGGCGTCGGCGCTGCTCGATGGCCGCGCCGTACCGGCGCTCGAGGACGTGACCGGCGTCGCCCTGCCGGTGCTGCGCCACCGGCTCCTCGTCAACTTCCAGGCGGAAGCGGATGGAGTCACGCCGGATGATGTGGTGGGCAAGCTGCTCGCGGCCGTCAGACCCTGAGCGGGTGCGTTACGACATGCGCCGCTGATGTCCGTGCTGTCCCCCGCCGTCGTCGCCGCGATCGACGACCTCGAGCTCGCCGCCCGCCTGGTTGTCGAAGGGCTCCGCACCGGCGGGCATCGCTCCCCGTTTCACGGTTACAGCACGGAGTTCCGGCAGCATTGGCCATACCGTACGGGCGATGACCTGAAGTACCTCGACTGGAAGCTGTTCGCGCGCAGCGATCGGCTCTACACCCGGCAGTACCGCGAGACGACGAATCTGTCGGTGATGCTCGTGCTCGACACGAGCGCGTCGATGGCGTTCCCCGTAGACGGGCTCTCGAAATTTCGTTACGGCGCGATCGTGGCCGCCGCGCTCGCCTATCTCGTCGCGGACGGGGGCCACGCGGTGGGCCTGATGTCGATGGAGAGTGGGAGGCTGCTGTACGTACCCGCGCGAGGGGGCCGCTCGCACCTCCGCTCGCTCCTCGCCCGCATCGATGCGCTCACGCCCGGCGGCTCGTGGGATCCGGCGCGCGTCATCGCGCGCGGCGCGCAGCTGCTGGGGCGCCGCGGCGTCGTGGTGATCATCTCGGACTTCTACGACGCGGAGGACGCGACCCGGCGCGAGATGCGGCGTGTGGTGCGGCGCGGACACGACGTCGCCATGTTGCAGATGATCTCACCTAGCGAGATGGCGCTGGGGTACGACGGCCATGTCGAGCTCGAGGACCTCGAGACGCGGGAGCGGCGGCTGATTGACGCCGCCGCGGATGCGCCGCGCTATCGCGCCGCCGTGCGCGACTTCCTCGACGGATGCCGCATCCACGCACTGCGCGATGGCGTGGACTACGCCCTCCTGTCCACCGACACGCCACCCGAAGTGGCGTTGCGCGACTACCTGCTGCGTCGTGGCCGTCGCCATGCCGCGGGGCAGCCGCGCGCGGTGGCGACGTGATCTGCGCATGATGTGGGCATGATCTGGCGGAACCCCTGGGCCTGGGCCGGCCTCGCCGCGCTGGCCCTCCCTGTCCTCATTCACCTGCTGGCTCGCGGGCGCGCACGGGTACACCCATTCCCGACGCTCCGCTTTCTCGAGCCCTCACGGCTGCTCCCGACCCGGCGCACCCGCGTGCACGACGTGGTGCTCCTCCTCGTGCGTCTCGGCATCCTCGCCGCCGCCGTCGCTGCGCTTGCGCAGCCAGCCCTCCGTACCGCCGAGCGGCGAGGCGCGGTGGGCCGCGCGCTGGCGCGCGCGATCGTGGTCGACACGAGCGCCAGCCTGCGCCGCCAGACGCCCGCCGGAGAGCAAGGCGTCGAGGCCGCTCGGCGCGGAGCGCGACGTCTCGCGGGTGAAGCCGGAGCGAGCGTCGTGCTCGAGTCGAGCGCACCCTCGGGGGCCATCGCCGGCGCGATGGCGTGGCTGAGCCGCCAGGCCGGCCGCGGCGAGGTCGTGATCATATCGGACTTCCAGGTCGGGGCGCTCGAGGCCAGGGATCTCGCGCTCGTGCCACCGACCGTTGGCGTTCGGTTGGAGCGCGTTGACGTGCTGCCGATGAAGGACACGCTGGAGACGTACACGCGCTACGGCGACAGCGTGCTCATCGCACGGACCGCCTTCTCGGAGGGGCGCGCCACCGTCGAGTGGAGCGCCGGCCGTGCACCCGCGCGGGGGGGCGACACACTGCTCCTCCTCGCCGGAGCGGGCGAGCGGGCGCGCGCCGACGCGGACGCGCGCGCCGCCGCCTCCGTTGGCATACCGGTTCCGGAGGATACAGCTCACGCTGTCGCCATCGTCTATCCAGGGTTCGAGCGGCGCGGCGAGCTGCTTCGTGGCGCGACGCCGCCCCGCGCGCCGTGGATGACGGATGCTGTCGCCCGGCTCCGGTCCGACTCGATGCTCCTCGCGGCCGCGGCGCGAGCGCCCGTCTCCGACGAAGCCGCTCGCGCGCCGGGTCTGGTAATCGCCCGAGATGATGGAGGCCGTCCCGTAATGGTCGCGGCCCAGGATACGGCAGCCGGGCGCGAGCGCCTGCTGCTCTTCTCATCAGCGGATGCGGGAAGCCTCGCGGCGACGGCGCTCATCGCGGCCGCGGCGCGCGCCCGGTCACTCGCGCCTCCGATCACCGAGCTCGAGCCGGCGACGCTTCCCGCCCCCGTGCTCGCGCCGTGGCAACGTGCGCCCGCCGCCGACCCACCAGCCGGCGCGAACGCCGATGGGGCTGCCGCGCCCTCCGACGGGCGCTGGCTCTGGGTGCTCACGCTCGCGCTCCTCGCGCTCGAGACGTGGCTACGACGCTCGGCTCACGAACCAACCGCGGCCCGCGTGGCGCATGACCGCGCCGCCTGAATCGGCCGCGGTGCGCGCGATCCTCGCGCGCGCCGCCCGGCGGCTCGCGTGGATGTCGGCCGCCGAGGGCGCGGCTATTGGACTGGGGCTCGCGCTCGCGCTCGCCGCGGCCGGCTGGCCCGCGCCCGGCGCGGCATGGCGCTCCGTCTTCGCGGGCTTGAGCCTCGCCGCCGCCGGCGCCGGCGCGCGCGTGCTGACGTCGAGCGGGCGCCGGCGGCATGTAGCCCATCTCGTGGAGCGGCGCGCGCCACAGTGTCGCAACCTGCTCGTCACTGCCAGTGAGCTGCTGGCGCGGAGTGCAGCCTCGCACTCCACACCGCACGTCGCCGAGCACGTCCGCACCATCGTGCTCCGCCAGGCGGCTCGGCTCGCGGGCGGTCTCGACCCCGCCGCGCTCTTTCCCGCCCGCAACGCGCTCACGGCACTCGGCGCTGCCGCCATGCTCTGGGCACTCGTCGTCTCGCGCGCCGCGCTCCCGCGCGCCGTGCGGGCGACGAGAAGCTCCCAGCCGGCATCACCTGCGCCGGCAGCGTCCATCACGATCGTGGACGTCACGATCGCGCCGCCGGCATACGCCGCGGCGCCGGCGCAGTCGCTACGCGATCCGGCGCGGGTCGAGGCGCTCGTCGGCAGCCGCGTGCGTCTCACCGTTCGCGCGACCGCCGCGGCGGTCTCGATCGAGACCGTGCGGGGGCGTCAGGTACTCGCGGCGGCGGGGCCCAACGCATTCACCGGCGAGCTCCTCGCCGACGCCGACGGCTACATCGCGATCGCACCCGCCACGTCCGACGGACGCGTCGGCACGCGCCGCCTCATCGGCCTCACGGTCGCCGCTGATGCCGCGCCGCGCGTGCGCCTCACCGCGCCTGGCCGCGATCTCCTGCTCCCCGACGCGCGCCACACGATCGAGCTCGGGGTCGAGGCCGACGACGATATTGGCCTCGCATCGCTGCGCCTGAGGTACACCAAGGTGTCGGGCGCCGGGGAGCGTTTCACCTTCGCCGAAGGGCAGGTGCCCCTCGAGATCGCGCGCGCTGGTGCGCGTCGGTGGACGGCGCGTGCCCGGTGGCGCCTCGACGGGCTCGGCCTCGAGCCAGGCGACATGGTCGTCTACCGGGCCGTCGCGACGGACGCCCGCCCCGGCTCGGCGCCCTCAGAGTCGGACGCGTTCATCGCGGAGCTGCTCGCGCCTGGTGGCGGCGCTGCGGCCGGATTCGCGTTGGACCCCGAGGGCGAACGGTACGCGGTCAGCCAGCAGATGGTCATCCTCAAGACGGAGCGGCTGGCCGCGCGCCGGGGGGCACTGACCGCCGCTGCGTTCACCGCGGAAGCTCAGGAGCTTGCGGCCGAGCAGCGGAAGGTGCGCGCCGAGTTCGTGTTCATGATGGGTGGCGAGCTTGCAGATGATGGGAGTGAGGCCGGCAGTACCGACCTCGATGAAGTGGCCGAAGCGGAGGGCGAGAGCGATCTGGCAGCCGGCCGGTCGGCGAATCAGGGGCAGGTCGCGCTGCGTCGCGGCATCCGGGCGATGAGTCGCGCCGCGGCGGCACTCACGAGGGCCGACCTCGCGCTCGCCCTGACGCACGAGCGCGCGGCGCTCGCGCAGCTCGAGCGCGCATTCTCGCACGCCCGGATCATCCTGCGCGCGTTGGCCCAGCGTGAGCGCCTCGACCCATCTCGGCGGCTCACCGGCGTGATGACCGACATCGCGCGCGGGGCCCGCGCGAGCGCGGAGCCCGAGCTGGCGCCCCGCGTCACCGCGCTGCGGGCGGCGCTCTCCGCCATTGCCGAACTGGCGGGCTCGCCGCGATCCGGCGCCGACGCTCCGGAGCGCGCGCTGGCGCTCGCCGAGCGCGTACTGCGAGTGGACCCGTCGGACGAGGCGCTGCACGAGGTGGCGGAGCTCCTCGCCACTGCGGCTGGCGCGATGGGGCGTGGCCGCGCCGACGATGCGCGGAGCTCGCTCGACCGCGCGGCCACGCGCCTGGCCACCGCGCTCCGCGCCGGCCTCCCACAGACGTCGCGCCCCGCCCTCCCCCCGGAGCTCAATCGCCTGAGCGGGGCGCTCAACGACGCGCTGCGTCATCCTCGCCCCGCGCGGGGACGGGGCGGCGCGTGACGCGCCGGCTTCTCCGCGCGCTCGCGATCGCCATCGCGCTCGCCGGCGCCGCCGATCCCACGGTCACCTCGAGCCGGACGACGCGGCCGGTGGTGGCGGTCGTCGCCGCGGCACCGCGACGCGATGGGCCGCTCGCTGAGCGGGTGGCGCGTGGTCTCGCGAAGGAGTTTACCGTCATCAGCGCGCCATTCGCCGATGCCGACGGTACGATCATCGTCGGCGACCACGTGCCGCTCCCGGCCGATGCGCCCGCCTCGCCCGTCTTCGCTGTCCTTCCCGACCGCGACGGGCCGGTGGTGACGCTCGAAGCCGTGAGCGCTCCGGCGCGAACGCCATCCGCGGCGAGCGTCCCCGTCGTCGCCGTCGCGCGCGTCACCGGCGCGCGGGGTCGTGCCCTCGACATCACGCTGCGGCTGCGCGGCCTGGTCGTCGCTCGCCTGGCGCGCACGGTAGTGACGGACGACGAGCGCATACCGGTCTCGCTCTCGTTCGTGCCCGCCGGGCCTGGACCCGCGCCACTCCGGGTCACAGCCACGGTCGCTGGAGCGCGTGATTCGGCCGCCGCAGACGTGCTGATCGATGTGCGCGACATGCGGTGGGCCGTGCTCTTCTTCGATCCGCGTCCTTCCTGGATGTCTACCTTCGTCCGGCGTGCCATCGAGCGGGACAGCCGCTTCATCGTCACGAGCCGGGTGGCTACCTCGCGCCGCGCCAGCACCGACGCCGGCCAGCCGCCCGCGGCGCTCGACGACCTCGCGGCGCTGGCACCGTTCGACGCGATCATTGTGGGCGCGCCGGAAGCGCTCGGCACCGGGGGCGTCGCGGGGCTCGACGCGTACCTCCGGCGTCGCGGCGGCGGAGTCGTGCTGCTCTTCGACCGGCGAGCCGGCGGCGCGTACGAGCGGCTCACGGAGATGATCGCGTGGGCGGGCCGCGCCGGCGACCGGGGCGTGGCGATCGCTTCCACGGGCACCACCGGCGTTACGGATAGCGCCGCCTTGCGCGCGTCCGAGCTCGCGTGGCCGTCCACCCTCCCCGCCGGCGCCGAGCCCGTGGCGCGCACGGCACCGGCCTCCGGCGATTCCGCGGCCGGCCAGCCGGTGATCTGGCGATCGGCCGTCGGCGCGGGGCTGCTCGTCGTGAGCGGTGCGCTCGACGCGTGGCGTTACCGCGACCGTTCGGCGTCCGCCTTCGACGAATACTGGCGCGGGCTCATCGCCGACGTGGCGAGTGCGAGCACGCCACCAGTGGCGCTCGCCCTGTCGAGCACCCTCCTGGAGCCGGGCGAGCGAACCGATGTGATCGTGACGCTACGAGACCTGGCGTTGCGCCCGCCACCGGACGCAGCGCGTCCTCTCCCTGTTCGTGCGAGCGTCTCGGCTGTTCTCGAGCGCGCTGGCGAGCCCGGACGGCCGCTCGCCTCGGTACGCCTCTGGCCGGGCGCAGGCATCGGCCGGTTCCAGGGCTCCGTGCAGGCACCGGCGGCGCCGGGCGCGTATCGCGTCGTCGTTGCAAGCGAGAGCGACCACGCCGATGCGCCCCTCATGGTGACGAGCGGCGTGACGCGCGCCACGCCCGACGCGCGGGACCTCCTCGCCGCGTGGGTGAGCGCGCGCGGGGGCCGCGCGCTCCCCGCCTCGGCCCTCGCGGAATTGCCGGAGGCGCTGCACCACGCCATCCGTGCCACACCGCGGCGGGAGACGTGGTATCCCATGCGCTTGGCGTGGTGGATCATCCCGTTCGCGCTGGCGTTGAGCGGCGAGTGGTGGCTGCGCCGGCGGCGCGGACTGACCTGATCTGGCATCAAGAACGCAGGGGATACGATTGCTCCGGAAACTACGGATCACAGCGGATCGCTCCGTGTGGCATCCCAATGACGATGCGTCCTTGATGCCGGTCCGGCCAAGCCCAACGAAATCAGTACCCCGTGCGAATACACATTGACAGCGCCGTACGCCATCCGTAGCCTCCGCCGCCTCATGTACACACGCGAAGAAGCGAAAGCGATCGTCGAGAAGGTCATCGGCATGACCAAGGCCGACGCCGTCGAGGTGAACCTCACGGGCGGCGAACGGTCGGGCACGCGGTGGGCGAACTCGTCCATCACGACGAACCTGGTGCAGTACGATCGGCAGCTCTCCGCGACTGTCCGCATCGGCCAGAAGTCTGGCACCGCGACGACGCGCGACTTCAGCGACGTCGGACTCCAGACGATGGTGAACGAGGCCACCGCCGAAGCACAGAAGGCGACGGACAATCCCAGGCTGCCAGAGCTGCTCGGCGCGCAGGAGTACGTGCCGGTGGACGCGGCACTGCCCGAGATGGTGGGCTTCGGGCCGGCCGAACGCGCGCGGATGGTTCGGGACAGCATCGACATCGCCGAGGCGAAGGGCGTGCTCGGCGCGGGCTACATCCCGAAGATCGACCAGACCACCTGCAACGCGAACTCGAAAGGACTCTTCGCCTACTACCGGGCGGCGGAGATGAGCTTCGTGCTCACCTGCCGCATGCCCGACGGCAGCGGGTCCGGGTGGGCAGGCTCCACCGGCATCAAGGACCTTCGCATGATCGACGCGAAGGCGCTGACCGAGGTCGCGTCGAACAAGGCGCTCCGCAGCCGTCGCGCGAAGGCAATCGAGCCCGGCCGCTACACGGTGATCCTCGAGCCACGAGCCAACGCGCGCTTCCTCTCGCTGCTCACCGGCATCTTCAACCCGGGTGGCGGCGGCTTTGGTGGCGGTGGAGGACTCGGAGGCTTCGGTGTCCCCGGCGGCGGACCGCCGGGCGCGGGCGGGGTTCCGCCGGCCGCGGCGGGCGATGTGCCACCGCCGGGTGCGGGCGGCGGTGGTGGTGGAGGCGGGGGCGGCGGCGGTGGCTTCAATAATACGGGACCCGGCTCGCCAGCCGCCTACATGGCCGGCAAGAAGCCCGGGGACAAGCTGCTGGGCGACCTGTTCACCCTGCGAAGCGACATCGGCAACTCCACGTTACGGCAGTCGAACATCCTCGGCGACAACCGACCGGCCAAACCGGTGACGTGGATCGAGAAGGGCGTGCTAAAGACGCTCGCGCCCGGGCAGCCGGCGACCGTGAACAACAGCCTCGTGCAGGAAGGCTCCGAGCTGTCTGTCGAGGACATGATCAAGCAGACGCGGCGCGGGCTGCTCGTGACCTTCTTCTGGTACATTCGGGCGGTCCCATCGCAGGAGCAGCCGCTGCTCAACACCGGTATGACGCGCGACGGGCTGTTCCTCATCGAGAACGGCGAGATCGTCGGACCGGTGCAGAACTTCCGCTGGAACATGTCCCCACTGGTCGGCTACAACAACCTGTCGCTCGTCGGCAAGCCCGTCCCCATGCACCTCGGCGAATCGTACGACGGCGGCAATGCCGCGCTCGTCCCGCCAGTGCGGATCGAGGAGTTCTACATGACGTCGGTCTCCCCGGCCGTCTGAGCGAGGCAACGACATGAGCCCATCCCGTCGCGATTTTCTCAAGGGTGTCGGCAAGGGCGTCGGCGCGACCGCCGCGCTCGCGCTCTACTCGCACGATCTCGTCGCGCAGCTTCTCGCGGATGCTCCACGGGGGCGCGTCCTCGAGTCGAAGTTCAAGGGCATGGCGGACATCGTGCTCGGAGAAGCGAAGCTCGGCGGCTGCAGCTACGCCGACGTCCGCTTCACGATGACGGCGAGCCCGCCCGGTGGAACCGCGAACTTCCGCGCGGCGGGCGAGGCTGGCCCTGGCGGTGAGGGCGGACGTGGCGCCGGGGGACGCGGTGGCGGTGGCGGCTTCGGGGGTGGCGGCGGCGGCCGCGGTGGTGGGC
>JBBJNN010000059.1:28829-33386 GCA_037720885.1 Gemmatimonadaceae bacterium | reverse complement strand
CGCGGTGGGGAGCGCCTCGTCCGGCGCGTCGTGGGCGATGCTATCCCAGAGGTCCTCCACGAGCAGGAGCCGCTCCGCCACGCTCAACCGGCGCAGCGCCTCGAAGTCGATCGCCGGAGTCGCCATGGCAGGGAATCTCTGAGCGCCGACACGTGCCCGCAAGGCGGATTCTGGTAGACGCGACCCGTCGCCGACACGACCGCTCCTCGCTCCACCCCCGGCACGCCATAGCGGACACACACCCGTCCCCCCGCGGTGACACGCGCCGCGCGTCGCGTTTCTCAACCTCGTGCGCCCCACCACGTTGAGTCGCGCAGCCCCGTGGCGCGCGTGGTGCCTCCGGACCCGCTGCGGGGTAGCACTCACATCTCGAACACACAGAAATGTCCAGCGGTTGGCACCGAACACCTGCCCTGTTGTAGCGGTAGATCCCGACGCGCCCAATCCATACGCCCACTCCATGATCGCCTTCGTCGCCGCCGCACTCGCGTTCCAGACCTCCGTCTCCATTGGCGTCGGAAAGAAGCCGAAGGCCGACTCCACCAAGCGCGACTCCGCGCAGGTCGCGCGCGACTCCGCGCGCGCGGCTCGGCGCGACTCGATCCGGGACCATTGGGACTCTGTCCGCGCCGCGCGAGCGAACCGCCCGCCGCGGCGCGACTCAGTCACCCCCGCGCTCCTCGCCTCCGCCTTTCGCTCGGCGGCCGCGGGCTCGCTCCTGGGGCGCGCGCGCATGGCGCGGCTGGAGCAGGACTCCACCCTCACCTCCTACGACGCCACCTCGTACACGCGCATCTCCGCCGGCTTGGGCTTCAAGAAGCTCGCGCGCGACCGCCTCATCTTCCGCCACGAGAACGTCGCGCGCGTGCGCTGGCAGCGCGGCAAGGGCGCGTGGATCGACGTGAAGGGCTCGCGCAGTATCGTGCCCGGCGTGCCGAGCGCGAACGCCCAGGTGGATGGCGCCTACGCCATCCCCTATTACCCCGGCAATGACGCCATCTGGGTGGGCGCGGGGATCGTCAAGCGCGAGGTGGACGACCGCGAGATCGTCCACCCGCTCGCCGAGGGCGCGGAGGCGTACTACCAGTACACGGTGGGTGATTCCATCACCTTCCACCTGCCCGACGGGAAGGAGATCCGGCTCGTCGAGCTCGAGGTGACGGCGCGCAGGCCGAGGTGGAACCTCATCGTCGGCTCCTTCTGGTTCGACGCCGCCAGCGCGCAGCTCGTGCGCGCCGCGTACCGTCTCTCCACCCCCATGGACATCGTGCAGGTGGCGAAGGAGGCGCAGAAGGACGACCCGGACGGGGACGACGACGACATCCCGCGCTGGCTCCGCCCGATGCAGGCGAACATCAAGGGGATGACGGTGGAGTACGGGCTGCACCAGGGACGCTGGTGGCTCCCCCGCGTGCAGCGCGCGCAGGGCGAGGTACAGGTGAGTTTCATGCGCTCGCCCGTCACCCTCGAGAACTCGTTCAAGTACGCGAGCGTGAACGGCATCGACACGCTCCCCACCTTTCCGCGAGCAGAGCGTGACTCCCTCGCGCCCGGTGACTCGGCGGCGCGCGACTCCACACGCCGGCGACGTCGAAGCAATACCATCGACGATGGCGACGCCCACATCAACGTAGGCTCGCAGAACGAGGGCACGCTCCGAGTGGTCACCCGCACGCCGAAGGACTCCGCGAAGCTCGCGAACGCGCCCGAGCTCCCGGCCTCCATCTACGATGCCGGCGATGACCTGTTCGGCAAGGCGGAAGCGGAGCGGCTGATGAAGGAGCTCGACTTCGGCCTCCAGGCCAACTGGGCACCGCAGCCCCCGACGCTGCACTACGGCCTCGGCGAAGGACTCCTGCGCTACAACCGCGTGGAAGGACTCTCCGCTGGTGCATCCGTCGAGCAGGAGTTCGGCCGCGGGTACGCGGGGCGCGCGCTCCTGCGGCTCGGCACCGCGGACCTTCGGCCAAACGGCGAGATCGGCATCACCCGGGGCAATGGTCGCCGCACGCTCGGTCTCATCGCGTTCCGCCGGCTCGGCGTCGCCAACGATTGGGGCGATCCGCTTGCCTTCGGTCCCTCGCTCTCCGCGTTTCTCTTCGCGCGGGACGAAGGCGTCTACTACCGCACGTGGGGCGCGGAGGCGACCGGCACGTTCGACCTGGGCTCGACGCTCACCATGCGCCTCTTCGCCGAGCGCCAGGGCGACGCGCGCGTGGAGACGCAGTTCTCGCTCGCGAAGGTGATCAACGACGTCCGCTTCCTCCCGAACATCGACGCCACGGGCGGCGACGTGGCGGGCGCGGCGCTCCGCCTGCAGTCGTCGCGCGGGCTCGACCCCCACGGCTTCCGCCTGCTCAGCGACCTGCGTGCGGAGGGCGGGGTGGGCGAGCTCCAGTACGCGCGCGGCGCCTTCGACGCCACGCTCTCGCACGGCCTGGGGCGCCGGCTCGATGGCGCGCTGACGCTGAGCGCCGGCACCTCCGCCGGCACGGTCCCGACGCAGCGCCTCTGGTACCTCGGCGGCTCGCAGACCATCCGCGGGCAGACGATCGGCGCGGCCGCGGGCGACGCGTTTTGGATGGCGCGCGCCGAGCTGGGCACGAGCATGGTCGCGCTGCGGCCGGTCGTCTTCTACGACGTGGGGTGGGCCGGAAGCCGCAGCCTGTGGTCACACCCGGGACGTCCGATCAGCGGCGCCGGCGTGGGACTCTCGATCATGGATGGACTCCTGCGCTTCGACCTGGCGAAGGGGATCCGGCCGGACAAGGGCGTGCGGGCGGACTTCTACCTGGAGGCGAGGTTCTAAGGGCGCGGTCCCTACTCCTTCACCCCGGTTTCCCGCATCTCGCGCGTCAGGAAGTAGTTCAGCACCGTACGGATCACGGCGATCGCGCCGAGCTTGCCGATCTGATCCCAGCTCGGCGCGATCGCCGTGGAGAGGATGTCCGCACCGAGCTGGAACTCGAGGGCTACCGCGAGGTAGCGGGCGAGCGTGAGACGGATCTCGTTGTAGCTGTCGGGGCGGCTGTGCAGCGCGTGGCGAACGAACTTGATCATCCCGATCACGACTCCGATCGCGATCACCGCCGCGCCCGTCATCTCGACGATGAGGCGCAGCCACTGCACCGCCGCCACGACATGGGCTTCGACCACGGCGTACAAGGTCGCCTCACCCACCGGCCGTCCCTCCCGCCGCGCCGTTCGCGCGCACGAGCGTCTCCAGCTCGCGCTCCTCGAGGTTGAGCGTGTAGCCGTGCCCGACGATGCCGACGCGCAGGTGGCTGAGCGTCAGGTGCGCGCCACGCGCCACCTCGCTGGCGTTGTCGAAGCGCACGCCGCGCCCATCCACGAACGTCACGCCACCCTTGCCCACCACGGCACCCAACTCATTGTGGACGACGAGCGCGGTGTCCTCGTCGAGGCCGAGCCCCATGTAATCCGGGTTGGCGGCGATCGCGGCGAACAGGCGCTGCAGGCGGCGGCGTTGCGCGAAGTGCGTGTCGATCATCGCGCGGAAGCCGAGGAGGCCCAGCCCCGGGCCGATGTGCATGGAGAGCAGCTTCCCATGCTCGTCGGGCTCGCCGCCGGCCAGGATGGTCTCCGTGAGCGCGGCCGCACCGGCGCTCGTTCCGCACACCACCGCGCCCCGGCGGTACGCCTCGCCGATCGCATCTCCCACGCGCGAGCCGCGGATGGTCGCGACGAGGTGCACCTGGTCGCCGCCGCCCAGGAAGATGCCGGGCGCGTCGAGGATCGTGCTCGCCACACGCTCGTCCTGCGCGCGTGCCCGGCGGTCCACGATCGGGAACTCCACCGTCCGCGCGCCGGCGATGGCGAGATCCTTCTTCCAGTGCCGGGCCGATCCCACAGGGTCCGCGGACGCCGTCGTGAGCCCCACGATCTTCCCACCCGCGGCAGCGTCGCACATGCGGACGAAAGTGGCGAGCGCCTCACCGTCGGCCGTGCACCCGCCCCCGATCAGCACGAGCGAGCCGGCCCCGCACCTCTGCACTCCCTGCGGCGTCCGCCCACGCCGTCTCGGCGTCACCGCGCGGGCTGCGCGTCGGCCGCGCCGGAGGGGGAGGGCGTCGCGCGTGCCATCGCCTCGAGCACGAACATCGCGAGCGCCGCCGCGACCTGTGCCGCGGCCGGCGCGTCGTCGCGGAGTGCTCCAGCGTCGGTCACGCCGTCATCGTGCTCGATCAGGATGCGCCCCGCGCTCACCAGCGCCACCACGCGTGCCAGCTTCTTGTCGCGGTCGGTGACGTCGTCGTCCGTGGCGAAGATGGCGACGCGACATCCCCCGTCGCGCGCATAGTCCTGCACCTCCCACTCCTTGGCCGGCGCGATCACTGTGCCGCCACGCGGTACCGCATCGGCGAGCGTGCCGACGAGCTTGCGCGCGCGCTCCTCGTCGCGGTAGCGCTCCGGTACGTCGGCGGGTGCGGCGTCGAGGATGACTGCGATCTGCGAGCGCGAATAGGGGAGCCCCGCCTGGAGGATGTAGCCGGGCGCCACATCCACCACGAGGTCATCGTCCGCCAGGCCGCGCCG
>JBBJNN010000059.1:0-28819 GCA_037720885.1 Gemmatimonadaceae bacterium | reverse complement strand
GCCCCCCGTGATCCCGCAGCGCACGCGCTGCCGGAGCGGCGGCACGTCGGGCGAACGTGCGAGCGCCTTCAGCTCGGCGACCGCGGCATCCACGGTCGTGAGCGTGCCGGCGAAGGCACGCTGCACCACACCGAGCGCGAGCGCGGCGGCGCGGAGCCCGACGCCCGCGTGCTGGTGCTCGAAGACGAGCGTATACTCGTCCGGCGCGTCGCCACCGCGCGTCTTCCCGTAGCCCACGTCGTGCCCGATCATCGTTTGCAGCTCGAGCGCGACGTGCTCGATGATGTGCGGCGCGTAGGTACCGCGCCGGAGCCGCGTGAGGAAGCCGCCGCGCTCGCCGATGCTGCACCGATGCTCGGCGAGCCCTGGCAGCGCCGAACGGAGCGCCGCGCCGAACCCGTCCACCTGGGCCGAGGAGATGTCATCGTACGCGCCGACGGCGAGATCCATGCGCGTCACGGGGCGCATCGACCAGAAGTTCGCCCCGTGCAGCGAGGCGAGCGCGGTGATGCGAATCTCGGTGGTGGGGTCCGGGAGGGGAGGGGGAAGAGGGAAGAGGGAAGAGAGATCAGTGGTGCCGCTATAGCCCGCCACTGGTCCTCGCCCGCACGTGCTCGAGCACCTCCTGCACCGCATCGGCCAGGATGATGCCGAGGTCGCCGTCGCCGAGAAGGTCGAGCACGCGGTCCACGGCCTCCATCTCGGGGAGGATGATCTCGATCCGGTCGCGCGCCAGGCCGCCGTCCACGAGCCCTTCGACGACGAGCTCCGCGATCGTGCCCGGCACGCGCCCGCGGCGGTCGTCGTCCTCCTTGACGATCACGTAGTCGAGCCCCGCGGCGAGCCGACCGACGATGCGGATGTCATCGTCGCGCCGGTCGCCGGGTGCGGCGATCGCGCCGATGCGGCGCACCGCGGGGAGCCCGCGCACGAAATCCATGAGGCCCGCGAGCGCGGCCGGATTGTGCGCGTAGTCCACGAGCACGCGGCCGGCGCCCGCGCGCATCAGGTTCATCCGACCCGGCGTCATGGAGGGCGACGGGAAGAAGGAGAGCAAACCGGCGCGGATGTCGTCGTAGCGGAGGCCGCGTACGTAGCCGGCGGCGATCGCCGCGAGGATGTTGCCGCGCTGGAACGCGGCGGCGCCGCCGACCATGAGCGGCACCTCGCGCACCGCGGCGATCGGGATGCGGAGCCGCCCGCGCCGGACCACGAAGGTATCGTTCTCGATGCGCGCGCCAATGCCATTGCGCGAGAGGTGGCGCTCCATGTGCTCGTTCTCGCCGTCGCCCATCACGGAGAAGAGGACGACGTCGCCCGGCGTGCGATCCTTCATCGCGTAGACGAGCGGGTCGTCGGCGTTGAGGATGGCCGAGCCCTCGCGCTTCACCACCGCGGCGACCACGCCCTTCACCTCGGCCAATTGCTCGACCGTGTGGATGCCGCGGAGCCCCAGGTGGTCGGCGGTGACGTTGAGGACGATGCCGACGTCGCACTCGTCGAAGCCGAGCCCGGAGCGCAGAATTCCGCCGCGCGCCGTCTCGAGCACCGCGACGTCCACCGTGGGGTTGGAGAGGATGATGTTCGCGGAGAAGGGGCCGGTCATGTCCCCTTCCATCACCAGGCGGTTGCCGAGGTAGACGCCGTCGGTCGTCGTGAAGCCGACCGTCTTGTCCGTGTGGCGGAAGAGATGCGCGATGAGGCGCGTCGTCGTAGTCTTCCCGTTCGTGCCGGTGACCGCGATGACGGGGATCGTGCTCTCCGCGCCCGGCGGGTAGAGCATGTCGATCACCGGCGCGCCCACATTGCGTGGCGTCCCCTCGCCGGGATGCGTGTGCATCCGGATGCCGGGCGCCGCGTTCACCTCGATGATTACCGCGCCGTTCTCACGGAAGGGAACCGAGATGTCGCTGGTGATCACGTCGATGCCGGCGATGTCGAGTCCCACGATCCCGGCCGCCATCTCGCAGGCGGTGACGTTGTCGGGGTGAATCTCGTCCGTGCGGTCGATGGCCGTACCGCCGGTGGAGAGGTTCGCCGTGGGGCGGAGCAGCACGCGCTCCCCCGCCGCGGGCACGCTCGCCATCGTCAGCCCGCGCTCGGCGAGATACTCCTCGGTGCGCTCGTCGGCCGGGAGCTTCGTGAGGATCTTCCGGTGCCCCACGCCGCGGCGCGGGTCGGCGTTCACGATGTCGATCAGCTCGCGGATTGTGCGCGCGCCATCCCCCACCACGTGCGCCGGCACACGCTCGGCCACCGCGATCACGCGGCCATTGATGACGAGCACGCGGTGGTCGCTTCCCGTGGCGAAGCGCTCCACCACCACGCGTCGCGAGTACTCCCGCGTCGCGTCCCACGCCTCGCGTAACGCGTCCTCGCCGTCGAGGCGTGGGGAGATGCCGCGCCCGTGGCTCGCGTCCAGCGGCTTGAGGATGACGGGGTAGCCGATCTCCGCGGCGATGTCCGCCGCGTCGTCCGGGCTGGAGGCGACGTCGCCCTTCGGCACGGGGAGGCCGATGTTCCCGAGCACGCGCTTCGTGTCGTCCTTGTCCTGCGCGATCTCGACGCCGATGGCGCTGGTGCCGTCGCTCATCGTGGCCTGGATGCGCTTCAGGTTCTTGCCGAGGCCGAGCTGGACGAGGGAGTGCGAGTTGAGGCGGCGGACGGGGATGCCGCGCCGGCGCGCCTCCTCGACGATGGCGCCCGTGGACGGACCGAGGCGGACGTTCTCGAAGAGATCGCAGAGATCGTCGGCGGCGCGGCGGATGTCGAACGGCTCGCCGGCGATGCAGGCGCGGATGAGGCTCACCGCGTCGCGCACGCTCTGCAGCCCGGCTTCCTCCTCCTCGTAGGCGACGATCACCCACCACACGCCCTCGTCTCCCGACGCGACCACGCGTCCGAAGGAAACGTCGCTCCCGGCGAGCGCCTGGAGCTCGAGTGCCACGTGCTCGATGATGTGCGGGAGATGCGTCCCTGCCCGCAGCCGGGTGATGAAGCCGCCGGGCGCGCCCTCGCTGCACTCGTGCTCGGCGAGTGACGGCATCGCGGCGACGAGGCGCTCGGTGAACTCCGGGATGCTCGCCGAGGTGACGTGCTCGAGCGGCCCGAGCTGCACGTCGCAGGCAATGACGGGTGCGAGGCGCCAGAAGTTGGGGCCGCGCAACGCCCGGAGCCGGGTGACGCGCAGGTCGGCCGGCGAGAAGGAGGGCGCGACGCCGGGGGCGCCGCCTGCGCTTGCAGCCATGACGAAAGTATACACGCACCTGACGTTGCGCCGCGAGCGACGACGACGCATCGTGCGCGAGTCCCACGCGGCTCCGGTACGAGAGGTCGCACCGCCGCCGTCACTCACCCGGAGGCTCGCATGCTCACCGCCCCGCGCCTGCGCGCGCTCGCCGCCGCGCTCGCCCTGCACGCGCCACTCGTGACGGTCGCGCAGCGTCCCGCGCCGTCTGCCGCTCCGGCTGCGGCTTCGTCGTACACGCTCGAGCAGATCAAGAGCTACCCCTTCCCCAACGAGCTCACGGCGTCCACGCGAGGCAACCGCATCGCCTGGGCGCTCAACGAGCGAGGGCAGCGCAACGTGTGGGTGGCCGAGGGGCCGGGCTACGTCGCGCGGCAGCTCACGCGCTACGGCGTGGACGATGGGCAAGAGCTGACGAGCGTCTCCCTCTCGCCGGACGGCGGGTACGTGGTGTACGTGCGCGGTGGCGACCACGGCTCGAACTGGGACGACGCGCTCCCGGTGAACCCGGCCCTGAGCCCCACACCGCTCAAGGTCCAGATGTGGTCCGTGCCGTTCGGTGGCGGTGCCGAGCCGAAGGCGATATCCGATGGCGACGGCCCGGCCATCTCGCCGAAAGGTGACGTCGTCGCCTTCGAGAAGGACGGGCAGATCTGGGTCTCTCCGCTCGACGGCGCCGCGCCGGCCCGCCGCCTCTTCTCGGCGCGCGGGAGCAATGGTGAGCCGGTGTGGTCGCCCGACGGGTCGCGACTGGCGTTCGTGTCGAGCCGCGGCGACCATGCGTTCGTCGGTATCTTCACCGGCGACTCGACGCCGATCCTGTGGATGACACCGTCCACATCGCGCGACGGCTCACCGCGTTGGTCGCCCGATGGGAAGCGCCTCGCGTTCGTCCGCAGGCCCGGCGCGGGCGGCGCCCTCGATTCCATCCTCGTGCAGCGGCACGTGCCGTGGTCCGTCTGGACGGCCGACGCGACGACGGGCGAGGGGCGGCAGCTCTGGAAGGCGCCGGAGACGCTCCGGGGCTCCGTGCCCTCCACGCACGGGGGCACGAACCTCCACTGGGCGGCCGGCGACCGGATCGTCTTCCTCTCGTACATGGGTGGCCAGGCGCAGCTCTATTCGGTCGCGGCGAGCGGGGGCGAGCCGCTGCTCCTCACGCCGGGCTCTTACATGGCGGAGTACATCACCTTGAGCCCCGACCGCCGCTTCCTCCTCTTTGCCGGAAACGCGGGCAAGGACGTGGACGACATCGACCGCCGCCACGTGGTGCGGGTGCCTGTGGACCGCGCCGCGCCGGAGGTGCTCACACCCGGCATGGGGCTGGAGTGGACGCCCGTGATGACCGGGGACGGCTCACAGATCGCCTTCATCGGTGCCACCGCGCAGCGCCCGCCGCTCCCGATGGTAATGCCGGCCGCCGGAGGCGCCGCGCGCGCGATCGGTGCCGACCGCATCCCGGCGGACTTCCCCTCGGCGCAGCTCGTGACGCCGAGGAAGGTGGTGTTCAAGGCGCCGGACGGCGTGGAGGTGCACGGCCAGCTGTTCGAGCGCGCCGGCGCCGCCGGGAGCACTGGCGGGAAGAAAGCGGCGATCGTCTACGTCCACGGCGGGCCGCCGCGGCAGATGCTCCTCGGCTGGCACTACTCGGATTACTACTCGAACTCCTACGCGATGAACCAGTACCTCGCGAGCAAGGGGTACGTGGTGCTCTCGGTGAACTACCGCCTGGGAATTGGCTACGGGCACGACTTCCACCGCGCGCCGAACGCCGGCGCGCAGGGGGCGGCCGAGTACTTGGATGTGAAGGCGGGGGGCGAGTACCTGCGAACGCTCGCGCAGGTGGACCCCGCGCGAATCGGCATCTACGGCGGCTCGTACGGCGGCTACCTCACGGCACTCGCCCTCGCCCGGAACTCCGACGTCTTCGCCGCCGGCGTGGACATTCACGGCGTGCACGACTTCACCGCCGATGCCGGGAGCCGGTTCGGCGGCACGGCGTGGCGCTATGAGACGAACGACAGGGCGAAGGCGGCGGAGGTCGCCTGGCAGTCGTCGCCGGTGTCATCGATGGCCACGTGGAAGTCCCCCGTGCTCCTCATCCATGGCGACGACGACCGCAACGTGCGCTTCGCGCAGACGGTGGACCTGGTGCAGCGCCTCTCGGCCGGGCGCGTGCCCTACGAGGAGCTGGTGATCCCGGACGACACGCACCACTGGCTGCGCTTCGCCAACGTGCTCCGCGTGAACGCGGCGACGGCGGAGTTCTTCGACCGCAAGCTCGGGCGCGCGCCGGTGCGGGCGGCCGAGCAGTAGGGGCCGGAGGGTACAAAGGATAAGCGAGCGGGGGCGGCCAATCTCTTCGGTCGCCGCCTCACGGGGAGCCTCGGTGTCCTTCGTGAAGCGGCGTGGCTTCTCCTGGGAGCAGTTCGGAGCGGTACATCGTTGCCGCATCTTGCAACTCTAGCTCGCCCTTTGCGCCCGTTGGGCCAGGGCCGCGATTCATGTGGCATCGCTGTACCACTCGACCAAGAGCGAGCATAGGGGATGCCCAAGTAGTTCCAGCGCTCTCACTTACGGCATCGCAGCCGTGGAACTGTCACCACTCCGTGGCGTAGTACCAACTGGCGCCGCGGCGTACCCGCGTATGGCCCCGAAAATGCGCCGAGATGTCGAGGCGGCGCCAACCTGCGACCATCTGGCTGCCGGCTTCGTCTACCATCTATTGACCGTAGATACCCCGTCTCCTTATCCTGGGCTCGCGCACAATCTTCCGGACACTCCATGGCAGACGAGCCTCGTAGGTTGCACGCTTCTCCAGCGGTCTTGGAGGCCCCTTCGGCGGCCCCATCACTCCCGTCGCAACAGGCGGAGGACACGCCGCCGGACCATGACGCGTTTGAGAGCGTGTTTGCCCTCACCATTAACTCCCTGAAGGGGAGCGTCGAGCGGCGGAGGAAGCGCAGCGCCTAGGTTCTCGGACAGCAGGTGCTGCCGAGCGGTCATGACCTGGCGGGGTGGGGCCGAGCCTGTTAAACTCGGCCCCATTTTCGTACTGCTCGGCAATTGATCCTTCCGCTTTGGTCAGCTTCCAAGTGAAGAACTCCCGCTACGCTGATCTCCCCGTCGCGCTTCTGCATGCATTGGAGGACAAGCCCGACCAGCACTGGCTCGAACTTCGAGCGTCGCTCCATCGCCGAAATCGGGAGGCATTCGGGGCGCTGAGCCGCAAGGAAATCAACAGTTCTCTCGCTGCGCTCCACCGCGCGCGGAAGATCGAGTACCGGGCGGTCATGAGCTACGGTCGGAAGCGATGGTATCCGAGCAGCCTGACCGCGCAAGGGGCGCAGAACAGGCGTCAGAGTCTCGAAGCGAAGGAACAGAAGGACAAGCACGATTGGCCGCTCAGTCGCTCGACGGGCCGCATCCGACCTCGTCCCGTTCTCGACCCAAGCGTCGTGGCCCCAACGGAGCTTCATCGCTGGCAGCAACGAGCGTTCGCGCAGTGGCAGCGCATGAATCGGAGGGGAGTCATAGAAGCCGCCACCGGCGCGGGGAAGACGCGGCTCGCGTCGCTCGCGATCGCGGAGGAACTGCGTGCCAAGGGGGCAGTGCTCGTAGTCGTTCCGACCCGACTGCTCGCGGACCAGTGGCGTAAACGCATCGAGGACGACCTGGAGCTCGCAGCCGAGAGCGAGCGGTTGGTCGAGTGTAAGGCCTCGAAGCGCTCGCTCGTTCTCGCAGCCGGACAGGTCTGCGTGGCGGTGGTCAACTCAGCCCGGGATGTGCACTTTCGCCTCCCTGCCAATGGCGGCCTCCTCGTCGCGGACGAAGTGCACTGGTGTGCGGCTAGAGCGCACTCTCGCGCGCTTCAGCAGGGATTCGGGCGGCGACTTGGTCTCACGGCGACACTTGAGCGTGAGGACGGCCTCCACGTGAAAGTCCTTCGACCGTTCTTTGAGTCGCTATGCTACCGTTTCACCCTGCTCGACGCGATCAAAGCACGTGTCGTCGTCCGGCCAAAGATCGCCACGATTGGTGTCGAGTGGGCATCGAAGAGCGAAGAACAGCGCTACAAGATTGCCGTGAAGAGCTACCTCCGGGCCAAGGCACGCCTGATCGGCGAGTACGGTGCTCCCCATGACTCCTTCTCGGCGCTCGCCGAGCGGGCCGGCATCTGGACGAAGGATCGCTCGAATCCTGATCGGCAGCGCGTGGCTGACGAGTTCGGGAAGGCATTCCGCCGGGCTCGTCTAATTCTCTCGTCAACCCGAAGCAAGCTTCACGCGATCACGGTAATCGCACGAAACACCAAGCCTGAGTCGCGGGTGCTCATTTTTTCGGAGACAGGGAAGGCTGCAAAGGGAGCCGCCGACGCGTACAGCTCAGGTGCCCGCATCCCCGTACGCCGCGTTCACCGCATTGACGGCAAGACGCCGCAGGGGCAGCGGAAAGAGGCGATCAAACTCTTCGAGGATGAGGAAGACAGCGTACTGGTGGGACCCAAGGTCCTGGATGAAGGCCTTGATGTACGCGCCGCCGGGCTAGGAATAATCGTCGCATCGGCCCGGTCGCGTCGGCAACTGCTCCAGCGCATCGGTCGCGTCGTCAGGCTCGCCGAAGGAAAGAGGTCCGCACGGATCGTCATTCTGTACGTTGTCGGCACGGGCGAGGATCCGTTCGCTCGTGATCGCCACGTAGTTGGCGAATTGCTGTCGGAAATCCGCTCGGAGGCTGGGCCCCCAACGCGACTGCGAATAACGGACGAAGACCGACTTCGTCGCTTTCTCGGCACACGTGCGTGAGCCAAACAACAGGAAAGCTGAAGTTCGCGTTATGCACGGTCACGTTCCAGGCGAGGTCCACTGGCTACCGCCCGAGGCGATCGGAGGCGGCGACCCGAAAGAGCGACGCCAAGTTCTCCTATCGGCATGTCCGCCCGACACCGAGACGGTGACATTCGCTTTCGGGAGCACGAAGGGCACGGAAGCGAGTCTGGGCGCGACACACCTCGTACTCAATCCGTTCGCGACGAACTACCGTGGGACGGGCTTCGACGAGCCTACCTACATCTATCTCTCCCGCCTGTTCAGTACGCACGTCGACGAACTGGGTCAGCCTGTCGGGCAGATCGTGTACGAACTGGCTTCGCTGCTGCGGCTCATGGGCATAGCGCTCGGCCTCGGGACGGGCACCGCTATCCACGGAAGGGCGGCCGGCTCGCTCCGGGGGCGGGTCGTGCAGTTCAGTCGGGAGTTACGCGAGTCCGTCGGCGCCAACTACGGTATAGTCGTGACGGAGCCGCGGTACTCAGTGCGGCGGCGCTATCAGACGATCATACCAATCGTCAACGGGGCCGAGTATGGATCCACCCTGTATGACATCGCTGTAGCGGCGAGCGGCGCCCCCTGGCTGGCCGCGCTTGAGCTGGAATCCGCGGTGCTCATGGTACCCGACGTGTTCTCCGCGTTCCACGCATCGCGAATCGCGAACGTACTCCCGACTGCAGTGGACGAGGCGACCATGAACGCGCTTGACGAAGCGCTGAGAGTGCACTTCGGTCTTTGGCCGGACCGCTAGCCGTTCCCCTCCGGCACCTCCATCGTCCCCTCGCTCACGAGCACCGACTGGCCGCCCACGCGGATGGCGGAGATGGCGCCCCCAGCCTTGTCCACCTCGAGATCGAGGATGCTGGGGCGCCCCATCTCGAAGCCCTGCTCCACCCGGTAGGGGAAGGTGCCGTCTGCCGCACCTTCGCGGGTGCCGAGGTAGCCGCCGAGCGAGGCGACGGCGCTGCCGGTGGCAGGGTCCTCGGGGACGTTGAGGCCGGGGACGAAGACTCGCGCGCGGATGTCCGAGCCCGGCAGCTCGGGGTCGCGCGACCAGACCATGATCTGCGGCGCCCAGTAGCGGCGGAAGGTGGCCGCCCAGAGGTCGAGCCGCACCTGGGCGCGCGCGACTGCATCGCGGTCCCGGAGGGGGACGAAGAGGAAGGGGAGGCCCACCGACACCGCCTCGGGCGCCGTCTTCCCTCCGAGCAGGTCGCTCACGTCGAGCGACAGCATCTCGGCGATGGATGCGCGCGAGGGTGGGCGGGACCCGACCTCCGGCGCCTTCGCCGCGGTGAGCTGCGCGAAGACCGGGCGCCCGCCTTCGGCACGAATGGTCACCGGTACGGGGCCGACGCCCTCCTCGAAGACGATGCGCGTCTCGCTCCCGGTGAGCGCGATCTCGCCGATCGCGGCGAGCACGTGCGCGGTGCCGACGGTCGGATGGCCGGCGAACGGCAGCTCGGCGGCCGGGGTAAAGATGCGGACCTGACGTGCGTGCGCCGGATCGCGCGCCGGGAGCACGAACGCGGTCTCCGAGAGGTTGAATTCGCGCGCGATGCTCCCCATCTGCTCGGCCGAGAGTCCGCGCGCGTCGGGGAAGACCGCGAGCGGGTTGCCGCCGAAGATCCGGTCGGTGAAGACGTCGGCGGTGAGGAAGCGGTACCTCATCGGCGCTCGGCGCTCGGCGGTCTGGACTCGGCTCTGGTGCCGAGCGCCGAGCGCCGAGCCCCGATAACCCTTGCCATCATTCCTCCGCCATGAAGGGATACTTGTAGTCCCGCGGCGGCGAGTACGTCTCCTTGATCGTGCGCGCGTTCACCCAGCGCACGAGGTTGAGCTTGGAGCCTGCCTTGTCGTTCGTGCCCGAGGCGCGCGCGCCCCCGAAAGGCTGCTGCCCCACTACTGCACCGGTCGGCTTGTCGTTGATGTAGAAGTTGCCGGCGGCGTTCCGGAGCGCCACACTCGCCTGCTTTACCGCCTTCCGCTCGCGCGAGAAGATGGAGCCGGTGAGCGCGTAGGGCGACGTCGCGTCCACCTGCCGGAGCGTCTCCTCCCACTGCGCGTCGGGGTAGACGTAGGCCGTGACGACCGGGCCAAAGATCTCCTCGCAGAGGAGGCGATAGCCGGGATCCTTCGTCTCTACGAGCGTCGGCTTGATGAAGAAGCCGTCATCCCCCTCGACCGTTCCGCCGGTCAGGATGTTGGCGTTCCCGCGCGCGTCGTCGAGGTACTCGCCGATCTTCGTGAACGATTTCCGGTCGATGACGGCACCCATGAAGTTGCGGAAGTCGCGCACGTCGCCGACCTGCAGCTCCTCGATGATCGCCACCGTACGGTCGCGAACCTCGCTCCACAGGCTCTCCGGCACGTACACTCGGCTCGCCGCGGAGCACTTCTGTCCCTGGTACTCGAACCCGCCCCGCGCGATGGCGACGGCGAGTGCCTCGGCGTCGGCCGACGCGTGGGCGACGATGAAGTCCTTCCCACCTGTCTCGCCGACGATCCGCGGATATGACTTGTAGCTCGCCATGTTCGAGCCGATCGTCTTCCACATGGAGTTGAAGACGCCTGTGCTGCCGGTGAAGTGGACGCCGGCGAGGTCGGGGTGCGAGAGCGCGACGTCCGAGATCGGTCCGGGATCGCCGGGGATGAAGTTGATGACGCCCGGCGGGAGTCCGGCCTCCTCGAGGATCTGGAGCACGTACCACGCGCTCAGCATGGCCGAGCTGGCAGGCTTCCAGATCACCGTGTTCCCCATGAGCGCGGGCGCCGTGGGGAGATTCCCGCCGATCGCGGTGAAGTTGAACGGCGTCACCGCGTACACGAAGCCCTCGAGCGGCCGGTAGTCGAGCTGGTTCCACATCGCGTTCGTGCTCACGGGCTGCTCGTCGTACAGTCCCTGCGCGAAGTGCGGGTTGAAGCGCCAGAAATCGATCAGCTCGCACGCGGCATCGATCTCCGCCTGGTACACGGTCTTGCTCTGGCCGAGCATGGTGGCGGCGTTCAGCGTGGCGCGCCAGGTGGTGGCGAGGAGCTCGCCCGCCTTGAGGAAGACGGCGGCGCGGTCCTCCCACGGCCAGTTCGCCCACTCGTAATGTGCCGCGCGCGCGGCGTCGATGGCGCGCGTGACGTGCTCGGGGCCGGCCTTGTGCCAGTCCGCGAGGACGTGCCGGTGATCGTGCGGCATGACGGACTGCGCGGTCTCGCCGGTTCGGATTCGCTCGCCGCCGATGACGAGCGGGATCTCGATGCGCTCGCCGGCCATGCTCTCGAGGCGCGCCTTGAGCTCGCGCTTCTCCGGCGAGCCGGGCGCATAGTTGCGCACGGGCTCGTTGATCGGCGTCGCGACCCGGCGGTTGCCGCTGAAGCCGCTCATGCCTCCACCGGCTGGGAGGGGCTGCGACGGCGTGGCCGGCACGGGCGCCTCGCCGCGCTTGGCGGCACGGGCGTGCTGGGCTTCGGCCTGCGCGTCGGCGTGCGACGTGTGCGCGGCGGCGTTCGTGCCGTGGGTGGCCGGTGACTTGGGCGGCTGGGCGACGGGAGCGGACATGGTCGGCACTCGGAAGCTCGGGACTCGAACGACGGCGGGCGCGGTGAATTGGTGGCGCCCGGACGGCTGTCTGGTGGTATTCATCAATCGGGGGGGGCCCCCGCGGGCGAAAGTTACGCGGCGCGAGCGAAGGGCGACACCACCGGCAGGCGACACCACCGGCGAGCGCGGGGACGTGTGCGTCCCGTGTGACGCTAGATTGACGAGGAACGCTACATACGGAGGCCCAATGAACGGGGCGGTGAGGGAACGATTGGTCGCCGCGCTCGAGCGCGTGCCGGAGAAGGCCGAGATCGTCGACGGTGAGATCCGCATGATGAACCCGACTGGCGGCGCGCATGGACGCGCCGTGCTCAGAATCGCCATCAGTCTCGCGGCACATGAGGGGAAGACACCAGGCCACGCCTTCGCCGACAATGTCGGCTTCCTCACCGACCTCCCCCACCGCTTCTCGTTCAGCCCCGATGCGGCGTGGTACGTCGGTCCGCCGCCCGGGAAGAAGTTTCTCCCCGTCGCGCCGGTGTTCGCGGCCGAGGTGCGGAGCGACGATGATGCCGGCCCCGCCGGCGAGCGCGCGATGGCCGCCAAGCGTGCCGACTACTTTGCCGCCGGCACGCTCGTCGTGTGGGACGTGGACCTCGATGGCGCGGACACGGTTCGCGTCTTCCGTGCGAGCGCGCCCGATGCGCCCTCCACCCATCGGCGTGGCGAGACGGCCGACGCGGAGCCCGCCGTGCCCGGCTGGCGCTTCGGGGTAGACGACCTGTTCACGTGATGGACGTGGCTGACGCGACGGCCCCTTCCACGGTCCCTTCCACGGTCCCTTCCAGGGAGTGGGACGCCGAGGCGTACCACCGGATCTCGGAGCCGCAGTTCGCCTGGGGGATGAAGGTCCTCGCCGAGCTCTCCCTGTGCGGAAGCGAGTGCGCGCTCGACGCCGGCTGCGGCAGCGGCCGCCTCACCGCCGAGCTGCGCGCCCGCCTCCCGCGCGGCACCGTCATCGCCGCCGACCTCTCGGCGAACATGGCGCGCGCCGCGGCCGACACGCTCGGTACCCGCTTCGGCCGCCCGCCCGCCGTCGTCTGCGCGGATCTCGTGCGCCTCCCGTTCGCCAACACGTTCGACGTCGTCTTCAGCACCGCCACCTTCCACTGGGTCCTCGACCACCCCGCGCTCTGGCGCTCCATCCTCGGCGCCCTCGCGCCCGGCGGGCGGCTCCACGCGCAGTGCGGCGGCGGCCCCAATCTCGCGCGCATCCATGCCCGCGCGCTCGCGCTCATGGAGTCTGGGGAGCTCGCGCCCTACTTCGCGGCGTGGACGGACCCATGGCGCTTCGACGACGCCCGAACCGCGGAGCGCGAGCTGCGCGACGCGGGCTTCGCGAGCGTCGAGACCTCCCTCGAGCCCGCGCCTACGCGCTTTGCCGGCGCGGCCGACTTCCACGCCTTCATCGAGAAGGTGGTGCTGCGGCACCACGTGGCCCGCCTCCCCGGCGACCACCGCCGCTTTCGCGAGCACTTCCTCCACGCGCTCACGGAGCAGGCCGCCGGCGACGACCCGCCATACGTGCTCGACTACTGGCGACTGAACTTGAGGGCGCGGAGGCCAGGGTGAGCGAGGCCGGGCATACGAAATCGGTTTCCACTACCTCGGGGGGCCCCCCCCGAATTGCGAAGCTACACCCGCCGGCCTCGCCAGCACCATCGAATCGCCGCACCCCCCATCGGCGTAGCGCCGGCCTGCTCGCACTCTCCCTGTCACTCGCCCTCCTCGCCTGCGCCGCGGAGCCCGTCGCGTGGGGTGACCCCGTGGTGCTGCGCGACACCGCCACCGGCGGCGCGCACCTCGCGTTCGGCGCGGCCGGTGCGCCGGCGCTCGTAGCCCATGACGACTCCGCTCCAACCTTCGCGCCACCGGCACGCGCGTGCGCCGGCTCCCTCGTCACCGCGCGGATGACCGCCCGCGAGTGGCACGCCGCCTGGTGGCAGGCCGACGCCGAGGGGAACGCCGCGCTTGCGACGGCCCGCTCGACGGATGGTGGCGAGCAGTGGAGCGCCCCGGTCATCGCCGACGCGCGCGACCGGAGCGGCGAGGGCTGCACCCGGCCGCCACCATCCATCGCGACCGACTCGGTCACCGGCTACGTCCACCTCGCCTACTTCCTCCGTCCCGCGGAGGGCGCAGGCGTCTGGTACACACACTCCATGGACCGCGGCGCCAGCTGGCATTCCACCGCCGCGATGATCTATGGCGACGATCCGGCGCGCACGGCCGTCGGCGTCGCCGGCGCGCTGCTCGTCGTGGCGTACGAGTCGCCCAACGCGCGCGTGCGCCGGGTCGGCGTCGCGCTCTCCCGCTCGGCCGGCCACTCCTTCGGCGAGCGCCTCCGTGCTTCGGGGGGCGACGTAGCCGCCACGCACCCGCTCGCCGCCGTGCGCGGCCGCGCGTTCGCCGTGGGGTGGAGCGAGCCGGCGGGGCGGATCGTGGGGCGAGTAGGAGTCGTGCGCGACTAACGACGCGCCGCCCCGCTCTGCCGCCGCACGACGCGGCCCGGCCGCTCCCCCGTCGCCACGCCGTCCCGGAAGACGATGCGCCCATTCACCCACACCGCCCGCACTCCCGCCGAGACGGCCTGCGGGTCGGCCAGGGTCGCGCGGTCGAGCACCGTCGCGGGATCGAACAGGACGAGGTCGGCGTACATGCCCGGCGCGATGCCGCCGCGGTCGCGGAGCCCCAGGTTCAGCGCGGAGAGCGCGGTCATCTTGCGGATCGCGTTCTCCAGTGTGAGCACCCCGCGCTCCCGCACGTAGCGGCCGAGCACGCGGGGAAAGGTGCCGAAGCCACGCGGGTGACGGCCGGCGAGCCCGCCATCCGAGCCGATGTTCGCGAAGGGCCACGCCATGATGCGCTCGACATCGCGCTCGTCCATGCTCGTGCCGATCACGCTCTCGCTCCCTCGTCCCGTCGCCTTCGCCATCGCCTCGGCCTCGCGGATCATCGCGATGAGCGTCGTCACCGAGTCCGTGCCACGGAGCGCCGCAATCTCCGCGACGGTCTTCCCCACATACGATGTGTCGGGGTCGAACTGCGACATGAGCAGGCCGCCCGGCGCGGCCAGCTCGCGCAGCACGAACTCCGCCGTCTGCCGATTCTCGAAGTCGCGCTCGGGGAAGAGGACGGTGAGCGTGGACTGCCAGTAGGTGTACGGGTAGATGTCGGCGCTCACGTCCACGCCCGAGGCACGGGCGCGGTCGAGGACGCGAATCAGGCTGTCCGCGTGGCCCCAGAGCGAGCGCATCGCCAGCTTCGCATGCGAGAGCTGCACTGGCAGCTTCGCCTCGCGGCCGATCGTGATGAGCTCGTCCACCGCGCTCCAGAACGTACGATCCTCGCTGCGGATGTGGCTGATGTAGCGTCCGCCGTCAGCTGCCGCGACCTTCGCCAGCTCGATGACCTCGCGCGGTGCCGAGTAGATCCCCGGATCGTACTCGAGGCCGGTGGAGAGCCCGAGCGCGCCGGTGCGCAGCTCGTCGCGAAGCAGCGCCCGCATCCGTTCGAGCTCGGCCTCGGTGGCGGCGCGCCGGAAGTCCGCCCGCATCGCCTGCTCGCGGATCGTGCCGTGCCCCACGTACGACGCGACGTTCACCGCCGGCGGCTCGCGCTCCACGCGCGCGAAGAAGTCGGCGAGTGGATAGGGCGAGTCGCCATCCTGTCCGACGACGAGTGTCGTGATCCCCTGGCTCACGGCGCCGAGCGCGTCGCGGCGCTCGAACAGGGCGCGGTCCGCGTGGCTGTGGGAGTCCACGAAGCCGGGCGCGAGCACGAGTCCCGCGGCCTGCACGATCGTGTCGCCGGGACGCGGCGCGAGCGCACCCACCCCCACGATGCGGTCGCCGATGATCCGCACACTTGCCACATGCCGCGGCTCGCCGCTCCCGTCGATCACCGTGGCGCCGGCGATGAACGTGCCCGGTGCGCTGAGCGGCGATGGCATCGACCGGCGGGTACGCCTCGGCGCGCAGGTGGCGAGTGCCCCGATCGCGGCGACGGCGACCGCGACGCCGACCCAGGCTTGAGCGCCGCCGCGCGCGATGCGCGCTCCTCCGCGCGCGACGCGCGCTTCCCGGCGCGCACGGATGCTCGTCGCGAATGTCATGGTCGCGCCAAGGTCGCCGCCGCGCCGCCCGCTCACAAGGGCGCGACGCCTGCTGCGCCTCCGGTGCCTCCATTGCGCCGGCTCCGGGCGGAGACCATCGTCACCTGCCGCCCCGACCCGGGCGGTCCTGCCCCACTCCGTCAGACCGAGGACCCGCCGCGTGCCGCGCTTTGCCATCCTCTTCGCCGCCATCCTGCTTGCCCCCGCCGTTCGCGCGCAGGGAGCGGCCGAGCGGCTCTTCTACCACGTGGACAACGAGGACAGCTACGAGCGCCTCGTGAAACACATCGGCCAGATCACGATCGTCGCGCCGACCGGCTACACGGTGGATAGCCTCGGCGTCGTCTGGGGGCAGATAGACCGCCGGGTGCTCGAGCTGGCGAAGCGCCACAACGTGCGTGTCATGCCGCTCGTCACCAACGAGGCGTTCCACCAGCCATCGCTGAAGCGGCTCCTCGGTGACACGGTGGCCCGCGCTCGTGCCACGGCGACGCTCGCCGAGGTGTGCCGGCGGAACGGCTACTGGGGGATCCAGTTCGACATCGAGAACGTCAGCGTGCAGGACCGCGATCCGCTCACGGCATGGTACGCGGCCACCGCCCGCGCGCTGCGTGAGGCGGGGTGCCGGATCAGCATCGCCGTCGTCCACCGCCCCGGCGAAGAGCCTGGGCCGCTCGCCTACCACCGCTTCCTCTACGACAGTTGGCGCGGCGGCTACGATCTCGCGGCGCTGGCGAAGGCGGGCGACTTCGTCACCGTGATGTCGTACAGCCAGCACACGCGACGCACGCCGCCGGGCCCGAGCGCGGGGCTCCCCTGGATGCGCGCAGTGGTGGACTACTGTCTCCGCTTCATGCCGCCCGAGAAGCTGTCGCTCGGCATCCCGCTGCAGAGCATGCGCTGGTACACGCGGGAGGACGCGAGCCTGCCGGAGCGCGCGCGGTCATGGTCGGAGCCCGTAAGCTGGGCCTGGGGCCAGGGGCTGGCCGAGCGCAATGGCGCCAAGCTCCAGTGGGACGCCGAGCAGGCGGTGACGTATGGCTTCTACTCGAATGGTGGGACGTTCGAGTGGCTCTTTGTGGAAGACGTACAGAGCTTCCGCGCCAAGCTCGCGCTCGCGAAGGAAAAGAAGTTGCGCGGCTTCTCGGCATGGGTGCTCGGGCCGGAGGACGAGCGGATCTGGGACGTACTCCGCGACGACCGCGCGTCGAGCGGTCGCTGAGGGCGAGTGACACCGACAATGCCCACCTCCCGGCGCGGGGCGCACATACTGGGCGCACACACGATCGACAGCGGAGGCATCGACAAAGCGGCCCTGCGCGCGGGGGCCGCGGGGATGACGGCCCTCCAGATCTTCACCGCCGTCCCCAAGTATTACGGCGAGAAGATGTCCGTCCGCCCCGAGCGCGCCCAGCGCTTTCGCGCGGCGCTCGGCGAGGCGGGAATCGAGCCGGTGCACGTGATGGCGCACGCTGCCTACGTGCTCAACGTCGCCACGGAGGATGAGGCGAAGTGGGCGCGCGCCAGCGCCGGCCTGGCGAAGGAGCTGGAACGCTCCACGATCCTCGGGCTCGGCGCCGTCTGCTTCCACCCCGGCGCGGCGGGGAGCGGCGACCGCGAGGCCGCGGCGAAGCGCATCGCCAGGGCGATCGTCGCCGCACTCCGCTCGACCGATGGCGACACGCGACTCCTCGTGGAGAACACCGCCGGTGCCGGGACGACGATGGGCCGCACGCCGGAAGAGGTCGCGACCATCCTGAGCCACGTGCCGCGCGAGCTGCGAGCGCGTACGGGCTACGGGCTCGACACCTGCCACCTCTTGGCCGCCGGCCACGACATTGCCGAGAGCGAGGCCGCGCTCTCGGGCGTGCTCGACTCGTTCGAGGCGATGACGGGCGAGCCTCCCGCCTTCTTCCACCTGAACGACTCCGAGGGCGCACTCGGCTCGAACAAGGACCGTCACGCGCTCATCGGCGAGGGCGCGATCGGCGAGGCGCCCTTCCGGTGGCTCCTGCGCGACCGGCGGGCCGCGGGCATCCCGCTCATCCTCGAGACACCGCAGCAGAATTACGACATCGCGGACGACGACACGAGCGCCGACCCGTACGACGTGAAGATGATGGAGCTGCTGCGGGGGTTCGAGCGGTAGGGACTCGGCTGTGAGGTTGCATGTAGGGCCATGATTCATCATGGCCCGATGGCCCGGCCAGACCTACTGCCGAGTCCCTATTACCGCATTACCGCCCCGCCGCGCCCACCAGCACGATCGAGCCGGTCGGCTGTGGGACACCACCCGCGGGCTCCTCGGTCACCGCCACCGCGGCGAGCGAATCGCGCGCGAGCGCGTACTCGGCCCGGTAGAGCGCGTCGCCGCGCGCGGTGGTCGCGAAGACACCGGCGTTCACCTTCCGTTGGTCGGCCGTGATGAGCCAGAGCTGATACGTGCGCCCCGGGCGCGCTGCCGGCAGACCGTGCGCGACGAACGTCCAGCGGTTGAAGGCCTGATCCCAGAACATCCGCCCCGACGGCGCGTTCGGGCGCGCGGCGGCGAGCTCCACCACCCGCACCGCGGAGCCGGTCATCGCCGAGATGATCGAGTCGCGCGAGGCGAGGCGGGAGCCGAGCTCGGTGCCCTCCGTGTGCGCGGCGGCGAGCTCCGTGCGAAGGAGCGTCGCGTCGCGCCGCGCGGAGCGGAGCGTGGCGGCGAGCCCGAGCGCGATGAGGATGGCGGCCGCCGCGGCGAGCCACCCGCCGCGCCCCCACCCACGAGTGTTCCTCGGTACGCGCGCGCTCGGGCGGCCAGCCGAGATGGCGAGGACGTCGCGCTCGGGCTCGCGCGGAGCGCGCTCCGCCGAACGGGTATCGGGCGCCGTGGCGGGGGGCCGGGCGGCGCCGGGCGTCGCGGCGGCGGGTGCGGGCGACACGAGACGCTCGCGCACGCTGGCGGCGCGCCCGGTCGCCGGCGTCACGTACGTGAGGTACGCGAGGAGCGCGGCCGTGTCGTGCATCTCGCCCAGCTCCGCCGGGCAGGCCGGGCAGCCGGCGACGTGAGTGAGGAAGGCATCACGCTCCGCGCCCGTCAGCGCGTCGAGCGCTTCCGCGGCGAGCAATGTCTGCGCTTCCTCGTGCGTCATCACCGGTGTCATGGCGCTCCATCCCGTAGCTTCGACAGCAATCCGCGCAGCTTCTCCATCGCCAGCCGGGTGCGCGTCTTCACCGTTCCCAGCGGCTGCCCTGTCCGTTCCGCGATCTCCGACTGGCTGAAGCCGCCGAAGTAGGCGAGGCGGATGATGTCGCCCTGCTCCCGAGGCAGCGCATCGAGCGCGGCCGCGACCAGCGTGCGGCGCTCCGCTGCCTCGGTGGCATGGTGCGGATCGCCCGCGCTCCCCCCACCGCCGTCGTCCACGGACGCACGCGCGCGCTCCGAGTCGGCGAGCTGCGACCACGGATCCTCCCGCACCCGGCGCCGGGCGCGGAGCCGGTCGAGCGCGCGGCTCCGCGCGATGGTGATGAGCCAGGTGGACACCGCCCCGCGCGACGCCTCGTAGCGCGCCGCCTGCCTCCACGCCTGCCAGAACGTTTCCTCGACCACGTCCTCCGCCTCATCCCGATCATCGAGGAGGCGCTGCACGAGCGAGTGGACGAGTGGCGACCAGCGGTCGTACAGCGCGCCGAGCGCCGCGTCATCGCCGGCGGCCATGCGCTGCAAGAGCGCGCGATCCCCCTCGGCGGAGTGCGTGCGGCCAGGGATCACATCGGCGGGGGGAGGCGCCCCGGGTGGGATGCCCTCGCCGCGTTGCGACATCGACTGGTACGTCGGCTGCTGCGGCGGCGGATTCATCATCGTAGCGGCAATGTAGTGCGCTCGCATCGGAGCCGCCAAGGCACGCGCATCGCGCCCCGCTCGCCCATCGCGCGGGGTGCTCCCAGAGGGGAGAATGTGCCAGTGGCTATTGCGTCCCGGGCGTGCTCCTGTACTTTGGGTCGCGTCCGCCGTCATCGCGCGACGGCGTACGACGTGGTATTCGTCATGCGGCACGCGCTTCCCACACCCTTCGGGAGAGAGAGTCGATGGCCACTTCGAAGAAGAGCGGCGGATCGAGCAAGACCGGAGCGAAGAGCTCCTCGCGTGGTGGCGGCAGCGGCAGCGCCAAGAAGGCCTCAGCATCGAAGTCCGCGAGCAAAGGCAGCGGCAGCCGCGGCTCGATGGCGTCGGGCGGGCAGAAGCGAGCGGCCGCGAAGTCGGGCGCGAAGTCGCGCGCCGGTGGCACGGGCCGGTCGCCGAACGCCGCGTTCATGAAGCCCATGACCCCCAGTGAGCAACTTGGCGCGGTCGTCGGCGCGAGCCCCATGCCGCGCACCGAAGTCACGAAGAAGCTCTGGGCGTACATCAAGAAGAACAACCTGCAGGACCCGAAGGAGCGCCGCATGATCAATGCGGATGACAAGCTCCGTCCCATCTTCGGCGGGAAGCGGCAGGTCTCGATGTTCGACATGACGAAGCTGGTGAATCAGCACCTCTCCTGAGGTCGTCGGCGTACGCCGCGGCGCTTCGAGCCGCGCCGGGGGCGTATCCTCAGGTCGAGGGTGCGCCCCCGCGTCGTTCCGGTGAGCGCGCCACGGCTGCCGCCACCCCCGCCACCCCCGCCGCTGCCGCCGCTGCCGCCGCTCCCCGTCTGGGTGCGCGCGCTCCTCGCCGTGGCGAACCGCGCGCCGCCGCCCCTCGCGCGCCTCGCATCCGCCCTCTGCGACGAGACGCTCCTCGCCTGGCTCCCCCGCGCCCGGCGCGCGGAGGTGACGACCGCCATCTTCGCGCGGCAGGACACATACGCGCCGGGCGGCGGCACGTTCACGCGTGGCCTGTTCGCGTGGGAGCGCGAGCTGCTCGCGCGGCCGGAGGTGCCGAGCGCTGGCCGCGTGCTCGTGGGCGGCGCCGGTGGCGGGCGCGAGGCGGTCGCACTCCGCGATCTGGGCTACGAGGTGCTCGCGTTCGAGCCGGCCGAGCCGCTCGTGCGCGCTGGCGTGCCCGCCGTGAGCGCACGGCCGGGCGCGTCGCTCGTGTGCGCCTCGTACGACGACCTCGTGCGCGCCGCAGGCGAGGGCACGGGACCGCTCGCCGGGCTGCGCTCGGGCCCCCGCATCGACGCGGTGCTGCTCGGCTGGGGAAGCTTCTCGCACGTCATGGCGGATGCCGAGCGCCTGGCCATCCTTCGGGCGACGCGCGTGCTCGCGCCGGCTGCTCCGCTTCTCCTCTCGTTCGATGAGCCGACCGTGCTCGACGCGCCGGGAAGCGCCGCGTCGCGGCTTCGCGCAGGATTGCGCCAGCTCTTCGTGCGCGTGGGTGCCCCGACGCGCGTGCGCGAGGGGGAGCGCTTCGCGCCGTGGGCGGGCTTCTTCCGCGAGAGCACCGCGGCGGAGACGACGGCACTCGCGCGCGAGGCGGGGTACCACGTCGCCTACGTCGCGGGGGCGCCGGGCCGGGCCGTGCTCCTGCCCGCGTGATCGCGTCGCGCGCGGGGTGCGCGCCTTGTCCCCGCACGGCGCAGCCTGCAAACTTCGCTAGCATCAACCGACCCCCGCCCCATATCCCGATGGCACAGGCCGCACGAAAGAAGCGCTCCGGCGACGGCGGCAATGGCGCCAGCGCCAAGAACGTCGTCGCCGCCGCGCGCGGGAAGAGCACGCAGCGCCGCGAGCCGGTGAAGCTCTGGGAGACGGTGAAGGGGCTCATCCCCGTTGTCGTCGTCTTCTTGGCCCTCCGCACGTTCCTCATCGAGGCGTATCGTATCCCGTCGGGGAGCATGGAGCCGACGCTCCTCGTCGGCGACTTCCTCTTCGTCAACAAGCTGGTCTTCGGCCCGCACATCCCGTTCACGAACATCCACCTGCCGGGCTACGCCGAGCCGAAGCGTGGAGAGGTCGCGGTCTACCAATCGCCGTCGCAGCGTCCGGCAATTCGCATCAGCCCCGACGATTCGACGCCGACAGTCGTGAAGCGGCTCGTCGGCATCGGGGGCGACACGCTGTTCATGCGCGGCGGCGTGCTCTACGTGAACGGGATCGAGCAGCGCTACGCGAACGCCGCGAAGCCCGACCCGACGATTCCCGACATGCCCGACAGCTCCTTCATGTGGCAGAAGGAGGTCGGGCTTCGCGCCTCGCGCTTCGGTGCCGCGCCCGCGACGCCCACGCACGACAACTGGGGCCCATTCGTGGTGCCGCCGGGCCACGTGTTCGGCCTCGGGGACAGCCGCTACGCGTCCGTGGACGCGCGCTACTACGGCTTCGTTCCACGGAACAACGTCCGCGGCCGGCCGCTCATCGTCTACTACTCGCACGACTGCGCGAACAGCGATGTCCCGATTCTCTGCTTCATCACGAGCGTCCGCGGGAGCCGGATCGGCACACGCATCCGGTAGACCACGCCGGCCGATGATGCTCGCCCCCAGGGTTGCACGCCGCGTCGCCGCGGTCGCTGGACTCGCGGCGAGCGCGCTCGCTGGCGCCGCGCTCCCGGCGCAGAGCCCGGCGCGCCCCCTCCTCGATTCCGCGCGCCTCCGCGTTGCCCAGCTCGACGGACAGGTGGCCGTGCCGGGCCTCGACAGCGCGGTGGAGGTGCGGCGAGACCGCTGGGGCGTGCCGCACATCTACGCGCGCACGCAACACGATCTCTTTCTCGCGCAAGGATACGTCGCGGCGCAGGACCGGCTCTGGCAGCTCGACATGTGGCGCCGCGTCGGCGAGGGGCGCGTGGCCGAGGTCGTCGGTGCGCGCGCGGTGGAGCGCGACCGCTTCGCGCGGCTGCTCCGCTACCGCGGAGATCCGGAGGCCGAGTGGCGGAGCTACGCGCCCGACGCCCGGGCGATCGTCACGGCGTTCGTGGACGGGGTGAACGCGTACATCGCGCAGGTCACCGGCGGCCCCGATGGCCGCCGCCGTCTCCCCATTGAATTCACCCTGCTCGGCGTGGATCCCGAGCCGTGGACGGTGGAGGTGCCGCTCAGCCGCTTCGCCGCGCTCGACGTGAGCGGCAACGCCCGGAACGAGCTCGCGCGCGCTCGGCTCGTGTCGCTGGTGGGCGCCGCGCGCGCGAACGCGCTGTGGCCCACCAATCCCTACCGCGCGCTCGATCCCGCGCCCGGCCTCGATTTGTCGCAGGTCGACTCGAATGCCCTGCGTCCCATGACGGAGGCCGCGCGGCCCATCCCGTACCCGCGCTCGCCGGCTGCAGGTGCGGGCGGTGCGCCACCACCGCCGCCGGACGCCGACGCGAATGGGTCGAACAACTGGGTGGTGAGCGGGCGGTTGACGGCGACGGGGAAGCCCATCGTCGCCAACGATCCTCACCGTGCGTTGGCGCTCCCCTCGCTCCGCTACCTCACGCACCTGGTGGGGCCCGGGTGGAACGTGATCGGCGCCGGCGAGCCGGCGCTGCCTGGCGTCGCCGCGGGGCACAACGAGCGCGTCGGCTTCGGCTTCACGATCGTCGGCATGGATCAGCAGGACGTCTACGTGGAGCGCGTGCGCCCCTGCGGGGGTGGCCGCGCCGGCCGCTGCGTCTTCCACCGCGGCGCGTGGGTGCCCGTGCGCGTGGTCGTGGACACGATCCGCGTGCGCGGCGAGGCGCCGCGCGTCGTGCGGCTGGAGTTCACCGCGCACGGCCCGATCGTGTCGGAGGATTCCGCGATGGCCGGCGTTGCTGCCGTTGCCGGCGCGGCGGGCGAGCGGCGCGCCTATGCCCTCCGCTTCGTGGGGAGCGAGCCCGGCACCGCCGCCTACCTCGCGTCCCTCTCGCTCGATCGCGCCGCGGATGCGCGGACGTTCCGCGAGGCCGCCGAGCGCTGGAAGGTGCCGAGCGAGAACCTCGTGTATGCGGACGTGGATGGGAACATCGGCTGGGTGGCGGCCGGGCTCATGCCGGTGCGCTCGTGGTCGGGGCTGCTCCCGGTGCCCGGGGATGGCCGCTACGAGTGGCGCGGCTTCCTCCCGTTCGCCTCGCTCCCGCACGCGCTCAACCCGGCGAGCGGCTTCATCGCCACGGCGAACAACAACGTTCTCCCCCCGCGCTACCCGCACGCCATCAACTTCGACTTCCCCTCGCCCGACCGCGCGCTCCGCATCACCGATGTGCTCCGGCGCGGCTCGGGGTACACGGTCGCCGACTTCGAGCGGTTGCAGCACGATGAGTACTTCGCGCGCGCGGTCGCGCTCGCGCCCGTCATCGTCGCGGCGGCCGGCCGGCGCGGGGCGGCGGGGATGAGCGCCGATGCGAGTGCCGCGGTCCGCGCGCTCGCCGGTTGGAACCACGTGATGTCGCGCGATTCGCTGGCCCCGCTCGTCTTCGCCGTCTGGAGCGAGATGCTCCGCCCCCGCCTCGTCGCCGTTCGCCTCGACTCGGCCAGCGCCGCGGCGCGCTCCACGCTCGACCCCGATACCATCCTGCGCATGGTCACTGCGCCCGACGCGCGCTTCGGCGCGCGGCCGGCGGCGGCACGTGACTCCGTGGTGCTCGCCGCGCTGGATGACGCGGTGCGCGAGATCGCCCGCCGCCTTGGCACCGACCGCTCGCGGTGGACGTGGGGCGCGCTCCACCGCGCCCCGTTCCGGCATCCGCTCGCCGACGAGCTCTCGCTCCCCTCCGTGCCGCGCGGGGGAACGAGCACCACGGTGAACGCGACCGGCGGCGCCAACTACCTCCAGACGTCGGGCGCCTCGTTCCGGGAGATCCTCGATCTCGCCGACTGGGACAACTCCGTCGCCATCAACGTGCCGGGCCAGTCGGGGCAGCCGGGGAGCGAGTACTACGACAACCTCCTCCCCCTCTGGGCGGAGGGGCGCTACTTCCCACTCGTCTTCTCCCGCGCGCGCGTGGAGCAGGAGACGGCGCACGTGTTGATGTTGACGCCCCGGCGATGAGGCGAGACGGCCCTGGCCTCGTCCGCGGCCTGGGCCTGCTCGGCACCGTCGCACTCGTCGTCGGCAACATGGTGGGGACCTCCGTCTACACGCTCCCCGCCTCACTCGCCAAGGCAACTGGACCGCTCGGGCTCGCCGCGTGGGCGCTCACCGCACTGGGCTACCTGTTCGTGGCGCTCGTGTACGCGAGCCTGGGCACGCGCTACCCGCGGACGGGTGGGCCGTACGTGTACGCCCGCGAGGCGTTCGGGGAGTTCACGGGCTTTCAGACGGTGTGGGCGTACTGGGTGAGTGCCGTCATCGGCAACGCGGCGATCGTGACGGGCGTCGTCGGCTACGCGGTCGGCTACTCGGATGCGCTAGCCGGCAGCGCGTGGCTGCGCTTCGCGCTGGCGCAGGCGCTCCTCTGGGGCTCGTGCGCGCTGAACGTGCTCGGGGTGCGAGCGAGCGGGCGCGTGCAGATCGCGATCATGTTCCTCAACCTCGTGCCGCTGCTCGCGATCGCGGCGCTCATGCTCTTCGCGTTCGACGCCCGCAACCTCTCGCCGTTCGCGCCGCGTGGCGCGGGGTCGCTCGCCGTGGGCGCGGCGCTCGTCGTCTGGGCGTACTCCGGTGTGGAGTCGGCGACGGTGCCGGCGGAGGAGGTGCGCGCACCCGGCCAGACGATCGCGCGCGGCACGATGGTCGGCTACGCCCTCGGCACGCTCGCCTTTCTCCTCACGGCGGTCGCCGTGGCCGGCGCGCTCCCGAACGACGTCGTCGCCAGCTCGCCGCGCCCCATCGCGCTTGCCGCCGAGCGGGCGGTCGGGCCGTGGGCGGGGCAGGTGATCGGCCTCGTGGCGATCGTGGCTGGCCTCGGGACGTTGAACGGCTGGGTGCTGATGGCGGGGCGCATCCCGCTGACGGCCGCGGCCGACGGCCTCTTCTTCCGCCGGCTCGCGGCCGTCCATCCGCGCTTCGGCACTCCGCACGTCGCGCTCGTTACCGGGGCGGTGGTGTCGAGCGCGATGCTTCTGCTCTACTTCACGCGCTCACTGCTCGCCGTCTTCGACTTCATCGTGCTGCTGGCGGTGCTCACGACGCTCCTGCCGCACCTCACCGCCGCCGCGGCCGAGTGGATGCTCGCGCGGCGGGACGCTTCGCGCTACACGCCGGCCGAGCGTCGGCGCGCGGGGATCGTGGCGCCCGTGGCGTTCGCGTTCGTGATGTACACGATCTATGGCGTAGGGGCCGAGGTCGCGTTGTGGGGATTCCTCGTGGTGCTCGCGGGGACGCCGCTCTACATCCGGTTCGCGACCCGGCGGGCTGACCCGGCGGGAATCAGCCCGCGGCCGTAGGTGGGACGCGGTCGCTGACGGCGATTGCGAAACGCCAGGTCAGCTCTTTCGCTTCGCGCTCGCACCCGTTCCAGCGTCGGCGACGTCGTCATCGATGGGGTGGTCGTGACGTGCGACATCCCGCGCCAGCCGGGTCTTTTCGCTGTTCTTCTCCGCGTCGTCGTGCTGCTGCCGGCCTTCGAACAGGCGATCCTTGCCCGAGTCGTCGTGCTTGCGGATCTCATCCGGATCGTGTCCGGCCCCGGACGAATGCTGCGTGTCGGTCGTCTGGCTCGCTTCGTTCGCGGCTTCGGCGGACTGGTCGAGCTTCCTGTCGCTGGCGGTGTGCTTGTACCCGCTGCGTTTTTCGGCCATGGCTCACTCTCGTTGGTTAGATGCAGTTAGCTGCACGAGTGAAGCAACACGCATGCCGTTCCCCTCGCGCTAGCGATCGTGCTCGGGCAGCTCGGCGTTTGCGAGTGGCTGGCGACTGTCCGGTCTCCCAAGCATCTTGTCGCCTGGCAGGGCAGAGCCCTCGCAGCTTACCCCGAATGTCGGCGGATCACACCATTCTCCTATGCCTGTGCCTATGCCTGTGCTTATGCCTGTACCTATGCGCCCCATGGCTGGGTCGGTAGTTGGCGTCCTCTGTATGCTCACGCTGGGCTGTGCGACCGCGTCACGGAGCGCTGCCCCTGCGGGGATCGATGCCACCAAGACAACGCTCGCCCAGATCTACTTCTGGCGTGCCAGACCGGGCATGTTTGCGGAGTACAGTCGGTACATCCGCGACGTGGCCGAACCGATCGATCGCGAAGCCCGGCGGGCCGGAGCCTTCGTAGCTGTAACAACGTACGCGGCAAACGACACAACGCTTCCGTGGACGCACATGCGAGTCTTCCTTCTGCGCGACTCGAGCCAACTCCTGGGATTGGGCGCCGCGCTCAGTGCTGCTGGGGCTCGGCTCGAGCCAGACAGTCTCCGCCGGAAGCAGCAGGGCGAGTACTCCGCGACTCTTCGTGACCGCGTCGGTGCCACGGTGACGCAGATCGTCAGGTAGTGCAGGTAGTGCGAATACCTGACGATGCGTCCCGTTTCCCGGCCGCAGCACTCCGACCCTGAGCGCGCGTGGCGCGCCCGCTACCGTCCGTCGCGCTCGAACAGCTTGGCGTACTCGCCGTAGCCCGCCTCGACGAGCTTCGACGCCGGGATGAAGCGCATCGCCGCGGAGTTCATGCAGTAGCGCAGGCCCGTGGGCTTCGGGCCATCATCGAACACGTGCCCGAGGTGCGAATCCGCGTGCGCCGAGCGCACCTCCGTCCGCGACATGAAGAGCTGACGGTCGGTCTTCGTCGTGACGTTGGCCGGCACGAGCGGCCGCGTGAAGCTGGGCCACCCCGTGTTCGACTCGAACTTGTCGAGGGAGCTGAACAGGGGCTCACCCGAGACGACGTCCACGTAGATCCCGGCCTCGTGGTTGTCCCAGTACTCGTTGCGGAACGGCGGCTCCGTCCCCTCGTGCTGCGTGACCTTGTACTGCATCGGCGTGAGCTCCTTCTTGAGCTCGGCGTCGCTTGGCTTGCGGAACGTGCTCATCGAATGCCTGGCTCCTGCGGGGTGGGAATCGTGGCGCGACGCGGTCGCCTGCGCAGCGGCCTGCGCGGTGGCGCGGGCCGGCGTCGTGCCGATCGAGACGAGCGTGGTGATCGCGAAGGTCGCCGCGGCAGCGGCCAGCGTTCGGCCTGCGCGGGTAATTGATCTGTCCATGGGAATCCTCGGGTGTCGTGCCGTGTCATGACTCGGCGGATGATACCCCGGGACCGGGCGAACGGCCCGCCCGCGCTCAGCGCTTCACTGTCGCCCCGGTGAGCTGCGCGACGGCGCCCAGTGTGGTCTGTGCGGCGTTCAAGCCGAGGCGGAAGTCTTTATCGCTGAACGTCGCGAAGATGTCGGTCGGCTGGTGCCAGTGCGGGTCCCATCCAGCGCCGATCTCCCGGCCGCGCTCGTTCTCGCGGAGGCTGATCGCGGCGATGATGTCCTGGAACGGGCCGCTGTCGGTGTTCGTCATGTGCGGGCCGACCGCGGCCGGGTAATCGGTCGCGTACTTCTCGTTCGCCGCGTGGAGAAACCACGCCAGCTTCTGCGCCTCGGCCGCCATCTTCGCGGTGGACTGGAACTCGATGTTCACGTCGGCCTCGGGCCGCTGCTCGGGGCTCACCGTCCCGTCGGCGCGCGGCATCCCATGGTCGAACATCATCATGTCGTGCTGGATCATGCCCAGCCACTTGGGCTCCGGGTACTTGCCGGACCCCGCTGGCTCCTCCTTCCCCTGGAGCGCTTGGCGCTGGGCGACGTAGGCGCGCGCACCGTTGAGCCCCGTCTCCTCGTTGTTCCAGAGGATGAAGCGGATGGAGCGCTCGGTCGTGACGTCCGGCATGCTGAAGATGCGCGCGAGCTCCATGACGATCGCGGTCCCCGAGCCATCGTCGTTCGCCGCCTCACCCCACCCGTGGCCGTCCATGTGGCCGCCGATGATGTACATCTCCTCGGGGTGCGTGGTGCCGACCTTCGTGCAGTAGACCTCCTCGCGCGGGCCCGGGGTGGTGGGCTGCGCGTTGAGGGCGCGGAGGGCGCGGTCGGGCTGCGCGAGCGAATCGCTGTTCACGCCCGTGCGCGCGCGGATGCCGCGCAGGCGCCCGCCGCCCGACGCCTGCGAGCCGCGTCCGCCGCCCTGTGCCTGCGTGCCACCGCGTCCCCCACCAGCGGCAGGAGCTGGTGCGCCGCCACGGCCCGCACCAGCGG
>JBBJNN010000167.1:0-7681 GCA_037720885.1 Gemmatimonadaceae bacterium | reverse complement strand
GGCCGTGAGCGCGGCGTCGCGTGCCGCGCGGCACGCGACGCCGCGCTCACGGCCGCGTCGTGTAGCTCCCGTCGGCCAGGTTCAGCGTGAAGCGCGCCGCGTCCACGTCCATCTCCACGAGCGGCGTGCCATTGAAGCGGATCTCGACGTGGCGGTGCGTGATCGTCGTCGCGCCCTGCTCCGTGATCGCGAGCTGGCTGTTCGTCGCCAGCGTCCCCGAGCGCGGCCACACGTTCGCGGCGAAGGGCACGCCGTAGACGACGCTCGAGATGGTCGTCGTGTCGGCCAGCACGTAGCTCCGCGCCGGCATGCCGGCGAAGATTCCGATCGCGACGTCGGTGCCGTTGCCGCCGAAGGTGCGCGTGGTCTCGGCGCCCGCGAGATTGCTCACGGCGAGCGTCCGCACGCGCCGGATGTCGGCGCCGCCAGCCGGGCTCACGAGGCTGCCGAGCGTCGTGAACCAGATCTGCGCCCGCGCCGTCGTCGCGTCGTCGTACGTGCTCTGCGGCGCACCGTTCCCATCGTACAGCGCGTACTCCGCGCCGATCGTCATGCTCCCGAGCGCGACCTCGGGGCACGCGAAGCGCTGCGTGCCGGCGTCGTACGCGCAATCGAGGCCGCCATACGTCACGTCCGCGGAGGGCGCAGGCTGGCCGGCGTGATGCGCCGAGCGAAGCGATGCGAGACCGGCTCCCGGCGCCTGCACCCGGCCCGCGCCGCCGAGCTGGAACGAGGTCATCTGGAGCAGTGCGACGTCGTTCGCCGCGCTCGCGGCGGCGGCCTGTGCAATGACCGTCGTCGCGAGCATGCCGTGGGCCGTGGACGTGGATGTGTCATCGAGGGCGGTGACCAGCCGGTCGGTGCACGCGGATATCGAGAGAACGACCGCGCCGAGGGTGATGCCACGCATGACCCCGAGCGCGGCGTGGCGCGCGGGCCGGGTGAGGGAGACGGAGCGCATCGGAGCACCTGACTGCCGGGGAGGGATGACGGGGCCGCCATCGCGGCGGGCACCTGTGCGTGACGAGCGCCAGGCGTGCACGGCAACAGGCCGCGCCGCTGTGCTCTGGCTGCGCCGAGTGACACCCGGCTACGCCATCGCCCCCACGATCTCCGCCGCCCGCACGAGCGCGATCACGGCGTGCCCCGCGGCCTCCAGCGTCTCGCGCCCGCCCTCCTCGCGGTCCACCAGTGCGAGCACGCCAGCGATCTCGCCACCCGCGGCGCGCACGGCGTCGGCCGCGCGGAGCGCGGAGCCGCCGGTGGTGATCACGTCCTCGACGATCGCGACGCGGTCGCCCGCCTGGAACGGCCCCTCGATCAGCCGGCCGGTCCCGTGCGCCTTCGCTTCCTTGCGCACGGTGAACGCGCGGACAGTCGGGCCGTCCGCCAGCATGCTCGCGTAGCTGATCGCATAGGCGATCGGGTCGGCGCCGAGCGTCAGCCCACCCACGGCCTGGACGCCCCAGCCGCTTCGCGCGAGCGCGCCGAGCGCCAGCGGGCCGATCGTCGCCAGGCCCTCGGGGCTCATTGTCGTCAGGCGCGCGTCAATGTAGAGTGAGGACGTTCGCCCGGAGGCCAGCGTGAACTCCCCACGCTGCGCCGAGCGGGCGGCGAGCAGGGCGACGAGCCGGTCGTGAAGTCTGTCGTGATCGTGCACGGCCATAGGGTAGCCGGACGACGGGCAGGGGACCAGGGGTGGGGGTCATGCGTCCTCCTCGTGCGATCCTCCCGCTGATCCCTGACGCCTAGCCCTTCACCTCTCGCGCGTGCACCCATCTCACGCCGCCGCGCCGACCTGGTCGCGATTCCGGCTCTCGTCGCTCGCGCTTGGCGCCGCGTTCCTGTTCGCGCTCGCCGGACTCTTCGCCGCGGACCAGCTCCTGGTGACGTCGGAGGCGGCGATCGCGAAGACCGGCGCCGTGGAGTCGGCGGCGCTGGTCGAGGGGGTCCTGCGCGTCCACACGCAGGCGCTGCAGGCGGTGCGCGGGCTGTACGCCGACTCCACACGTGTCGCGCCGGCCCAGGACTTCCATGGCCTGATGGATGTGCTCGACGTGAGCGCTTCGTCCTTCCGGCGCGTCTGGGTCACCGACTCCGCGGGCGTGATCCAGTACCAACGGCCGTATGGCTCGCCGGCGCCCGCGCTCCCTCCGACGCTCGACGTGGACACGGTCACGGTGCTCGGTATGCGTGACGTCGCGCTCCGCGCGCGGGAGAAGGGGCAGACGCTGGTCACCGCGCCCGGTCCGATCTTCACCGGCGAGCGGGGCTTCGCCATCCTGTCGCCGATCATCGTCGGAGGGCGGTTCATCGGCTTCGCGGGGGGGACGGTGAGCGGGGACGCCCTGCTCAAGCAGGTCGCGTTGCACAGCTCGCACGGGGAGTTGTGGCATGTCGTCCTCGCGGGGAGTGACACGGTGATCGCCGACGCCCCCGCGCGCCGTCCGGCGGGACAGCTCGCCCTCACGGCTCCGGCGCAGGTACGGATGCCCGGTGCGGAGGGGTGGACCGTCGCCGTCGCCTACCCGGGGACGAACCGGGCGGAGCGCGCGGGCTTATGGACAGGCGGGCTCGTGCTTCTCGTCGCGCTCCTCGGCGCCCTGGTGCAGGAGCGGCGACAGGGACTCCGCCTGGCCGAGCGGTCGGCCGAGCTGGAGCGGTTGTCGGCGGAGCTGCTGGGAGCGAACCGCGCGAAGAGCGAGTTCCTCGCGAACGTGTCGCACGAGCTGCGCACGCCGCTCAACGCGATCGTCGGGTTCGTGGATCTGCTGCGCGACGGTGTGTACGGCGAGCTGGCGCCGAGGCAGGTGAACCCCGTGGAACGGGTGGCGTCATCGGCCAACCATCTCCGGCACCTGGTGGATCAGGTGCTCGACATCGCGAAGATGGCCGCCGGCCGGCTCGACGTGCACCGCGAGCCGGTGGACGTGCGCTCGCTCGTCGCGAACGTGGCAAGCGAGGTGGAGACGCTCGTGAGCGAACGCAACCTCGAGCTCACGATGGCGATCACGGGAGGGCTGCCGCGTGTCCGCACCGACCCCACGCACCTGCGGCAGATCGTCCTCAACCTGCTTGGCAACGCGATCAACTACACGGTGCGCGGCGGGATCACGGTGCGCGCGCAGCTCGTGGCGCCGGCGGACGCGCCCGCGATCCTCACGGCGCCGGTGGACGGGGTCACGGCGCGCGGGCTACGTGAGGGGGGAATGTGGATCGCGCTGGGGGTGGCGGATACGGGGATCGGGATCGCGGCGCGGGACCTGGAGCGCATCTTCGAGGAGTTCGAGCAGGTGAACGCGGGCTCACGTGGCGACTCGATGCGCCGCGGCACGGGCCTCGGCCTCGCCATCTCGCGGCGGCTGGCCCGCCTCCTCGGCGGCGACATCACGGTGGAGAGCGAACCCGATCGGGGCTCGACGTTCACCCTGTGGCTCCCGGTGGAGCCAGCCGATCTCCGCGCCCCGAAGCGCACCCCGACGGAGCCGACGCCGGCGGTGGTGTAGGCGGGGAGGGGGACGCCCTCTACTCCCCCCCGAACATCGCGCGGACCTTCCCGAACAGCCCGCCGGTCTGCTTGGGCGGGGGGGCGAGGAGTGCCTCGCGCAGGGCGGTGGCGAATGAGAGGACGTCGGGGTAGCGCGCCGGCGGCTCGCGCGAGAGCCCGCGCATGATGACGTCCTCCACCGGCTGGCTGAACTTGCACTCCTTCCGCGCCTGATTGAGCGCGATCGGCGGCTGCGAGAGGAGCTGCGTGAAGATCTCGCGCTGCGTCTTCCCGAGGTACGGAAAGCAGCCGGTGAGCAGGTAGTAGGCGATCGTCGCCAGGCTGTACTGGTCCGCGGCCGTCGAGACCATCGCGCCCGAGAGCGCTTCCGGGGCGACGTACATGAGCGTCCCGACAAAGAATCCGGCGCGCGTGAGCCGGTCCTCCGACGTCATGTGGCTGTCGGCGGCGATCCCGAAGTCGAGCAGCTTCACCGCCTGCGTCGCCGGGTCGTACATCACGTTGTCCGGCTTGAGGTCGCGGTGGATGATGCCGGCCGCGTGAGCTGCCTGGACGGCGTCGGCGATCTGGTAGATGATCGTCGCCGCCTCCTCGAGCGGCAGGGGGGCCTGCCGCTTCGCGTACTTCTCGAGGAGCTCGCCCGGTGCCCACTCGATGGCGAGGAAGTGCAGCCCGGGCCGCGCCTCCCCGATCTCGATCGTCTTGACGACGTTCGGGTGCTGGACGCGCTCCCCGAATGATGCTTCCCGGAGGAATCGGGCGATGGCGGTACGGTCGTTGCGCAATTTCTCGCGCAACACTTTCACGGCGACAGCGCCGTGCGTAGGATGGTCGGCGCGGTAGACCGCGGCGGTTCCCCCTTCGCCGACCATGGAGCCGAGGGTATACCCGGCGAGCGTCGTCCCTGCCAAGTCTTCGCGTACCACGTGGCGAAGCTAACGTCGCCCGTGTGTGGGAGCAAGCACGACGATGCCGGTGTACGTACCATCACGATCCGTGACATCTCACCGGCACGCCGCCATGCCGGCTCGCTGCGATACCGGTGCGATACCGGCCGGCGTCAGGGGAACGCCCCCGCCGCCGTGTCGTTCTCGGTAGAGATGGCTCGAGAGATGTCTCGGTCCCGCATCGCGAATCATCACCTGGCGCAGCGTTCGGAGCTACCGCTCGGAGCCGCCGTCGGGAGAACCAGCGCTTCCCGGAGTCCGTCTGTCATGCACGCTTTCGCTTCGCTGCTCTCGCGTCGGGCCCTGCTCGTCCTCCTCGCCGGCTCGGCCCTCGCCGGCTCGGCGGGGTGCTACCGGCGCCCGCGCCCCGAGGTCGGGGACGCGCCCGTCGGCGAGCAGCCGCGTGGCCGCGGCACGCGGACGCCCAACCCGCTCGATCCGACCGCCGTCTACGCCCAGGCCGGCCTCCTCGCGGAGTCCGACCCCATTCCCTTCGTCGGGAACGTCCGCTACCTCGCCGGCCGCTCGCCCGACAGCACGCTCGTCTTCCTCACGCTCTCGCTCGCCAATCGCGCGCTCACTTTCGCCGGCGAGGGGGACGGACAGCAGGCCAAGTACCAGGTGACCGTGGATTTCCGGCAGGGGAGCACCACCGTCAAGCACTTCGATTCGCGCGAGGTCGTGCGCGTCGGCTCCTTCCGCGAGACCTCCCGCTCCGACGAGAGCGTGATCTTCCAGCAGTTCATCCCGGCCGCCCCCGGGCAGTACGTGCTCGCCGTCGCCGTCCGTGATGAGGGGAGCGCGCGCAACGGACAGCACGAGATGCTGCTCGCGATCCCACGCCTCGCCACCCGCGCGCTCTCCTCCCCGATCCCCGTCTACCAGGCGAGCCCGCGCACGACCACCGACTCGCTCCCCGAGCTCATCGCCAACCCGCGTGCCACGGTCATCTTCGGCCGGGACAGTGTCGCGCGGCTCTACATCGAGGGCTACGGCCTCGCCCCCAACACCCCGGTCGTGCTCGCGGCCCTCGGCGACCGGAACGCCGTCATCTGGCGCGACACGGTGCCCCTCGGCGTCGGCGGCGCGCTCCAGGCGAACGTGCTCACCATTCCGGTGTCGCAGCTCGGCGTCGGCCGGCTGACGATCGCGGCCTCCACGCAGGACGGCGCGGACACGGTGCGGACACCGCTGTTCGTGACATTCGGCGACGAATGGGCGATCGCGAGCTTCGACGAGATGCTGAACTACCTCCGGTACTTCGTCTCCCCCTCGCGGCTGGCCGAGCTGCGGGGGGCATCGCCCGAGACGCGCGCTGCCGTCTGGGGCGCCTTCTACAAGCAATCCGATCCGGACCCGGCCACGCCGGAGCACGAGGGATTGCGCGACTACTTCAATCGCCTCCAGCAGGCGAACGAGCGCTTCCGCGAGGAGGGCACACCCGGCTGGCTCTCCGACCGCGGCCGCGTCTTCGTCACGCTCGGCGAGCCCGATCAGGTGCTCGAGCAGGGGGAGAGCAACATGAGCCAGCGCGGCCGGGCGCAGATCTGGGCGTACGCGCAGTACCGCCTGCAGCTCGTCTTCGTGGACCAGACGGGCTTCGGCCGCTGGCGCCTGACCTCGAGCAGCGAGAACGACTTCATCACGGTCGCCAACCGCGAGCGGCGGTGACGCGAGCGGCGGTGACGCGAGCGGCGGTGAGCTGAGCGTCCGGGCGTGCCGCGCGTGATGCCTCGTTCCCGCGCCGCCCGCCTCGCTGCGGCGCTCGTCGTCGCGCTACTCCCCACGGCCGCTCCACCTCCTGCCGCCGCCCAGGCACAGGAGCGAGCGCAGGAGCGAGCGCAGGAACGGATGACCGTGTCCGGGCGCGCGCCCGGCACGGCGCGTGACCCCGCGGCGGACAGCGCGCTCGCTGCCCTCGCCGCAGGCCGCCCCTGGCGCGCCACCCGGCTGCTGGGCCCCGCGCTCGCCGACTCGGCGCGGCGCACCCCCGACATCGTGCTGCTCGCCGCCACCGCCGCCGCCGGGTGGGAGGGGTGGACGGAGGTGACGACGCTCCTCGCGCGCGAGCCCTGGATCCATTCGCGCGAGAGCGGCGACGCCCGCGCCCTCCTCGCCCGCGCCGCCCTCGCCCGGGCACCGGGCGGGGCGGGCGCCACACTCGCCCTCGCGCACGCACGCGCCGCCGTTGCCCTCGCCCGCGACCCGCGGAGCCGGGCCGAAGGGCTCATTCTCCTCGCGCGGGCGCTCGACCGCATGGCGACGCCAGGCGGCGCGCCCCCCGACAGCGCGCGCGCCGCGTACGTGCGCGCGGCCGCGGCGCTCCCTGCCGCCGGCGTCCCCGACGTAAGCGACTGGCTGCGCCTCCGCGCAGCCGGTGCCACCGCCGACAGCGCGGCGCGGGCCGGGTACTACCACGGGGTGCGGAGCGAGGTGGCGCGGACACGCATCGCGCACACGGACGCGCAGGCGCGCGAGCGTGCGGGTGACCTCGCCGGCGCCGCCGCCGCGTTCGATGCGCTTGGCGCCCGCGCGTCGGCGCTCCGCATCCGCGTCGCGATGGCGGCCGGCGACCGTGCCGCGCGCGACACCGTGCGGCGCGCCCTGCTCGCCCTCATCACGACGCGGGCCGGCACGCCTGACGCGCGCACGGCCACTGAGCTGCTCGACCTCGTGTTCCCCGCGCTCCCGCCCGCCGACGAGCTGCTCGTGGCGCGGAGCGCCGCCCGTGCCGGCCCGCTCCCGCGATCCGCGCAGGGCTACGCCCGCGCGCTCGCCGCCGCTGGCTCCGCGGCGGACCGCTTCGCGTACGGGGGCGTGCTCGCGCGACTCGACCGCGACCGCGACGCGGCCGCGCAGTACGCGCTCGTCCGGGACGACCCGGCCGCGCCTGCCGCGCTCGCCGCCGCCGCCTCGTATGGCCGGGCGCGCGCCCTCGTCGCGCTTGGCGACGCGGTGGGCGGGCGACGCGAGCTGCGGGCGATCGTCGAGCGCTATCCGGCCGACACGAGCGCCGCGGCCGCGCTCACCTTCCTCGCCGATCTCGCTACCGACGAGGGGCGTGACGCCGAGGCGCGCGAGGCATATCTGCACGCCGCCGCCCGCGCCACCGACAGCTCTCGCGCTGCGCGCGCCCGCTTTCGCGCCGCGCTCATCGCCTACGTGAACGGCGAGCCCCGCCGGGCCGCGCTCGAGTGGGACTCGCTCGCCGCCCGCTACCCGCGAA
>JBBJNN010000058.1:6828-33430 GCA_037720885.1 Gemmatimonadaceae bacterium | reverse complement strand
GCTCCTCGAACGTCGCGCCGATGGCGGTCCCGCTTCCCGCGGTCGTCTCCATCAGCAGGCGCACGCTGCCCGGTGCGCGCTCCAGCGCCTGCGTGATCGCATCGGCGTTGCGCGCGACGCCGCTGGCGCGATCGTCCATGTAGTTGCCGGGGTGCGACACGAGATGGTCCATCCGCAGCGCGTCACAGCGGCGTAGCTCGCAGACAAAAGAATCGAGTGACCGTGCGCGGTGTGCCGGATCGGGCGAGGCGAGATTGATGAGGTAGCTGTCGTGCGCGGCCGATGCACCGACGGCGGTGAGCGCGAGGGCCGCTGCGAACGACGCGCATTCGTCGTCTACACACTCCCGCTCCGCCCACCGGTTCGCCTGCTTGGTGAAGATCTGCATCGCCGTCGCGCCGATGGCGCCGGCCCGGGACGGCGCGGCCGATGTCCCGCCAGCCGTCGAGACGTGCGCACCTAGGAGAAGCCGCCCTGGCGCGTCGACCGGCGTCCTCGCCGGCGTACTCGCCGGCGTGCTCACCGGCTTGCGCCGCGTAGCCACTCGAGTGGATCAACCGCGCGTCCCTGGGGACGGATCTCGAAGTGCAGGTGCGGGTCCATGTCCGGGTCGGCCGAGCCGACGTAGCCGATCGTCTGCCCCTTGGTCACGACGCCACCCTTCGCCACGCCGAGTCGCTCGAGCGAGCCGTAGACGGAGTAATCCCCTCCGCCATGCTGGACGATCACCGTGAGCCCGTACGTTCCGAACCCCTCGGCGACAACGACGCGTCCGGCGGCCACAGCGCGCACCGCTGTTCCGGATGGCGCGGCGATCCCGATGCCGTTCCAGCGTGTCGTCGTATTGTTCGGGTTCACGACGCGGCCGAAGTTGTAGATGATCGTGCCCTCCACGGGCCAGTCGAGGCGGCCAAGGTCGCTCGTGCGCAGTGCGCTGGGCGCTGCGCCGGCAGACGGAGCGGAGCGCTCAGTCCGACGGCGCTCGGCCTCGAGCGCGGCGATGACACCGCTGAGCCGCGCCTCGTCGCGCGCGATTCGCTTCAGGCGCTCCCCGGTCTGTGCCGCGCTGCGCTTTGCCTGGACGAGGTTGCGCGAGCGCTGGCCCTCGAGCGTGCGGAGCCGCTGCTCCTCGGCGGAGCGCTCCTGCCGCGTGACCTCGATGTCGCGCTGAAAACGCACCAGGTTTCCGCGCTGGCGACGCGTCCGGTCGCGCAACGCCTGCACGTTGGCGACGAGCTCGCGGTCGCGTCGAGTCAGGAGGTGGAGATACTTGTAACGCGCGACGAGCTGCCCGAAGCTGCGGGCGGTGAGGAGCGCTTCGTACGTGTGGAGCGGACCACGCTTGTAGATGTCCACGAGCCTGCGCCGCAACACCCCGCGCTTGTCGCCGAGCTCGGACTCGCTCCGGGTGAGCTCCTCGGTCGCCTGGGTCACCTCCGTGCCGATGGACACGAGCTGGTCATCGAGCGACCGGACGAGGCGCGCCGTGGCATCGGCCTGCCGGTCGAGGTTCGTCACCTCCTCCGACAGGTCGTGGACGCTGCCCTGCAATTCGCGCATCCGCGCTTCGAGTGCCGCGCGCTCGCGGCGGATCTGATCGAGGCGTTGGCGCTCGGAACGGACGCGCGCGGATACCGTGTCCTGCGCGGAGAGCGGAGCCCGGTCGATCGCTGGCGCAACGAGCGCGAGGGCGATGACGAGTGTGGCGCTCCACGCCGGTCGTAGGCGGCGCACGGTGCCCATACGCCCGGACGAGTTCACACGCGCCGCAAGTGGCGCCCGACGGAGAGGGCGCTCCCCACGAACCCGATCAGGCCGCCGAAGGCGAGCCCCGCGAGCGCGTGCGGCGCGGTGAGGAACACGATCTCCATGAAGCGGCCAACGAGCGAGTACGCCAGATAGAGCAGTGCCAGCGCGACCACGCCGCCCAGCACCCCGGTGACGAGTCCCTCGAGCAGGAAGGGACCCCGGACGAATCCATCCGTTGCCCCGACGAGCCGCATGATGGCGATCTCGCGGGCGCGGGCGAGCACCGTGATCCGGATGGTCGCCGCGATGATGATGATCGCGACCGCCGCGAATGCGACACCGAGCACGATGCCTGTCGCGGTCGCCACGTTGCGGATGCCGTACAGTTGCTGGACGAACTCGGCCCCGTAGCGAACGTCATCGACGAAGGGCATCGCGGCGATGCGGTCTGCCACCGCCTTCACCGCGCGCGGGTCACGAAATCCGGGGCGGAGTGCCACCTCGATCGAGGCGGGCAGAAAGGCCGCATCGTACACGTCCTTGAACTCGCCCATGTCGTGCCGGGCGCGCTCGAGCGCTTCCTCCTTCGTGATGGGGACCGCCCGCGCGACTTCCGCGTACCGCGCGATCGCGCCGACGGCGCTCGCCAGCGTCTCGACCGCGGTACTGTCGTGGATGAAGGCTTCGATCTCCACCCGCTCTTCCACCGCCCCGAACCGCTCCCGGAAGTTGAGCGCTACGAGCGCGAACAGCCCGAACGAGAACAGGCTGAAGGCGATCATCATGATGCTCAGCGCGCTGAGCAGGGGCGCGCGCTTGAAGGCGAGCAGCGCCTCGCGGATCGTCAACCGCATCACTGCTCCCCGCGCACGGGATTCGGCGTCGCCTCGGCCGAGTCGTAGACGACCTGCCCGCGACTCAACTCGATCACGCGGATCCCGGCGTTCCGGATCAGATCGAGGTTGTGGGTGGCCATCAGCACGGCCGTCCCGCTGCCATTGATCTCGCGCAGGAGCTGGAAGATTCCGCGCGTCGCCCGGTCGTCGAGATTGCCGGTCGGTTCATCGGCGATGAGCAGAAAGGGGTCGTTGGCCAGCGCGCGCGCGATGGCGACGCGCTGGCGCTCGCCGCCCGAGAGTTGGCCGGGATAGCTTCCTCCCTTCGACGCGAGCCCCACCTGCGCCAACAGACGCGTGACCTTGCCGCGAATCGCGTCGCGCGGCGTCCCCACGACCTCGAGCGCGAACGCGACATTCTGCTCGGCGCTGCGATCTTCCAGGAGACGGAAATCCTGGAACACGATGCCGAGCTTGCGACGCAGCATCGGGACGTCGCGAGGGCGAAGTTTGGAGGCGTGCATACCCGCCACGCGCACGTCACCCGACGTTGGTGGCTCCTCCATGTAGACGAGCTTGAGGATCGTGGACTTGCCCGAGCCGCTCGGCCCCGTGAGGAACGCGAACTCGCCCTTCGCGAGCCGGAACGAGACGTCCTTGAGCGCGGCGCCGGTGCGCGGATAGTCCTTCGTGACGTGAGAGAAGCGGATCATGCGTGAGAGACGACCGCCGTCCCCGCGACGTCAGCAGCCGCGTCCGCATCGGGGTCCGAGCTCCGCCAGCTCGTCTGCGCGGTCACCGCGTCGAGCGTGGCCTTGAGGAGCCCGATCACGATGGGCCCGAGCAGCACGCCGACGAGCCCGAAGGTGTAGACGCCCGTCACGAGCGCGATGAACATCCAGTAGAAGTTCAGCACCCGCGATTTCTCGGCGGCGATCTTCGGGCGCAGGTACATCGAGACGAAGATCGTGTTGCCGAAGAACCCGATCACGAGAATGAGCAGCGCGGACATCCATGCATCGCGGAAGATGACGAGCCACGCCGCCACCGGGACGTACACGCTCCAGGAGCCGACGATCGGAAAGAAGCCGATCACGAAGGAGAGGATGGCGAGCACCACGGCGAGTGGCACGCGGAACGCGAGGTTGAGTCCGAGGATCACGAACGACTTGACCGTCTGCGTCAGCAGCGTGGCGTAGATCGCGCCATAGAGCACGCCGCGAACATTCTGGTGCAGCGCTCCCGCAAGCTCGCCGTAGCGGGGCGGCACCTTGCCGCGGACGTACTCGGCAATGGCGCGCCCGTCGGTGAGCACGTAGAAGGTCGTGAACAGGAACACGGCGGTGGACACGGCAAGCTCGACGAGCACCTCGCGCAGTTGGCCGACGAGCTTCGCCCCGTAGTTGGAGGCGCCCAGGACCGCGTTCTGGATCTGGTCGGTGAAACTCCGTCCGGTGAGCAACGGGAAGCGCTTCACCGCGGTGTCGATCCGGGCGACGATCTCGTCCTGGTGCGCGGAGAGATAGGTGGCCGCGCCGCTCAGCTCGGTGTAACTGTACGCGATCACCCCGAGCAGGGGCACGATCAGGAAGAAGATGGTGCACAGCGCGGCGCCGGCGGGCCGGCCCATCGCATGCAGCAGCACGCGATACAGCGGACGGAGGTAGACGCCGACGATCACCGCCAGGATCGCGGCGATGATTACCGTACGAACCATCCATAGGAAGAGCACGAGCACGATGCCGAACAGGAGCGACGTCAGGACGACGCGCCGAAGCTCCGGTAACGTCAGCTCGGCGACGAGCTGGTTGCGGCGGCGCTCGAGCCGGCGGCGTTCGTCCGTCGTCGGGCCCGTCGCCGCGCCGCTCGCGTCGGTCACGAGCCGAGCGCCTGCTCGATGTCATCTATCAGATCCCCGGCGTCCTCGATCCCGATGCTGAATCGGAGAAACCCGTCGGGGATTCCGATCTCCGCGCGCTGGGCAGGCGATAGGTGCGGGTGGGAGGTGAAGCGAGGCTCCGAGACCAGCGAGTCCACGCCGCCGAGGCTTGGCGCGTGATGAATGAGGCGCAAGGCACGCAGGAAACGGTCGGCACCGGCGCCACCGGCGCCCAGCTCCAGAGCCATCATCCCGCCAAATCCCCGAAGCGTACGTCGCGCCACCGCGTGGTCGGGGTGCGACGCGAGGCCGGGGTAGTGTACGCGTGAGATCTCGGCGCGCCCCTCGCACCACTCGGCGACGCGCTGGGCGTTGGCGTTGTGCCGCTCGATTCGCACGTCGAGCGTCCGGATCCCGCGCTCGAGGAGCCAGCACGAGAACGGGTCGGGCGCCTGGCCCCAGATGATCATCTTGCGACGGACTTCTTCGATGTACGACGCCGTGCCAACGACCGCGCCAGCGAGTACATCGTGGTGGCCGTTCAAATACTTGGTCGCCGAGTGAATCACAACGTCCGCGCCGTGCTCGAGCGGCCGGAAGTTGATTGGTGACGCGAACGTGGAGTCGACGACGAGGGCAATCCCGCTCGCGCGCGTCATGCTGGCGATCGGGTCCAGATCGAGGACGCGGCAGGTAGGATTCACCGGCGTCTCCACGAACACGGCCCGTGTCTCGGGGCGGAGGGCGCCGCGCCAGGAGCGCGGCTCATCCGGATTCACGAACGTGACAGCCACGCCGAACCCGGCGAGCTCGTCGGCCAGCAGCGCGCGCGTCCCACCATAGATCCACGCGCTCGAGATGACGTGGTCGCCCGGCCGGACGAGCGCGAGGAGGGCGCAAGCAGTCGCTCCCATCCCGCTCGCCAGAACGAGCGCGGCTTCGGCGCCCTCGAGCAGGGCGAGACGGCGCTGTACAATCTCCGCGTTGGGGTTGTTGCCGTAGCGGGAGTAACGCATCCCCTCGGCGGTGCCGACCTCCTGGGCGAAGTTGACCCCCTGGAAGATCGGCGGCACGATCGGCTCGCCGGTCTGGGCGTGGTCGCGACCGCCGTGCAGCGCCAGGGTCGCGAGCGCGGGTGTGCTTCGATCCGGCACAGGAGTCACTCGCTACGCGAATCGTCCAGGCGCGCTCGGCGCCTCGGTATCCACCTTCACGAGGCGTATTACCTCGGAGGGCGACACGCCGGGCACGTCGCGCAGCACGACGCCGCCACGTGGGAGCGACTCGTCGATGACGACGGTGGCGAGCTCGTGGCGACGCGGGCCGTAGATCCAAACGAGCTCGCCCTCGAGCACCACGCGGAGCGCCGCATCGTCGGGGCGGATGCGGACCTGCGGACCGCGCTCGGCGTCACCGCGGCGCGTGCCGAGGAAGCCCACGACCTGAAGTGGCGGGTGGTAGCCCTGGTCGCGCGGGCTACCGTCGCGCGCGCTCACGCTGGCACTCCCAGCGCCAGATACCAGTCATCCAGTCGCATCACCAACCGCCGCTTCCACAGTCCGTCCAGCACGGTGGACGCCATCTCCGGCTCCAGTTGGGCTTCGCGGGCCACCTCGAGTGGCTGCGCGCGGCGCAGCCGGCTCAGTGCCTCCCATGCGCGCCGCTCCGCGTGATTGAGCTCTCCGACCAACGCGATCGCACCATCATCGCAGAGCGCGACGAGCGCGAGGCCGTGGCGAGACAGCACCGCTTCGATCGCCTCGAGGTGCGATTCGCTCACCCCCCGGAACACGAAGTACGCGTCACGTTGCACCGGCGCCAGGCGCGCCCGAAGCAGGAGCTTCGCCACGATCTCGTCGGCGCACGAGAAGTCGAGCAGCCCGACGCGGGAGAAGTCGATAACGGTCAGCGTCCGGTCGCCGATCTCCTCGAGCTGCTGCTCGATCCCGGTGCGGACCGCCGCGCCAGTCGGCCGCGTGACGAGGTCCGAGTACAGATCGCAGACCGTGCGGCGAAGGACGGTGCCGACATCAATGTGATTGATCAACTGCCCCCCGCTCGGGAATCGTGATCTGGATCTGCGCACCCGGGAACCGCGCCAGCTTCTCCTGAAGCGGCACGTCGTCGTCCCACTCCGGGACGATGGAGATGCGCGCGGTGCCGCTCCGGACGGAGAGCTTGCCTTCCCAGCGGCCGATGTAGCGTCGCACGCCGGCCAGCCCCTGCCCGCGGCCGGGATCGCGAAAGCGACTGACGCCGCGGATCACCGCGTCCTCGAGTGCCATCGCGTCGTCCCAACGGTCGTCGCGCGAGCGCGGCGAGGCACCGCTCTCCAACGATTGCCGAAATCCGATGCCCGCATCGCAGACCGCGATGACCACCACGCGCCGGCCGCCGAGGCGTTTCTCCCAGCGGTACATCTGCACCGATACCCACCCGCCGCGCCCCGCGTGCTCCACGATGTTCTGACAGGCTTCCGAGAGCGTCATCGCGAAGCCCATCGTCGCCTTGCCCTCGAGATTCAGCTCCTTCGACAGGATCGCGTGCGCCTTGCCCTGGATCCGGCTCACGACCTCGTGCACATCCTCGCTCCCCGCGACCGGCGTGATCTCGAGCAAGACGTCCGATTCGGCGCCACTCCGCGGGCGCGGAATCTGGCCGTGCAGCTCGAAGAGCGACTCGGCATGGCGAAAGAATCCGGTGCGCGCCCAGTACGACCCGATATCCGGATCCGGCGCATAGAGCGCGGGGCGCTCCGTACGCGTCTGCGCGAGCGTCAGGAGGGCGGCGAGCCCATACGGAGAGGCCCAGCGCGTGTGCCGCGCGTCGAGAAGTACCCGGTCATCCGGCGCCACCGGGGCGAGCGCCGTGAGCACGGTCTCGAATGTCTTGTCGCTCAGGGTCTGGGGAACGTTGATGACGGTCGTCATCTCAGGGAGAGCTCTCCACGCAGGTGCCGCGACAGGCCGGTCGCGCCGCGGTGTGCAAGGTTGCGGGCCGCGGCCCGGTGCGCCGCCCGCATTGCATCGTCCAAGGTATCACCGGCCAACAGCCGGGAGAAATAGGTCGCCCCCCACACATCGCCGCAGCCCGTCGGATCGCCCTCCACAGCGACCGGCTCGGCGGTTACGCGGGCCGTTCGCACGGGGCCCGCCGCGCCTGCCAGCGCCGGACGGACCGCCGATCGATCGAGGCGATCGAAGCCGGGAGCCGCGAAGTAGACGGCGCCGCGGCTGCCAAGCGTGACCACCAGGCACTGCACGCCGGCGGCGAGCGCCGTGGCCGCGAGCCCCATGGGATCGGGCGCCATGGCGGAGCATTCATCCTCGTTCACCTGCAGGAGATCGAAGCACCGGCACCACTCCGCCGCATCCGGCAGCGGCCGCAGCGCACGCAGCCCGCTCGGCTGCACGGCCATCACGAGCATGTGCAGGTCGCAATAGATCGGCCCGCGAAAGTGCTGGCGGATCAGCTGCGCGGTCTCGAGGTCCAGCTCGAACCCGCTCAGGAAGTTGATGTAGAGCGCGTCGAGCTCCGCGAGCAGCGGCTTGAGCCCGAGCCAGCTCCAGCCCGGAATGGCGCCGGTGAGTCGCTCGCAGCGGCGCTCGCTCGTCTCGTAGCGCAGCTCCACGCGGTTGTTCGGGTACGGAACCTCGATCAGCGCGGCATCCGGAGCGAGACGGCGTAGCTCGGTCAGGAAGTCGCGGGCGCGCGCGCTCAGGTCCGATCCCACCTTCATGATCGGCACGATCTCCCAATTTGCGGGGAGCGCGGCGTCGAGCCCGCCCAGCGCGTACGTGACGCCGCCCCATTCCTCGACCGGCGCGGCCGTGATGCCGCGTCCGTAGATGGTATCCCAGACGAAAGTGCCGATCACGCCGAGTCGGAGCGTTCCCCGCGCGCCCGCCGCCGCGTGGCGATCCGTCACACCCCGCCCAGCTTCTGTGCCTTGAACGTCGCCACCGCCCCCACGACGCCAGCCGTGCCAGCCAGCAAGCCCGGCACGATGCGGCATCGCTCGACCGCCGGCCGGAACGCGCGGCGCTTCACCTCGGCGCGGAGCGGCTCGAACAGCGTGTCGCCTGCCTGCGTCACGCCACCGGCGAGTACCACGACGTCGGGGTTGAAGATGTTGAGCAGGTTCGCGATGCCGGCGCCGAGGAAGGTGGCGGTGTCCCGCACGATCTCGCGCGCGAGGGCGTCGTTCTCCTGGGCTGCCTGGTACACCTTCGCCGCCGTGAGACGCTCGAGCTGGCCGTCCACCATCCGTCGTAGCACGGAGACCTCATCCCGCAGGAGCGCCTCACGCGCCCGAAGCGCGATCGCGGGCCCGGAGGCGTAGGCCTCGAGGCACCCGTAATTCCCGCAGCGGCAGTACCGTCCGTTGATGTCGATCGTGGTATGGCCGATCTCGCCGGCGACATCGGACGCGCCGTGAAAGAGCTGGCCGTCGAGAATGAGCCCCCCGCCAATGCCGGTGCCAATCGTCATGCCGACGACGTTCCGCGCGCCGCGCGCCGCGCCGCACCACCACTCGCCTACCGTCGCGCAGTTCGCGTCGTTGTCGAGCGTGACCGGAAGGCGCACCCGGTCCGCCACCGCGTCGCGGAGCGGGAAGTCGTGCCAGCCCAGATTCGGCGCGACGACGACCACGCCACGCTGCCGGTCGAGCGGGCCCGGCGCGCCCATGCCTACGCCATGGAAGCTCTCGCGGGTCGAACCGGTCGAAACCATCACCTCGGCGATCACGTCCTCGACCATCGCCGCGATCCGGTCCACCACGGCCTCGGCCCCGAGCTCCGAGTGTGTGGGCTCCGAGCGCATCGCGAGCTCACGCGTTCCGTCTTCCGGCATCGCGCCGACGACGATGTTCGTGCCGCCCAGGTCCACTCCCACGACGTACCGCACGTGTCCGTTCGTTCGCGACATGCTAGGCCAGGGAGGGAAGGAGAAGACCTTCGATGCTGGACGCGCTCAGCTCGCGCATGCACCGCCAGTGTCCGAGCGGGCATGTCTCGGGACCGTGGTGGTGACACGGCCGGCACGGTAGCGCGGCGAGCCCGGGAGATTCGGAGCCCGGTGCCAGCGGTCCAAAACCGAACTGCGGGACCGTCGGGCCGAACAGCGTAATCGTGCGCGTTCCCATCGCTGACGCAAGATGCTGCGGCGAGGAATCATTCGTCACGAGCGCGACCGCGCGCCCGATCATCTCCGCCGATGCGAGGAGCGAGAGCTTCCCCGTGAGATCGAGCGTGCGTGATCCCTCCCCGCCACCCGCGCGCCGCGCCGCCGAGATGGCGCGCGCGGCCTCCGAATCAGCGGCGCTCCCGACGATGGCGATGACACACCGCGAGCCCAGCCGAGTCGCCAATTCGGGATAGTGAGGCCAGCGTTTGGTGCCCCAGACGCTCCCCGGTGCCATGGCGACCACACGCTCGTCGGCGCGCAGGCCGCCGCCCGCCGCCAGCGCCGACTCCACCGCCTCCCGCTCGGCGCGGCCGGGGTAGAGGCGCGGGCGCAGGGAGTCGGCGTCTGGTTCGGCGTCGGGACGGTCGGGGAAGGCGAGGCGCCACAACCGCTCCGCGTGATGCCGGTCGTCGCGGTAGGGGACGCGCGCGGTGTAGAGCCGCCGGGCCGGCGACGTCGCGAACCCGACCCGTTCGTCGCAGCCGGCGAGCACCGCGAGCGTGGCGCTCCGCACCGACCCTTGCGCCAGGTATGCCACACGATTCGCGCGCCGCTCGCGCCGTGCCGGCGCCGGCGGTGCCACGCGGCGGCCACGCAGGCCGCGCCCGGCGCGCCAGAGCCCGTAGAGCCCGGAGTCGTCCGCGCGCTTGTCGTAGATCACGAGCCGGCGGACATAGGGATTGTTCGCGAGGAGCGGAGCGGCCGCGGGCGTTACCACCACGTCCACCGGCCCGCGCATGGCCAGCTCCGCGATGAGGGGCGTGGTGAGCACCGTGTCACCAAGAAAGCTGGTCTGGATGACGAGTGACTCGGCCGGCTCGGCGCTCCGCGGTTGACGTTCGGGACTCGGCAGCGGGGTAGCGAACTGCGTGACGGAGACGGACTCCTCCAATAGTGTCGAGTCCCGAATGCCGAGTCCCGGCACCTCAGTCCACCTGCAGAACCGCGAGAAACGCCTCCTGCGGAATCTCCACGGAACCGACCTGCTTCATGCGCCGCTTTCCCTCCTTCTGCTTCTCGAGGAGCTTGCGCTTCCGCGTGATGTCGCCGCCGTAACACTTCGCGAGCACGTTCTTGCGGAGCGCCTTCACCGTGGTGCGCGCGATCACCTTCGTGCCGATCGCCGCCTGGATGACCACCTCGAACAGCTGGCGGGGGATGAGCTCCTTGAGCTTGTCCGCGACTTTACGTCCCCACTCGTACGCCTTGTCGCTGTGGATGATGACGGAGAACGCATCCACCGGATCGGCGTTGATGAGCATGTCGAGCTTCACGAGCTGGCTCTCGCGGTAGTCGAGCATGTCGTAGTCGAGGCTCGCGTAGCCGCGGCTGATCGTCTTGAGCCGGTCGTAGAAGTCGAGGATGATCTCGCCGAGCGGGAACTCGAAATCGAACTCGACGCGCGCCGCGTCCACGTAGCTCATGTTCTTGTAGATGCCGCGCCGCTCCGTGCCGAGGGTCATGATCGGCCCGATGTACTCCGCTGGCGCGACGATACGTGCTTTCACGTAGGGCTCGGCGATGCGCGCGACCGTCGAGCCGTGTGGCATGAGGGACGGGTTCTCGAGCAGCATCATCGTCCCGTCGTGCAAGTACACGTGATACTCGACGTTCGGGACGGTCGTAACGAGATCGAGATCGAACTCGCGCTCGAGCCGCTCCTGCACGATCTCCATGTGGAGGAGCCCGAGGAAGCCGGCGCGGAAGCCGAAGCCGAGCGCCGTGGAGCTCTCGGGCTCGTAGTGCAGCGACCCGTCGTTGAGCTGAAGCTTCTCGAGCGCGTCGCGCAGGTCCTCGTACTGGTTCGCGTCGGTTGGGTAGATCCCGGCGAACACGAAGGACTTGATGTCCTTGTAGCCCGGCAGGGCGTTCGCCGCGCGGCGGTCGGCGTCGAACACTGTATCGCCCACGCGCGTTTCGCGCACGGCGCGCACGTTCGCGACCACGTAGCCGACTTCGCCCGGACCGAGCGCGTCGGCCTTCACCTGCCGAAGCTGGTTGTAGCCCACCTCGCTCACCTCGTACACCGAATCGCTGGCGCCGAACGCGATCCGCATGCCGGGGCGCACGACGCCGTCCACCACGCGCAGCGACGGGATCGCGCCACGGTAGCGATCGTAGTACGAGTCGAAGATGAGCGCGCGGAGCGGACCGTCGGGGTCGCCCTCCGGCGGCGGCACCTTCGCGACGATCGCCTCGAGCAGGGCCGGGATGCCGACGCCTTCCTTCGCGCTCACCAGCAGGATGTCGTCGGCGTTGGCGCCGATGAGATCGTGTAGCTCCTGACGCCGACGATCCGGCTCGGCGCCCGGGAGGTCGATCTTGTTGAGAACGGGGATGATCTCGAGGCCCGCATCGAGGGCCAGGAACAGATTGGAGAGCGTCTGCGCCTGTACGCCCTGCGACGCATCGACCACGAGGATCGCGCCCTCACACGCCGCGAGCGAGCGCGAGACCTCGTACGTGAAGTCCACGTGGCCCGGCGTGTCGATCAGATTGAGCTCGTAGCTGCGGCCACCGGGAGCCGCGTACGTCATGCGGACGGCGTTGAGCTTGATCGTGATTCCGCGCTCGCGCTCGAGGTCGAGCGTGTCGAGCATCTGCTCCTTCAGCTCGCGCTTCCCGACCGTTCCCGTGGCTTCGATCAGGCGGTCGGCGAGCGTGGACTTGCCGTGATCGATGTGCGCGATGATGCAAAAGTTGCGGATGGCGTCGAGCTTCAATCGTCCTCTGGGATCGGTGGCGAATGCCGGAGGGCGAAATATAGCCGGGCGCCGGGGGCGGACAAACCGCGCGCTGGGCGATGCGAGCACATCACCCGGCGCGCGAAGACTCGACTTCTCGTCGCGGAGCCCTCAGCGCTATGGCGTCCGGCGGCGACCACCGCCGCCCGCACCGCTCCCTCCGCCGCCACTGCGCGATGGGCTCGAACCGCGGCTTCCGCCGCTCGAGCGCGCCTCGCTCGGCTTGCGCTGCGTCTCGCCGCGCGCGCTGCCGCTCGGGGCGCTACCGCCTTCGCGCCTCGGCGTAGCGCTCGAGCCGCTCCGGCCCTCTTCGCCGCCGTCGCGCCTCGGTTCGCGTCGTGCAGCCTCACCCGCGGTCCCGCGAGCTGGCTGGCGGGCGTCGCTCCCGTCCACACGTCGCGGCCCCGCCGGCGCATCCTGCCTCGGCCGCCCTTCGCTACCCTCGCTTTCCGCAGGGTCGCGCCGCGGCGTGCGCGCCGACGGGCCATCGCTCGGAGCTGGCGCGTCGTCGGCATCGGTGCGCACCCGCCGCCGTCCCGTGGTACCGGTCCCCACGTCGTCGCCGGGTCGCGTGGCGCCAGGATCCCCCGCCCGTGGCGCGAGAATGTTCGGGTCCCTGGTTGGAGAGCCGGGACGGCGGAGGTCGAAATTATCGTCGCGTTGGCGGTGCTCGACAATGGGATCGCCGCCGGCGCCGGCACCAGCACCGGCCGCGCGGTCGCGGCTGCTCACCGTCTTGAACTCGTAGCGTGGGCGCGCCGGCTCGCGCGCGTAGACTACGCGGCTCGAGGGGTAGTAGCGGTAGGGATAATAGTACGGGTCGTCGTAGACCACGACGCGGAAGTTCGAGCAGCGGTACGCGTACGGATCCCACGAATGAGACCGGCCGGAGTGACAGCCGTAGCAGAGGTACCGCGGGTACTCGCTGCGGTGCCCCACATGATACTCCACGTGGTCGAGGACATACGGGTCGTCGCGCCCGCCGAGTAGCTGCTCGGCGAACTCCTGTGCCGCGACGAACGGGTCGCCGTGGATGCGGCTGCCCGCGCGGTAGCTGCCGAACCGCCACCAGGCCGCGCGGCTGAAGTCGAATGGCTCGGTCGAAGCGATGGCGAAGACGTAACCGAGTCCTGGCTGCTCATTTGCCCGGAACGCGACTCCTCGATCACCTTCGACCGGATAGGTGCGGCCGCCACGCACCCGTCCGCTTTCCGATGCGCGCGCCGGGAAGAGGATGTCCAGCTCGCCTTCCGTGTCCACGCGCACCACTGTCACGTACGCATCCTCGTCCGTCCGGAAGTAGAGCCTGGCGTCCTCGCCCTGGCGGAGCAGGTCGTCTCCGGGCAGCCACACCCGGACTGAAGGGATCGGCACCGCCGTCGCGCGTCGAGCGATGGCCGGCGATGTCGTGAGGGGGATCGTGATCGGCGCGGTGGCGATCGCGACGGCGAGCGACGCGGCCAAGGTCAGCATTCGAGGCTCCGGGATGGCGGTCGTCATGCCGGGGAGGCACCGCCCGTGCCGGGTCGAGTCCCCAGTCAACCGCATGGCCAGCGCGCAGTTGTGGGAGCCAGGGCGCGGCGCCGAGCATTCGCTGTCCACCCCAAGTGACGGCGCGACACGCCAGAGGGAGGACAGCGCGAGTCCATGCTCGGGCGTCCATCGCACTGCGCTCGGCGGGTGCGCTCGGGCCGCTTCCTCACTTCTGCCCACCGCTTTAGTTTCCCGCCTCCCATGACCACAGCCGCCCGCGCGCGCCGCGCCGACCTTTTCGATCCCGCGACTCTGGCGGGGCTCGGGCACATCGAGTTGGTCGCGCGGTGGGTCGTGGACGGCTTTCTCTCGGGCATGCACCGCTCGCCGCGAAAGGGTTTTTCGGTCGAGTTCGCGGAGCACCGGCCCTACCAGCCGGGCGATGAGCTGCGGTACCTCGACTGGAAGATCGCGGCTCGGCTCGACCGGTGGGTCGTGAAACAGTACGAGGAGGAGACGAATCTCCGCGCTTCGATCGTGCTCGATATCAGCCGTTCCATGGATTGGACGGGCTCACCCGCTCGACTCACGAAGCTCGCCTACGCCGAGCGCCTGGCCGCGGCGCTCGCGCTCCTGTTCCTGCGACAGCGCGACGCTGTGGGACTCATCCGCTTCGACGACGCGGTGCGCACGACTATTCCCCCGCGCTCGCGATCCGCGCAGTGGAAGCGCATCGTCGCCGCGCTCGAAGGTGGGGGCGCGGGTCGCGCGACGCACGCGCCGAACGCGCTCGAGGAAGCCGGGCGGCTCATTCCGCGCCGTGGGATGATCGTGCTCATCTCGGATCTGCTCGTGGACACGGAGCGCGTCATTCGCGTCGTGCGCGGGCTCCGGAAGGCCGGGCACCACATCATCGTACTTCACATCATGGACCCCGCCGAGCAGGAGCTCGTCTTCGCCGGCGATGCCGTCTTCGTGGATCCGGAGAGCGACGACGAGGTCCCCGCGTCGGTCGCGGAGGTGCGGACGGCCTATCGCGCCACTGTCCATGCCGCGCTCGAAGAATGGCGCTCGGCGCTCGCGGGCGCGGGCGCCGTCCACGAGGTGATTCCCACCGACGCGCCCTTTGGTGTACCGCTCCGCCGCGCGTTCGCGGTGAGGCAGCGGTTGCCGTGAGCCCAGCGTAGGCATCGCGTGCTCGGCTTCCTCGCTCCCCTGTGGCTGCTGGCTGGTGCAGCCGCCGCGGTACCGCTTCTCATCCACCTCCTTCGTCGCCGCATCGGCACGAGGGTGAACTTTCCGGCCGTCCGTTACCTGCTTCGGGCCGAGCGAGAGCACAGTCGCAAGCTCCGGCTACGAAACCTGCTGCTGATGCTGCTTCGCGTTGCCGCCGTACTCCTGCTCGCGCTGGCCGCGGCCCGGCCGGTGCTCCGCATGGCGGGGAGCGGCCACGCGCCCACCGCGCTCGCCGTTGTCCTCGACAACAGTCTGAGCTCGTCCGCCGTTGTGAGCGGGCGTCCGGTGCTCGAGGGGCTCAAGGCACGCGCTCGCGAAGTCGCGCGGCGGGCCGCATCGGATGATCGCCTCTGGCTGGTCACGGCTGACGGCCGCGTGCATGGCGGAAGCGCGGGCGCCGTTCGCGCCGAGATCGACCGGGTCGAGCCGCTCGCGGGCGCGGGAAATCCGGCGCGGGCGCTGACCCGCGCGACATCGCTCGTCCGCCAGGCCGGTCAGCCCGAGCGCGAGGTCGCGCTCATCACCGATGCGCAGGCGACGAGCTGGCGCGCGCCACTGAGCATCGGCGACACCCGGGTCCGCGCCTACGCGCCGGCCGGCCCTCCGCCGCCGAATCGCGGCGTCGCCGACGCCGCCGCGATACCCAGCCGGTGGACGCCCCGCGGCGCCGTCCGCGCCCGCGTGAGCACACCCGACTCGGCGACCTACCGGATCTCGCTCGAGGGCCGAACGCTCGCGCGCGGCACGGCCTCCCGCGACGAGGAGATCACCGTCCGTGCCGCGCCGTCCGAGCGGGGTTGGACGGGTGGCGCCGTGGAGCTCGAGCCGGATGAGCTGCGCGGCGACGACGCGCGATACTTCGCGGTGTGGCTCGGACCCCCTCCCGCGGTCGCCGTGCATCCGGCGCTCGGCCCATTCGCGCGGAGCGCGGTAGACGCGCTCGTCGAGGCGGGCCGGATCACGCTCGGCGGCGATATTGCGCTGGTTCCCGCGGACGAAGCGACCCGGCTGCCCGCGCTCCTCGTTGCGCCAGCCGATCCGGTCCGGCTCGGCGCCGCCAACCGCGCACTCGAGCGGCTCGGGGTTCCGTGGCGGCTGGGCGCGCTGCGCCGCGGCGAGAGCCCTGTACGCGGGGAGCGCCTGGTCGGCGTGTCGGCATCCGTGCGCTACGTGCTCGGGCGCCGGGCCGGCGCCGCTGCCGACACTCTCGCGACCGCAGGCGGCGACGCATGGATCGTCCGCGGCCCGAACTACGTGCTCATTGCTTCGGCGCTCACGCCCGATGCAACGACGCTTCCCGTCCGCGCGCCCTTCGTCCCCTGGCTCGATGACGTCGTGAGCCAGGCGCTGGCCGGCGGCTCCGGCCCCATTCTCACGGCCACGCCCGGCGCCACGCTGCCGCGACCGGCCGGCGCCGATGCGCTCGAGCTCGCTGGTGGCACACGGTCCCCGATCTCTGGCGACACCGTCTTCGCGCCGGAGCGCGCCGGCGCCTACTTCTTCGCGCGCGGCTCGCAGCGCGTGGGCGCGCTCGTCGTGAATCCCGAGCCGGAGGAATCCGCGCTGGACCGGCTCTCGCCGACCGCGCTCGCTGCGCTCCTGCGTGGTCGCGATGTGCGCGTCCTCGCCGACACGGCCGCGCTTTCCGCCGCCGTTTTCGCCTCGGCTCCGCGGCGCCCTGTGGTGCTGCCCCTGCTCGTCATCGCGTTGGCGACGCTCGTCACGGAGTCCGTGATCGCCGGCGGTACACGCGGGAGAGCGACGTAGTGGCACTCGATAGCCTGCTCGACGCGGTCGAGCAGCTCCCCGCATTCGCCCGGCTCCTCAACACGCTGCCACCGCCCGGCGCCCACCTCACGCTCGGCGGGCTCTCCGGGTCGAGCGATGCCGCCCTTGCCGCGGTGCTCGCGCGCCGGCTCGGGTCGAACCGGTTCATCGTCGTCGTCACCGAGACGCTGCCGGACGCCGAGCGATGGCTCGGGGACCTCGACTCCCTCCTCGGGGACGGATCCGGCGCGCTCTACCCGCCGCGGGAAGGCTTCGGTGAGGTGGAGCCGCATCTCGAGGTAGCCGGCGAGCGCGTCGAGACGCTCGAGCGCGTGGGACGCGGCGAGGTACGCCTGCTCGTGACCACCGCGCGGGCGCTGCTCGAGCGGACGCGGCTGCCGGGCGCCATGCGTACCTCGCGCGTCGAGCTGCGAAGCGGCGACGTTCGCCGGCCCGAGGATCTCGCGACCCACCTGCAGGCGGTCGGGTTCGAGCGCGTGCCGCTGGTGGAGGATGTCGCGCAGTTCAGTATGCGCGGGGGCATCCTCGACATCTACAGCTTCGGCATGGCGAACCCCGTCCGCCTGGAATTCTGGGGCGACGAGATCGTGTCGTTGCGTCACTTCGACATCCTCACGCAGCGCTCGACGCGCGATGCCGAGTATGCGCTCGTGCTCCCGGTGGATGGCCGGACCGGTGGGGATGACGACGATGCAGCGCGTGGCGCGCTTGCGGACCTGTTCAGCCCTGACACGCTCGTCGTGATCCCGGCCGGCGCGCATCTCGAGCCCGAGATGCGGCGTACCTGGGACGAAGCGGAGCATCACATTCAACTGGCGCGCCGGCGCGGCGAGGACGCGCCGCCCCGCGACGAGCTCTTCACCGCGCCAGGGGAGACGCTGCGCCGCCTCGCGGAGTTCGGCACGCTTCGCGTCGTGCCTCGAGGGGAGGCGGACGGGCCGCCGCCGGATCTCATCTTCCCGATCCTGCCCCCCGAGCCGATCGAGCGGGACATCAAGCGACTGCGCCGGCTTCTCGATGCCGGACTCCCGACAGTGATCCTCTGCGACAACGCGGGCCAGGCCGAGCGGCTCGACGAGCTGCTGGCGGAAGGGGAGACGCGCTTCAGCGCGCCGGTCGCGCTCACGATCGGCGTGCTCGATGGCGGCTTCGTCATCCCGCCCGCCGGTCGCGCGACCGGCCTCCGCATCCTCACGGATCACGAGATCTTCCGGCGCGAGCGACGGATTCGACGCTCCCGGCGCTACGCGACTGGTGCCTCACTCGAGACGATCACGGCGCTCAAGCCGGGCGACTTCGTCGTGCACCTCGAGCATGGGGTCGGCATCTATCGGGGCATCGAAACGGTGTTCGTCCGGGAAAGCACCATCGAGGTCGCCGTGATCGAGTACGAGGGAGGCGATCGGCTGAACGTGCCGCTCTATCGCCTGGACCAGATCGAGCGCTACCGCTCCTCCGGCGACGTCTCGGATGACACGCCGCCGCCGCGGCTGCACCGCCTTGGGGGCAAGCGCTGGGCGGCACAGCGTGATCGCGCGCGCGCCGCGCTCCAGGAGATGACGGTCGAGCTCCTCGATCTGTACGCACGGCGCAAGATCGCGACGAAGCAGCCGGCGCTACCCGATACGGCCTGGCAGCGACAGCTCGAGTCGTCATTCCTGTTCGAGGACACGCCAGACCAGCGGACCGCGACGATCGACGTGAAGAAGGACATGGAGACCGCGCGTCCCATGGACCGGCTGCTCGTCGGCGACGTCGGCTATGGTAAGACCGAGGTTGCGGTGCGGGCCGCGTTCAAGACCGTGCAATCGGGACGGCAGGTCGCGGTGCTCGTGCCCACCACGATCCTGGCCGAACAACACGGCCGCACCTTCACCGAGCGGCTCGCCGATTTCCCGATTCGCGTCGAGACGTTGAGCCGATTCCAGACGGCGAAGGAACAGCAGGTGCTCCTCGCGGATCTGGCCGCGAAGAAGATCGACATCGTGATCGGTACCCATCGCCTCCTCACGCCGGATGTCGTGTTCGGCGACCTCGGGTTGATCGTCGTGGATGAGGAGCACCGGTTCGGCGTCAAGCACAAGGAGCGTCTCAAGCAGCTGCGCGCCGAGACGGACGTGCTCACGCTGACGGCCACGCCGATCCCGCGCACGCTGCACCTCTCGCTCGCCGGTCTGCGCGACATGACGTTGATCCAGACGCCGCCGCGCGACCGGTCGCCGGTGCTCACGTTCGTCGAGCCGTGGGACCCGGGCCTGATCGAGGAGGGGATAGCGCGCGAGCTCGACCGTGGCGGTCAGGTGTTCTTCGTCCACAACCGGATCGAGACGATCTTGGGCGTAGCCGACAACGTGGCGAGGCTGGCGCCGCGCGCGACCGTCGCCGTCGCGCATGGGCAGATGCGGGAGCGCGACCTCGAGGACGTGATGCGCCGCTTCGTTCAGGGCGAGGTGCACGTCCTCGTCTCGACGATGATCGTGGAGAGCGGTCTCGACGTGCCGAACGCGAACACGATGTTCGTGAACCGCGCCGACCGGTTCGGGCTCGCACAGCTCTACCAGCTCCGCGGCCGCGTCGGCCGGTCGCACCGCCGCGCGTACTGCTACCTGCTCGTGCCCGACGCCGTGGACGAGGACGCGGAGCGCCGCCTCCAGGTGCTCGAGCATCACACGGAGCTCGGGTCCGGTTATCGCGTCGCGCTCAAGGATCTCGAGATGCGCGGCGCCGGCAACCTGCTCGGATCGGAGCAGTCGGGCTTCGTGCAGGCCGTGGGCTTCGACCTCTACCTGCGCATGCTCGACGAGACGGTGAAGCGCCTCATGCGCGGCGACGGCGCGCCGAAGGTGCTCCCGGCTGACGTGTCCATGGACGTGCCGACCTACCTGCCGGATGCGTACATGTCCGTGCCGGAGGCGAAGCTCGACATCTACCGTCGCCTCACCAACTTCACCGATCCGGCGGAGGTCGAGGCGCTGCGCGCGGAGCTGCGCGACCGATTCGGCCCGCTGCCCCCACAGGCCGACGCGTTTCTCGCGTCTGCGCTGCTCCGAATCATTGGCGGTCAGTTGGGGATCGAAGGGATCCTCGTGCGGGGAAACGAAGCCCGTATTACCTTTCGCGACGACGCGGTGCCGCGGTTGAAAGGCCTTACCGCGGCCTTTCATGAAGTGCAGTTCCAGGCGGAAGTACGGCGCGCGCACCCGCTCTCGCTCAAGCTCACGCGCCTCGGCGGTGCGGGGCTGCTCGATGGGCTAGTCCGTGCGCTTCGCAGTCTCCTGCTCAAGCCGTAATCGGCTCGGCCGGTGCCACGTCCAGTCGGTGGACGGCCGGATGTTATGTTGTCACGTTTGCCGCTCCTCGATCTTACCCCTGGCCCTCAGCCCTAGCCCAGTCGTCATGACCCGTACGCTCATCGCCGTCGCCGCCACCGTCGTCACCCTCACGGGGTGCGACGGATTCAAGGAAGCCATGACCGCGCACGTGGATGTCGTCGCGCGCGCGGGCTCGCAGGAGCTCTCGGTCGACCGTCTCGCCGAGCTGCTGGGCAGCTCGAAGATTCCGCTCTCCGAGGATAACGCCCGCACGCTCTCGGACCTCTGGGTGAGCTACCAGCTCCTCGCGCAGGCCGCGGCGCGCGGCGATTCGCTCAAGGATCCGAAACTGGTGGACGACGCGCTGTGGCCGATCCTCGCCCAGCAGCGCGCGACCAAGTGGCACGACCAGGTCGTGAAGACCTGGAACGTGGACACGACGGCCAGCGAGGCGAGCTACAACCAGGGAAACGTCCTCGGCGCCAGCCACATTCTGTTCGCCGTGCCCGAGCAGGGGCTCTCCACCGCCGCGAAAGATTCCATTCGCCGGCGGGCTGAAGCGGTTCGCACCCAGGTCACGCCCGCGAACTTCGCGGAGTTCGCCAAGAAGCACAGCCAGGATCCGCAGAGCGCTGCGCGCGGCGGCCTGCTCGGCGTCTTCCCTCGCAACGCCATGGTCAAGGAGTTCGAGACCGCGCTCGTGGCACTCAAGCCGGGCGAGATCTCGCCGCTCGTGCAGTCGCAGTTCGGGTACCACATCATCCGCCGCGCGCCGTACGACGAGGTGAAAACCGAGTTCGCCGCCGCGAACGCGGGTGCGGTCATGCAGGTCGCCGAGAGCACCTACCTCGCGAAGCTCGAGTCGAAGGGCAACGTGAAGTTCAGGGCCGATGCCGGCGCCACCGTCAAGAAGGTGGCGAAGGACCCGAACGCGGCGCGGACCGACAACACGGTCATCGCCACGTCCGCCGCCGGCGACTTCACGGCGAAGCGGCTCGCGCAGTGGATCGGCGCGTACCCGCCGCAGCAGCAGGCCATGCTCCGCGGGCAGCTCGGGCAGGCGCCGGATTCCCTCGTCGTCAAGTTCGTTCGCGACCAGTTCATCCGTGGTGAGCTGGTGCTTCATCAGGCGGACAGCGCGAAGGTCACGCTCTCACCCGCCGAGCTCACGGACATCCGGAACAACTTCGCGAGCCTCGTTCAGGGGATCTGGGCACAGCTCGGCGTCGCGCCGCAGGCCCTCGCCGACAGCGCGAAGTCTCCGTCGGACCGGCAGCGCGTCGCCTCGGCGCAGATCGAGACGTACATGGATAAGCTCGTGGCCGACCAGGTGCGGTTCGTGGACATCCCGAGCCCGCTGGCGACAGTGCTGCGCGAGAAGTACGACGCGAAGACGAACGCCGCCGGCATCGGTCGCGCCCTCGAGCGCGCCGCCAAGGTGCGTGCCGTCTCCGACTCCACGCGCGCTCAGCAGCGGCCGCCGTCGCAAGTGCCGATGCCGATGCCGCCGGGTGCGCAACCGCCAGGCGCGCAGCCGCCGGTCACGAAGCCGCCGGTCACGAAGCAGCCTCCTCCGCCGGCGACGAAGCAGCCGTGACGGAACCCGGACCCTGCTCGCGAGGGTACAACGCGGCATGAAGATTTCGCTTGCCGCCATCGCGCTCGCGGGGTGGACCGCCGCCGCCGTGGCCCAGGTGCCCGCCACGGCCTCCGATTCCGCGCGCCTCGTCTCTGTGGACCGCATCGTCGCCGTCGTGGGCACCGAGCCCATTCTCTGGAGCGAGGTGGTTGACGCGATCTCGCTCCAGCGCGCCGGCGGGCAGCAGATTCCGCAGGACTCGGCCGCGTTCATCGTGTACGCGCGGAAGATCGTGGAGCAGCTCGTCAACGCGGAGCTGCTCGTCCAGAAGGCGAAGGAGCTGAAGCTCGAGGCCACCGATGCCGAGGTGACGGCCGAGGTGGACCGCCGCCTGGCGGAAGTGCGCGCGCGCTACCCGAGCGAGGCCGAATTTCGCGCGGATCTTCGCGGCTCGAGCTTCGGAACGCCTGAGGAGTACCGGAAGTGGCTGCTCGACCAGCAGCGCCGTTCGGCACTCCAGGAAAAGGCGATCCAGAAGCTCAAGCAGGACGGAAAGGTGCCGCCGACGCCGGTCACGGAGGCGGACATCAAGAAGTACTTCGACGAGAACCGTGCACAGATCCCGCGGATGCCGGCCACGGTCGCGCTCCGGCAGGTCGTGATCACGCCGAAGCCCTCGGCCGCGGCGAAGGCGCTGACGCGCGCGAAGGCCGAATCGCTCCTGGCGGAGATCCGGCGCGGCGGCAACTTCGAGCAGATCGCCAAGCGCGAATCGGAGGACACGCAGACCAAGGAGTTGGGCGGCGACCTGGGTTGGCTCCGGCGCGGCGGGCTCGTGCCCGAGTTCGAGCGGATGATGGTCTACGTCCCGGTGGGCCAGGTGAGCCCCGTCTTCGAGACGACGTATGGCTTTCACATCATTCGGGTAGACCGCGCGACACCGGCGGAGTTCAAGGTCCGGCAGATCCTCCTGCGGCCGAAGCTCGATACCGCGGACGTCCTTGCCGCACACTCACTCGCCGACTCCGTCGCGGCGCAGTGGCGCGCCGGCTCGTCGTACGACTCGCTCGTCGCGAAGTACCACGACCCGGGCGAGTACAAGACGATTCCCGAAGGGATTCAGCGCGATCAGCTCGCGCCGCCGTATCAGGAAGCGATCAAGGCGAAAGCGAAGAATGATATCGTGGATGCGTTCGCGATCCCCGATCCGCTCCACAACGCGTCCAAGTTCGTGGTGCTGCAGCTCACCGACGTGAACGACGAGCACGAGGCGACGCTCGCCGACTGGCACGAGCAGCTCCGCGGCAACCTGAGTCAGGAACGCTCGATGCTCCGCCTCTTCGAGAACCTGCGGAAGCAGACGTACGTGTCCGTCCGCCTCTAGCGGATGCGGGTGGACATCGCGCTCAAGCGCCTGCTGCTGGTCAGGAGCCGGTCGGAGGCGAAAGAGGCGTGCGACGTCGGCTCGGTCTTCGTGAACGACAAGCCGGTGAAAGCGTCGGCCGAGGTGCGAACGGGTGACCGAGTGCGGGTCGATTTCGCGCGACGCACGCTCGAGGTCGAGCTGCTCGAGGACATTGGGAAGAACGTCAGCCGCGCGCAGGCGAAATCGCTGTACCGCGTCGTGCGGGACGAGCTATTCGGCTAGGTAGGCGCGCATGACGACGCTTCCCGTGCGCCGGCCGCACGCGCCTGACTCGGCGCGCCGGCCGCGCCCGCGCCTCGCGATCACACTGGGCGACCCGCGCGGCATCGGTCCGGAGATCGTCGCGAAGGCGCTCGCCGACCCGCGCGTGCAAGCCGCCTGTGATATGGTCGTGATCGGGCCGTCGGGCACGGGCGTCGAGGCGCAAGTCGCCATCGGCATCTGGCGCGCAGGCGCCCTGGCGGGATCGCTCGCTGACGCCGGCCGGCTGAGCGGGCTCGCCATCGAGCGGGCCGTGGCCATGGCGAGCTCGGGAGAGGTGGACGGGATCGTCACCGCCCCGATCGACAAGCGTGCCCTCCTCGCTGGCGGCTTCGACTTCCCCGGTCACACGGAGATGCTAGGTGCCCTCACCGGAGCGCGCGTCGCGATGATGCTCGCCTCGACCCGGGAGGGTGCGCACCCGCTTCGCGTCATCCTCGCCACCACGCACATTGCGCTCAGCGAGGTACCGCGGGCGCTCACCGAGCGCGCGATCGCCGACGCGGCCGCCGTCACGCGGGCCGGCCTCCGCGACTGGTACGGGCTCACCAATCCCCGGATCGCGCTGTGCGCGCTCAACCCACACGCTGGCGATGGCGGACGGTTCGGACGCGAGGACGACGAACTGCTCGCGCCCGCCGCGCGCGCGTATGGGCTCGCCGGCCCCTTCCCGGCAGACACCGTATTCGTCCGCGCCCTGCGCGGGGCCTTCGACGCGGTGATCGCGCCGTACCACGATGTGGGGATGACGGCGATCAAGGTTGCGTCCTTCGGGAGCGCCGTGAACGTGACGCTGGGTCTACCATTCCCGCGAACCTCGCCTGATCACGGAACCGCGCTCGACATCGCCGGCTCGAACACGGCCGACCCCTCCAGCATCATCGCCGCCACCCTCGAGTGCGCGCGTATCGCCGCGGTCGTCGCGACCGCGCCGCTCCTTCGCACCGCTACCCCCTGACATGACGAGATCTCTCCCTGTCGCGGCTGCAGCGTTCCTGGCGTTGTCGCCGATCGCCATGAGCCGCGCGCAGTCACCGGCTACACGCCCGGCCGCCGATTCAGCGACGCAGCTCGCCGTCGCGGTTGCAGCCGACTCCGCGGCGATTCGCGCGATCGTCGCGGAGGGAATGACGCGATCGCACGTTGCGGCCGATCTCATGTACTTGACCGACGTGATCGGTCCGCGCCTCACCGGCTCAGCCGGCATGCGTCGCGCCAACGACTGGACGGCCCGCAAGTTCCGCGAGTACCGGATGGACAGCGCCTGGCTCGAGCCGTGGAAATTCGGACCGTCGTGGGAGCGCGGACCGATGACGCTGACGCTGGTCTCTCCGCACCGGCGACAGTTGCAGGGCGCATCGTGGGCCTGGGCGCCGGGCACGAACGGTGTGCTCGCGGGCGACGTGGTCTACATGGACGCGCGCACGACGGCGGAGTTCAGGCAGCGCTTCGCCGGCAAGCTGCGCGGAAAGTGGGCGATGCTCGGCGCGCCAGCGCCGATCTGGAACCCCGACGGGCCGGCGATGACCGCCGCTGATGCCGCGCGTCGCGACTCGATCGTCCGCGCCGTTAGTGCCCCGCCGACCGACCCGGCCGAGCAGGAGTTCCGGCAGATGCGCCGCGCCCTGGCCGCGGCGGAAGGCATCGCCGGCAACATCCGCGATGCCGCGAAGGAGCACGCCCTTCTCAACATGAGCGGCTCGCCTGCCGCCGTCTCCACGATGCCCGACATCGTCGTGCCCCACGAGACCTACACGCAATTCTACCGGCTGCTCCAGGCCGGCGAGACCGTCCGGATCGAGGCGGACATCCGAAACACGCTGGGGCGTGACTCGGTGATGCAGTACAACACGATCGCGGAGATCCGGGGGAGCGAACGCTCCGGCGAAGTCGTGCTCCTCGGTGCGCATCTCGATTCATGGGACCTGGGAACGGGCACGTCCGACAATGCGACTGGCTCCATTGCCGTCCTCGAGGCGGCGCGGATTCTTCGGGGCGCGGGCGTCAAGCCGAAGCGCACGATCCGCTTCGCGCTTTTCTCCGGTGAGGAGGAAGGCCTCTACGGCTCGCAGATGTACGCCGATGCGCACCGCGGCGAGATGGGTAATGTTCAGGCTGTCATGGTCCTCGATAACGGCACCGGACGCGTTCGCGGCGTGGCGCTCCAAGGACGCGATGAGATGCGTGACCTCTGGCGCGCGCTCTTCGCGCCGATCGCCGAGCTCGGACCGTTCGTCGTGCGCAGCGGAAACAAGGGCGGCACGGATCACCTCTCGTTCGTCCCGTTCGGCGTCCCCACGTTCAATTTCGATCAGGAGTCGCGCGGCTACGACCACACGCACCACTCGCAGAGCGACACGTTTGACCATGCCGTCCTCGACGATCTGAGGCAGGCCGCCACGGTAATGGCCGCGACCGCGTACGGACTGGCCAACCTGCCGGAGCTGTTGCCACGACGGACGAGGCGGGCGGCGAGCCGGTAGGGCCTCGCCCCATGCACCAGCATGACGGGGCCGATCCTCATGCGGGCCACGCGCATGGCCACGGCCACGGCCACGCGCACACGCACGGGGCCACGGGTGAAGAGGGCGTCCGGCGTCTCCGGATGGCGCTCGCGCTCACCGCCACGTTCCTCCTGGCCGAAGTGGTGGGGGGCATCGTATCGAACTCGCTCGCGCTCCTCGCCGATGCCGGCCACATGCTCACCGACACGGCGGCGCTGGCACTCTCCCTCTTCGTCGCGTGGTTCAGCAAACGGCCGGAGACGCCGAAGCGGACGTACGGCTACCTGCGCCTCGAGATCCTGGCCGCGTTTCTCAACGGCAGCGTGCTCCTGCTCGTGTCGGCCTGGATCATCTGGGAAGCCATCGTCCGGCTCAGCCACCCCGAGCCGTTGCGGGGCGGAATCATGCTCGTCGTCGCCGGCGTCGGCCTGGCGGTCAATCTGGCCGCGGCGTGGGTCCTGCGTCCGGCGCAGGGCGGGCACTCCTTCGTGTTCCGCCACGAACTCTTCCGGGAGGCGGCGTACGGCGATGTGCTGCCCGGCGAGCGGCGCCGGCTGCACCGGGCCCTGGGTGAGGTCCTTGTCGCGCGGCCGGATCTGGTGGCCGGCGCCGGCGCTGGTGGCGCCGCG
>JBBJNN010000058.1:0-6818 GCA_037720885.1 Gemmatimonadaceae bacterium | reverse complement strand
CACACCTCCAGCCTCAACGTGCGCGGCGCGTACCTTCACATCCTGAGCGACCTCCTCGGTTCCGTCGGGACGGTGGCCGCGGCGCTGCTGGTCCGGTTCACCAGTTGGTACGCGGCCGATCCGATCGCGTCGATCGTCGTCACGGCGGTCGTGATCCGTAGCGCCTGGGGACTCGTCCGTGAATCGGTGGACGTCCTCCTCGAGTCCACGCCAGCGCACATCTCGCTCGGCGCCGTTCGCGCGCAGCTCGAGGCGATCCCGGGGATCGAATCCGTGCACGACTTGCACGTCTGGACGGTGACCTCGAGCATGATCGCGATGAGCGCGCACGCCATCGTGCGCGAGCCGGAGCGCCACCAGCACGTGCTCGAGCACGTGCACGACGCGATGCGCCTGTTCGGCATCGGACACGTCACCGTGCAGCTCGAGCGGCGGGAGATGTACGAGCGCGAGTCGCACCTGCACGCGTGAGCGTGACCCCACCCCGGTTGGCGCGTCCTACCGCGGGGGGAAAACGACTCGAATTCACGCCACGATGTCCAGCGTCTACCAGTACCGGATCGAGAAGGACCGCGTCACCCTCACCGTGCGGCTCCGGTCGGGTAGACAGCTCGAGGGATGCATCTTCGTGCAGCCCTCGGTCTATCGGCATTTCGGACGTGAGGAGCCGTTCGATCTCTTCAACGGCCCCGAGCCTTTCTTTCCGATTCTCACCAGCGACGGCGAGCCCCGGCTCGTCGCGAAGGCGCAGGTCGTCGAGGTCGGCCGCATCGCACCGACCGAGGACGATCACGAGCGCCGGATCACATCGCGAAGTGCCGATGTCGAGTTGATGCTCGTGGACGGCACGCGGCGCTCTGGCTCGATCCTCCTCGAGCTGCCGTCGGACCGCCCACGCGTGCTCGATCTGCTCAACAGCTCCGGCGACCAGTTCATCCGCCTGTTCGCCGACGACAGCATCTCGCTCGTCAACGTCGCTGCCGTCGAGCACGTCCGCCCGCTGGACTGACATGCCGCATCTCGACCGTTTCCTGAACGTCCTCGTCACGAACCGCGCGGACGCGCTCCGGCTGGCCGCCGACGAGTTGGCGGTCCTCGACCTGGGCGGTCAGGCACGCCCCGTGACGCGCGCGCCGTTCACCGGAGCGCAACTGCTGACGATCCTGCGCGAGATCGCGCCCGCCGACGCCATGCGGCGGATCGAGGGGGGCGAGAGCGCGAGCTTCGGCTACAAGTGCGATGACGGTCAGTTCCTTGCCCGCGCGCAGTACACGGGTGGCCGGCTTCTCGTCACCATCCAGCCGTATGGCGGCCCCCCGTCCGGGACGGGGGGCACGCCCGCTGCGGCCGGTACGCCGGCTGCCGGCGTGCCGGCCGACGGGAAGTCGAACGGCGCGACCGCCGCGGCCGGCAGGAGCGTCAGCTCGAACGGCTCGGCCGGCACGAGCGGCTCGGGCCACATCGCGGTCACGCCGTCGTCCGACACTCACCGCCTCGAGCTGGAAGCGCTGCTTCGGCAGCTGGTAGAGCGCAGCGGCTCGGACCTGCATCTGCGCGTCGGCGAGCCGCCCCTCATCCGACGCCACGGGGAGATGACCCGCCTGGAGAACGAGGCGCCGATGGAGAACGAGCGCCTCGAGGCGATGCTCGGCTCGATCATGCCGCCGCGGAACCGCGGCGAGTTCTCGCAGGCGAACGACACCGACTTCGCGCACGAGATGCCGGGGCTCGCGCGCTTCCGCTGCAATGCGCTGCGCGACCGGATGGGCGCAGCCGCCGTCTTCCGTGTGATCCCCGCGACCGTCGTCTCGGTCGAGCAGATGGGCATCTCCGAGGAGGTGCGGAAGCTCTGCTTCCTGACGAAGGGTCTCGTGCTCGTCACCGGCCCCACCGGCTCCGGCAAATCGACGACGCTCTGCGCGCTCGTCGATCTCGTGAACCGGTCGCGCAACGATCACGTGATCACGATCGAGGATCCGATCGAGTTCGTGCACCCGAGCAAGAATTGCCTCATCACGCAACGGCAGGTCGGCGTGCACACGACCTCGTTCAAGAGCGCGCTCCGCGCGGCGCTGCGCGAGGATCCGGACATCATCCTCGTCGGCGAGCTACGGGACCTGGAGACCGTGTCCATCGCGATCGAGACCGCGGAGACCGGACATCTGGTATTCGGCACGCTGCACACGACGACGGCCGCCAGCACGATCGACCGCCTCATCGACCAGTTCCCATCCGATCGCCAGGGACAGATCCGGATGATGCTCTCCGAATCGTTGAAGGGTGTGATCTCGCAGACGCTCTGCAAGAAGATCGGCGGTGGCCGAGTCGCGGCGCGCGAGATCCTCCTGTCGAACCCTGCGGTAGCGAACCTGATCCGTGAGGCGAAGACGTTTCAGATTCCCTCCATCATGCAGACATCGCGGAAGCTCGGCATGGTGACGCTGAACGATGCGCTGATCGAGTTGGTGGATGGGAAGCTTGCCGAGCCGCAGGAGGCGTACACGAAGGCGGTAGACAAGAGCCTCTTCGCGACGATGCTGCGCCAGCGAGGCCACGACGTGACGTTTCTCGACGGTCCCGACGCGCGGGCACCGGAGCGCCCCGATGCCGCTCGACCCGCACCGCGGATGGCGGGCGCCGGGAGATAGGAACGGCGAGCCAGGCGAACGCGCGGAGGGGGCGCCGACTCGCGGTCGGCGCCCCCTCCGTGCCTACAGTCGGGCGAGGCGTCAGCTCACGGGCGATCCGGGCAATTCCGGCGAGCTCGCGACGAGCCGCAGCTCGGACTTCACTTCGCGCACCCCGGCGACCGCCCAGGCGTCGTCGCACGCGAAGCGGATCTCGTCGGGGTTGGGCAGCGCACCGCTGAGTGTGACGACCCCGTCGGCCACGTCCACGACAATGCGTTGTGCGTCCACCCAGGTGTCGAAGAAGAGCGCTTCCTCGACGTCGCGCTTCAGCTCACCGTCCTGACGCATCAGCGTCCGGAGGCGCTCGCGGTATGGCCCGGCGCCATGGCGCTGCGGGCCGTAGATGCGCTGCTGCAGCTGAGCCTGCGTTACGTAGTAGCTCCGCGAGTGGCGCCACCCGCGGCCCGTGGTGCCGTACGTGTCCTCGAGCTCCGGTACCGGGGGCTGGATGTCGTCCGGGCCGGCGCTCGCTCCCGCGCTCTCAGCGCGAGGCGCCGCGGCCTCCGGCCGGCGTGCATCGCCGTCCCCGGGGAGCGCGGCAGGCGCATCCGGTTCCGCATCGGCAGCGTCGGGCACGTCGCCGCCGCGTGTCTTCGTGTACTCCTCTCGCTCGCGGTACCCGTAGCCGCCGAACACTTCGCCGCCGCGCATGTAGTCGTGCCCGTAGCCGCGACCGAGAGGGTAATCGTTGGGATTCGTTTCTCCGAGCTGCTCCATCGAGACCTCCTCCTGGGGAACTGGCATCCTGGGCGGGGCGATTGGTTGCGCCCCGACGGCACCCGGCGCACGTCCGCGCCGAACCGGTCCGCTTGTAGGTCCTCCGACTGAGGGGTTAACTTCACCGGCTATGCAGATTCGTAACATCGCCATCATCGCGCACGTCGATCATGGCAAGACCACACTCGTCGACAAGATGCTGCGGCAGGCAGGTGCCTTCCGCGAGAACCAGGTCGTAGTGGAGCGTGTGATGGACTCGAACCCGCTCGAGCGGGAACGTGGCATCACGATCCTTGCCAAGAATACATCAGTCCGGTGGCACGGCGTCAAGGTCAACATCGTGGATACGCCCGGCCACTCGGATTTCGGGGGGGAGGTGGAGCGCATTTTGCGCATGGTGAACGGCGTCCTGTTGGTCGTGGATGCGTTCGACGGACCCATGCCGCAGACGCGCTTTGTGCTTCGGAAAGCGCTCGCGCTCGGTCGGACTCCCATTGTCGTGATCAACAAGATCGACCGCCAGGGCGCCGACCCGTTGCGCGTCCATGATGAGGTGCTCGATCTGTTCATCGAGCTCGAGGCGGATGCGGAGCAGTTGGACGCGCCCGTCATCTATGCGTCCGCGCGGAACGGTACCGCGACGCTCGACCTCGACGCGCCGAACGGGGATCTCGGCCCGCTCTTCGAGGCGATCGTGCGCCATGTGCCGGCGCCAAGTGGCGACACGTCAGGCCCCTTTCAGATGCTCGTCTCGACGATCGATCATTCGCCGTACCTCGGCCGTCTGGGCATCGGGCGGCTCGAGCGCGGGACGGTGCACGTGGGCGATACGATCGCGCTCCTTCCGATGGAAACCACACGCCCGGCGGAGCGCTCGCGGGTCACCAAGCTGTACCTGTTCGAGGGGCTCGACCGGGTGGAGGTGACTGAAGCATCGGCCGGGGAGATCGTCGCCCTCGCCGGCCTGGAGGGGGTGGAGATCGGCCTGACGCTGACGGACGTGGAGCACCCCGAGCGGCTGGCGGGGATCGCGGTGGAGGAGCCGACGATCTCTGTGGACTTCATCGTCAACGACAGTCCGTTCGCTGGACGAGAGGGACGCTTTGTCACCTCGCGCCAGCTCCGCGAGCGCCTCTACCGCGAGCTGGAGCGGAACGTCGCGCTGCGCGTGGAGGATACCGAGAGTACGGATACGTGGGCGGTGAGCGGCCGTGGGGAGCTGCACCTCTCCATCTTGATGGAGACGATGCGGCGCGAGGGGTACGAGTTTCAGGTCTCGCGCCCGCGCGTGATCTCGCGCCGCGGGCCCAACGGGGAACGGCTCGAGCCCTACGAGGAGCTGTCGATCGACGTGCCCGAAGAGTTCCTCGGCGCGGTCATCGAGAAGCTCGGGCCGAGGCGCGCCGAGATGCTGGAGATGAAGAATCCGGGGCAGGGAATCGTGCGGCTGCTCTACAAGATTCCCGCGCGTGGCCTCTTCGGGTACCGCTCGGAGTTCCTCACGGACACCCGCGGGACGGGAATCATCCACCATCGGTTCCTCGACTACGGCCCGTGGGCCGGACCGCTCACCGGGCGGAAGCGGGGCACGATGGTCTCGATGGAGAACGGTGTCGCGGTGGCGTTCGCGCTGTTCAACCTGTCCGACCGCTCGACGCTGTTCCTGCCGCCGGGGACGGCGGTCTACGAGGGGATGATCGTCGGCGAGAACGCGAGGCCTGGCGATCTCGATGTGAATCCGACGAGAGAGAAGAAGCTGACGAACATGCGGACGACGGCGAGCGACGAGAACGTCCAGCTCGAGCCGCCGCGGGAGTTGACACTGGAGAGCGCGCTCGAGTACATCGAGGACGATGAGCTCATCGAGATCACGCCCGCGGCGATCCGGTTGCGCAAGCGGATGCTGAAGGCGAACGACCGGAAGAAGCTGTCGCGCGAGGCGAAGCGCGAGCGGGAGCGGGCGTCGCTCTAGGCGCGTGGCGCCGGCGCTGGACGGCGTGCTGGACGGCGTGGTGATCGCAGGTTCCTGTCACAATCCTCAAGGAGATCCGGTTTATGTGGGACGAGCTCGAGTCGTTGGCAGTGGCCCACGCTCGTGGGCGCGATGACGACGACCTCGACGAGACTGAGGAGCAGGACGAGGAAGACGACGACTTCGACGACGAGGACGATCTCCTCGACGACGAGCTCGACGATGAGGATGATCTCGACGATGATGATGACGATGAGGATGACGACCTCGACGACGACGACGATCTGGACGACGACGACGACGATCTCGACGATGACGAGGATGAGGAGGTAGACGACGACCTGATCGACCTCGACGACGAGTATGACGAGGGAGAGGGTGGACGTCCGCGCCCGGGGCATCAGCAGTCGGAAGACTAGCCCTCACGCCGGGGGAGCTGAGCGAGTGCGGCCGGAGCCCGGATGGGGGTCGTGAATCGGAGCCTTTTTTCTGGCGGCGATCCCTTGAAGTTCGGGCTTGTGTCGCTATAATTACGGTCCCCCGCCGAGCGGGGGTTTTACAGACGCTTTTTGAAAATCGAGCAGATAATCGTGCGATGGCTCTTGTTGATCCGCGCTTCTCGTGAGGCGCGGGGAGAGAACAATTCACGAATCGTGATTCCGGATGCGGAGCCAGACTTCGCGTCTGGTGAACCGCGTTCGGGAGCTACATCAACTTTCTCTTGGAGAGTTTGATCCTGGCTCAGGACGAACGCTGGCGGCGTGCTTAACACATGCAAGTCGAGGGGGTTTCTGGCCCGCAAGGGTGGGGGATCACCGGCGAACGGGTGCGTAACACGTGAGCGACCTGCCCTACGAGTGGGGGATAGCCGGCCCAACGGCCGGGTAATACCGCATACGCTTGGCTCCGGGCATCCGGGGGCAAGGAAAGCGGTGGGGGGTAAGCCCTCATCGCGTTCGAGGAGGGGCTCGCGGCCTATCAGCTAGTTGGCGGGGTAATGGCCCACCAAGGCAGCGACGGGTAGCTGGTCTGAGAGGATGGCCAGCCACATTGGGACTGAGAAACGGCCCAGACTCCTACGGGAGGCAGCAGTGGGGAATCTTGCGCAATGGTCTGACGACTGACGCAGCGACGCCGCGTGCGGGATGACGCCCTTCGGGGTGTAAACCGCTGTTGCCCGGGACGAATGGCGATATTGATATCGCTTGACGGTACCGGGTGAGGAAGCACCGGCTAACTCCGTGCCAGCAGCCGCGGTAATACGGAGGGTGCGAGCGTTGTCCGGAATCACTGGGCGTAAAGGGCGCGTAGGCGGCGCGGGAAGCGGGCGGTGAAAGCCCGGGGCTCAACCCCGGGTCGGCCGTGCGAACTCCCGGGCTCGAGCACTGTAGGGGCAGGCGGAATTCCGGGTGTAGCGGTGGAATGCGTAGAGATCCGGA
>JBBJNN010000057.1:0-33505 GCA_037720885.1 Gemmatimonadaceae bacterium | reverse complement strand
AACGTGGGCCTCAAGCCGTTCCTCAAAGCGGCGTGAGAATTATGACCACCCCTCACCTAACTCGCCGGGGGTGTCACGATGCCACGATCCGGGCCGCGCACGGTGCGGCGGTACAGCGACGAGTTCAAGCTGACCGCCGTCCGCTTGAGTCAGCAGCCGGGGATCCAGGTGAAGACGGTCGCCGCGGCGCTGGCGATCCACCCGTACATGCTCTCCAAGTGGCGCAAGGACGCGCGCGAGGGCCGGCTCCGGGGCGCCGCCGTCACGCGGCCGAACCAGGTCTGGGCCGGCGACATCACGTACCTCAAGGTGGCCGACGGCTGGCGGTACCTCGCGATCGTGATGGACCAGTACTCCCGCCGCGTCCTCGCGTGGTCACTCACGCGCCGGCGCACCGCGGCGGTCACGTGCGCCGTGCTCGCGCGCGCGGCCCGGGGCCGGCCCGCGCGCGGCGTGATCTTTCACAGCGACCGCGGCTCGGAGTACATGGGGGCGCCGTTCTGCGCCCGCGCCGCCCGGCTCGGCCTCCTGCAGAGCGCGAGCGCCCGCGGGCCCGGCGACAACGCGCACGCGGAATCGTTCTTCCACTATCTGAAGGCCGAGCTGGTTCGCGGCACGGCGTTCCGCACCGAGCGGGCGCTCCGGGCTGCGCTGCGGGCCTACCTCGGCTACTACAACGCCGTCCGCCTGCACTCGAGCCTCAACTACGCCGCGCCGCTTGCCTTCGAGCGCGGCGCGGCGTAGAACCTCGGTGTCGACGAAAGTGAAGCAAGATCCCAAGTGCCGTTGCGGCGTGCGGCGCTGCGCGCCGCACTGATTGGAATGTGCTTGCAGCTTGATTCGGGCGTCAGCCGGACAACATCACGCTCAGTGCATGACGACTCCTCGATGGGATGAGACGTGGCACCGACTCAGGGAATGGACAGCGGGCCAAGCCGCCTCTGAACGTCTCGCTGCGCAAGTACTGCTCGCAGAGGGGTACTCAAACATCGACCCCAGCCACCCGCTCGGTGGCAAGGATGGAGGCAAGGACGCAGTCTGCATTAGAGATGGCCAGCGCCAGGTGATGGGCGTCTACTTCCCGCGCGGTCAGCAGTCCTTCGCAGCGATTAAGAAGAAGTTCATAAACGATGTGGCTGGGGCACGTGCGAACGGGGCTGAGGGCTTCGTCTTCGTCACAAACCAGGAACTCACCCTTTCGGAGCGCGAGGACCTCGGTGAGAGTGTAGACGGGATCGAGATCGAGTTGTATCACCTAGAGAGGGTGACGGCGGTGCTGGATCGTCCAGCGCTGGCGGCTGTTCGAAAGCAGTTTCTAGGTGTTGGCTATCTCGAGGGCGGCGCCGCGTCGCAGGTAACTGACCTCCGTAACGACCTTCTGGTTTTTCAGCGGCGCATCGAAGGCATACAGACCGGCGGTGATTCGTTTTGCCAGTTCATGCTCTACGACTTTGACCTGAAATCATCGTTCGCCCGGAACATCGTTGTCATTCGGCACGGGGAGTTCCCGCTGCACGATCTGCGTATTCGGGTGGTGGACATGGACGCCGGCAAGGCGTCTTCAACCGCGCCTCAAGACGTCTTCAACCGCGCCTGGGGTGAGCTCAACGCCCCAGCGGACTACATCACGGGTCGTTGGCCCCTGACGGCGGACATCTACTACCGCATCTTCTCCCATGCCAGGAACGGAAGTTGGAACCAGGATCTAATACTCAAGAGATCTGAGCAGGCCAATTGCTGGCTCGCAGCGACCCGCATTCTTGGAAAGAACGGTCGCGATGTCGTGTTCACTCATGTTGACCTTGAGTTTCAGCGAGAGTTCGGCGCGCCCGCATGGCGCCGCTAGGAAAGCTGGCCCACGGAGGTAGAGTGGCTCGATGCCGCCGTTCGCGCGATGATTCTGCAGGTGTGATTGGCCGCATCAAGTCCTCCCACATAGCGGCTGCGCATGGCTGATCTGCCACGGCTCTGCACGCTCCGGCTAGTATTGCGATGAAGCCGACGCCGCTGCTGCGCGGCGCTGCGCGCCGCACGGTCGCGTCCCACCGCAGCTCAGGCGGCGCGTTGGGTATCGGTTAAGTATCCGCACCCAGCCGACTCTGGCCGTTGGTCCGATTTCAGGAAGCCATGATCGCACAACTGATCGTAGCAACGCCATTCCCGCTTATCGTTCCGGACGCGACGACCTTCACGGGTTACAGCTATGAGGAGGGCGAGTACATCATTACGGCACGGCCTCCTCTACTTACCGATGGCCCGCTGCCGCGTGACCTCCCTACGAATGTCGAGATTGATGGGAAACCCGCATTCGTCGCTAATGCGCTGCAATTCGAATTTCGAAAGACGACGCCTTTCGCGCGCGCTCGGGACAGTGAGTACGATCCGCCGCTCGATCTGCTGCAGCGAGTCGTCACCGGGTTCTTGGCAAGACTGCGGTTCGCGGCGAGAGCGCCACAGATCGAGCCGTTGTCCCTCAAGTACGGCGCGACATGGCGCCTAGAGTATCTAAATGATGATGGTGCCGAACTTCCGGAGGACCCGGACTTGATCCGCGCTCGTATGGGAAGACACTGGAAATGGTCGTCGGTGACCGTCACGCCCGCAGTGTGGGAACAGATCCACGAGCTCGAGCCAGATTGGGCGTCCCCAGTGTGGGATGATATTCTTTTGGATGCGTTTCATGCGCTTCCGAGGATCGGCACAGCTGTCGTATTGGCGGCGACCGCCCTTGAGGTTTTTATCTCTACGATTCTAGACCGTATCGCGGGCTCTGCGCGGAAGTTGGTGATGCGGGCTGAGGCGGACGGCGATAGCGTTCGGGCGTGCTGTCGACGTGGTGGCTCCAATGGACGCCGTCTCACTGTGCCCTGCTCCCGCCGAGCTCCGGTTCGATCAGGTTGTCGTCTCGCCGGACGCGATCACCGTCGTCGCGACCGCGCGGCGCGCGGCGGTGCCATGCCCACTCTGCCGCGGGCTCTCGCGCCGGATTCATAGCGGCTACATCCGGACGCTGGCCGATCTCCCCTGGCATGGCCGGCGCGTTCGTCTGGAGGCGCACGTCCGCAGGTTCTTCTGCGACACACCCGGCTGCCGGCGGCGCATCTTCACCGAGCGGCTGCCGGACACGGCGGCCTCGCACGCCCGGCGGACCACGCGCGCCGCGGCCGCCCTTGAGGTGATCGGCTTCGCCCTCGGCGGCCGGCCGGGGGCACGCCTCGCGGCGGCACTCGGGCTCGTCGGCGGCGCGTGGGCGATCCTCGCACACGTGCGAGCGGCGCCGGAGGCGGAGCACGGCACACCGCGCGTGTTGGGCGTCGACGATTGGTCGCTGCGCCGCGGCCAGCGCTTCGGGACGATTCTCCTCGACCTCGAGCGCCACGCCGTCATCGACCTCCTGCCTGACCGGGAGGCGGCGACGTTCGCGGCGTGGCTCCGCGCGCACCCCGGCGTCGAGCTCATCAGCCGGGACCGCGGCGGCGCCTACGCCGAGGGCGCGCGACAGGGCGCACCGCACGCCGTGCAGATCGCCGATCGCTTCCATCTCCTGCGCAACCTGATGGCCGCGCTCGAGCGGGCCTGCACCCGCCATCAGGCGGCGCTGCGCACCTCGGCTGAGGCCACGCATCCCAAGGCGGCGAAGCCGTTGCCGAAGGACGTCACCCGCAAGCGCCGCTACTCGGGGCTGCCGGCGAATCGCCCCGGCCCGACGAAGGCCGAGCAGCTCAGCATCGGGCGACGCGCCCGGCGGCTCGCGCGCTACGAGCAGGTCGTCGCCCTCCGCGCCGGCGGCATGTCGAAGAGCGGGGTCGCGCGCACCCTGGGCCTCGACCGCCGTACCGTCGACACCTGGCTCGCCGCCGGCCGCTTCCCGGAGCGGGCGCCCCGCGCCCGCCCGCCGCATGTGCTCGAGCGCTTCGCCGACTTCATCGCCGAGCGCTACGACGCCGGCCTCGACAATGGCGCCCAGCTCGCCCGCGAACTCAGGGCGCGCGGCTTCACGGGCAATGACCTGGCGGCGCGCCGCTATCTCGCCGAGCTGCGGCGGACGAGACCACGTGGATCAAGCGGCCCGAGCAGCCCGACTGGAGCGGCACCGCCGAGCGCGCTATTCCCGGCCGCGGTCGTGCCATCTCCCCGCGAGACCGCCTGGCTCCTGCGGAATGCGGACACGAAGCCGGACGACCTCAGCGCCGAACAGCGCGCCTACGTGACGGCGGTGTGCGAGCAGTGCCCAGCGCTCGCTCGCGCCCGCAGGCTCGCCGACGAGTTCGTTCACATGCTCGAGCGGAGCGACGCGAACGCGCTCGGCCCCTGGCTCGCGGCCGCGGAGCAGAGTGAGCTCAAGGCGTTCGCGGCCGGCATCCGGCGCGATCAGGACGCCGTACTCGCAGCCGTGCTCTTCCAATGGAGCAACGGCCAGGTGGAAGGCCAGGTGCACCGGCTCAAGCTGCTGAAGCGCGCCATGTACGGCCGGGCCAGCTTCGCCTTGCTCAGGAAGCGAGTCCTCCGCGCCGCCTGAGCACTGTAACACGTGCCCCGTGCGCGGAGGGGACATCGATCACCAACTTCCGCGCAGAGCCGCTTTTTCACGAACGTCTACATAGGCCTGCGCGCCGGCCGCGCCACCACGGGCCCATTCCCCGGAGCCAAGGACCCCGCGTTCGTCGAACGGTGCAGAGGGTTTCTCGCAGAGCAGCTGGCGACCCAGCGACCGCGGCTCGTTCTCACCCTTGGCGTGCACGCTCCGCGCATGCTCGCGCCGCTCGGTCCGGAGCTGGACGGTTGGAAAACGGCTGCCGGCCTTAAGGCGCTCGACCGCGAAGGGCCAGTCCGGCACGCGGTCCGCTTTCGAGGCACGGAGGGTGTCGAGGCGTCGGTCGTCGCGCTCACGCACCCATGCCTACGGCTGTCGAACGTCGGTCGTCGGGCATACCTCGAGTACCGAGGTCACGAGGCAGAGCTTGCGATGATCGCGGACGCTATGCGGCGTAGCGGTTTGCGGGATGATCGGAAGGGTAGCTCTTCTGCCGAGTAGACATTCACGTGTTACCGGAGCCGCTATGGCGGAACGCTGTGTGATGTACGTGGATGGCTTCAACTTCTATTACGCCATCAAGCAACGTCGCAACAGCACGCGGATCTATCTCGGTTGGTGCGATTTCCGCGCACTCGCCGAGCGGGAGTTGCTGCCGACGGGCGCTGCCTTACGCACGATCCGATATTTCACGGCGCCCGTCGGCCGTCTCGGAAAATCCGACGGAGAGAGGGATCGTCAAGCCATCTGGCTCGACGCGGTCGGAACGATCCGGGGGCTGGAAGTGATCGAAGGATTCCACAGCGGCCCTGGCCCCGAGGAGGCTCTGGAATCGGAAGTCTCCCGGAAGGAAAAGCAGACGGACGTCAATATCGCCGTTTACATGGTGGTCGATGCTGCCAAGAACGCATGCGACCGATTGGTCCTCATCGCCGGCGACCACGACCAGATTCCCGCCGTTGAGGTGGTCACACGCGAGTTTCAGAAAGCGGTCGATGTCTGCCTCCCACCAAACCATGACATGACTTCCCGCTGGAAGCAGGTGGCGGAAAATCGTCGCGTGCGTGTTCGGCACATCACGCCGGAGATGCTACAGCGGACCCGATTGCCGGATCGAATCGAGGATGGCAACCGGGCAATCGAGGCACCGAGGATGTGGCGCGCACCGCTGCGCTAGCTCCGCCAGCGGGTGTGGTCGGGAGCTATACACCCGGCCACCTCACCTACCTCACATCAAGCGAATGCGGCGACACGCTCCACGGTGATCTCAGCACGTTCCTTCCACGAGGGGCGGGGGCCAACCTGGATGCGCACTTCCATATCGAGCCGCGTGAGGAACTGCTCTAGCCGCTCCTGGCTGAACCGCGCCAACTTCCCGCGCATCAAGTCCGACATGTCGGGGGCAGCGATCCCGAGCACCTTCGCCGCCCGCGCCTGCGTCCAGCCTTCCGCCTTCCGATCACGTACGATCCCACGGACGATGCGCGCCAGCTCCGCCTTCGCGAGACGATCCTCCGCGTCCGGTAGCCCCATGTCCGCGAAGACATTTCCGCTACCCGCCTCGAATGTGATGGGCTCCGGCTCGGCCGCCGCCGCGCGCCTGCCGGCTACCCGGTTGGGCGCCGACTCGCCCTTCGCCGTCGGGACCTTGGCGATGCGTGGGGCGGGGCGCTTGGTCATCGCCATTCTGATTCTCTCTAGCTTAGGGGACGCCGACTACTTCTGCTTTCGGAACAGCTTCGCGTACGTGGACTCGTAGTGTGCTTTGGCGGCCTTGTACCGCTCGAGGACCCGGGCCTTGTCAGTCTTCGGCGTCTCATTGCCGGTCTTCGACTTCTTCTGGAACACGTCAAGCACGTAGGCTACTCCGGCGAACGCGACGGTGTACGCGGCGCGATAGGTGTTTCCGTCGTCGTCCTCGGCGATCTTCAGAATCTCCTTCGGTAAGCCCTCCCCGTAGGCCCTGGCACCCTCAGGCACGTCCCCGTACTCCACGTCGAGCAGCGCTGCCCCGAAGGCATCCTGAACGTCCTCCGGCATAGACCGCATTTGCTTCCGAGTGCCGGATGCCCACTCCAGCAGTACGGGACGATCGGCTCTTGGCTTGGGCACAACGGGATGTTAGCAGTTCTGCTAACAACCTGCAAGGTCTGCTTGAACATTACGTTCTCCAGCAGCAAGGCCAGTGGCCAAACTGATCCGCGCCATAGCTGAGTAGTGGCCGAAGGTCAAAAGCTCGAATACGACCGTTCGGACTTATGAACAGCCCCGGCACGCCAAATCGCTGCGGACCAGTTCATGATGTGTGGCGGCGGTCAGAGCGACCGTACACTCTCCGTCAAAAAGCGACGCCTATGAATGGTATGTGGCCGATCCAGGACGCCATGGCGACGCTATGGCTGTCGGCCAATATCGCTATGTCGTTGCCAAATAATCACTTATGTGAATTGAGATCATCGGACAAGGGCCCGCCCGTCAAATCTGTGGCCGATGTTCATAACTCTGTGGACAATGTTCATAACTATGAACCGGCCGCCATAACGCTCTCCGCACCCCTCTCCGGCCGTTCATAGAATGACCCCCGTTTCTGGCCACAAACCACCAGCTCACCCCGCTTTACCAGCTTCTCCAGCACCGCGCGCGCTTCCCGGCCCCCTACCTGGCAGAGGTCCGCCGTCTGGCTCCGGGTGATCCGGCCGTGGGTGTCCACGTACTGTAAGACCATGCGCTCACGCTGTATGGGCTCGATCCCCGCCAGCCGCACGTGCGCCTCCGGACTCCCGAGCGCCCGGTACGTGGCGGCCGAGAGGTGGTAAACACGCTCCCGCCGGTCGTCGCGGGCCTCGAGGACGCCGGACTCCACCAGCCGCTCCAGAACCGCCTTCGCCGCCCCCTCCGAGCGCTGCATCAGCGCCGCCGCCCCCTCCACGTCGATCCGGCGCTCGCGGTCCGCGGCGTTGACGATCAGCATCTCATCCACTGTGATCCGCCGGCCGGGCCGGTCGCGCTCTATTATGACGCGGGCGAGCGCCATGTTCGCCGGGCCGCCGGGGAGCACCACCTGAACGCTGTCTGCGTTGCTCCGCGAGTAGTCGGGGGCGGGGCGGCCATAGCGGAGCTGCCCCTCGAAGATCGTATCGATGCCGCGCCCCGTGCGCTCCACCAGGCCAATTCGCTTGAAGGCGTTGGCGAGCAACGGATTGCGCGGGCGCGGCGCGGTGACGAGGAGGTTGTCGAGGCGCACCTCCTCCGGGAGCCCGCCGGGGTTCGAGATCTCGATCTCCTCGCTCCGCCACTGCACGTGGGCCGCGCCCAGGCGCGTGTAATCCCGGTGGACGAGCGCATTGTGGAGCGCTTCGCGGAAGCCGGCCGGGCTGTAGTTCGGGATCCCCACGCGGGTCGCTCCGACCTCGATCTCCTCCTCCTCGTTCCGGGCGTTGAAGCGCGCGGTCAATTCCTCGCTCGCGCGGACGAGCGGCCAGCGCGCGAACTCGTTCACCGCCACGCGCGTCCCGCTCAGCACCTGGAACGCCACCTCGTGCGTGGGCACGAGCCGGCGGAGCGCCTCCTCCCTCCCGAGCATGAGGAGCCCGGCCACGCGCACCCGCTCTACCTTCTCCCCTCCCTCTCCCAGCCCGAGTGCCTTCATGATCTCGGCGTCCGGCAGGGCGAGGAGCGTCGCGTCCGCCCGCCCCGCATTCCGCGCCACCGCCTGCCGCAACCGCTCGAACTCCAGCGGATCGAGGTCCTCCATCTTCGCATCGGGCACGACGAGGGCCGAGTAGTCGAGCGCGCCGCGGCTGGCCTCGCGGGACTGCATCTCGTGCGCGAAGAACGGCACGCAATGCGGCCGCCCGCGCACATCGATCGCTCGGCGCTTGTAGACACCGTCGTTGGTGGACGTCACGGGCTGGCCGCGCGGGACCTCGATCGCGACAACATCGCGCCCGCCCAGCGACACCACGGAGCACTCGACCGGACAGCTCGGTACCGTCTGGTTGGCGATGAGAGATTCGAGACGACGCGGGTCGGTATAGGTGCCGTGCCGGTGGCGGGCGCCGGTGACCTGCCCATCGTCCTCCACGCCAATGACGATGAGACCGCCTCGTCCATTCGCCTGGCAGACGACGGCTTCGACCAGATCACGGTCGCCGAGTGGAGCGCCCGCCTCCCCCTTGAACTCGACGTCGAGCTGCTCGCCGGCGGGGAGGATGCGCTCGAGGTCGGCTTCGGTGATCATGCGGTGGGGCGGGGGGAGCGAACGCGACGCGCGTGGCGCCATGTGGCGAAGCGGAGCATAAGGTAGGGCGATGGCGGGGGCGGTCAAGCAGATCGCGTCCCATACGGTCCTCGGGGTCGTCGACAGTTGACACTCCCGGCCGGCCGTCCCATACTCGCACGACTCCTCGTGCTTCAGCTCCCTGCTCCGGTCCAGGCTCACGGTCCATGCGGTCACTGTCCGGACAGCCGGTGTTCAGTGTGGGACGCGAGCAGTATTGCTGGGAGGATGTCGTGCTCGCCGATATCCTCTGGGGTGGCTGGGCCGCGTTGGAAGAGGACGTCCGCGCCGGGCTTGCCTGCACGAGGCGCCTCGAGCGGCTCGGCCGCACAGTGCCGGCGCAGGAGGTGAACGAGGCCGCCTCTGCATTCCGATACGAGCGCGATCTGGTCGCCGCCGAGGACGCCGCCGCGTGGCTGAGGAAATGGCGGCTTGATGCCGAGGATTGGCTCGGTTACCTCCGTCGCTCGATCCTGCGGCGCCGGTGGCAGGGGAAGCTCGCCGAACTGACTGGCGAGTTTCCCGCCACCGCGCTCGAGGTCGAGAGCGCGATCATGGCGGAGGCGGTCTGCTCCGGGCGGCTCGACCGGGCGGCGCGCAAGCTCGCGGCGCGCGCCGCGGTCTACGAGCGCCTCGCCGAGCAGAGTGAGGGTGAGAACGGTGATGAGTGGACCGACGACGGTCTGAGCCGGGAGCTGGAGCGCTTTCCGGAGAGCATGGTCCAGCGCGCGCTCGCGGGTCTGCCGGAAGATCAGGTTCGTGCGCGCATGACCGTCGTCGCGCGGCTGGAGCTGGCGCTGCGTCGCTTCCGCGAGGTGGTCTCGACGCCGAGGGCGATCGAGGAGCGGGTCGGCCTCCACCATCTGGACTGGATCCGCTTCGAGTACCAGTCGCTGGCGTTCGCGCGGGAGGAGGCGGCGCGCGAGGCCGCGCTCTGCCTCCGTGAGGATGGGCTGGCGCTCGCCACTGTGGCCGCCGAGTCGAACGCACCGCTCTGGGCAGCGGAGTGCTACCTCGACCAGGTGGACGCGCCGCTCCGGCCCCGATTCCTCGGCGCCCGCGAAGGGGAGTTGGTGGGGCCGGTCGAGCTGAGTGGGGAGTTCACGCTCTTTCAGATCATCCGCAAGCGCCTTCCCTCGCCGAGCGATCCGGAGACGCGCCGGCGAGCGGAAGAGAGCGTGGTGCGGGGCGCGGCGGCGTACGAGCTCCAGCAGCGCGTCCGGTGGCAGACATAGCGACATAGCGATGGCGTAGCGAAGACCCAGCGAAGACCCAGCTACCTGAGGGCGAGGCGTGCCCGACTCGCGGTCCGTCCTGCAAGACCTGCCCATACTCACCTTCCTGCCCCCCGAGGCGCAGGACCTGGTGCGGAACTCCTTCACGCCGGCCACCTACTCCTTCGGCACGCCGATCGTGCGCGAGGGGGAGGCGGGGGATGCGTACTACGTCCTCGTCTCCGGCCGGGCGCGGATCGTCAAGAGTGGGGACAACGGGGAGGAGATCTCCCTCAACGTGCTCCGCCCGGGCGATACCTTCGGGGAGATCGGGCTCCTCGGAGGTGCCACGCGTACGGTGACGGTGCGCGCCAGCAACGACGTCGAGGTCCTCCGGCTCGACAAGTCGGTGTTCGATGCGCTGGTGCGGAGCCGCCCGGAGATCCGGCAGTACGTGGAGCTGCAGGTCAAGCACCGGCACCTGCACTCCTTCTTCCGCGAGTACACGCCCTTCGCGGACCTCCCGAGCGAGGCGCTCTCGGACCTCGTCGCCGACCTCGAGGCGGTTTCGCTCTCCGAGGGCGAGGTGGTGTTCCGGCAGGGCGACCCGCCGGGCGGCTTGTACGTTGTGGAGGAAGGCCGCCTGCGCGTGACGAACGAGCAGAACGGTCGCCGGCGGAGCGTCGCCTTCCTGCGGAAGGGCGACTTCTTTGGCGAGCTCTCCGCCTTCCAGGACGTGCCCCGCGCCGAGACGGTCGAGGCGGTGGTGCCGTGCCGGCTGCTCGAGCTGACGGCCGAATCGTACCGCCGGCTGCTCAGCGAGCATCCGGAGTTCCGGGGGCAGATCGAGGCCAGGCTCCCGGAGTACGTGAGCCGGAAGACGACGGCGATCCCGCTCGATTTCATCAAGGAGCTCCTTCCCGCCGAGGTGGAGGCCCACGACAAGGTCGGGCCGGAGCAGGTGCAGTACACCACGGAGTGGGCGGCGGTGGAGGCGGCCGCGCCCCGCGAGTCAGTCGCCATCGCCGCGCAGTCCACGCCCGCGGCGCCGTTCGCCACCGACGACGGGCACTTCGTCAAGAAGGCGAAGCGGATCCGCACGTTCCGCCACGTGCGGCAGGTGGACGAGATGGACTGCGGCGCGGCGAGCCTCGCCATGGTCTGCCAGCACTTCGGCCGCTCGGTGAGCCTGGCGCGCATCCGCCAGCTCGTCCACACGAGCCTCGACGGCACGAGCCTCAAGGCGCTCAGCCACGCCGCGACGTCGCTCGGGCTGGCGGCGCGCTCGGTGAAGGCGTCGGCGCGGAACCTCCCGGAGATGCCCCTCCCGGCGATCGTCCACTGGGAGGGGAACCACTGGGTGGTGCTCTACGACGTCACCCAGGGGCACGTGCGGATCGCCGACCCCGCGACCGGGCGGCGGCGGATGTCGCGCGCGGACTTCGCGGCCAAGTGGACCGGGTATGCCGCGCTGTTCGATTACACGATCGACTTCGACCGCACGCCGGAGGCCGGCGCGCGTGCGGCGTGGCTGTGGCCCTTCCTGCGTCCGTACGCGCGCCTGATCGCGCAGTCCGTCGCGCTCGCCATCATCGTCAGTGCGCTGCAGATGGTGCTCCCGGTCTTCACGCAGGTGATCGTCGACCGGGTGCTGGTGGAGCAGGACGTCGCGCTCCTGCACGTCCTCGTCGGGTCCATGGTGGTCGTGCTCGCGTGCATGATGCTCGGCCTCGTCGCGCAGCGATACCTGCTCTCCTTCGTTGCCATCCGCATCGACAGCGCTACGCTCGACTTCCTGACGCGGAAGCTCCTGGCGCTGCCGATGAGCTACTTCAACACGCGCCGCACGGGCGACATCCAGCGCCGTCTCGCCGGCATCCGCCAGGTGCGGGAGTTCACCGTGCAGCACGGGGTGAACGGCCTCACCGCCGCCGCGCAGCTTTCCGCGACGCTCGTGCTGATGCTCGTCTACAGCCCGTGGCTCACGCTCGTGTTCCTGGGCATGACGCCCGTCTACGCGGTGCTGATGTACTTCTCCGCTCGCTGGCTGCGGCCGGTCTACGACGAGCTGGAGCGCGCCTTCGGGAAGTACTACTCCTACCAGATCGACGCGATCAAGGGGATCGAGACGGTCAAGGCGATGGGGGCCGAGGGCGCCTTCCGCGAGCTGATGCTGGGCGAGTTCAATGGCGTCGCGCGCAAGCGGTTCCGGGCGGACTTCACGACGCTCACCTACGACGGCGGCATCCAGATGCTGACCGTCCTTTCGGTGATCCTCTTCCTCTGGGCCGGCGCGCACCAGGTGCTGCGCGGCGAGATGACCATCGGTGCCCTCGTCGCCTTCAACACGCTCGTCGCGCTGGCGAACGCGCCGCTCATCGTGCTCCTCTCGATGTGGGACAACCTCCAGATCGTCACCGTACTGCTCGACCGGCTGAACGACGTCTTCGAGCAGGAGCCCGAGCAGGGACGCGACCACTCGCGCCTCGTTCCCGTGCGCACGCTCGAGGGGCGGATCACCTTCCGCAACATGGGCTTCCGCTACGGCGGACCGGAGTCGCCGGCCATCCTCGACGGTATCACCTTCGAGGCCGCGCCGGGGAAGAAGGTGGCGATCGTGGGGCGCAGCGGCTCGGGGAAGACGACGCTCATCAAGTGCCTCTCCGGCCTCCTCGAGCCGACAGCCGGCACCATCCAGTATGACGGCGTGGAGCTGCGCGCGCTCAACTATCGCGACCTGCGCCGGCACGTCGGCTTCGTGCTGCAGGAGAACCACCTCTTCGACGACACGATCGCGAGGAACATCGCCTTCGGGGAGGCGGAGCCCGAGATGGACGCCGTGCTCTGGGCGGCGCGCCTCGCCAACGCCCACGAGTTCATCGAGCGCCTCCCGCTCGGCTACGACACCCGCGTCGGCGAGAGCGGGATCGCCGTCTCGGGCGGGCAGCGCCAGCGCATCGCGATCGCGCGTGCGCTCTACCACCGCCCGCCGGTGCTCGTGTTCGACGAGGCGACGAGCGCGCTGGACACGGAGTCCGAGCGCGCGGTGAAGGAGAACATGGACAAGCTGCTGCAGGGGCGCACGTCGTTCATCATCGCGCACCGCCTGAGCACGGTCCGCGACGCGGACCTGATCATCGTGCTCGAGCAGGGCCGGCTCGCCGAGCACGGCACGCACGACGAGCTGATGCAGCGGCAGGGGTTGTACTACTATCTGTGCAGCCAGCAGCTGGGACTCTAGCGCGATGACCTCGTCAACCGACCCGGCCGAGCTCGAGGGACAGCCGGACCCATCCTTCCTTGGCGACGACCCGCCGCATTGGGCGGCGCGCGCGCTCGCCTATTTCCTGATTCTGCTCTTCACGACGGCTGTCGTCGCCACCGCGGTCGTGCACGTGCCGGAGACCGTCGCCGGAGAATTCACGCTCGTGCCCATGCGCGGCGCCGATCCGGTCCGTGCGCCGCGCCGGGGACTCGTCACCGGGGTGCGGACGGCCGAAGGGGAATCCGTCGCTCTGGGCCACCCCCTGTTCGTGATTCAATCCGACCCGGTCGGCGACCGCTCGGCCGAGCTGGGCGCGCTACGGCTGCAGGGTGGGGGCTCACGCGAGGCCGCGCTCAACGCGCGCGCCGAGTACGAGGGCGGCCGCCGCGCCGCCGAAGAGGAGGGGCGGAAGCTGCGGGCGCGCGTCGCCTCGCTCACGCGCACCATCAACGGAAAAGCGAAGCAGCTCGCCGTGGCGCGCGAGCTGGCCGCCAAGTACAGCACCGGCTACGCGCGGGGGGCGATCAGCGCCACGGAGTACACCGCGCCGCAGCTCGAGGAGGCGCGGATTGCCGAGGAGCTGGAGCAGTACGAGGGGCAGCGTGCGGAGACGCTGGCGGCGATCGAGCAGCTGCAGTTCGAGAATGCGGCGCGCGACGCGGCGTACCGTGAGGTGCAGCGGCGCCTGGACGAGACGCGGGCGCAGGGCGAGATCCGCATCGCGACGCTCGAGCGCGAGCTCTCGCGCAGCACGGGGAGCGAGGTGGTGGTGCCGGCCCCGTGCGCCGGCACGGTGCTGCGGATGCGGATCAACGGCACCGGCGCCGTGGTGCAGGACGGCGACGTACTCGGCGAGATGGCGTGCGCGGGTGAGCGGCTGCAAGGGGAGCTGATCGTCCCGCAGTCCGGGGTGGCGCGCGTCAAGCTCGGCCAGGGCGTGAAGCTCCTGTACGATGCGTTCCCCTACCAGCGCTACGGCGTACGGCGCGGGCGCATCCGCTGGATCAGCCCGTCTACCATGGTTGCGTCATCCGGCGAGGGCGCCACCTTCCGCGCGTTGATCGACCTGGAGGACGACGCGATCCGTGCCGGCGGTGAGCGCCGTTCACTCATGGCCGGGATGGGCGGACGCGCGCGCGTCGTGGTGGGGCGGCGGTCGCTCGTGTCCTACGCGCTCGAGCCGATCCGCCAGCTCCAGGAGAGCCTGGCCGAGGGCCCGACGCCGGTGCCGCCGGCGGCACGGGTGACGCCATGACGAACGAGGGCGACGCGGACCGGCGGCACGCGCTCTCGCAGTATACCGTGGACGACTTCACGAGCGAGGACGCGTCGATGCGGGGCTGCCTCGAGCTGGCCCGCATCGCGGCGCGCACGGATCTGCCCGTTCTCATCCTCGGCGAGTCGGGAACGGGGAAGACACTGCTCGCGCGCGCGATCCATAATTCCAGCCGCCGCGCCGGGGGCAGCTTCGTCGCGTTCAACGCCGCGGCGCTGAGCGAGACGCTCCTCGACAGTCAGCTCTTCGGGCACGAGAAGGGCGCGTTCACCGGCGCGCTCAAGCGCGTGAAGGGGAAGTTCGAGCTCGCGGACCGGGGAACGCTCTTCATCGATGAGATTGCCGACATGAGCGCGGCGGCGCAGGCGAAGATCCTCCGCGCCGTGGAGTACGGCGAGTTCGAGCGCCTCGGCTCCGAGACGCTGCTCGTGGCCGACGTGCGCCTCATCTCGGCCACGCACCTGCCGCTGGGGCGGTACATGCAGTCGGACCAGTTCCGGAAGGATCTATTCTACCGGATCAGCGGCATCACGGTCAGCGTGCCGCCACTCCGGAGCCGCCCCGGCGATCTCCGCTCGCTGATTGCCGCCGAGATCGCGGCGGCGAGCCGGCGGGAGGGGAGAGCGATCACGGGGATGAGCAAGCGGGCCGCGGATGCGCTGTTCGCCTACCAGTGGCCGGGCAACCTGCGCGAGCTGAAGCAGGTGCTTCACTCGGCCGTGGCGATGACCGAGGGGGAAGTGATCCAGGCCGATGCCGTGCGGCTCGACGGGTCCGGCCCGAAGTTGGAGGAGGATGGGCGAGGGCCGGCCGGGCGCGGTGTCGGCGATGCTCTCGCGGACGACGCGCACGTTCTCGCGGTGGCCGCGAGCGCGGGCCGCGGTGACGGTCGCGAGGACGACCTGACGCTCAAGGCCGTCGAGCGGCAGCACATCTACAAGGTCCTCACTCTGACGCACGGCAACAAGCGCCAGGCGGCGAAGCTCCTGGGCCTCTCGCGCTCGACGCTCGATCGCAAGCTCTCCTCCGATGACGGGCTGCTCGCCGACATGTATGGCCATATGCACGATCATGCGCACAGTCACGCGCCTGCCAGCCTGCCCGGCACGGTGCCGGCCCCGAAATGAGCCCATGGTATCGGAATGCTACCAACGTGTCGCGGAATGGGCCCGCGGCGGCCGGGCGCTGCTGAGGCTAACCTCAAGGAGCGCAGCGAGGTAGCCGCTCGCAGCGCCCCGGTCCGCGTATTGCCTTACCTGTCCCCGCCAGTCACCCTCACCCCCCTAGTGGGAGGCGTATATGGACCGCGACAAGAAGACGAACACCACCGACCAGACCAAGCGCGCGCAGAACCCCGAGCAGGGCTCCTCGATCAAGGATCTGCCGGCCAAGAAGCTGAGCCGCGAGCAGGAGGAGAAGGTGAAGGGCGGCCGCATGGGCGATGGGGACCAGCTAAGTCAGGACGAGCTGTAAGGCCCGCCGCTCTGCGGCTCGGGCCGGCATCGAGGACGATGGGGGCGTATCCCGCTCGTTCTTGATGCCGGCCACGTTCTCCAGGGCTGGCACGCCTTCACGGGCAACATGGGACAAGGCGATACGGACAAGCCCCGCCCCGCGGACGACGAAGAGGTGATCCTCCTGAAGGACCTCACCCCGACGAAGGACGTCAAAGGGGGCGGGGGAGCCGGGAAGATCCTGTTCGGGCAGGAGACCACCGTGAAGAAGGACGAGCCGCGGTAAGTGGACGGCGCATCATGACCGTTGGCTGAGGGCTGCGCTCGCCGCGAGGGATTCCATCCACGCCCACACCCGCCCGACCTTCGATGGATCCTTCATCGACTCGGCGATGGCGCTCGCGATGGTCGGCTGGGAGTACACCTGTGCGGCCTTCGCGATGACGAAGTCCGGCAACAGCTCCCAGATGAACCAGGTGCTGCCCTCGACGATCGGCTGCTTCGCGAGCACGTCGAGTGCGAGGATGCCGAATGCCTGCGCATCGACCTCCGGAGTCGCGGCATGCCCCTGCAGCACCGCCGGCACGGCGCCCCGGAAGCGCACCTTGGGATACTGTAGCCCGTCGAGTTTCCCGGGTGAGGCCGCAGCGATGAACCGGGTACCTAGCCGGGCAGCGAACGGCGCGCTCACCAGCACCGCGACCGGACGGGGCGGCCGGGTCGTGTCGGACCAGTCCATCCCGAACGCGAACATGTCGGGGTGACACTGGCCAAGGGAGAAGCCGGCGTCGCGGACGGCGACCAGCACGCGGGCCACGCTGCGGAGGCAGTCGATTGCTACGGCCTGGTTCCTGGTCAGCCAGTCGGCCAGCGGAGGCGATTGCTCGGGCCGGAGCGCAAGCGGCCTCGCGTAGAGAAAGCCGGATGTGCTGCTCTCCTCGATCCGTCCGCCGCCGAGTGGCTGGAGTGCGATCCCGGCGCTGGACTCCGCCACCCGCACGAAGAGCGCGTGCTCGCGCTCGAGCGCCACCTCCGCGGCAGACGTGGTCGCCTCCCCCGACCGGAGCCAGGCCACCGGATGTCCCATGAGGGGTGTGCGTACGGTCTGCGTGCGGAAGCCGAGGAACGACTGGGTGTACCCCGGCGCGGGCCCCACCCAGAGCGTCGTGCCGGGCACGACGTTGTGCGGCTCCTCCAGCACGCGGAGCGCGCCAGGTGATCCGCAGCGCTCCTTCCACGCCGGTACGTCGAGTCGCACGAGGGTGCCGGGTGAGTCGATGCGAGCGAACCAGTCCTCCCCGTCTGGCTCGACCAGACTGAGCACCGCATCCCGCTGCGAGCGGTACCACGCAGGCTCCGCCGGGCTCAGTGAGCCGAAGCATGGAGCGACATCGAGCTGCGCGAGCGCCGCGCTCTGCCATGTGCTGGCCTCCCCGAACGCCCTCACGCGGACCGACGCGCCCTCCCGTGCCGCTCCCCATGTCCACACGCGGACAGCGGACCTGATCCGCTTCGTGATCAGCGCGTAGCGGTCGTCGATCGGGACGACGAAATCGATGAGATCATCGTCGTCGAGCTCGCGGTCGTCCGCGTCCGACGGCGAGGTCGAGACAGTATCAGTGGGGACCGGGCGCCACGCGGGTCCGCTGATGGCCGTGTTGACCGCTCCCCGCGCCTCGTGCAACAAGCCGAACCAGAGCATCACCGCGTCGTACTGCCCCGCCACCGGAGCGTCGGGAAGTGCCGCGACGCTGGCCAGGTGCTCGGCCGCGACCAGGTAGGTGGCTGGCTCCGCGTGCACCTCCGGCCCCGCGGCGCGCCGCAGCGCGTCGCGGTGGCGCGCGGCGAGCCGCCGCAGCTCGGCGGCGACACCCGCCGAGTTGGTGACGTTCCGGCGCTGCTCGAGGCGCAGGCTGAGCGCCGCTCGCAGCTCGTCGAGCGTCGGGGTGCCGGCTGCCCTGGCAAGGGGGTGGCCGGGGGCGAGAGGTGGTGCGGCGCCCGGAGGCAACTCGGCGAGGAGTCGCTCGAGCCGATCGTTCGCCCACTGTAGCCGCCGCGTCATGCGCTCGAGGTCGCGCACCCGGTGTGCCTTCGCGACTCCGTCGTCGGTGAGGCGCGCATCGCGCAGCGTCCCCTCGGCCAGGTTGGGGAGGCGCGGGGCGTACCGCTCCCGCAGCTCGTCGATGCTCCGGCGGAGTACATCGGCGGCAGCCTGCACTGCGAGCGCCTCCTCGACACGCTCGAACAGCCCATGGGCGTACTTGCCGAAGCTGCTGGAGGCGGGGGTCCCTGGCGCGAGCTGGCCGAGTGGGCGACGCAGCGTGCGGTGCAGCGCGCCGGAGGTGCGGTCGTGGAGGAAGTGCTCGATCCCCCTGGCGGCCTCCTCCAGCACGGGGATCGGGAGCGTACGTCCATGCGTGTCGAAGACGCGCGCGTGCAGTGCCCGCGCCCTCGATTCGATGTCGCGCAGCCAGGCCGAGACGCCGGGTGGGACGGCGAGCGGGTCGCGGAGGACCTCGTCAACGTACGGTGTTGGCGTGGCCGAGGGCGCGGTAGCAGGCGCGGGCGCGGGCGCGGTCACGGTCTCCGGCGTGCATCGATGCAGTCCTTCCGGCGGAGCTGCTGATTGAGGTCGCCGGGGATGACCGGCCGCACCTCCAGCTCGATGCGGCGGTCGTTGGCGTCGATCGCGCCGGACGCCTTCGCGCGGGTGGCGTCCACCGGGTAGTACCGGCTGCGACCCATCGCGGTGACCTGACAGGCCGGAATCTGGACGCTGTCAATGAGGAAGAGCGACACCGTCGCGGCGCGGGAGGCGGAGAGCACCCAGTTGCGCTCGTCGCTCCCTTCGGTGCTCGTGTGCCCTACGACCTGGACCTGATCGATGTCGTCGAGCAGCGAGTCCCGGCGGATCAGCTGGCCAACCGATCGCAGGATCTGCTTCCCCTCGGGGCGCAGCGTCGCGAGCGCGTACTGGTCCTGCGGGAACGTGGCGTTGCCCTTGATGATGATGCGGAGGTAGTCCCCGACGGGCTGCACCTCGATGCGGTGGCCGGACGCCTCCCGCGTGAGGGCGTCCTGGAGGCGCTTGATCTTACTCCGCTGCCCCTCGGCCACGGCCACGCGGCGTATGGCCGGCACCGCGACCGCGGCGAAGAGGATGAGAAAGAGGAGGGAGGTGGCGGCCAGGAGGTCGGCGAACGCTGGCCATGGGCCCGACCCATCGCTCCCGGTCAGGTCGTCGACGTCGGTCATCGGTCACAGCAGGCGGAGGAGGAAGTACACCAACCCCGCGCCGACGAGCAGGCTCAACGCCGGGACGAGTGCGAGCACGAGGACGGACGGAGCAGACGAGGCGGGCGCCGGCCGGTTGCCGACGCCGTCGGCGATGCGCCGGAGCAGCGCCAGGGCTTCCGGGCTCATCGGGGCAGCACCCGAAGCGCGCTCGTCGCGCGGGGCGACGACGTCGGCGCGCGCGGGCCCCTGCGAGATGGCGGCGAGCTGGCGCCTGACCTCCTCCCCCACCACACGCCAGGAGTCCGCGGCGCGCTGCTCGACCTCCTCGATCCGCGAGACGACCGTTCCCAGCGATCCGTCCAGTTGGCGCATCGCCGGCTGCGCCTCCTGGACTGCCGTCGTAAGCGCGACGAGCTGCGTCTTCACCTCGGTGGTGCCCCCGGCGAGCGTCTTGGCGGCGTGGTCGAGCTCGGCGAAGGTGCGCCGCGACTGCTCGCCCAGTTGGATGACGTCGTTCATTGCCCGTGCCAGGCTGGCGTTCGCGTCCTTCATCTGCACCATGGCCTCCCGCGACTCGTTCGTGCGCTCGCCGACGCGATCCACGAGCCCACTGTAGACGCTGGCGTTCGCGGCGACGGCCGCGGAGAGCTCGGCAACCTTGCCGTGGAGTGCGTGCAGGGCCTGGCCGGTCTTGTCGTACAGATCGCTCTCGTGGCGGCTGGCCACCTCCGTCAGCGCGCGCTCGAGCTCGGCGAAGGACTTCCGGAAGTCGGAGCCGAGTGTCTCGAGTCCGCCCTCGATGCCGAGCAGCGCGCCGTTCGATGCTTTGATCTCGTCCGCGGTGCGCTTGAGCGCGTGCACGGCGGACTCCAGCGGATTCGCGGCGCTGATCCCCTGGTCGCGGTAGATGTGCTCGGTCGACACCAGCTCGAGCCGCTCGAGCAGGTGGCGCCGGCCGATCGCGATCCCCTGCGCCATGAAGCCAAGGGCGATGGCGCCGATGAGGGCGAGCGCGTTTCCGCCGAATGCTTCGGAGACGGCGCGGAGCGGCTCGACGATCGACGTCTGCACGTTCGGGTCGGTCGAGCCGACGGCGCGGATGAGCCCCGGGAGCGCGGTCTTGACCCCGGCGAAGGTCCCGAGCACCGCGAGGAGCAGGAGCAGCGACGAGGCATACCGGGCGACGCCCCCCCACCGCGCCGTGCGCTGCTCGGCGAGCACGCGGAACTCTTCCGGCGAGACGCTGGCGGACTCGGTCCGCGTGAGCGCCGCGTTCGTCCGTCGCACCCGGTCATCGACGAGCGTCTCCACCGTGACGCTCTCGTCCTCCTCGGGCTGGCGTTTGCCGGCCGCGAACCGCGCCTTCCGTTCGGCGCGCGCCACGAACACGAGCATGATCCCCTCGCGCCGGTATTCGTGCACCCAGTCGATGTCCTCCTCCTCGGGACGCATCTTCCGGATGTCGGCGAAGACGTAGCCCATGGCGACGACCGTGGTCGCGAGGCCGCCGAGGACGAGCACCGTGACGGCGTAGTTCTTCGGCGTGCCGAGGCCCACGAGGTCTCGCAGGGAGTCGAGCACGGAGTCCTCGGCGCCGAGCAGGGTGCCGACGAAGACGAAAGCCAGCATGGCGTAGATGACGACACCGATGACCGCCGCGCCCCGCGCGATGACATCCCCGCGCTTCGGGAGCTCCAGCATGTGTGACCGCCGTCTGGGCGTCACCGGCTGGGGCGGGGTGAGCGGTCTGGCGCCCGGCGCCTGCGTGGTCGCCACTACACCGCCTGGGCGACGCCCGCCTCGATGACCCGGCCGCGGCCCTCGGCCTCGTCCCAGCGCACCAGCGACGGCTTGACGGTGCGATAGCGCTGGTATGGTTTTCCGCCCTGGAAGTCGAAGTACAGCCCCCACTTCTCGAGAGCGACGTGGTCGATCTCCACGTCTTCATTCACGTACACGCGCGCCGGAGCGCCGGGGGCGCCGCCGGGCACCAGCGCTCCGAACGCGGCGAGTGACTGGGAGGCGATGAGATACTCCCCGTTCAGCTCGACCGGACGCCCCTCCGTCCCACGGCCATCCCTCTCCCCCGGACCGGGCCCCATCGCGGCCGGCTCGACCTCGTCACCGGCTGCCGCGCCCGCCGCGGCGTCCGCCCCGGTGCGCGATGGCGCGCCGGCCACCATGCGAATCTGATCCAGCTCCCGGAACGTTTCCTTGGCCAGCTCCTGGAAGTCCGCTTCCAGCACGCCCAGCCGGTCCGTCAGCTTCTGCAGCTCTCTGGGGTCGAACGAGGCGCCGGGTGCGGGCGACGCCTTCGCCCGCGACTGCGCCTGCTCGCGCAGCTGCTCGTGCGCGCCGTCAGCCGAGCGCCGCGCCCCGAAGGCGATGGCGACGGCCCACAGGCTCACGCCGAGCGCGATGACGGTAGCCGCCAGCGAGGCGAGCGGCGAATCTCCCATTGCCTCCCGTCCTAGAAGAAGGTGTCGAGCAGCCTGTCCAACGTCGTCGCGGCCTCGAGCACGAAGAGCGAGCCGCGAAAGCCGCTCTCGGCCGTGGCGAGATACTCGAGCCGGTTCAGGGTCTGCGCCCGGAGCTGCCGGGCGTCGAGGCCCCGCAGATGCTGCTGGTAGCGCGCGGCGAGCCCGTTCCGATGGCCGTCGTGCGACGCCAGCGTTCTCGACGCCGTCGTGAGCGCGACGTGAAAGCGCTCGATCTCGAGCTCCTCGCCCGACCATTGAAGGTCGCGGATCTGCGCCGCGGTGATCAGGTCGTCGTCGGCGAAGCGGTCGGCCGGCCGGAACTGCTTGATGCGCCCCTCGTCCCCCACGCGCACCGCGATCGCCTCGCCGACGACCGCCGTCCGCGCCGCCGCCTCCTCGTGGAGCGCGCCGAGTGGAACCCTGGCGACGAGGCCACGCGCCACCTCCTCCTTGGGCTGGCGCGTCAGCTCGACGAGCGGCAGCACGGGTGCGTCTCCGGCCCCGGCGCCGGCGGCGAGCAGGGAGGCGAGCGCGCGCTTGTGCGGGTCCTGCGCGACTGATGGCGTGAGCCCGGTGAGCCACTCCATGTAGCGGCTGCCGTTCCCTGCCAGGAGCACCGTGTGCGGCAGGTCGGTCCCGCGCCCGGGATCTCCGGGGCGGAGCTGCCGCAGCGACAGCCCGAGGTAGTAGAAGAGCGCGCCGTAGAAGTAGAAGATGAGCGCCTGGAAGGCGTGGTACGCCGGGTCTGCGGTGAATTGCGCGCCGGTGCGGTCGAACCACTGTGTCCCGACCAGGTAGCTGAATGCGAGGTGTTCCTGCCCGTCGTGCCGGTACGCGGCGACGACCTTGGCATCCGGCTCCGGCAGCTCGTGGCTCTGCGCCCACGTCACGAACGCTTCCACGAACGGGTTCCGGAGGTCCTGCTGCGTCGCGGCCTGGAGCCGCTGCCCGGTGAGGTTTCGCCCGCCGAGCATGACCGAATCGAGGATCAGCGCCTCGCCGCGGCCGTACGCCGCGATGTCCGACGTGCCCCCGCCCACGTCGAGGATCACGGTCAGGTCGCCGGCGGGGCCGATGCGGCCGGCGTTGAAGAAATGGCGCAGCACGCTCTGGCTCTCGTCGATGGGCTGCGAGGCCGCGCCCGGGCGGATGGACGACACGGCGTCGCGGTGGAGTCCCGTGGGCGCGAGCGTATCGACCACACGCTGCCACATCTTGTCGAGCTGCCCGACCTGCGTCGGCGTGAACGCGCGCGGGTACGACCAGGCGATGGACATGCGCCGGGGGCTGATCCCCTGCTGGATGCCGGCAGCGACGACGGTCGCCAGGAGGTGGCGGAGGAAGCTCGCCGTCAGGAAGAAGGCGCTGTCCGCCGCCGACCATTTGAGGTCCCCGCGCACCTGGTTCCGCTCGTGGTAGCTGTCCACGTGACCGCTGAACGGGATGCTCACGCGCAGCCCTACCCGGTCCTGCTCCAGATTGCGCGTCTGCAGGTCCTTCAGGTGGACCACGGCGGTCCCGAACGGTCGGGGCTCGATCGCTGCCGGGAAGAAATAGGCGGCGATCAAATCGGCGGTCGTGCCGGCGGGCTGGGTGAGCGCCAGCGTGAGCCCCTGTGCGCTGAAGATTGTCGCCGCGGACTCATCGTCGCGCCGGATGCTCACGACCGTGTTCGACGTGCCGAAGTCCACCCCGACGTACCAGTGCGTCTGGCTCGTCGGCATCGCCGGCCTGTAGTTCGGCAGTACCACGCCGAGCGATTCCCCCTGCGCGGACAGGCCGGCGTCCTGCCGGACGATCTCGAGCACCTCGGGTGCCTGCTTGAGCGCGATGGTCCGGACGAGAGGGGTGCGCTCCTCGCTCTCGTGGGAGATCGCGGCGCCCCTGGCAGCGGGGCGGATCTCGTACCACTGGGCGACGTTGCGGTTGTGGTCGCGCCGGAAGATCGTGTAATCCGACCACCCCTCGTCGCGGAATGATGGCCAGAGCACGAGCTCCGGCCCGCGCTCGCGCCGGATCGCCGCGTCCCCGTAGGTGCGTTGCACCGTGATCTCGCGCGGCGCGTCGTCAGTCCCGACCTGCACGCGCAGCACGACGGAGATCGAGCCGCCGGCGTTGACGTCCACGGAGAGCATCCGGTCCACGTCGTCGGGCGTGAAGTACCTGAAGAACTCGCCGCGGAGCGGGAGGGCGATGCGCGGCACCGTGTAGCGCTGGTCGTCGTCGGGGCGGTGCGACCGGTAGCCGGCCAGCCCCTTCACGTTCGCCCTGTCGAGCGGCTCGCTCAGCAGCAGCAGTTCGTTCGTCAACCAGTCCGTCTCCGGATTGACCCAGGGATAGCGCAGGCCGAGCTCCGGGAGTTGCTCGCGCGGGCGGTCGTGCAGGTCGGCCGGCAACTGCACCCGCTGCGCGCCCTCGAAGTAGAAGCCGTCGAAGGACCGCGGGTCGAGCACCAGGGGCGCCTTCCCCTCCGCGTACGAGCCGCGCAGCCGGTGGCGGCTGCGTGACACTTCGGCGCCGGGCGGGCGACTGTAGAGGCGGACACCCCCGAAGAGCGTCGAATGAAACGGCTTGAGCTCCAGAGCCGTCGCAGCCGCCTGCCACTCTGCGCCCTCCGCCGCCTGGAGCGCCGACGCGAGGCCGCCGCGCGCCTTGTGCCGGCACTCCCGCACCTCCTCCTCCAGCCACGGCTTGACCGCGCGCTGGAGGAAGCTCGCATCGACGTCGGCGTCCTCCGGCAGGCTCCCGCTGCCGGACGAGACTTGCGGGAGAATGACGGTCGCCACGTACCGCTGGAACTCCTCCGGGCGCGCGGCCAGCGCTCGCCGTTCGGCGCCGGTGGCGTAGCGGAAGAACTTGCCGGTCTGAGTGCTCGCCGCATCCTCCGCCGTGAAGAGCATGGTGTAGGGGGAGGAGCCGAAGACGGGCCGGCCGTCGACGAGCACCATCGCCACCAGGGCCATGCGGCCGTCCCGCCCTGGGCCAGCCGGCCGGCGCGGCGCCAGGTCCACCAGCGCTTCGGCGAACTCCTCGACGCGTGGCGAGCCGGACTGCTCCGCCAGCACCGGCAGCTCGTCCAGCCGGACCGTCTGGACCGGCAGCGACACGCCGCTCGATCCCATGCTCCAGATGAACTCGAGCGCATCGAGGAGCTCGTTCTTCACCAGGGCGCGCGCGGGGTGAGACGAGTCCTCGAGCGCGGTCTTGAACAGCAGCAGGCGCGCCCACGGATTGGGGATGGACTGGATGCGCGTTCGCAGGTCGCTGCCCGACTCCGTCGTGTACTCGAGCTTTGCCAGCTCGGCCGGGCTGTCGATGCGGGTCCAGGTCCCCACCTGCGCCACCGGGATGTTGGCGGCGGTCGGCTTATCGCGAAGGCGTGGCAGCAGGTTGCGGGGCATGTCTCCTCAGACGTTGATCGACTCGCCGAAGCGCTCGTGCGCGAAGGCCTCGCTCCCCTCGCGCATCACCTCGAGGAAGCCGCGGTATCCCTGTCCGGCGCGGCGGTGGCTCGCGATGTTCCAGTGCCGGAAGACCTCGAAGCCGTCCTGGTTCACGCGCCGCCGCTTCGACCCCCGCCGCCCCTCGATCGTCTCGTCCAACGGGACCGCGGTCGGCTTGCGCCCGTCCGAGCGCAGCAGCTCGAGTGCGGGCGACGAGGCGCGGAGCTCGCCGCCCCACTCCCACAGGCGCTGGAAGAATCGCCCGAGGTTGTCGAACGCGGCGGAATGCTGACGCAGGCTGCTCGCGCGGAGGCCGAGCTCCTCCATCCAGGTCACCCCCTTCAGGTGCCGGGCGAGGTTCGGATGCGAGCCGCCATCCGGCCGGCACACGCTGAGGAACGTGTGGGCCGCGACGAACCCGCCCATCAGGCGCCGCCGTGACGTGTCGTCCAGTGGCAGGTCCGACCAGCCGACGTTGCTCGCTCCTACGGCCACGGTGCGGAACACCGGCAGCTCCTCCTGCGCCGCCTCCCCTCCGCGCGCCGCGAAGTCGAGTGCGGCGAGCGCCGCGAACAGCTCCACATAGTGGGCCCGGTTGTTCTGCCGCTCGCCGCCAACCTCGTTCGCATCCTGCTCGCGCGGCTGGCTGTCGCCAAGCACGTACAAGCTGCCGTAGCCCGCCTGCCGATCAGTGTAGGTCGGGATGGCGGCGACGGCGTTCTGCGCGAACAGCGCCGTCTCCGGCCGCGGGCCCCCATCGGGCGCGGCGGCGGACTTCGGCGTGGGAAGCGTGAAGTACGGCAGCAGGAGCGCCCCGCCCACGCGGCGCGGCTGGATACCGGCCACGGCGCTGCGCTCGCCCTCGCCCGCGATGCCGTCGGTCAGGATCCGCCCGACGACCGGGAACGCCGCCGCCCCGGTGCCACCGAAAATAGATCCCACCGCGAAGAAGACCGACGCGGCCTCGATGCCGGCCTCGGTGAGCAGCTGCTGCATGAACTGCTCTTCGCGCAGGCGATTCATGAAGACGGTGCCGACCGACGGGACGCCACGGAACCCGAGCCCCAGGTCCATGTTCCGCAGACGCTCGCCGAACAGCAGGTTGAACAGGTGCCCGAGCGGCGCCGTGTTCTGGTGCTGCATGAGCGGCGCGTGGACCCGCGCCTTGAAGCTGGCGTCCGCCATGTGCTGATCAACAGCGATCGGCGACCACACGAGCGTGCTCCCCACCGCGTCGATCACCTCGGTGCGGAAGTAGCCGTCGGGCGCGCCTCCTTCGGCGATGCCGCTCCGGGTCTCGCGGTACAGGTCGAGCAGTTGGCGCGAGCGGGTGACCGCGGCGTTTCCCTGGTCGGGGTCGATGAGCACGAGCTTGAGCCGGCGCGGCCCCAGCCCGAGGGCGCACAGGTGGAGGAGCGGCTCGATCGCCCGGATGCCGCTGCCGCCGAGCGCGAAGAACGTCAGCGTCTGCTGCGCGAGACCCGACGAGACGAGATTGGTCGCCATGGCCCTACTCCCCGCGCGCGACGAGCCGCGGCCACGGGGTGCCGCGATTGTGGAAGAAGCCACCCGCCCAGGGGAAGCGGCCTGCGGAGCGTGTGAGCAGCAGCGACAGGAGGAAGAAGGCCAGCAGCCCCCAGGCGAGCCCCGCGAAGCCGCGGTTGAGAATCACGCTCCAGGGCAGCGGCACGAGGAAGGGCTCCGGATTCGTCTCGCAGCTCCCCGCCAGCGCGTGCGTTTGCCAGGTGCGCAGCACCAGCACGGGGATGGTGAAGCAGGTCAACGCCGTCACCAGCCAGAAGAGGAAGAAGCGCTTCGTGAAGCGCGGCCCGGTGCTCACCGCGGTGAGCTGGTAGCAGAGGACGACGAGCAAGAGCGCGGCCGCGAGCGAGATCCAGCCGGCCGCCGAGTACGCGCCCGCGACGGTCGCCGGATCGAAGAATCCGCCCGGATCCACGGGCTCGCCCGGTGCGGGGACAGGGCAGGAGAGCGCGAGATCGGCGGGCGGTGGAGCCCACAGATGGAAGAAATAGTTCGGCATGCTCACAGGCGCGCAGAGGGTGGGTGCTGCCTACGATACAACCGGCCGCGAATCACCCGGCTACGAGCCACTGCGTGACGCACGCCGCGCGTCACTGGGCGACGATGTAGATGCGCCCCGCGGGGTGCGGGCGGTCGAGCGCGCGCTCGCGGAACCCGTCGAAGAGCTTCCCGAGCCCGAACGTCCGGACGGCGTCCCGCGCATCGGCCGCGTCGAACTCCTCGAGCCAGGTCGGCGAGCCGACGGGCGTCAGCTCCACCCGGTAGATGTAGCGCGGCGCATCCTTCCCGCGGGTGATGAACTCGAGGCCCGGGGGGCGGCCGTCCACCGGACGGACGTGGGCACCGCGCCCCTGCACCGGCGTCCACTCCCGTCCTTCCGCGTCGGCCGCGAGCGTGCGGCTGACGATACCGAGGCGGAGTTGCTGCCCGCGCATCGCCGCCGCTGCCGCTCGGCCCGCGGGGGTGCTCGTGTCGCGCACTGCGAGCTGCGCGCCGAGCGGGCGGTTGGTCGCGGCGGGCCCGCGAACGCGGACGATGGGCGTGCCATCGCCCGCCTGTGCCCACCGCCGCTCGACGGTGATGTCCTGCCGTGGCTGCTGCTCGACGACGAGCGCGAGGTCGGCCGGAGGGGCCGCCGGCAGCGGCCAGGTGAAGAGGTGCTGGAAGACGCGGGCGAGCACCGCGGCGAGGCGCGTCTCATCCCCCGGGGCAACGAACGCGAAGGCGTACAGCGGGCAGGTCGGCCGCGCCTCGGCGCCGGGATCGCGGCATCCGGCCGGGTCGTCCTTGATCGCCTTGAACGGCGCCAGCGACGCGGCGGCGATGAACATCCCGCCGCCCTCCGCCCAGCGTGCGGCGAGGTCGCGCATCCGGATGAACTGGCCGTTCGCCACGTCCGGGCTCCCGCGGCGCCCGTCCCCGACGACGACGTGGCTCATCGTGTGTGCGGAATCCCGCGCGATGAGCGCGAGTGCGTCTTCGAGCCGGGTGTCGTTGTCCGAGTAGAAGCCGCGGTTCCCGAGCACGCCGAGCGTCGCCGACGCGGTGCTCAACGCCTTACCGAATCCGTACGCCTCCCTCGGGGCGAGGCCGACCACCAGGCCGTCGATGACGGAGCGGTAGTCGGTGCTCTCGCGAGTCGGGTAGCTGGGATCGAGGAAGCCGCGCATGCTGCCACTTCGGTCGAGGTACAGCACGACCGGCCGCGACGCACTCTCGCGGGGCCACACGGGGATCGGCTCGGAGGTCGCGAGGCAGCCGGCGAGGCCCAGATCCTTCACCTCGCCGGCTCCCCGCACGGCGCCGCACGCGCCCGTCCGGGACGATCGGGATGGGCTCGATGCTGCGCCGGACACAGCGCCGGACACTGCACCGGCTGCCGCGTCACCGTCCCGCGGCTGACCCTCGCCACCGCAGGCGGCCGCGGCGGCCACCAATGCCGCCGCGGCCGCCATCACGAAGACTGTTGTCGCCGAAGCTCGCAGGGAATGGCGCAGGGTCATCCGGTGGTTGGGACGGAACGCCAAGCTACAGCTGCGATTGTATATGGCAAGTCGTTCGGTCATGGGCCCGGAGCGCATGATGTGGTACTGGACTGATGTCTCTGTCATGCGTGTCCGCGTTACGAAGCGCCCCGCACGCCGAAACAGGCCGTCACGCCGCCGGCCGGGTCTTACGCGATCCGGACGTCCGGTCGGCTTGTCCGTCGCGACGCGCTTCATAGCTTCCTACGCGCCGGCCGCTCGCGCGGTTACGACCCGCGCCGGCCGCTCACCGCGCGCTCCCCTCGTCGGACGTCGTCCCATCGTGAAGGCATGAAGATCTCCGATCTCTCCATCCGCCGCCCGGTGCTCACCGTCATGGTGAGCGCCGCGCTCGTGCTCTTCGGCGCGATCGGTTACACGAAGCTCCCCGTCCGCGAGTTTCCGGACGTCGATCCGCCCGTCATCTCCGTCTCCACCTTTCTCCGCGGCGCCAATCCGCGCGTCATGGAGTCGGCGGTCACGGACATCCTGGAGGAGGAGCTCAACACCGTGCCCGGGCTCCGCACGCTCACCTCCACCAGCGCCGAGCAGTTCAGCAACATCACGCTCGAGTTCAACCTCGACCGCGACATCGAGACCGTCGCGCAGGACGTGCGCGACAAGGTGTCGCGCGTGCGCGGGCGGTTGCCGCAGGAGATCCTCGAGCCGGTGATCGCCAAGCAGGACGCCGACGCCCAACCGTTCCTCTACCTCGCGCTCTCCGGCGACAACTACAACCTCCTCCAGCTCTCGGACGTCGCCGACCGTCTCGTCAAGACGCGCCTGCAGTCGGTGTCCGGCGTGGGGAGCGCACAGATCATCGGGCAGCGGCGCTTCTCGATGCGCGTCTGGCTCTCCGCCGCCGAGCTGAGCGCGCGCGGGCTCACGGTGCAGGACGTCGAGGCCGCGATCCGCACCCGCAATGTCGAGGTCCCGGCTGGCCGCATCGAGTCCGAGCGGCGCGAGTTCACCGTCCGCTCGCTCGGCGAGCTGAAGACGGCAGACGAGTTCGCGGACCTCACCGTCTCGAGCCGCGACGGGCAGACGGTGAAGCTGCGCGACATCGCGCGCGTGGAGCTCGGCGCCGAGGACGAGCGCAGCATCCTGCGCTTCAAGGGATCGCCCGCGGTCGCCATTGGTGTCGTGCGCCAGTCGAAGGCCAACCTGGTTGAGGTGGCCGACGTAGTGCGCGCCGAGCTGCCGGTGATCCAGCGTTCGCTGCCACCCGGCGTGAACATCGACATCGGCTTCGATGGGTCGGTGTTCGTGAAGCGCTCCATCCGCGACGCCGAGGAGACGCTGCTCATCGCCGCCGGGCTCGTCGTCCTCATCATCTTCTTCTTCCTGCGGAACCTCCGCGCCACGATCATCCCCGGCCTCGCGATCCCCGCCTGCATCGTCGGGACGTTCGCGATCATGTACTTCCTCGGCTTCTCGATCAACAACTTCACGCTGCTCGCGCTCACGCTCGCCATCGGCATCGTGGTGGACGACGCGATCATCGTCCTCGAGAACGCCTACCGCCACCAGGAAGAGTTGGGCGAGGACCCCGAGACGGCGGCGACGAACGGCACGCGCGAGATCGGCTTCGCCGTCATCGCCACGACGCTCTCGCTCGTCGCGGTCTTCACCCCGCTCGCCTTCCTGCAGGGGACGACGGGACGCCTGTTCAACGAGTTCGGCATCGCGGTGGCGGGCGCGGTGCTCCTCTCCGGCATCGTCGCGCTCACGCTGACGCCGATGCTCAGCGCCAAGATTCTGCGCGTCCCGCCGAGCCACGGGCGGATCTACCGCGCGCTGGAGGGCGGCTTCGATGCGATGTCGCGCGGGTACACGCGCACGCTCCGCGGCGCCGTGGCGCACCGGTGGGTGACCGCGGGAGCGGCGGCGCTCGCGGTCGTCGCGGCGGTGTTCGTCTTCCGCACGCTCGAGCGCGAGTTCGTCCCGTCCGACGACCGCGGGTTCTTCCCCACCATCGTCATCGCGCCGGAAGGCTCGTCCATGGGTTACACCGACGGCTACCAGCGCCAGGTGGAAGGCGTCCTCGCCAGGACGAAAGACATCGAATCGTACTTCAGCATCGTCGGATTCGGCGGGCGGGTGAACGGCGGCATCGTCTTCACCCGCCTCACCGACTGGGACAAGCGGAATCGCTCGGTGCAGGATGTGATCAGCGAGGTGCAGCCGCAGTTCATGGCGATCCCCGGGATCTTCGCCTTCGCCAACAATCCGCCGGCTTTCGGCGGCTTCGGCAGCCCGGTACAGTTCGTGGTGCAGCACCCGGATTTCGATACGCTGGGCGTGACGATGGACCGGCTCACCGCGCGCGCGTACGATCCCCGGGCTCGTGAACGTGGACACCGATCTCCGCGTGAACAAGCCGGAGCTCACCGTTCACTTCGAGCGCGATCGCGCCGAGGATCTGGGCGTCTCCGTCCGCGACATCGCCAGCACGCTGCAGACGATGCTTGGCGGCAACCGCGTGAGCACTTTCACCCGCTCCGACAAGCTGTACGACGTGATCGTGCAGCTCGAGCCCGGCGAGCGCGCGACGCCGAGCGACATGAGCGGCCTGTATGTGCGGGGACGCGGCGGCGAGCCGGTGCAGCTCAGCGCGGTGGCGCGCGTGGACGAGGGCGTGGGGCCGCGGCAGCTCAACCACTTCAACCGCGTCCGCTCGTTCACCCTGAGCGCGAACCTCGCGCCCGGCTTCACCCTCGGCGCGGCGCTCGACTCCTTGCATGCGGCCGCGGCTGCCGTGCTGCCGCGTGGGAGCGGCATCGCCCTCGCCGGCGAGTCGCGCGAGCTGGAGGAGAGCGGCTCCGCGCTCTACTTCGTCTTCGCGCTGGCGCTCGTCGTCGTGTTCATGGTGCTGGCGTCCCAGTTCGAGTCGCTCCTGCACCCGTTCACCGTGCTCCTCGCGGTGCCGCTCGCGGTCACTGGCGCGCTCCTCACGCTCCTCGCGGCCGGCTCCACGCTCAACCTCTACAGCCAGATCGGGATGATCCTCCTGATCGGGCTGGTGACGAAGAATTCCATCCTGCTCGTGGAGTACGCGAACCAGCTCAAGGAGAACGGGCGGTCCACGATCGACGCGGTGTTGGAGAGCGGGCGCATCCGGCTCCGCCCCATCCTCATGACTTCCGTGGCGACGATCATGGGCGCGGTGCCGATCGCCCTCGGCCTTGGCGCCGGCTCCACGAGCCGCCGGCCGCTCGGCTACGCGATCGTCGGCGGTCTCCTCTTCTCGACGCTCCTCACGCTCTATCTGGTGCCCGCCGTCTACGTGATCCTCGACTCCGCGCGCGATCGCGTGCGCGCACGCCGGCGCGGTACCACGCATCGCAACACGCATGGCACCACGCAGGGCGGCGATCTCGTGCCGGTGCCCGCCGCCCACGGGTCGGCGTCCGCGGCGGCGGCAGCCCCGCTCCGCGCGGAGCGGGCGGAATGATCGCGGCCCTTCGCCTCGCGGCGCTCCTCCAGATCGCCGCGAGCGGTGCCGCACCGCCGGACACCGTGCCCCGGATCGGGCTGGCCGACGCGCTCGCGCGCGCCGCTCGCCTCGACCCCGCATACGTCGCCGCGCTCGGCGCCGTGGACAACGCCGAGTGGGCGCGCCGCTCGGCGTCCTTTGCGATGGTGCTGCCGTCGGTGAGCACGGGCGTGGACGCGAGCCGCTACTCGTCGCCCTCGTTCAACCTGGGGACCGGTGCCCTGAGCGACGTCGCCGTGACCGCGCGCCTCAACGCGAGCTACGACCTGTTCCTGGGCGGGCGCAAGTTCGCGGAGCTGTCGCGGAGCCGCGCCGAGCTCGCGCGCGCGCAGGCAGACGAGCTGCGGGCGCGCTACGACGCCGGCCTGCGAACGGAGGGGGACTACTCCCAGGAGCTCGCCGACGAGGAGACCTCGCGCGCGTGGCGCGCGAGCGGGTGAGGCGCGCCGAGGAGCAGCTCGTGATCGCGCGGGCCCGGGTGGTGTCTGGCGCCGCCGTCTCGACCGACTCGCTGCAGCTCCGCCTCGAGCTGAACCGCGCGCGGGTGGCGCTCCTGCGGCAGGAGGCGGCGCTCCGCGTGTCGCGTCTGCAGCTCGGCCGCCGCGTGGGCCTCGACGCGCCCGCGGCCGCCGAGCCGCTCGATACCCTGACGCCGGCCGAGCTGCCGCTCACCGTCGCGCAGGCGGTGAGCGAGGCGCGGGAGCGCGGACCCGCGTACCGGGCGGCGCGCGCGGCGGAGGACGCCGACGAGGCAGCGGTGCGCGCGGGGCGCGGGCTCTACTTTCCGCAGCTCACGCTCGGCGCGCAGACCGCGGGCTTCGACAACCGCTTCTTCCCCGACGCCACGGTGCGCTCGGCGGTGACGCTGGGCGTGAGCCTGCCGCTCTGGAACAACGGGCAGCGCGAGACCCTGCTCTCGCAGGCGCGCGCGCGGCGGGAGCTGTCGCGCGCCGTGCGTGCGGACCGGGACCGCAGCGCCGCGCGCGACGTGACCGAGCGGTACGAGGGGTACTCGACCGCGCGGGCGGAGATCGAGCTGGCCGCGGATGCGGTCGTGGTGGCGCGCGAGAATTACCGCGTGCAGGACACCCGGTACAAGGCGGGCGCCGCGACGATTCTCGAGCTGCTCGAGGCGCAGCTCCGGCTGAGTGAGGCGGACGCGGATCTCGTGCGCTCACGCTACGCCGCCCGGCTCGCGCTCGCGGGGCTGGAGGCAATCTTGGGACGACGCATCACCAACGACAGGGACACCCGGTGAGAT
>JBBJNN010000002.1:0-125372 GCA_037720885.1 Gemmatimonadaceae bacterium | reverse complement strand
GCCGTCGACGCGCTCGCGCGTAAGCGTGTACGCCGGATCGTTCTCGCCCGCCCGGCGGTCGAGGCGGGCGAGAGTCTCGGATTTCTTCCGGGCGACATGCAGGCGAAGGTCGATCCCTACCTTCGCCCGCTCTATGACGCGCTCGATGACATGATGCCCGCTGAACGGGTTCAGAAAGCGCTCGAGACGCGAACCATCGAGATCGCGCCGCTCGCCTACATGCGCGGGCGAACCCTCGGCGACGCGTTCGTGATTCTCGACGAGGCGCAGAACGCCACCTCGGCACAGATGAAGATGTTCCTCACCCGCCTGGGAGTGAACTCGAAAGCGGTGATCACGGGCGACAAGACTCAGGTGGACCTACCGACACGGGAACAGTCGGGGCTGATACAGATCGAACGGATTCTGGGTGGCATCGAGGGCATCGCGTTCCACTACCTGAACGAGAGCGACGTCATCCGGCACCGCCTGGTTCGGGAGATTGTGAAGGCCTACGCGCTGGACGCGGGAGGTTGACGGGTATGGAGCTGCGCGGCCGCGCTGAACGGGCGTCCGCAGCCGTCGCGATCCCGACGCGCACGCCGCAGGTTGCGCACCACGCGCGCCGAGCGGGGCTCCTCTTCGCGGTCGCAATCGCGACGTACATCCTCTTTCCAGCGGCGCCCGCCGTAGACATCCCGATCTTCGAAGTCGGCTCGGTCGCGACGGACAACGTCATCGCTCCCTATGCCTTCGCGGTACCCAAGCCGGGGGACGTGCTGGCGCGCGAGCGCGACGAGGCGGCGCGGAGTGTCCGCCCCATCTTCGTCTATGCGCCGGCCGCGCTCGACAGCTCGCTTCGCGCGCTCGACCACTTCACTGAGTTGGTGCATGGTGCGGCAGCGGCGAGGCAGGGGCGCGCCGGGGTAGCTTCCATCGTGCGGGCCGGCGCCGCCGCTGGCGTCACACTCTCGATCGCGGAGGCGGAGTACCTCGCGACGCCGGTTCGTCGCGCGGGCATTGTAGACGCAGTTCGGCGCGCCCTCGAACGCTGGCTTCCGGGTGGAGTGGTCCCGACCAGCGCCGCCGAGGAACTTCGCGGCGACATCACCATCCGGCGCGGGCCGGACGCGCGCGACGCGGCGGCGGAGAGTGCGCTCACCTTCGCGGCGCTGCTCGGTCGCGCTCGCGCGCTGGCGCCGACCCCTCACTCGGCGACATCGGATGCGCTCTTCGTCAAGCTCGTGACCGTCTTCTTCCACCCGTCGCTCGTACCGGATCGCGCGGCGACAGATCGGCGACGACAGGACCAGCGCTCCGCGGTGGACGTCGATCGGTTTCAGGTGCGGACAGGCGAGAAGATCGTCGGCGCGCACGAGGTAGTGGGGCGCGAAGAGCACGAGAAGTTGCGCGCGCTGCGCGCAGCCGTCCAGGATCGCGCGATCAGCACGGGGTCGGCGGGCCGGGTGATGGGCGCAACGCTCTACAACGCGCTCGTTCTGCTCATCTTCGGGGTCACGGTGCTCCTGTTTCGGCCGCAGCTCTACAAGGCGTTTCGCTCGATGGCGCTGTTCGCCATGCTGTTCGTGCTCGTGCTGCTCGGCGCCGCGCTCGCGTCGCGCGTGCAGCCCGATCACATGGCGGAGCTCGTGCCGATCGCGCTCGCCGCCGTCATGTGCAGCGTGCTCTTCGACCCGCGCATCAGCATGATCGCGGCCATGATCCTCGCGGTCCTGATCGGTGGACAGGGAGTGTTCCGCGGCACGAACGCGCTCTTCATCAACATGATCGTCGGATCCGCGGCCGCCATCAGCGTGCGGGTCATCCGCCGGCGCGACCAGTCCTATTATTCGATCATCGTGATCGCGCTTTCGTACATGCTTGCGGCGCTCGCCGTCGGCCTCACGCTGGAGTGGGAGTGGCGCGAGATCTGGCACAGCGGACTCTGGGGCGGTGCCAACGCACTCGGCTCCGTCGCGCTCGCGATGATCCTCATACCACTCGCCGAACGCTTCACGCGCATCACGACTGACCTGACGCTGCTCGAGTACTCAGACCTGAACAGGCCGTTGCTGCAGCGACTCATGTTGGAGGCGCCCGGCACACACGCTCATACGATGCGGGTGGCGAACCTCGTCGAAGCCGCGTGCAACGCGATCGGGGCGAATGGTCTCCTCGGTCGGGTCGGGACGTACTACCACGACATCGGCAAGCTGAAGAAGCCGCTCTATTTCGTCGAGAATCAGCCGAGGGGGCGAAATCCGCACGACGCGCTGAAGCCCGTGATGAGCGCGACGATCATTCGGAATCACGTGCGCGAGGGCTTGGAGCTTGCGGCGCAGAGTCACCTGCCGCCCGCGATCACGTCATTCATCCCGGAGCACCACGGTACGGGCTCGATCTCCTACTTTCTCGAGAAGGCGCGGGAGCGAGGCGACGCGGAGCCAAGCGCGGCGGAATTCCAGTATCCCGGACCGATTCCTCAGACGGCGGAAACCGCGATCCTGATGCTCGCCGACGGCGTCGAGGCCGCGACACACGTCCTCAACGATCCGGCACCGGAGCGGATTCGCGAAGTCATCGAGCGCATCGTTCGGCTCCGCATCGAGCAGGGCCAACTCCGCGACGCGCCGATCACGCTCAAGCAGATCGACCAGATCAAGGAGCAGTTCGCGCGCGTCCTGATCGGCATGCATCACAATCGCATCGACTACCCGGCGGCGAGTGGCGGCGTGACGTCCGAGTTCGCCGCTGTCTAGCGCGCGATGAGCCTCGCGGTGGACGTGGCGGCCGACGGCGTGCGGGCTCCGCTTGGCAGAACGCGAGCGGCCGCCATCGCCTCGAGCGCGCTGCGCGCCGAGAACGTGCGAAACGCCATGCTCTCGATCGCCTTCGTGACGAACGCGCGCATCGCGGGCATCAACCGCCGGCATCTCGGGCGTCGCGGAGCGACCGACGTCATCTCGTTCGGTTTCCGGCGGCCGCGCGCGAGCGATCCGGTCGTCGGCGACATCTACATCGCGCCGGACGTCGCGCGCGTGCACGCGCGCGAGGTCGGCGTCCGTCTGCGCGACGAAGTGGCGCGCCTCATCGTACACGGTGTGCTCCACGTGCTCGGCTACGACCATCCAGAACGGGCAGGGCGACTCGAGTCGGCGATGTGGCGGCGGCAGGAAGCGATCCTCGCGCGGATCGCGACGGGGTCGCCATCGTGAATCTCGTCGCGCTTCCGATCGCCCTGCTCGGCGCGACGATCGCAGCGCTCTGCTCCGCGGCAGATGGGGCGCTCCAGTCGGCAGAGCCCGACCGCTCGGCCGCGGGGGAGGCCATCGCCGCGCTCGTACCGCGTCGCGACCGCGCGCACCGTGCGCTCTCCTACGCTCGGTGGGTCGCCCTCCTCCTGACCGGCGTGGCCGTCGCGGCCGTCGCCGACTTTCGCCGTCTGGCCGATCCCGAGGCGCTCAGTTGGGGAATCGGTCTCGCCCTGACGCTCGCGCTCCTCTGCGAGGCGGCACCGCGCGCGGTGGGTGATGCGCACGCGACCCCGACCATTCGCCGGCTCGCACCCATCATCCATGGCGCCGAGACGCTGTTCGCGCCGCTGGTGGCGCTGGCGACGCGCTTCGAGCGCTCGCTTGCTCGGGCATTCCCTTCCGCCGCGCGAGCCGACGTGGAACGCGAGACGTCCACCCAGCAGTTCCGACGGGTCGTCGAGACGAAGGCGGACGTCCCGCGCGATCAACGATCGATTCTCCAGGGTGTCTTCTCCCTCGGTGGGACAGAAGTCGAAGAGGTCATGGTTCCGCGCATCGACATCATGGGCATCGAGGCGTCCAGCCGGTGGTCCGATGTGATTGCTCGGGTTCGCAGCGCCGAGCATGCCCGCCTGCCGGTGTATCGCGACACGCTGGACGAGATCGTCGGTGTCCTGTACGCGAAGGATCTCCTGCCGGTCGCCGTCGAGGGGCGGTCGCCCGAGGGCGGGTGGCAGCGGCTCGTCCGGCCCGCGTCCTTCGTGCCGGAGGGCAAACCCATTGACGCGCAGCTGCGTGACTTCAAAGCGACGCGGACACACATCGCGATCGTCGTGGATGAATACGGCGGGACGGCGGGGCTCATCACGATCGAGGACATCCTCGAGGAGATCGTCGGCGAGATCCGCGATGAGCACGACGATGAGGAGCGTCCCATCGAGTCGGAGGGCGGGCGCAAGTTCTGGGTCTCGGGTCGTGTCTCGCTCGAGGATCTGTCGCAATCACTCGGCTGCCGCTTCGAGCACGAGGATGTGGCGACGGTCGGCGGCTTGATCTTCACGACGCTCGGACGCGTGCCGCGCTCGGGTGAGCGGCTGACGCTCAATGGCTTCCGCGTGGTCGTCGAGCGCGTCGTGCGACGGAGCGTCGAGCGCGTGTACTTCGAGCGCCCCGATACCCCCGCGATACAGGACGCGTGAGCATGCTCTGGCTCGCCGCGGCACTCGTCGTCCTGGCCTGGCTCACCGCTGCCGCCACGGCGGTCCGGTCGGTCGGACGAATCTGGCTCCGCCACTGGGTAGACCGCCGGCTGCTCGGGGCGTCGGGCACGGATGGCTTCGTGGAGCGACCGCAGCGCCTGTTGCATGCCGCGGCGGCCGGCGCGGCTGCGACGGTGGCCGGCGCGGGTCTATTGATCGGTACGCGCGACACCGCGTCTGGGTGGCCTACGGTCGCGGAAGCGGCTGTGTTCGCGCTGGCGATGCTGGCGGTCGCGCACCTGATTCCTCGCGCGATCGCTCGCCATTGGGCGCCTCGTCTGTTACCGGTGCTGCTTCCGGGGCTTCGGGCCGTCGCGATCCTCGTCTCGCCCGTGGTGGGCGCGGCGCAGTTCGTCGCGCGGATGCTCGGTCGGCCCGCGCCAGCCCCAGCGTCGGAGTCGGCGCGCGATGGCATCGAGAATCTCTTGCGCGAGGGCGAGCTCGAGGGCGTGAGCGAACGACAGGAAACCGAGATCATCAGCGGCGTGGTGCAATTCGGCGACAAACTACTCGGCGACGCGATGACGCCGCGCACCGAGGTCTTCGCCGTTGACGTGAGCACCGCACCGCGCGCGATCGTCCGCGCGATCGCGGCCGCCGGCTACAGCCGCACGCCGGTCTATCGCGATTCGCTCGACGAGGTGATCGGGATGCTGCACGTATTCGACGTGCTGGACTACGGCGGGGACGTGCTTCCACCATTGCGACAAGTGGCGCACGCGCCGGCGTCCAAGCGGTGCAGCGAGATGCTCTTCGAGATGCTCCGGGCGCAACGCCACCTGGCGATCGTGGTCGACGAGTACGGTGGGACCGCCGGAATCGTGACGCTCGAGGATTTATTGGAGGAGCTCGTCGGCGACATTCGAGATGAGCACGACGAGCCGGATACGCCCGCGCCCGCGCGCGACACGCGTGCGGCCGTCTTCGACGCTACCGCTGCGGTCGGCGACGTCGCGGCGCATTTCGGCGTCGTCCTACGGGGCACCGCCGAACAGGCCGCGCATCCACTCGGCGGCATCCTGGCGCGCGCGGCTGGCCGCATTCCCGGCGTCGGCGATCTGTTCCGCCTCGGTGACCTCGAGCTGACCGTCGTCGAGGTGCAACGTACTCGCGTAACACGTGTCCTCGCGCAGCGCGCGGGCGCCGGTGCGGCGATCGACGTGACGTTCGCCAGCTGACGTGCGCGCGCTGCAGGTTTTTTGGCGGCTCATCCCATTCGTGCTTTCGTTTCTCCGCGATCGAAAGCGTTGGATCGTCGTCGGGCGGCGGCGCGTGCTGGCGGCGGAGCGTCATCGCGATCGCGCGCAGCGGCTGACCGCAACGGTGGCGGGACTCGGCCCCACGTACATCAAGCTCGCGCAGGTCTTCGCGACGCGCGCCGACATCGTCCCGGAGCCGTACCTGAGCGAGCTCGGCACGTTGACGGACCGAGTACCGCCGCTGCCGATCGAGGTGATTCAGCGCGTGATCGCGGAGGAGTTCGGCAAACCGGCCTCCGAGCTGTTCGAATATTTCGATCCAACGCCGCTCGCGGCCGCGTCCCTTGGGCAGGTGCACCGCGCGTTGTTGGCGACCGAGGGCGGCGCGTCGCGTGATGTCGCCGTGAAGGTGCTTCGGCCCGGTGTGGAGGACCTGGTCGCCGTGGACCTGGACGCGGCGTTCCGGGTGCTCTTCTTTCTCACGGTCCTCTTCCCGAACCACCATACCCGGGCGATCACGACGATCGTGCGTGAGTTCGCGAAGCGGATCGACGAGGAGATGGATTTCACGGCCGAGGCGCGGAACGCCGCGGTGATCCGCGCCAACTTCGCATCGGAAGGCCGAGTCCAGGTTCCGGCCGTGGTCGAGTCGCTCACCCGCCGTCGCGTGCTGGTGCTCGAGTATGTCGAGGGCACCCGGATCGACCGGTTGCAGGAGCGGATAGCGGCGGGTGAGCTCACGCTCGAGAAGCTGCTGGAAACCCTGGTCGAAGTGTACGTGAAGATGATGCTCGTGGACGGCGTCTTCCACGCCGACCCGCATCCCGGGAACCTGCTCGTCGCGCCGGATGGCCGGCTCGTCCTGCTCGACTTCGGGATGGTCGTGCAGGTCGACAAGGAGACGCGGACGCGCCTGATCACGACCGTGATGGCGGCGGCGCGGCAAGACGTCGATGGCGTCATCGCCGGTTTCTATGAGCTCGGGCTCCTCGACCCGGAGGTCGATCGCGGCACGATCCGCGACGCTGCCCGGTCGCTTATGACGATCGCCTTTGCGCGCGACACGAAGCCCCGACAGATCCAGCGGATCGTCAACGAAGTGATGTCTACGTTTTATCGCTGGCCGGTCACGCTACCGAGCGAGCTGGTGTACTTCGGACGCGCCGCCGCGCTGATCGAGGGGATCGCGACGCGGTACGATCCGATGTTCAATGGCGCGCAGTTCGTGTCGCCGATCATTGCCCGAATGAGAGCCCACCTCGTCGCGACGGTGTTCGGTGACGCGCCGCAAGACGTGGTGCTCGATTGGGTCGCCGATCTGGCCGCGACGGCGCGGGAGCTGCGCGACATACTTCGCCGCGCCGGGCGGGACGAGCTACGCGTCCGCGCGCACCCGCGCGATGTGATCGAGATGCAACAGTTCATGGCGCGGCAGATACGGAGGCTTCTCCTCTGCTTCTTCGCAGCTGCGATTGGCATCGTCGGCACGGTCCTCTACATCGCCAACCGCAATCTGTATCTGCTCGTGGCATCGCTCCTCCTGTCAGGAATCTGGTTCCTGATACTGCTCGTTCTGCCGTCGCACTTGCTCTCGAACCCGTTTCGCGGCTACTCGCGTTGGCGATAGTGCCACCAGCCCTGCCAGCTTCGCTCGCGCGTCTCCTCGGCGAGCTCACCGATCGGAAGCCGGCCGCGCTGGCGCGGTCGGTGAGTATCGTCGAGAATCAACGCGCGGGCGCGGACGAGCTCCTGGGTGCGCTCCACTCGAAGCTCGGCGGCGCGCGGCGCATCGGCATCACCGGGCCCCCGGGCGCGGGCAAGAGCACGTTGACCACGCAGCTCACCGCGTACTACCGCGCGGCGGGCCTCACCGTCGGCGTCATCGCCGTGGACCCGACGTCAGCGTACACTGGAGGCGCGCTGCTCGGCGACCGCATCCGCATGGAGTCTGTGGCGCTCGACCCCGGCGTCTTCATCCGATCGATGGCGACGCGCGGCGCACTGGGGGGGCTCGCGAGCGCGACGCGCGATGTGGCCGATGTGCTCGACGCGTCCGGATTTGACCGCGTGCTGATCGAGACGGTGGGGGTCGGCCAGAGCGAGCTCGACGTGGCGCGTACCGCGGACACCTCGATCGTCGTCCTCGTCCCAGAATCTGGCGACTCCATCCAGACGCTGAAGGCGGGCCTCATGGAGATCGCCGACATCTTCGTCGTCAATAAGAGCGACCGCCCGGGCTCCGACCGTCTTCGGAACGAGATCGAGGTGATGATCGGGATGCGCGGCGGGCACACCATGCGCAAAGTCCCGGCTCATCACGGAGTGGATCTCAAGCGTCTCGCCAATCCGGTTCGCTCGGCGCGCCCGGCGGCCCAGGCGAGCGACGCGGATTCGTGGACACCCCCTGTGCTGGGAACCGTAGCCGCCAAGGGTGAGGGAACGGACACGCTTGCGAGCGCGCTCGACCGCCACGCGGACTATCTTGTCCGGAGTGGCGAGCTTCGGGCGCGCCGGCGCCGCCGTCTGCGCGAACGGGTAGTCGAAGCCGTCGAACGCCAGGTGCGCCTTCGCCTCTGGAACGACGTACGGACCACGGACTGGCTCGAATCACGCCTCCCCGATCTGGAGGGCGGGCTCGTGAGCCCGTACGCCGCGGCCAACGAATTGCTACGCGTGAATGGTGACCTACTGACCGGGGCAGACGGATGACGACGATTCCGGAGATGACCGACACGGTCGGCGAGCAGGATGGTGAGCTCGAGCGACTGCGTGCCGAAGTTGCCGCCTGGCGCGAACGGTTCGCGCGGGGCGGCACGCGCGATATCGGATTCGCCAACTCTGCCGGCGAGGTCGCGCCGCTCTATACCGCCCTCGATCGGACCGATGCCGAACCCGCCGCCATTCCGGGCGCGTACCCCTACACGCGCGGCATCCACCCGACCGGGTATCGCGGCCGCCTCTGGACGATGCGCCAGTTCGCCGGCTTCGGAAGCGCGCGCGACACGAACGAGCGATACAAGTATCTGCTCGCGCACGGCCAGACTGGCCTGTCCGTCGCGTTCGACTTCCCGACGCTGATGGGATATGACTCGGACCATCCGCGCTCGGAGGGTGAAGTCGGGAAATGCGGCGTCGCCATCTCGAGCCTCGCCGACATGGAGGCACTGTTCGACGGTATACCGCTCGGCGAGGTCTCCACCTCGATGACGATCAATGGGCCGGCAATCATCCTGTATTGCTTCTATATCGCGGCGGCCGAACGGCAGGGCGTCGATTCGCGGCAGCTCCGGGGGACGATCCAGAACGACATCCTCAAGGAGTACATGGCGCAGCATGCGTGGGTCTATCCCATCGAGCCCGCGCTCCGCCTGATCGTCGATGGATTCGAGTGGTCCGCGACGCACGCGCCGCAATGGAATACGATCTCCATCTCTGGCTACCACATCCGCGAGGCTGGAGCCACCGCAGTGCAGGAGCTGGCGTTCACGCTCGCGGACGGCTTCACCTACGTCGAGCGCGGGGTGGCACGCGGCCTCGACGTCGACGACTTCGCGCCTCGACTGTCGTTCTTCTGGGACATCCACAACGATTTCTTCGAGGAGGTCGGGAAGCTGCGGGCAGCGCGGCGCATCTGGGCGCGCCACATGAAGGAACGCTATGGGGCGCGCGACCCACGCTCGTGGATGATGCGCTTCCATTCGCAGACTGCCGGCGTGACGCTGACCGCGCAACAGCCGACGAATAATGTGGTGCGCGTCGCGTACCAGGCGCTTGCCGCAGTGCTCGGCGGCACACAGTCGTTGCACACGAACTCGATGGACGAGACCCTGGCGCTTCCGACAGAGAGCGCCGTCCAGGTCGCGCTGCGCACGCAGCAGGTCCTCGCGTTCGAGACGGGAATCCCGCACGTCATCGATCCTCTGGGCGGCTCGTACTACGTCGAAGCGCTCACCGATGAGATGGAGCACGGAGCCGAAGCATTATTCGAGGACATCGAGCGGCAGGGTGGTGTCGTCCGGGCGCTGGAGCAGGGGTGGCTCCAACGTCAGATTGCCGAATCCGCGGCCCGGCAACAGTGGGAGATCGAGCAGCGACGTCGCCTCGTCGTCGGCGTGAACGAGTTCGTCACCGAGGAGCCGGAGCTGACGATTCCGCTTCTGCGCGTCGGCGCCGACGTCGAGCGCGACCAGCGAGCGCGGCTCGGCGCGCTGCGCCGCGCTCGTGATAACGATCTGTGCGTGCGCCGGCTGTCCGAACTCCGCGACGCCGCACGCACCGACGCGAATCTCGTGCCGTATATCCTCGACGCCGCGCGGGCCTACTGCACCCTGTTCGAGATCCGCGCCGCGATGGAAGAGGTGTTCGGCGCGTATCGGGAGCCCGTCTTCTTCTGAGCACCAAGCGCGCGCAGCTGGGCGAGTGGTGGGAGACCCACTTCGATGCGCAGTACCTGCTCGAGTACGAACCGATCTTCGACGCCGGCCGGGATCGGCGGGAGATCGCGCGGCTCATCGAGGTGTTGGGTCTGCCGGCCGGTTCGCGCCTGCTCGACGTGCCATGTGGCCAGGGGCGACACGCGCACTTGCTCGCCGAGGCAGGATTCCGCGTGCAGGGGTTGGATTATTCGACGGATCTGCTCGATCTCGCGCGGGCGCGCGGGACGGGGCCGAATCTCCGCTACGCGCGCGGCGACATGCGTCGTCTACCGCGTGGCTGGACGGGGCGGTTCGACGCCGTTCTCAACCTGTTCACGTCGTTTGGTTTCTTTCTCGACCCGGCTGATGACGCACGCGTGTTGTCGGAGTTCGCGCGTGTGCTCCGTCCGGGCGGGCTTTTCGTATGGCACGGCGGCAGCCGCGACGGGGTGATGGCGCGTTTCCTCGGCCGCGATTGGTGGCAGACGGGCGACGGGACGGTTGTCGCTCACGAGCGCAGCTTCGATCCGCTCTCGGGTATACTCTCCGTCACTTCGACGTGGCGTGGCGCGACGCGGCACGGAGCGCGCTCACATCGCATTCGCCTCTACACGGCGACGCGGCTGGCCGAGCTCCTGGGGTCGCGCGGGCTGATCGTGGAGCATGCATTCGATGGGTGGCGCGACCGCCCGCTCGCTCGGCGTTCGTCCGAGATGCTGCTCGTCGCGCGCAAGGATCCGTGACCGCTCCCGCGATGGACCGGCGTTGCCGTCGCGGCGCGGAACGATAGCTTTACGCCGACCGCCACCGAAAGCCCACGCCATGCCGCTCGCAGAACCGCCGCTCCGTCCCATCCGCATCCTCGTCGCGAAACCAGGCCTCGATGGCCACGATCGCGGCGCCAAGGTCGTCGCCGCAGCGCTTCGCGACGCCGGCATGGAGGTCATCTATACCGGCCTCCATCAGACGCCCGAGATGATCGCGACGGCGGCGATTCAGGAAGACGTCGATGTCGTCGGCCTGTCGATTCTGAGCGGAGCCCACATGACGCTCATCCCACGCGTGCACGAGCTACTGTTGGCCGGCGGCCGCGACGACGTGCTGATCACCGGCGGGGGGATCATTCCGAAGGAGGACATGGAGGAGCTGCGCCGCCTCGGCATCGGGCGATTGTTTGGACCCGGTACCCCGACTTCTGAGCTCATCGCGTACATCAAGGAGTGGTTCGCCGCCCGGGAACAGAACCCGGCGTGACGACGCGACTTCGCGTGCTCAGCGCGGCGTTGCGGGAGCTCGAGGACCGACTGCGGCAGGGCGGAGGCGCGGACAAGATCGACCGGCAGCACACGCAGGGCAAACTGACCGCGCGAGAGCGAATCGAAGGACTCTGCGACGCCGGCTCGCGATTCCTCGAGATCGGGCTCCTGGTCGCCTACGACCAGTACGAGGGCCAAGCGCCCGGTGCCGGCGTCGTCACCGGGATCGGCGTGGTCGAGGGCCGGGAGGTCGTGATCGTCGCGAACGATGCGACCGTGAAGGCTGGCTCGTGGTGGCCCGAGACCATCCGGAAAATGCTTCGCGCGCAGGAGATCGCCATGCGCTGCCGCGTTCCGATCATCTACCTGGTCGATTCCTCGGGCGTGAACCTGCCGTACCAGGGTGGGGTGTTCCCGGGGCAGTATGGCGCGAGTCGAATCTTCTACTACAACTCCATCATGCGCCGGTACCTGCACATCCCGCAGCTCGCCGCCGTGATGGGACCGTGTATCGCCGGTGGGGCATACTTACCTGCCCTATCCGACGTGATTCTCATGGTCGAGGGCACGTCATTCATGGGGTTGGGTGGCCCCAATCTCGTGAAGGGGGCGACCGGCCAGACGATCGATGGCGAGACGCTGGGCGGCGCGCGGACGCACACCGAGATTAGCGGCGTCGCGCACTACATCGTCAAGGACGATCGTGCGTGTCTCGCCCGTCTCCGTTCGCTTGTCGCACGCCTCCCGGATCGTCACACGTCCGGACTCCCGCCCCGGCTCGAGGACAGTGGAACTGCGGAGAGCGCGCTCTACGATCTCCTTCCCTCCGATCACCGCATGTCGTACGACATGCACGCCGTCCTGCGGGTGATCGTGGACGGCGGCGCACTCGATGAGTTCCAGGCATCGCTGGCGCGCGAGATGATTTGCGCCGATGCGGCCATTGCGGGCATGCCGATCGGCCTCATCGCGAATCAGCGTGGGCTGATCAAGGGGCGGGAAGGGGAGAAGCCACGATTCGGAGGAATCGTCTACGCCGAGAGCGCGGAGAAAGTCGCCTATTTCATCGATCGGTGCGATCGGCAAGGGTTGCCGATCCTATTCGTGCAGGACGTGTCCGGGTTCATGGTCGGGCCCGAGGCGGAGCACGAGGGCATCATCCGTGCGGGGGCGCGCTTCGTCGAGGCGATGGCGACGGCGCGCGTCCCGAAGCTCGTGCTCACGGTGAACCACGCATCCGGCGCCGGCTATTACGCCATGGCGGGGCAGGGGTTCGATCCCGACTTCATCTTCAGCTGGCCCACCGGGCGCATGGCCGTCATGGAAGGCGAATCCGCCGTGCAGGCAGTGTTTGGTCCACAGCTCGACGATGCGAAGAAACGCCGGGCCGCGCCGGCAGCGGAGGTCGCATCAGCGGTGGCGGAGATGCGGGGCGACTACGAGCACCAGCTCGACGCGAAATTCGCCGGCGCGCGCGGTTACGTCGACGCCATCGTCTATCCCGAGGAGACCCGCGACGTGCTGGCCATGGCGCTCCGCGCATCCATGCAGAACCCGGGGCCGCACATCGGCCCCTTTGTCCTCCCTCCGCACCTGGGGGAATCCACGTGAGTAACAGGGTCGTTCGGGTCGCGGCCGGGCAAGGATTCTGGGGCGACTGGCTCGAGGCGCCGCGACGGCAGGTGGAGGGTGGTCCGGTGGACTACCTCATGCTCGACTACCTCGCCGAAGTCACGATGTCGATCCTGCAGAAGCAGAAGGAACGGGATCCGTCGCTTGGATACGCGCGCGACTTCGTCGGCGCGATGGAGAGCGTGTTCGCTGCGGTCGTCGAACGCGGCGTGCGCGTGATCGCCAATGCGGGCGGCGTGAACCCCGTCGCCTGCGCCGCTGCGGTCGAGGCGGCGGCGGCACGGGCCGGCCTCGCCGGACAGCTCCGCATCGGCGTCGTCACGGGCGACGATCTCCTGCCGCGGCTCGATGAGCTGATTGACGCGGGGCACCCGCTCGCCAACATGGAGACGGGCGAGGGGCTCGCGACGGTGCGCGACCGCGTGCTCTCGGCGAATGCGTACATCGGCAGCGGGCCGATCGTCGAGGCGCTCCGCGGCGGCGCCAATGTCGTGATCACCGGCCGCTCGACGGACACGGCGCTCACCATGGCGCCGCTCCGCTTCGAGTTCGGGTGGGGGCCGGAGGACTGGGACCGCCTCGCCGCCGGCATCGTGGCGGGTCACATCATCGAGTGTGGCGCGCAGTGCTCCGGCGGCAACTGTCTCTACGATTGGCGAGCCATTCCCGACCTCGCCGACGTGGGCTACCCGATCGTTCACGCCTCGGCGGACGGTAGCTTTGTCGTTACGAAGCATCCCGGCACGGGCGGCCGCGTGTCGTGGCACACGGTGGCCGAGCAGTTGGTCTACGAGATGGGTGATCCACGCGAGTACATCACGCCCGACGTGATTGCCGACTTCACGTCGATCCAGCTCGAGGACGCGGGATCCGATCGCGTCCGCGTGTTCGGAATTCGCGGGCGGCCGGCGACGGACAAGCTCAAGGTCTCCATTGCGTACCGCGCCGGGTTCAAGGCCGTCGGCACACTCGTCTACTCGTGGCCGGATGCGCTGGAGAAAGCGCAGCTCGCGGATCGCGTGCTTCGTGAGCGATTGGATCGCCTCGGGCTCCAGTTCGACGAAGTGTTGACCGAGTTCGTCGGCGCCTCCGCCACGCACGGTGCGCTCGCCGGCACCTCCGGCGAGCTGCCTGAGGTCCAGCTACGCATTGGTGTGCGCGCGGACGAGCGGCAGGCCGTCGAGCGATTCACGCGCGAGCTCGCGCCACTCGTGCTCAACGGCCCGCCCTCGGTCACCGGATTTGCGGGCGGCCGACCGAAGGTCGAGGAAGTCGTCGCCTACTGGCCTGCGCTTGTGGACAAGGCCGTCGTGACGCCTGCCGTCACGATCCGCCCGGCATGAGGGTACGTGAGGGTACGATGAAGGTTCGCCTGCTGGACATCGCGCACGCCCGTTCCGGCGACAAGGGCGACACCGCCAACGTCGGCCTCATCGCAAACCGCGCCGAATGGTTTCCGGTACTCCAGCGCTTCGTGACGCTGGAGCGCGTCACGAAGCACTTCGCGGGGATCATTATGGGCGATGTCGAACGGTTCGAGCTACCCAATCTCACGGCCCTGAACTTCCTGCTACACGGCGCGCTCGGAGGCGGCGGGACCCTCTCCCTCAAGACCGATGCGCAGGGCAAGGTGTACTCGACGGCGCTGCTGCGTCTCGTCCTCGACGTGCCGGAGAGCCTCGCACGCGAGCTACAGCTCCCGGTGTATCGGGCGTGACACGGGTGCGCGTCGAGCGCGACGGCCGCATCGGGCGCGTCACGCTGGCGCGGCCGGAGAAAAAGAACGCACTGGACCTCGCGACCGCGACGGAGCTTGCCGACGCGTTTCGAGCGTTCGGGGCGGAGACCGAGATACGCGTGGTCGTCCTGGCCGCTGACGGCGATGATTTTTGCAGCGGTGCCGACCTCGAGGCGCTCGAGGCGATGCTGGATGAGGGCGCCAGCGCTCACCGTCGGGATGCGGAGGCACTCGCGCGCGTTTTCCTGACCATGCGCGCGCTGCCCCAACCCGTGATCGGCGCCGTGCGCGGCCGGGCACTGGCGGGCGGCGCCGGTCTCGCGACGGCGTGCGACCTCGTCCTGGCGCATGAGGGTGCGCAGTTCGGTTACCCCGAGGTTCGCGTCGGGTTTGTTCCGGCGATGGTGATGACGCTCCTCCGTCGCTCCGTCGGCGAAAAGCGCGCGTTCGATCTCGTCGCTACCGGGCGCATCGTGACCGCTTCGGAGGCATTGGAGATCGGTCTCGTCAGTCGCGTCGAGACCAACTCGGCCTGGGCCGGGGCGGTCGAGCGGACGGCCGAGGCGCTTGCGAATACGGCGCCCGAGGCGCTACAGCTCACAAAGCGCCTCTTCTACGCCCTCGACACCCAGCCGTTCGAGCCCGGAATCGCGCTCGGGGTAGACGCGAACGTCGAGGCCCGTTCCACCCCAGGCTTCCGCGAGGGCGTGCGCCGATTCGTCGCCCGATCTCGTCCAGCCACATAGTCCGGTGATCTTCCGGCCTTCCAGAGGACCCGCCGGCCGATCGGCCGCCAGCGCGAGCGTACGGCTCGGCCTCTCGCTGATCGGGCTTGCCACCTTCGGCTATGGCATTCGCGTCGAAGACGGGCGCGTACGGTGGCTGGGCATCGCGTTCCTCGCCGCGGAGTTCGTCGTGCGCTTCCTGCGGCGACGCTCCACCCCTGAGGATGGTGGGGAGGACTCGCCACCTGGTTAGGTCTCCGTTTCGCCGGCGTATTCCCCGCCTGCCGGCGATTGCGGTGCATTCCTTGCTCCGTATCTGGGCTGGAACCACCGTGAGGAACGCACTATGCCTGAAGTAAATCGACGTCGTCGTCGCCGCGCCGCCCCCGCCGAGATCGCACCGAACGAGGCGGATCGGGATATCCTGGATCAGTACTTCGCGGAGGTCAGCCGTTACCCGCTCCTCAATGCCGAGCAGGAACGCGCCATGGCACGGCGCATCCGGGCTGGAGATCAGGATGCGCTTGAGGAGTTGACCAAGCGGAATCTCCGGTTCGTCGTCTCCGTGGCGAAGAAGTATCAGAACCGCGGCTTGCCGCTCATCGACCTGATCGGTGAGGGGAACGTCGGGCTGTTGACGGCGGCGCGGAAGTTCGACCCGGATCAGGGGGTGAAGTTCATCTCCTACGCGGTGTGGTGGATCCGGCAGGCAATCCTCTCGGCGCTGGCCCGGCAGGGGCGCACGGTGCGCGTCCCACTCAACCGCACCGCCGACCTCTCGCGCGTTATCAAGGCGACGGCTCTCCTGCGTGACAAGCTTGGTCGGGAACCGACGCCCGACGAGATTTCCCAACTCACCGGGATCTCGCAGGACATCGTGCAGGCGCTCACGTCGCTCAATACCGCCGATGTGCGGCTCGACGCCGCTGTGGGCAAGGACAGCGATCGGTCCCTGATCGAGCGCTTCTCGATGGAGGAAATGCCGAACACCGAGGAGCAGGTGATCAATCAGTTCCGCTTCAAGGAGCTGGAGCGTGCGCTCGAGACGCTGCCGCCGCGCGACGCGAAGATTCTGCGCCTCTACTTCGGTATCGAGGGTGACCGGGAGCACACACTCGACGAGATCGGAAAGATGCTCGGCGTGACGCGCGAGCGGGTGCGCCAGCTCCGGGACCGCGCGCTCAAGCGGTTGCGCGAAGGCAGCGTCGGGGAAGCGCTGCGGGAGTTAGCCGCGTAGGCGTCGGCAAAGCTCGAAACGCGGGTGGGAGCGGGGAGGGAAGGATGGCGAATCGGCCGTCCTTCCCTCTTTTCGTTGCCTTCCTTCCCGCGAGACCCGGCATAGGAAACGTGTCGCCAAGCCGTTAAGATCCATGAGCTTATGGAACGACGCCAGATTCCCGAACTCCTGTCGCCGGCAGGCTCGCTCGATGCGGTCCGCGCCGCGCTCGCGAACGGTGCCGATGCCGTCTACCTCGGCGCGGAGCGGTTCAACGCGCGCGACGACGGCGCGCAACTCACTCTCGACGAGCTGGCAGCGGCGTGCCGTCTCGCGCGCGGTCGCGGCAAGCGCATCTACCTCACGCTCAACACCCTCGTCAAACCGAGCGAGCTGCGGGAGGCGCTCGAGCTTCTGGGCGAGGCGATAGATCGGGGCGTGGACGCTGCGATCGTTCAGGACATCGGGTTGATCCGACTCATCCGTCGCGTGTATCCGGAGTTCGAGATTCACGGTTCCACGCAGATGACGGTACATGACGCGAGCGGCGCGGAAGTCGTCCGACGCCTGGGCGTCCGGCGGGTCGTGATCGCACGAGAGAACACGCTCGACGACGTGCGGGCCATCCGCGCCGCCGTACCCGATCTCGAGCTCGAGACGTTCGTGCACGGCGCGCTCTGCATCTCGTACTCGGGCCAGTGCTACATGTCCGGGATGATCTCGGAGCGGAGCGCCAATCGAGGCTCGTGCGCGCAGTCGTGCCGTAAAGATTACTCGCTCGCGGATAGCACGACGGGCCAGGAGCTGGATCGCGGTTACTTGATCTCGGCCCGCGATCTGGCCGCGACGCAACATCTCCGGGAGCTGTGCGACGCGGGCGTCTCCTGCCTGAAGGTCGAAGGGCGGAAGAAGAAGGCCGAGTACGTCGCGACCGTCACGCGGAGCTATCGAGAATTTCTCTCGAGGGTCGAGCGCGGTGCAGAGACCGGCGGCGACCCGGCGAAGACTCCCGAACCGCGGGGCGACCTGGTGCAGATCTTCAGCCGCGGTTTCACGGGGGGTATGCTGGGCGGCCGCGCCGGTCGCGAATACATTACCCGCGACCACCCCGATAACCGAGGCGTGGTACTGGGCACCGTTGTCGCCGCGTCGCGCGGCGAGGTGATCGTGGAGGTGGACGTGCCGCTCGCCAGCGGTGACGGAGTCGGATTCGAGCCCGCCGATGGAGGCCCGGGTACCGGCTGCACGGTGTCCGACGCGCGAGACCTCGGCATATCGGGCGGGATGCTGCGCCAGGCAATTCGGGTCCGGAACTACGTTCCGGTGGGCGCACGCGTGGTGCGGACATCGCACGCGGAGCTACTGGCGCGCGCGCGCGCGAGCTACGCGGCCCTCGCGTCGTCGGGCGCGCTCGTGACTCGCCGTGCACGTCTCGACGTTCGCGTGTTCGGCACGGCTGGCTCGCCGCTCAAGGCCGTCTTCTCGGCGGGCGACCATGCGGTGACCCTCCGGACCGAGACCGAGTTGGCGCCGGCTGCCAAACGCGCACTCGACACCGCTCAGCTCCGCGACCAACTCGGCCGCCTAGGCGACTCGCCCTTCGCGCTCGGTACGCTGGATACGGCCGGGCTCGCGAGCGGCCTATTCCTCCCGGTCAGCGAGCTCAATCGCCTACGCCAGGCCGCGGTGACTCACCTCGAAGCGGCGGAAGATTGGGAGCGTCAGGCTCGGTTGTCCGAGCGGCGCGAAGCGATCGACAGAGCCGTACGAGAGGTACCTGGAGCGGGGCCAGGCGGCGAACCGATGGGCGGTGCATTGAAACGGTTGCGCTTCGAGCCCTTCGATGCCGCATCTTCGATGTCGGGGGGGGGGCCCCCGAGCTCTTCCGAGCCCGCGTTCGGTCGCGCCGACCTCGGACTTGCGCCCGAATGGTCGAGTTTCGTGTTGGCCGCCGATACGTACCGCATCGAGGACGCGCGAGCGGCAATGGATGCCGGCGCCAACGAGATCTCATTCGATCCGTTTCTGCGGCACCCGATGCCGCCGGTCACGAGAGTGCGCGCGCTGGCTGACGAGGCTCGTGCGCGTCATGTCGCCTTTCGCCTGCGCACCCCGACGATCGTCAGGCCGGCCGAGCGTAAGCTGCTCGAGAAATGGCTCGCGCTCGACACCGCGCTCCTCTGTGGTCACCTGGGGCTCATCGCCGAGATGGGCGCGAGCCGCGATCGCGACGTAGTCGCCGATTACGCGGCGAACGCATTCAATGAGCACACCGCGGCCGAGCTCTTTGCACTGGGCGCACGTCGCGTGACCGCGTCGGTCGAGCTCACGACCGACGAGATGGCGGCCGTTGCGGCGCCGTGGGCCGGCGCGGGATTCGACGTGCTCGCGTACGGCCGGCCTGAGGGCATGACGCTGGAGCATTGCGTCCTGTCTGCCGCCTACGATCGCGTCCCGACGACGTGCCGCGATCTCTGTGTGCGGGACCATCCGAATACGGAGCTGACCGACCCGGCGGGCTACGCGTTCCCGGTCGCCACGGACTTCGCTTGCCGGAACCGGCTGCTGCACTCGCGGCCGATCGACGGATCGGAATATCTGCCGCGACTCTGGATTGCGGGCCTGCGCAACGTGCGGCTCTTGTTCAATGTCCCCGGAGATCGGGTGACCGAAATCGTCGCGGGCTATCGGAGCGCGCTCGATACGTTGGACGCCGTGGCTCGTAGCGGTGCCGCGCTGGATACGCGCGCCGCGCCGGCGTCTACTCCCCGCATACGGAGCGCAGTAGGCGGCCGCTTCACGCGCGGTCACTTCGTCAACGCCGTCTAACGCTTCCGGATGCGGCCGGCTGCTTCACCTCCGCGTCGCTCGCGCGAGTAGGCTTCGTCTATGTCTCCGACCCTGGACGACGCGCGCGCCACCTTGCGTACCCATTTCGGCTATTCGGATTTTCGACCCGGGCAAGAGCGCGCGGTCGAATCCATTCTGGGCGGCCATGACACACTGGTCATCCTTCCAACCGGCGGCGGCAAGTCACTCTGCTTTCAGGTGCCGGCGCTGTTGATGCCGAAGCTGACGGTCGTCATCTCGCCGCTCATCTCGTTGATGAAGGATCAGGTGGATGCGCTCGCGGCGCGCGGCCTCCCCGCCGCATTCATCAATTCGACGCTCTCTTCGAGCGAGGTGTCGAGCCGCCTGGCGCGTGCACAGCGCGGGGAGCTGAAGCTTCTCTACGTGGCTCCGGAGCGTTTCGACTCCGGTCAGGCTGCCGAACGTCTGCGCGGCATCGGCGTCTCGCTACTGGCAGTTGACGAAGCGCATTGCATCAGCGAATGGGGACACGACTTCCGCCCGAGTTACCTTCGCGTCGGACGGGTGCGCGAGCTGCTCGGGGCGCCGCCGACCATCGCGCTGACGGCGACGGCAACGCCGGAAGTGCGTCGCGACATCGCGCGCCAGCTCCAGTTGCGGGAACCGCGAACGATCATCTCCGGATTCGACCGCGCGAATCTCCACTACCACGTAATTCGTACGCGCACGGAGGCCGACAAGGATCGAGCGCTGGTGGCAGCGTTGGGACGCGCCGATGGCTTGGCTGTGGTGTACGCATCCACCCGGAAGGCGGTCGAACGCATCACGAGCGTGCTCGACGCCGCGCGGATTCCTGCCGCCGCCTACCATGCCGGGCTCGACGACGAGCGGCGGCACGCGGTGCAGGATGCCTTCATGGGCGAGAAGGTCCGCGCGATCGTCGCCACGAACGCGTTCGGCATGGGTATAGACAAGTCGAACGTGCGAGTCGTGCTGCACCACGCGATGCCGGGCACGCTGGAGGCCTATTATCAGGAGGCCGGACGAGCGGGTCGGGACGGGCAGCACTCCGATTGTGTCCTCCTGCACGCGTTTCCCGACCGGTTCACGCACGAATTCTTTATTAAAGGCGCGTATCCCGAACGGCCAGTCGTCGAGCAGGTGTATTCGGCGCTGCAGCGCAATGCCGATACGACGGGACACGTCAGCGCCGCGCCGCGCGACGTCGCGGCCATGATGCGCGGCGATGTGAAAGAGCGCGAGGTCGAATCGGCGATTCGGATCCTCATCGCGGCTGGCGGTCTTCGCTCCGAACCGTCCTCCAACGGCCGCGTGTATGTGCGGCTCCTCGCCACCCCTGATCGCATCAAGCGGGAGCTGGCAACTGCCGACGACGCCGTCGAGCGTGATCTCCTCCGAGCACTCTGGCGGGTCGGTGGCGCGACGCTCTACACGGGGGTCGGCGTAGATCCGGATGGCCTGCCGCCCGGCTTCGGTGGCTCGGCGGGCGTTCCCGCGCTGCTCGATGCGCTGGAAGCGCGCCAGTTCCTCACGTGGGAGAGGAGCGGTGGTGGACTCCGGCTGGCCGATTTCGGCACGCCGGCGGCGGCGCTCCGCGTGGATTGGCCCCTCCTGGATCGCCGTCGCGCGGCCGATCTGGCGAAGCTCGAATCCGTGCAGCGTTACGCGTACACGACGGGTTGCCGCCGGGGATTCATCCTCAGATATTTCGGCGATCCGGCGGCACGGACGCGGTGTGAAGGGTGCGACAACTGCCTGGGTACGCACCTCGCGACCGCGCCCGAGAGCACGCCCGCCCGAGCCCGGCGCGCGAAGCGCACGAATGGCGAACGGGACGCGCAGGCTGCGACGCCGAAGCCGTCGGCGTCCGATGCCTCGCCTGAATTGTCGGAGAACGACGCGCGGCTTTTCGGGTCGTTGAAGCAACTTCGGAGCGCCATCGCCCGGGAGGAGCAGGTGCCGGCCTACGTGGTGTTTCCGGATCGCACGCTCGCCGAGATGGCGCTGCGACGTCCGCGGTCGCTGGCCGCCATGGGCGGGGTACGCGGCGTCGGACCGGCCAAGCTGGAGAAGTATGGGCCGCGTTTTCTGACGGTGATCCACAGCTCGAACGAGACCGAGGCAGCCTGAGGCGGTATGGACGATTCGTTGTATTTCAGCGAGCAGCAGTATGCGGTGCGTGACATGGTCCGCCAGTTCGCGCGCGAGGAGGTCGCTCCCGTCGCGGCGCGCTTCGACGCGGATGCCGAGTTCCCGTGGGACAACGTGCGGAAGATGGGCGAGCTGGGACTGCTCGGCATGCCATGGGCTGAGGCCTTGGGCGGCGCTGGAATGGATTATCTGAGCTACATCATCGCCATCCACGAGATGGCGAAGGTCGATGCATCGCACGCGATCACGATATCGGCGCACACGACGCTCGGCACGTCGCCGATCATGAACTTCGGGACACCGGAGCAGCAGCGCCTATACGTGCCGTTGCTCGCGACGGGTCGTGTACTCGGCGGGTTCGGCCTCACGGAGCCCGACGCAGGAAGCGATGCTGGTGGGACGAAGACGACCGCGGTGCGCCGGAACGGCCACTACGTGCTCAACGGCTCGAAGATCTTCATCACGCACGCCGGCGTAGGCGAGATTTTCGTCGTGACCGCAGTCACCGACCCCTCGAAGGGCAACAAGGGGATCAGCTCCTTCATTCTGACGAAGGAGACGGTGGATCTGGATCGCGCGCGCGAGGTAGGTATCGGACACGAGCCGTCGCTGCCGGCAATGGCCGGCTTCCGCGCCGGCAAGAAAGAAGACAAGCTCGGGTGGCGCGCCTCGGACACACGCGAGTTGTTGTTCCAGGACGTCGAAGTCCCGGCCGAGAATCTGCTCGGCGAGGAAGGGAAGGGCTTCGTCAATTTCATGAAGACGCTCGACTCAGGGCGCATCGGCATCGCGGCGCTGTCGCTCGGGATCGCCGAGGGCGCGTTCGAGCAGGCCGCCAAGTACGCGTCGCTGCGCCGGCAGTTCGGCAAGGCCATTGCGACCTTCCAGGGCGTGCAGTTTCAACTGTCGGACATGGCCACGGAGATCGAGGCCGGCGGTCACCTCGTATACCACGCCGCGTGGCTCGCGCAACTTGGGCGGCCGTTCGGGAAGGAGGCGGCGATGGCCAAGCTCTTCTGCTCCGAACTCGCCATGCGCGCGACCATCAAGGCGATACAGATCCATGGCGGGTACGGGTACACGAAGGAGTACCCTGTCGAGCGTATGATGCGGGACGCCAAGATCTGCGAGATTGGCGAGGGGACTTCCGAGATCCAACGTATCGTGATCGCGCGTCACGTCCTCAAGGAATTGGCGGATTGACTTACGCCGCCGCCGCGCAGCGTTTTCGAGTTCCGCTGGGCTTCGTGCTTGCGGCGCTGTATCTCGCCTTCGTGCGCCCGACACCGGCAGCGTTCCTGCTGGGCGGGTGTATCGCGTTCGCCGGCTTGCTAGTGCGCGCGTGGGCGGCCGGCCACATCGTGAAGAACAACGCGCTAGCCACTTCGGGCCCGTATGCGCATACACGGAATCCGCTGTACTTCGGCAGCTTCCTGATCGCGGCCGGCTTCTCGCTCGTGGCGCACTGGAGCCTGCTGCTCCTCGTCAGTGCGTTCTTCGCCGCCGTCTACGTTCCGGTGATCGAGCGCGAGCACGCGCACATCAGCTCCCGGTTCCCCGACGCGTACGCCGAGTACGCCCGCAACGTGCCCGCGTTCGTGCCGCGTCCACGCCCCTGGCGCGCCGATGCCGCCGACGCCGGCGGATTCAGCCTCGACCTGTACTTGCGACATCGCGAATGGCGCGCGACCGTTGCGTTCCTCGGCGTGATCGCATTCCTCGTCTTTCGCATGCGCGCCGGACAATGACGACCGCGGTGCTTCCGCGAGTCCTCGTTCGCGCGCTCCAATTTTTCATCGTGTGCCTCGCGCACCCGCGCGCCGCAACCGGCGGGCGCGGCGCGCGGGGCACGTCCCTCACGCTGGGGTCCGTGGCTGCTCGCTCGTTGCGAGCGGGCGGCGCCCTGGCTCGTGCACATGAAGCGAGAGATCCTGATCAACGCGACGCAGCGCGAGACTCGCGTCGCGATACTGGAAGACGAGCAGCTAGTCGAGCTGCTTGTGGACCGCCCCGACGCACGCCGCATGGTCGGCGACATCTACCTCGGACGCGTGGATGCGGTGCTCCCGGGCATCCAGGCGGCGTTCGTGGACATCGGCACCGAGAAGAGCGCGTTCCTGCACGCGTCTGATCTCGTCATCGAGGAGGAAGGCGACCGGGAGGACGACGACGGTGCTGATGAGGAGGCGGCCGACGACGAAGAGGAGTCGTCGCGAGGGAAGAGAGCGAAAGCTCCCCCGATCCAGGATCAATTGAAGCGTGGCCAGGACATCCTCGTCCAGGTGTCGAAGGAGCCGATCTCGACGAAAGGACCGCGGGTCACCGCGCAAATCTCGCTCGCCGGCCGTTTCCTGGTCTACATGCCGTCCGCGTCGCGCGTGGGGGTGAGCCGGAAGATTGGCGAGCGGAGTGAGCGCCAGCGCCTCCGAGGTCTCGTGCAGGCGGCTCTGCCCAAGGATTCAGGCGGGGTCATCGTTCGCACCGTGGGGGAAGACGTCACCGAAGACACCTTCCACCGCGAGCTGACCACGCTCATTGCGCAGTGGAAGCGAATCAAGCGGAAGACGCACTTTCAGCGCGCGCCAGCGCTCGTCCACCGGGAGACGAACCTGACGCGGGGCATCATCCGCGACCTGTTCAGCACGAAGGTCGACTCCCTCACCGTAGATTCGCGGCAGGTATACAACGAGATCGTGGAATACCTCAAGGGAATCGCGCCGGATCTCATCGAGCGTGTCAAGCTCTACGAGGCGAACGTGCCGCTCTTTGACCAGGCAGAGATCGAGACCGAGATTCGGGACCTGTTCAAGCGGCGCTGCGATCTCCCGTCGGGCGGTTACATCATCATCGAGCAGACGGAGGCGCTCGTCTCCGTGGATGTCAACTCCGGCCGCTACACGGGCAAGAAAGATCCGGAGAAAACAATATTGAAGACGAACGTCGAGGCCGCCAGCGAGCTGGCGCGACAGCTACGGTTGCGCGACGTAGGCGGGATCATCGTCTGCGACTTCATCGATATGGAGACCCGTAGCAACCGCGACAGGGTACTCCAGGAGTTGCGCACGCACCTGGCGCGCGACCGGGCGAGGACAAAAGCGTTCGCGGTGAGCGACCTCGGACTCATCGAAATGACGCGGCAGCGCGTCCGGCCAAGTCACCTGCACTCGATGACCGTGGCGTGTCCTATGTGCCAGGGAACCGGTCGCGTGTTTACTCCGGACACGGTTGTCCGCCGAGTGGAGCGATCCATCCGGCGTATCGCCGTCGAGGGCCGCAAGGATCACCTCCTCATCCACTTGCACCCGGAGGTTGCGCTCTACCTTCTCGAGGAAGAGCCGGACTTCATGCGGAAATTGGAGAAGACGGCGGGATTCTCGGTCGAGCTACGCGACGATCCCCTCCTCAAGCCCGACGAGTTCAAGTTGGTCGTGAAGGGGGCCGGGCGCGATGTCACGCAGCAGTACGCTGTCGCCTGACAGCGCCGACGGGAGCCGCGGTGCTCAGCGCTCGGCCGTTGACACACTTCCTCGTCGCGGCTAAGTTGTTCAATCTGTATCGGTTATTGACGTTTACATACGGCGTTCCCTCATGAGCTACGCTATCATTCGCACCGGCGGCAAGCAGTTTCGCGTCGAGCCGGGCAAGACTCTCCGAGTGCCAAGCATGGTCGGCGACGCCGGCTCGAAGGTCGAGTTCACCGATGTCCTCCTCAGCGGCGACGGTGACAACGTGCACACCGGCGTGCCGACGCTTGCTGGCGCACGCGTCAGCGGCGAGATCGTGAAGCACGGGCGCGACAAGAAGATCATCGTTTTCAAGATGAAGCGCCGTAAGAACTACGCGCGGAAGCAGGGTCACCGGCAGGGCTTCACGGAGATCCGCATCAACGACATCACTCTCGGCTGATTCACTTCCATGGCACATAAGAAGGGCGTCGGTTCGACCCGTAACGGCCGCGATAGCAATCCCAAGTATCGCGGCGTCAAGAAGTTCGGCGGCGAGAAAGTGATCGCCGGCAACATCATCATCCGGCAGTGTGGCACGAAGTTCCATCCCGGCCGGAATGTCGGCTTGGGCACCGACTTCACGATCTATTCGCTGATCGAGGGCGTCGTGAAGTTCGAGCACAAGGACAAGCGCCGCTACCGCGTGAGCGTCTATCCGGTCGGCGCGGAGCCTTCGCGTCGCGCCGCTGCCGAGACGGCCGCCTAGCGAGAAGCGAGCGGCCTCCCGTTTGGCATCTGCGCCCCCGCCCAGTGCGGGGGCGTTTGTTTTTTTTCCGGAAACTCGGCGGCGCGCTCGCCGTACGGTCGCCAGTTAACCTTTCCAGACAGAGAGTCGTGCCATGGCGCTGTGGAGCAAGCTGAAGGATGAGCTCGACCGGGCGGGTCGCGTCGCCCAGGGTGCGCTCGACGAAGGGAAGATTCGCCTCGACAGCTTTCGGGCGAAACAGCTCGCGGACCGGGCCGCACAAGCGCTTGGATACGCAGTGTATCGGGCGCGTCAGAAGGGTCACGACCTCGATAGTGACAGCTACGCACGACTGAGCAGCACGCTCGCGGGCCACGAAGCCGAAGCGACGCAGCTCGAGGCCAAGCTGTCCGAGGTGATCAGGACGCGCCAGCACGGGGACGCCTCGGCTAGGGGAGGGGCCACCGATGCGGGAGCCCCTGCGGAGGCGGCAGGTGCGGAGCGCGCTAGTCCTTCGAATGTTGGTGGGCCCACGCCTGGCGGAGCAGCGCACGCACCTGACGCGGCGGGCGCAACCTGAAGCTCGCGGAGTCACCTCGAGCCGTAAAGATTCGACTCCCTATGCTCGCGCCAAGTTACGGACGGCCGAAGCGGCGCGACACGCCGATCGCGACGCGGTGGCCACCCGGCACAGCGGGCGCGACGAAGGCTCCGAGTCCGGAGTCAGCCCGGCGCGCGGCACCGCCTCGCGACACTCCGCCTTCTCGCTTGGCGTACAGGTAGGCCTCGAAGGCGCTCGCAAGCATTACCCCCGCTGCGACGCCCACGCCCGCCGCGACGTACGGTCGTTCGCGCTCGGGATAAGTGTACTCGTATGGATTGCCAAGCAGATCGACCGCGGTCGCTGTTTTCGTGACGACGCGCGTCCGCACCGCGAATGCAACCGCGCCGGCCGTCGCCGCGAACGCGACCGCGCCGAGCACGGGCCGTCGCGTGTAGAGCTGGCCAAGTCCCGGCACGGCCAGGCCCCGCACGAGCGCTCCGTTCGGTTGCAGGGTCAGGCGGCGAAGCTCGGCCACGCGCCGGACGATGACCGGCCGGTCGGGTGCCTCGGGTACCAACTCGAGGTATTTCTCGAAATCGCGGATCGCGGGACCAGGCTGCCGCTCCGATGCGAATGCAACGCCCCGATTGTAGAGGGCAAGCTCCCAATCGGGCACCTGCGACAGCGCGGCCGAGAACGCCCGTTCCGCTTCGCGGTAGCGACGCTGCTCGAGCTGGGCGACCCCGCTCCGAAATTGCTGGGCGGCAGTCTCCGGAATGACGCGCGGCCGTACCGGCGCAAGGCGGTCGATCCGGCTCGCGACATCGGCGGCGTCGGCGCCCACTGACGACACGCCGAGGTAGCGGCAATACTCACGGACGGCCGCGGCCGTATCGCGCAGCGTCTCATATGCCCGCGCCAGATTGTACGCGACGTTCTCGTCCGTAGGATCCAGCCGGCCCGCGCGTTGGAAGAGATCGCGCGCCGCTCGCTGATCGCCGGTAATCGCGGCCTCGTGGGCGAGCGTCGTCAGTTGCCGAGCGCTGTCCCGACGCGCTGCCGTCGGCATCGGCGGGCGTTGGCCCGCTGGGCATCGCGCGGGCGCGCTGGCCGCTCCAGGCGATCGTTTGACGGGAAGTTCCTGCGCCGACACACTGTGGCTCGCGCGCATCGCGCCCACTACGAACGCGGTGCACAGGAGAGCGGTCGCGCCAGGTGAGTAGCGCCGAAAAGGCGAGTATGCCAACGGCTGCGTTGCGCCTACTGGACCGTGACCGTTACTGTCACGCTCTTGCCTTCGGACGTCGCCGTGACCGTCGCCGTTCCGCTGGCGATGCCGCGGACGAGCCCGTTCTGATCGACCGTGGCGACCGACGGCTTACTGCTGGACCAAAAAACCGCTCGGCCTGAGAGTTGGTTGCCCGACGCGTCGAAGGTCTTCGCGACTAGCTGCTGAGTCTTTCCGTCCTTGAACGATGGAACAGGATTGGGCGAGATCGTAACCGACGCCACCGGCGCGAGGGCGACGGTGATCGTTGATTTCCCAGTCACCGCGCCCACCGTTGCGGAGATCGTCGCGCTCCCGGCGGCGAGTGCGACGACCAAGCCCGCCGGACTCACCGACGCCACGGCGGGCGCGGAGCTCGACCAGGCGAACGAGACTCCGGCGATCGCTCGCGAGTTCGAATCCGCCGCCGCAGCAGTGAGCTGGCGCGTCTGCGTGGTGAGCAGGCTCGCCGAGGGAGGCGTCACGGCGATCGTCGCGACTACCTGTTGTACCGTAATGGTCGTCGTATCAGCTTTGCCGCCGGCAGTGGCGACGATGCGCGCGGATCCGTTCGCAAGTGATGTGACCAGGCCAGTCGCATCCACCGTCGCGATGGTCGTCGCGAGGGACGACCATGTAAAAGCGGTGCCGGGCACCACGTTGCCCGCGACGTCCGTCGCCTGCGCTTGCAGGCGCACACTCGCGCCCAGCGAGTTCAAGCGCGCGGTAGCTGGCGTCACCGTGACCTGCGCGAGCCCGCCCACCCCCGCGGAAGCGGTGAACGTGACGGGAGCCAGAGTTCCCACACTCGCTCGCACGGATTGCTGACCCTGCTGAGGCCCGAGCGTCCAACGAACGCTCGCCATGCCGCCGGCGTCGGTCGTCACGACGCTCGGCGAGACGGTGCCGCCCCCGCTCACCACTGACCATGTGACGCTCGCGCCGCTCACCCCGTTTCCAGCGGCGTCCGTCACGCGAACGACTAGGGAGCTGGGGAGCTGCGCATTCGCGACGCCGCTCTGGCCATTTCCGCTCACGGCTGCAAGCGATGCCGACGAGCCGGCGGTCACGGTGACGGTCGCCGTGCCAGTCACGCCGCCAACCGTCGCCGAGACCGTGGCAGAACCCGGGGCTACTCCGGTAGCGATGCCGGCTTGCGAGACAGTCGCGACGGCCGAGTTGCTCGTCGCCCAGGTGACCTGCCTACCCGTGAGAACGGTCCCGTTCGAACTTCGCGCCGTCGCAGTGAGCTGTACACCCCCGCCCACGGTCACGGACGCCGGCGACGGCGATACCCCGACCGACGCGACAGCTACGGCGCTGACCGTGACCTGCGCGCTTCCGGACTTGCCGTCGGCGGTCGCGGCGATCGTCGCCGTACCTGCCGCCACGCCGGTCACGAGGCCGGTCGCGGAAACCGCCGCGACACTATTGTCACTCGACGACCAGGAAACCTGGCGGCCGGGCAGCGGCGAGCCTCCCGCATCGTTCACGGTTGCGGAGAGCAGGGTCGTCCCTCCAGCGACTATCGTCGCCGTGCCCGGGCTGACGACGACCGATGACGCCGGCACCTGGGAGACGACGACCTGCGCCGAGCCCGACACCCCTGATACCGTCGCCGTGATAGTCGCGACTCCTGGAGATACACCAACGACGACGCCCGACGACGACACGCTGGCGACCGCGGCATTGTTCGTCGCCCACGAGGGCGCGCGGCCGATGAGTATGTTTCCGGATGCATCGCGGGCGGTGAACGCGAGTTGCGCATTCTGGCCTGCGATCACCGAGACGGGGTCCGGCGTCACGCTCACGATCGCGACCGGCACCTGACTCACCGAGACGCGCGACAGTCCGATCTTCCCCTCGATCGTCGCTGTGACGTCCGCCGTGCCGGCTGACACGGCTGTGACCACCCCCGCCTCCGAGACGGCCGCGACTGCGGCATTGCTCGTCGCCCAGACGGCGGACCGCCCGCTCAGCGGCGTACCGTCCGATGCATACGCCTCGACGGCGAGCGACGACTGGGCGCCTACGTTGAGTTGGAGTGAGGGTGGCACCACAGCTACGGTGGCGACCGGGGTCGGCACGACCGTCACAACCGCCAACGCCGACCGCCCCTCGGAGCTTGCCGCGATCTGCACGCTCCCGGGCGTCCTGCCCGTCACGACGCCAGATGGCGTGACGATCGCGATTGTAGTGTCCCCGCTGTGCCAGATCACCTGCCGCCCGGAGAGAAGGTTGCCGCGCAAGTCCGTCAGGGTGACCTGGAGCGGCAGCGTGCCGCCAATCCCTACATCGGCGCTCGTGGGCGTCAGTGCTACCGACGCGACGCGGGTGCCGTTCGGCCCGAGGTTGCCATCGCCACACGAGATGAGGAACACAGCCGGCGCAATCGCGCTCAGGGTCCCGAGCGTTCGCTTCAAGAACTGACAAACACGCTTCATAGGCGCTGCTCGGGTCACATGCCCGCTGGTTTCTCTACGTAAATCGGACGCGCGCGGTCGATCCGCGTACCGTCACCAAGCTGCCCTTCCGCATTGTACCCCCAACAGAAGCTCTCGCCCGAGGGCGACGTTCCGCACGTATGGGCGCCGTTCGCCTGAATCACTGAGAATGCATGCTCACCCTGCACGCGCGCGGGAGCGGCGCGATCAGTCTGCGTCCCGTCGCCGATCTGTCCGTACGTGTTTCGTCCCCAGCAGTACGCTTGCCCATCGCGCGCGAGGGCGCAGGAATGGACGCTCCCGAGCGCCACGGAGCGGAACGCGACGTCGCCGGCAGCCCTGGCCGGCACCCGGCTATCGGCGGTTGCGCCGTTTCCGAGCTGCCCGTACGCGTTACGACCCCAACAATAGAGACGCGAGTCGAGGGTGATCCCGCAGGTGTGCGCGCTCCCACCGCTTATCGCGGTGAAACGGAGCCCTCCAGCCACCGGCGTGGGGAGTGCGCGGTCCGCGGTACCACCATCGCCGACCTGTCCAGCCCCGTTCTCGCCCCAACAGTATGCCAGGCCGTCGGTGGAGAGCGCGCAACTATGATTGAGCCCTACCGCCAACGCCCGAAACTTGACCGTCGCCGGTACGCGTGCCGCTCGCGAGCGCGGGGTCGTGGTCCCGTCGCCCAATTCGCCATTCTGATTTGCGCCCCAACAGTAGACGTCGCCCGATACCGCGAGCGCGCACGTGTGCGCCATGCCGGCTCGAATCGATCGCACGCCGCCCACGTCGAGCACGCGCGCCGGCTCCGCGCGCGCCGTGAGTGAGCCGTCGCCGAGTTGCCCTCGTTCGTTCGCGCCCCAACAATACGCTCCGCCGTCCCGACCGACGCCGCACGTATGCGCGATGCCGGCCGCCAACGTCGCGAAGCGGACGGAGCCCGAGAGCCGGGTCGCACCGGGTCGGCGGGAGGACGTGCCATCGCCGAGTTGGCCGCGGTCGTTCCCGCCCCAGCAATAGACGACGCCACCGCCTGCAACCATGCAGCTATGCGTTCCGCCGACCGCGACCGCCGACGCGACATACGCGGCGCTGCCCGGATCGGCGTCGCCGCTGTTCGCGCTGTCGGCGCGGGCGGAGGCGACCGGCGTGGAGGGCGAGGCGCTCGCCACTTGTGGAGGCGGCGCCACCGGCGGGACCCTCGCCGCACTCGCGATCGCCGACCCGCCCGTGCGCTCGCGCGCCGTGGCGCTCTCGGCTGCGGGAACCCTCGCGACGGGCAGATCGATGACAGCCGGACGGTCATTCCCGATGCGAAGCGCCGTATCCACTCGCGACGGTGGCGCCAGGGATCCCGCACGCTCGTTCGTGATCCGTGCCGAATCCCGGGCTGTCCGCGACGAGCGCAATGCCGAGTCGCCGCCCGGTCGAAGCGATCCCTCGTCCACCGGGCTCAAGGCAATCGCCGGAGACCCGCTCACGGTCCGCGAGCGTACCGCGCGTACGTAGAAGGCCGTCGCGCCGAGGAGCCCCAGGACCACGGCCGCGGCGGCAAGGACGCGAGGGACTCTCCGGCTGCGCACAACCTCCGGCGGCGAGAAGATCTCGACCGGCCGGCGGAAGGTTACCGTCGAATGCGGGTCTCCCCCGCCACGGGCGTGCGCCTCCCGCTCGGCGACAATCTCCGCACTGAGCCGCTCCCGTACGGCGAGCGCGTGCGGCGTGCCGTCGAGCTGTGCAATCAGCTCGCGCGCATTCGCGTGACGCCGCTCGCGATTCTTGAGGAGCGCGCCCTCGATCGCGTAGCGCAGATTGTCGGGCGCGTCGGGCCGAGCGTCGGCGAGCGGCGCGACGAAATCGTGCTTCTGCCGGTAGATGACGCTGTAGAGGCTCTCGCCTGCCCAAGGCCGCTTACCCGTGAGCATCTCCCACCCGACGAGGGCGAGGCTATACAAGTCGCTGCGTCCGTCCACTCGCGCGCCGTCGATCTGTTCTGGCGACATGTACGCCGGTGTCCCGATCGCCGCGCCCGTCATCGTCAGATAGGTGTCGCTTTCCATGGCGCGCGCGATGCCGAAATCCGACAGCATCGCGCGGCCAGTCCGCTCGTGCAGGAAGATGTTTTCCGGCTTCACATCCCGGTGCACGATGCCTTGCTCATGGGCGTAGGCGAGTGCTTGCGCGATGTCACGCAGCAGCGAAACGGCCCGCTCTATCGGAAATGCTCCGTCAGTCCGGATCGCCTCGCGTAGCGTCCGCCCCGGTATGTACTCCATGACGAGCGCGAGGCTGCCGTCGGCGAGCTGCCGTGTCTCGTGGATAGGTACGATGTACGGGTGCTCGAGCCGTGCGACGGTGCGACCTTCCCGTGCCGAGCGTGCGAGCGCTTCGGCGTCATCGGCGGAGCGCGGGTGAATCACCTTGATCGCCACCTCGGTTCCGGCGTCGCGGCGACGAGCGAGATACACCACGCCCATGCCGCCACGACCGATCTCCTGCCGGACGTCGTACGCGCCGTCGAGATCCGCCATCTCGGGCACCACCCGGCCGGCGGTCACGCGACACTCCGAAGCGATCGCCCGACGGAACCGCGCATCACGCCTCCCAGAACCGCAGAATCACCTCGCCCATCTCGATGCGATCACCGTGACCGAGCAGCCGGCCGCTGTTGAGTGGCAATTCCTCCGAGTTGACACGCGTGGGGTTCGTCTCGGACAGATTGGTGATCTGCCAACGATCCGCCTCGTACCGCATACGCGCGTGCGCGCGGCTTACCGTCAGCGAACGTAGCTGAACGTGCCGGTGTCGCGGGCCCGTGGTTCGGCCGAACGTGATCTCGGGGGTCTCGCCCCAGATGCGCACGAAGCGGATGTCCTGACCCGGCTCATCGCCTTCGACAACCTCCAACCGGCCAGGAAGGAACTGCACGGTCTGCTCGGGCGCACGCTGAAAACGGACCGTCTGGCCCGTCAACTGCTCACCGGGTGCTCGCAGCGCTCGCGCGAGCTCGAGGTCATTCGCAACGTCGGTCTCCGCCGCATGACCGTTTCCGCCCGGAAGGCCCGCGTCGGAACCGTTGCCATCATGAGCCAGCGGGCCGATACGGTCGAAACGAAGGCGCTCCTCGGAGATGGGGCGCGGCTCGCCCGCGATCGCCGCGTCGCGTGGCGACACGACTTCCCGGGAAGGGGCTGGCCGCGGACCGGCATCCTCAGCACGAGCGCGGCTCGGCGCCGCGGCGACCGGCGGCCGAGCCGCGCCGCCCCGCGCGACGCGGCTGTTCGACTCACTCCCCGGTGTGATCACGAGAGGCGCCAGTGGCCGACGTCCCGGCAATCGGTCGGCCGCGCGCCGCGATCGTCTGAGCGCCATGATGCCGGTCGCGACCAGCGCGGCCGACCCAATCGCGATTAGCGCCAAGAGCGGAAGATCCATCGATTCGCGCCGGTACGATGAGGAAGGCGTTCGTCGCGCATGGTCGCGCGCATACGGGCTGGCTCGCCAGGCAGGCGGCGGTCGCTTCGGGTCCGACCCTTCCCTCCTAGCCGAGAAGGCCGCGACGACAGATCGCGGGAGACTGCCGTCCCTCGCGCCCTACGGCACGCTGGCGCCTCGCCGTTCGAGCGCGCGCGATCCCGGCCTTCACTCCGCGGAATTTTGTGACCTGCGACCGGTTGCGCGGCAACACGCAAGATTCGACTCCGCTAAACGTTACCATGCAAGCCGTGTTCCCGGCCAGATGGTACACGTCACTCGTGATTCGTTCCCCGTGCGCCGGCCCACTCCGCGTTGGTCGGCCGCTCCCGTTGACTACTCAGGGAATAGGCGGAGCGGGTTCGTCTCCAGTGCCGCGCGCTTGAAGGCTTCGGACAACGGCAGGTCGACGAACTGGGACACGTTTGCTCCCATGCGGTCCACGCCGGGGCTCGGCCAGTCCGTTCCCCAGAGCACCTTCGACTCGAGCTCCGCGATGCGCGGGAAGTATTCGAGCAGCCGCCGCGGGGGAATCCCCGAGAGATCGAACCACACGTTCCGGTGTCGCCGTAGAATGAAGAAGGCCTGTTCCATGTAGAGGGGGCGTCCACCATGCGCCATCACGATCGTGAGATCGGGAAAATCGATTGCGACATCGTCGATCTCGATCGGGTTGCCGTACTTGCTGCGCGCGCCCGGGAAGATACTCGTGCCTGTGTGGATGATCACCGGTAATCCCTCCGACTCGGCGATCCGGTACACGTCGGCGAGCGAACGTAGCCCGTCGGTATAGGCGTTGGCGGCGAACTCCATGTGGCATGGGTGGATCTTGAGCGCGCGGCTCCCGATTTCCACCAGATGGCGGGTCGCAGCGGCGGCATCCGGGGACGTGAGAGGGTCGACGCCACCGTACGGGAGCAGGCGACGGCGATCGGCCTCCGCATACCGAACTGCGAAATCGTTCGTATCCTCGGTGAACCCCATCACGTGTGGGCTCGGATAGTTGATGAGCCCCACGCGCTCGATGCCATCGTCATCCATGATGCCAAGCAGGAGCTTCGGGTCGCGCATCAGCGCGAGCAGGAACTCGAAGCGATCCTCCCGCCCGCGCCGCATGACGCTCATCGCCGCCGGCGTGAGCTGGTCGAATGGTTGGACGTGCACGTGCACGTCAGTGATACGGTACGGCGCGCCCTCGGCGGCCGACATCAGCGGCCCGGAAAGACTGGGGTCCGTTTTTCCAGAAATGCGCGTACGCCCTCGATCCTGTCCTCGCTTGCAAAACAGAGCTGGAACAGCGCCGTCTCGAGCTTGAGTCCATCGCTGAGCGCGAGGCCGAGCGCGGCGCGCGTCGCTTCCTTCGCCGCGGCTACGGCCACCGGACTCTTCCCTGCGATCGCCGTGGCGATCGTCATGGCGCGGTCGAGCAGATGTTCGGGCGCGACGACCTCCTCGACAATGCGGAGACGAAGCGCCTCGGCCGCGTCGATGATCTCTCCGGTCAGGATGAGCCGGAGTGCGGCCCCCATTCCGGCGATCCGGGGCAGGCGCTGAGTCCCGCCGCCACCGGGGATAATGCCGAGATTCACTTCCGGCTGCCCAAACTTCGCCGTCGCGGACGCGATGCGAATGTCGCACGCCAGCGCCAATTCCATTCCGCCACCGAGGCAAAATCCGTTGACCGCAGCGACCACCGGCTTGGGCGACGATTCGAGCGCGTCGAAGACCGTTGGTAGCTTCATCACGCGGAATTGCTCGACGGGCGTCCGCGTCTCGAATTCGGAGATGTCGGCGCCAGCGACGAAGGCCTTGTCGCCGGCGCCGGTCACGACAATCGCCCGCACCTCCGCATCCCGTTTTGCCCGGTCGATGGCACCCAGAAACGCACAGCGCATGGCACCGTCGAGCGCATTTCGCTTTTCCGGCCGATTCATCGTGACGAGCGCCACGGGTCCTCGCGCTTCGTAACGGACGACCTGCGCCTCGCTCATTGCTCGCCCTCCCAGCGGTAGAAACCCTCGCCCGTTTTTTTCCCGAGCTTTCCGTCGCGCACCATGTCGCGCAGCAAGGTCGGCGCACGGTACGTATCGGCGCCGAACGAGCGGTGCAGGTGGTCCGCGATCGCGAGGCGTACGTCGAGCCCCACGATGTCCGTCAGACGCAGCGGCCCGACCGGGTGGTTGTAGCCGAGCTCCATCGCCCGGTCGATGTCCTGGGCGTTCGCGACACCCTGCTCGAGCATCCGGATCGCCTCGAGGCCGAGGACGATTCCGAGCCGACTCGTCGCGAAGCCGGGTGAATCGCCGACGACAACCGGCGTCTTGCCGAGCGACGAGGCGAACGTGCGCGCAGTCTCGACCGTCGCCTCACTCGTCATCGCGCCGCGCACGATCTCGAGGAGTCGCATGGCCGGTACCGGGTTGAAGAAGTGTAGCCCGACCACGCGCGCCGGCTCGCGCACGGCGGTCGCGATCTCTCCGATCGGGAGCGACGACGTGTTCGTGGCGAGGATCGCGCTGCTACGGGCCGCGGAGCTCAACTCCGCGAACAGGGCGCGCTTCAGCTCGAGCCGCTCGGGGATCGCCTCGATGACGAGGTCGGCATCGCGGGCAGCATCGCCCGGGTCGTCGCGCGTCACCAGCTGCGCCAAGGCTCGCGCGCGTTGTTCCGGCGACGCCTTGCCGCGTTCGATCGCCCTATCGAACGCCGCCTCCACTTTTCGGACGCCACGCTCCGCTGCGCCAGGCTCGGAATCGGTCAGCGCGACGTGATACCCGGCGGCGCAGGCGACGTACGCGATACCGTGCCCCATCGTGCCGGCGCCGATGACGGCGACACGCTCGATGCGCGTCACGTGATGCTGCCGAGCTGTTCGCGTAGACTCGCGACGTCGTTCACGCAGATGCCGTCCGCCCCATGGCGCACCAGCGCATCGATGTCGTGACGGGCGACCGGTGTCCAGGCGATCACGCGTCCACCCGCGGCATGAACGTCGGCCACGAGCGGCGCGTCCACCCACTCCCAGTGCATCCACAGATCGCGCGCGCCGGCTGTGGCGAGAAGAGCTGCCGGGTCCACGAGACGCGAGGATGCCATCAGCAATCCGGCGGGAATCTCCGGCGCGTCGGCGCGCGCCCGTTTCACCGCGCGGTGGTCGAAGCTGTGAACCGCGCAGCGACCGGCTGCTGGGGAACGGCGAATCGCTTCGATCACCGCCGCCTCGATGGCCGCGCCCTTGATTTCGACGTACACGGTCACGTGGCTCGGCATCGCTTCGAGCACTTCGGCGAGCGTCGGGATGCCCTTGCTCGAGCCTGGCTGTAGACCTCGCAGCTCGGCCAACGTCGCCGTGTCGATCGGCAGAGTCCGTGCGTCACCTGGCAGCGGTTTCTGCACAACCGGGTCGTGATGCACCACCACGACCCCGTCGCCCGTCGCGTGCACATCGAGCTCGACGGCGTCTGCACCAAGCTCGACCGCCCGGAGGAAGGCGGCCATCGTGTTCTCACGGCGCTCACTGGACGCGCCGCGATGCGCGATGATCTCCGGACGCACGCGGCGCAATCAGCGTGCGGTCATCAACTGGCGAGGTGGTCCGTCTTCCGCCCCTCGATCCAATCGTTCTCCTTGAACACGTGCCGGAGAAACTCGCGATCTTCCGCGGTCGGCAGAACGACTTTCAGGTAGTCGGCGAACTTATCCTTTTCCATGGGCTCGCCCTCCACGCTGAACGTCTTCCCCTTGTAGATCCCGATTCGACGGTTGAACTTCTCGCTCGGCACACGAAGCCTCGGCTGATCGCCGGGCACGTGAATGTTGAGCCGATCGATCAGGCCCTGAATCTCCTGGCGGTACAGCTCACGCGCGGCCTCGTTGAGCTTCCCGACCTCAGCCGGCTGCGGATTGGTCCGCTCGTCGAAACGCCCCTTGAGCCCCCAGGTGTAGGCCCACTGGGCCGACGACGAGTTGTCGCTGCCAAACAGGTCGAACGCCGTCGATACCCACTTGTTGAAGTAGCGCTGCATGATGTCGAGCGGGATCTTGCCGGCCTTGATGATGCGGAGCAGCCCGTTGTTCCCCGTGCCGAGGTGATACGATTCTTCCTTGAGCATCGGGCGCATCGAGCGCGACAGCGGCGCGAAGCTCGATGTGGCGAGCATCTGGAGTTGATACTTGCCGTCGCGATCGATGAATTGCGTATACGCGAAGAAGTCGAGCCAGTTCTCGACGCTCTCGTTGAACGATCCGAGCAGCCGCTCGTGCTCATCCGCACGGCGCTGGAGAAGCTTTTCCGCTTCGCGCTTGCCCTCGTCGCCGAAGTGAGCGACGAGGAGATATGACATCTGCCAGCCGTGCCGCATCTCCTCCGCCATCACGCGATAGATCGAGAACAGGTCGTAGTCGCTCGGCGCGTTCTGGAGGAGCGCGCGCTGCTGTTCGACCGAGGCGAACTCCGTGTCGCCCTGGTAGATGATCAGGTTCTGCAGGGCGTCGCGAATCCGTTGATCCGGAATGTGCATCACCGTCGGCCACTTCCGTTGGCCGCGGTAATGCCCGAACTCGATCTCGCTGACCTCGAGCTCAGCCAGCTTCACGTCGAAGTTGTAATCCTTGAGCTCCTTCGCCTCGATCCCGATGTCCATCTGCCAGACCTTGAACAGGTCGATCCAGTCGTCGAAGTTGCCGATCTTTGCCAGCGCCATGGTCCTGTCCTCGTGAAGGCTACCGCTCCGCGCCCGCGGAACGGTCTGGTGATGCGAACTCGGGTTGCCGCTTCTCGATGAACGCCGTGATTCCTTCTCTCGCATCTCCGCTGGTGAAACAACGGAGTTGCGCCTCCAGCTCGTAGTCGAGCATCTCGGGTAGCGCGCGATCGAGCGACTGGTAGACCGCGCGCTTGGCGAGCGCCAAGGCCAAGGCAGGTTTCCGAGCGAGCGCCAAGGCGATCCGTGCTGTCTCCGCCGCGAGGCTCTCATGCGGGACGACGCGATTGAAAAGGCCCAGGCGGCCGCACTCGGCCGCGTCGATCACGTCGGCGAGCCAGAAGAGCTCGAGCGCCTTCGCGGGTCCCACGAGCCGCGGGAGAAAGTATGTGCCGCCCCAATCGGGGTGGAGTCCGATGCGGTTGAACGTCTGCCCGAGCTTCGCCTCCTCGCTCGCGATGCGCAGGTCGCAGGCCAGGGCGAGATTGGCCCCACCGCCGGCCGCGACGCCGTTCACGCTCGCGATGATCGGCTTGGCCGAGCGGCGGATCGTGGTGACGACTCGGCGACCGGCCTCGACCAGCGCAGCCAGCGCCTCGACGTCGTCGTCGCGGATCAAGTCAGCCATGTACCCCACATCCGCGCCTGCGCAGAATGCACGGCCCGCGCCAGTGATGACGACGACCCGAATACCAGGGTCAGCCTCGAGCTCGTCGAGCGCGTCCGCCAGCTCGCGCCGCATCGTCCCGGCGAACGCGTTGAGCTTCTCGGGACGGTTGAGCGTCAACGTACCCACCGGGCCGTCGCGGGCGAGCAGGATGTGCTCGAAGCTCATGCGGCTACCCGCTCGAGAATGACCGCGATCCCCTGGCCGACGCCGATGCACATCGTGGCAAGGCCGTAACGGCCCGAGCGACGCCGCAGCTCGTGCGCGAGCGAGCCCACGATGCGCGAACCGGACGAGCCGAGCGGATGCCCAAGGGCAATCGCGCCACCGTTGACATTCACTCTGGACGGATCGGCCTCGAGCTCGCGAATGCACGCGATCGCTTGGGCGGCGAACGCTTCGTTGAGCTCGATCAGATCGATGTCCGCGATCGACAAGCCCGCGCGCGCGAGCGCCTTTCGTGTGGCCGGGACAGGGCCGAGCCCCATCACCTCGGGCGAGACGCCCGCGACGGCGCTCGCGACGATTCGAGCCATCGGTGTGAGACCACCTTCGCGCGCCGCCTCGGCGCTCATCACCAGCGCGGCGCTTGCGCCGTCGTTGATGCCACTCGAGGTGCCGGCGGTCACGGTCCCGCCCTCGGCGCGAAATGCCGGCCTCATCGACCGGAGCGAGCCGAGCGTCAGATCGGGCCGTGGGTGCTCGTCGCGCTCTACGACGGTCGTCTTCCCCCGGCGATCCGTCACGGTCACCGGCAGGATCTCGTCGTGGAACCGGTCGGCTTCCACCGCGCACGCCGTCCGCCGCTGACTCTCGTGCGCGAACGCATCCTGCTCCTCGCGCGTGATTCCATAACGCCTGGCCACCTCCTCGGCCGTCTCGCCGAGGGGGATCGTCCACTCGGCCCGAAAGCGGGGATTGATGAAGCGCCAGCCTACCGTGCTGTCGGCGAGGGGGGGGGGCGTGCGCGAGTATCCCTCCTCGGGCTTGAGCATGACCCATGGGGCGCGGGACATACTCTCGACACCGCCGGCAATGAAGCAATCACCTTCGCCGCTGCGAATCGCGTGCGCCGCGCTCGCGATCGCCTGGAGGCCGGACCCGCAGAGACGGTTGACGGTCTGTCCCGGTACCTCGACGGAGAGCCCGGCCAGCAAACCTGCCATCCGCGCAACGTTGCGGTTGTCCTCGCCCGCCTGATTCGCGCATCCGAATATGACATCTTCGATCGTGTCCGGCGCGACGGCGGTGCGGTCGAGCAGGCCACGGATCGCAATGGCTGCCAGGTCGTCGGGGCGAACGGACGCGAGCGCCCCACCGTGACGGCCGACTGGCGTCCGCACCGCATTCACGATCACGGCGTCCTTCATGCGAAATTCTGCGGCGGTCGATCGGTCACGAGAGGTCAACCCACACCGACTTCACCTGCGTGTAGCCCTCGAGCGCGTGCATGCCGAGGTCTCGGCCGAAGCCAGACTGCTTGAAGCCACCGAACGGCGATGCGGCGTCGTACATGTTGTAGGTGTTGATCCACACGGTACCGGCCCGTACGGCGCGCGCCGCGCGTAGCGCCTTCTTCAAGTCACGCGTCCAGATGCCCGCAGCCAGACCGTAGATGCTCGCGTTCGCCGCTCGGACAGCGCCCTCGACGCCGCCGTCGAACGTCATCATGGCCAGGACCGGCCCGAACACTTCCTCCCGCGCGATGCGCATCTCCGGTTGGACGTCGCCAAAGATCGTGGGCTGAACGAAAAAGCCCTTGCCGTTCACCGTGGCTGGCTCGCCGCCGGCCAGGAGGGTCGCGCCTTCGGCCCGTGCGCTCTCGATGAAACCCATCACCCTGTCGCGCTGCTCGCGAGACACCAGCGAGCCCAGCCGCGTCTTTGGATGCAACGGATCACCCGGGACCATGCGCTTCGCGCGCTCGAGGATCCTGGCCGTGAGGTCCTCGCGGACCGACTCCTCGACGAGCAAACGCGACCCAGCAGCGCAGACCTCCCCCTTGCCGTAAAAGATGCCGCTCAGGGCGCCTCGTGCCGCAGCGTCGAGGTCGGCGTCGGCGAAGACGATGTTCGGCGACTTCCCACCGAGCTCGAGGGAGAGCTTCTTGACCGTGCCCGCCGCCTCACGCATCACTTGCTGTCCGACGGTCGTCGAGCCCGTGAAGGCGATCTTGTCTACCTCGGGATGCGCGACGAGCGCCACGCCAGCCGTCGGACCGAATCCCGGAATGCAGTTGAAGGCGCCGGGCGGAAACCCGGCCTCGAGCGCCAATTCCGCCATTCGGATCGCGGTGAACGGTGTCTGCTCCGCCGGCTTGAGTACGATCGTGTTCCCGCACGCCAGCGCGGGGCCAATCTTCCACGCGGCGAGCGAGATGGGAAAATTCCACGGCACGATGGCGCCGACCACGCCGAGCGGCTCCCGCAGCGTGTAATTCAGAAAGGGGCCGTCTACGGGGATCGTCTCACCGTGAATCTTGTCTGCCCACCCCGCATAGTAACGGTACGTTTCGACCGCGAGACGGACATCGATGGCTGCCTCGAAAAGCGGCTTTCCGTTGTTCAGTGTCTCGAGGCGCGCCAGCTCGTCCCGGCTCGCGTGGATGAGCTCCGCGAGCCGGTAAAGCCTCTCGCCACGCTGGCGCGCGCTCATCCGCTGCCAGGCATCCGACTCGAACGTGGATCGCGCACTGCGTACCGCATTGTCGACGTCCGGGGCGTTCGCTTCCGACACCCGCGTTAGCTCTTCCTCGGTTGCGGGATTCATGACCGGGAAGGTGTCACCAGACGCCGACTCGACCGCCTCGCCACCGATGATGAGTCGGGTGGGGAACCGATCCGTCATCGCGGAAGCCGCCACCGGTCAGCGACCCTTGAAGTCGGGCTGCCGCTTGTCCACGTACGCGGCCAACCCTTCCTTCGCATCGCTGCTCTTGAAGAGCAGGTTCTGCAGCTCCCGCTCGAGCGCTAGCCCGTACTCCAGGGGAACCTCGGCGCCGGATTGCACCGCGCGCTTGATGTGTCCGACCGCCATGCCGGCCTTGTTCGGCAGGCAGAATTGCCGGGCGTAGAGCAGCACGCTCTCCCACCACTCATCCTTCGGCAGCACCTCGTTGACCAGACCGAGCGACTGCGCTTCCTCGAACGAGAAGGTGCGGCCCGTGACCATCAGCTCGATCGCCTTCGACTTGCCGACAATGCGCGCCAACCGCTGCGTGCCCCCCGTGCCCGGCAGGACCCCCAGGTTCACCTCGGGGAGTCCGATCTTGCCCGCGTCCTGGCGCGCGATGCGGATGTCCGCCGCCATGGCGATCTCGAGTCCGCCGCCAACACAATGTCCGTTGATCGCCGCGATCACGAGCTTGGGCGTCTGTTCCAGACGGCTCAACGTCTCGTTCGCGTGGAGGCAGAAATAGTACTTGAAGGTGGGATCCACCTCGTTGAGCATCTTGATGTTGGCACCGGCGCTGAAGAACTTGTTGCCGGCGCCGCGCAGCACGATCACCTGGACATCGGCGTCGAACCGTGCGCGGAGGATGCACTCGTCGAGCTGCCGCATCATCTCGTGCGTGTACGTGTTCGCCGGTGGGTCGCTCAGCTCGAACACGGCGATATTCCCCTCCTTCCGATAGTTGACGAGGGTCGCCGTATCACGCTCTGGTATCGTTGCCGTTGCCATCGGGGCCTCTTGTGGGGTAGTGGAGGAACGAGTTATCCGGCGGTCGCGCGCGGCATCTGCTGTGCGCCGACCGGAAGGCCGACGTACCCGCCGAGAAAGAGGCGACTGACGCTCTGGCTCAGGAGCTCGACGCCGACGTCGCCCATTGGATCATACCAGGTGTAGATCCAGTTCATCATGCCGAAGAGGATATACGTGGCGACGCGACGATTCAGGTGCGCCGGCCCGTGGCTGCCCTCGAGGTCGGCGAGGATGTCCATGAGGACCCGCGTATATTCCCGCTTGGTATCGTTGACGCGCGCCAGATACTCGCCACCGAGCGACTCGGCCTCGTGGGAGAGCACTTTCATCTCGGACATGTGCGATGCGAAATAGTCGAGATGATTGTCGACAAAGGTCTGCAGCCGCGCAGCGGGCTCGCGTACGTCCGCGAGCTGGTCGCGGAGGCGGGAGAGCACGGCCTCGAAATTTCGGCTCTGAATGAGAAAGAGCAGCTCGTCCTTGCTGCTGACGTAATAGTAGAGCCCGGACAGCGACACGCCGGATTCCCGCGCCAGATCACGCATGCTGGTGCGATGGTAGCCGCGCTCGGCGAAGATGCGAGCGGCATCGGCCAGAAGAGCGTTCAGCTTCACGTCATGCGCGGTCTTGTCCATGCGCGCTCCGACCGTTGATTCGAACGAGCGTTCGCCTAGAACGTACGCCGATCGCGAACGATGGTCAAGCACTCCTTAACGCCGGCGAAATTCGCGCGTCTACCTCGGCGCACGGATGACCGAGTCAGCAGCCACGGGTGGCGATCCGACCGATACCGCGCTGATCGCGCGATGGCAGCGAGGGGATGAGCGAGCGGCGACGCTGCTGGTCGAGCGGCACGCACGTCCGCTCGCTCGATTCGTGTCGAGCCTCGGTGCTCGCGCGGATGCGGAAGAAGTGGTGCAGGACACGTTCGTGCGAGCTTTCGCATCGCTCGATCGGTTTCGTGGGGACAGCTCGCTGCGTACCTGGTTGTTCACGATCGCGCGGAATCTCTGGCGTGATCGGCTCCGGGCGGCGCATGCGAGCGCACGGGGTGGAGAGGTGCCGATCGAGGAGGAGCATGCGGCGACGGAACACGACGCGCTGGACCTCGCTGTGGCGGACGAGACAGCCGCGCGGATGCGGATGGCCATGGCACGCCTCCGCGGATTGCAGCGCGAGATTTTCACGCTGCGGGTGACCGAAGGGTTGTCGTACAAGGAGATCGCTGCCATCGTCGGCAGCACGGAAGGCGCAGCGCGGGTGCACTATTTCAATGCGCTACGCGCGGTCAAGGAGTTCTTGAATGACTGATTGCCCGCGGACGGATGTTCGCGACCGGTTGCCGGAATGGGTGCACGGCCACCTTGGCGCTCCCGAAGCCGCGGTGATCGCCGCGCACGTGCGTACGTGCGCGGCGTGCGCAGACGAGGCTCACCTGCTGCGCCAGCTTCGATCGGCACTGTCGGTCGAGCCCCGTATCGACGTGGCGCGAATCGCCGGCGCGCTCGCGCGGAGGCCCTCTGTGCCGCAGCGGGCGCGGCAGATGGGCGCGGCGCGTTGGAAACGGTACGCGGTCGGGGCAGCGCTCGCCGCGGGCATCGCGACAGTGTTCCTGCGGTTCGATCCAGCGCCGGAGGTTGCGACCGCGCCGGCGCCCGCCGCACCGACGATCCGTGATTCCGCTTCGCTCGGCAGCGGTGGGGGCGTCGGAATGGTGGCGGTTGCCACTGGCGAGACCACCTCGGCGCCTCCTCGCGGTGGCGCGCGCGCACCGGCGGCGGCGTCAACGGCGGGCTCGGAGCTCGTCATGGAGGGTGGCTTCGCGCATCTGGCGGACAGCGACCTCGAATTGCTCCTGCGCCGCCTCGACGCGGTAGACGGAGTGCTTGCTACTGCGCCGGAGCCCGGGTTCGGGGTCATTCCGGCTGGAGCGGCGAGGTGACACTGCGCGCGGCTGTCGCCGCTGCGGTGATAGCGACGTCTATCTTCTTCGGCCGAACTGTCCCGGCGCAGCGCGCGCAGCAGCAGGGCGGGCGGCTGCCACGCGCTGCACTCGAGCGACGCGTGCAGGCGCGCTTTGCTGACGTCGTGCGCGCTCGTGTGGGAGTCAACGAAACGCAAATGCGGCAGCTGACCGCGACGAACCGGAAATTCGAGGCCGAGCGTCGCCTTCTGATCGAGCGGGAGCGCGAGGTGCGGGTCGGCTTGCGGGCGGAGGTGCTCGCCGGGGCGTCCGCGAACGACACGCTCGTATCGCGACTCCTGGACCAGCTGGTGAGCGTACAGCGCGAGCGGGTTGCCCTCGTGGAAGCGGAGCAGCGCGACCTGGCGATGTTCCTCTCACCGGTTCAGCGCGCGAGATATCTGGCGGTGCAGGACCAGATCCGCCGGTGGATGGAGGAGATGCGGCGCGAACGGCAGCAGAAGGAGCGCCTCCCACCGCGACGCGATAGCATGCGCCAACGGCCACCGCCGTAGCGGTATCTGGTTCCGTGTGCCGCGACTACCGTTGAGCCGCACGCGGCCCGGCGCTAGCTTGCACACCCCGCCGCTCGGGTGGCGGAATGGTATACGCGGAGGTCTCAAAAACCTCTGGCCCCTGCGGCCGTGCGGGTTCGAGTCCCGCCCCGAGCATCTGCGTTCCGTTACCCGCGAAGGGCCTCCCAACCGGAGGCCCTTCGTGCGTAAGTGGGCGAGGCCGAGTCTGGTCGGAACGTTCTCGTGCGATTATCATCGCGCGTCCCTATGACGCTCCGGAAACAGGAGAACACAATGGGTGCGCTCGAGATCAACATCTTCGCGGTCGTAGCCGCCGCGGTGTCCGCCCTCGTGCTCGGCGTGCTCTGGTACTCGCCCGTACTCTTCCGCTCGGTGTGGATGAAGGTGCACGGCTTCGCGGAAGGGCGCATTCTCGACTTTCGCCGCACGAACGCGCGCGCGTTCACCGTGACCGCCGTCTGTTACGTGGTCATGGCGATCATGTTTTCGCTCCTGATCTCCTACACGCGCGTCACTTCCGCTGCGGGCGGACTCTGGCTCGGCTTCGTGGTCTGGCTTGGCTTCGCGTTCACGATCGGTCTCGCCGGATCCATCTTCTCGGAGAAAACCGTTTCCGCGTTCCTGATCGACGCGAGCTATCAGCTGGCGTATCTCCTGGTGATGGGGGCAATTCTCGGTAGCTGGCACTGACCGGGCCGGCGACGGCAATCCTGTTCCGGCGCGGAAAGGCGTCGGCGTGTCTCGATGAGCATGCGCGACCCGCACGCAGACGCTCGAGCGGAATTCGCTCTGGCGGCAACATTCGGCTGGCAAGATGTGTCGGCGCTCATCACGCCTCCGCTGCTGCGCAAGACGGTGGACGCGCTGTTGGCGCAGATCGATTACCTCGAGGTGATCTTCGCCGCGGGACCGCCTACGGCTTCACCCGCACGATTGGCCGCGGCGCGCATGGGCTATTCCGAGCTCCGCACGCTCCTCACCGAAGCCCGAGCGGCGGCCGGCTCGCTTGCCTCCTTCAAGCCGGTGGACGTCGCGCTGCGCGCGACGGATCAGTACGCGGATGCGATTGCCGAGCGCTGCTTCGGTCCGCCGCCGCCAAGCTGAGCGCTTCGACACTGCGATGGCCGCCGTGCGTTACCGCTTGTGGCCAACGCAGGCGACTCGCCACATTTCCCCGTGCGGTGCGACCGACGGCGTCGGACGCGCCGCCGAGGGCGCTGGCGGGGTGGCCGCTGGCACTCGGAGATCACGATCTGGCGGAGATGGGTCGATGAGCACGGCGCAGAGCACGGTGGCAGATGCGGGAGCGGGCGCGAAATCGGAGGAATCGCTCCAGGTTCGGGACGGCCGCACCGGCACGACGTACGAGGTACCGATCGCGGTCGCGGGAACAGAGGGAGACCGGGCGATCCGTACGGTGGATCTGCGCCAGGTGAAGACCGACGGCGATGATTTCGGTCTCCTGTCGTACGACCCCGCGTTCATGAACACCGCGTCGTGCAAGAGCGCGATCACGTTCATCGACGGCGACCGCGGCATTCTCCGCTATCGTGGCTACCCGATCGAGCAACTGGCGGAGGGCGCGTCCTTCCTTGAGGTAGCGTGGCTGCTTCGGAATGGCGAGCTCCCGACGCAAACCGAGTATGACGCCTGGGTGCAGGACATCACGTACCACACCTACGTCCACGAGAATATCCGGAAGTTTCTCGAGGGCTTCCGGTACGATGCGCACCCGATGTCGATCCTCTGCTCGACTGTCGCGGCAATGTCATCCTTCTATCCGGCGGCGAAGAACATCTTCGATCCGGACGAGCGGAACATGTCGATCGTGCGGCTACTGGCGAAGGTGCCGACGCTCGCCGCCTTCGCGTACCGGCACGTGAAGGGGCTCCCGTTCATCTATCCCGACAACGATCTCCCGTACACGGAAAACTTCCTCTCGATGGTGGCTCGGATGAGCGAGCCGAAGTACGAGGCGAAACCCGTATTCTCGCGTGCGCTCGAGATCCTGTTCATCCTGCACGCGGACCACGAGCAGAACTGCTCGACGAACGCGGTACGCGCCGTCGGCTCGTCGCACGTAGATCCGTTCTCGGCGATTGCCGCGGGTATTGCCGCGCTGTACGGGCCGCTTCACGGCGGCGCGAATGAGCAGGTGCTCCGGATGATCGGCGAGATCGAGCATCCGAAGAATATCCCCGCGTTCATCAACGACGTGAAGTCGGGGAAGGGACAGCGGCTCATGGGGTTCGGACACCGCGTCTACAAGAACTACGACCCGCGTGCGCGCATCGTGAAGGGACTCGCCGACGAGGTGTTCAAGGAGGTCGGTCTCGACAAGGACCTCGAGATCGCCCTCGAGCTCGAGCGGATCGCGCTCGCAGACGATTACTTCGTCTCGCGGAAGCTCTACCCCAACGTGGACTTCTACACCGGGTTGATCTACCGGTCCATGGCGTTCCCGACCGACTTCTTCACGGTACTATTCGCGGTCGCGCGGACTGCCGGGTGGCTGGCGCAATGGGAGGAGATGCTGCAGGACAAGGAGCAGAAGATTGCGCGCCCTCGACAGATCTATACGGGCGCGACCGAGCGCCAGTACGAGAGCCGGGTGCCTGAGAAGCGGCCGAAGCATCGCCGCGAGCTCGTCAAGCGGTAACGGGCTACGGGAGAACGGCCGCCATGGGAACTTATCGGTTCGCCAAGATTCCACCGCGTGGCGAACGCGTCGAATTGGAGGACGGCACATTGCAAGTGCCGCGCAATCCGATCATCCCCTTCGTCGAAGGGGATGGGACGGGTCCGGACATCTGGCGCGCCTCCGTGCGCGTTTTCGACGCCGCGGTGCAGCGGGCCTATGGTGACGAGCGCCGCGTCGCGTGGATGGAGGTCTTCGCCGGCGAGAAGGCATTCAAGCAATGCGGCGATTGGCTACCGGGCGAGACCGTGGATGCGATGCAGGAGTTTCGCGTCTCGATCAAGGGCCCGCTGACCACGCCGGTCGGCGGCGGCATCCGGTCCCTGAACGTGACCTTGCGCCAGGTGCTCGATCTGTACGCGTGCATCCGGCCGGTTCGCTACTTCCATGGGGTAGGAGCGCCGGTCAAGCGTCCCGAGCAGGTCGACATCGTCATCTTCCGCGAGAATACGGAAGACGTGTACGCGGGCATCGAGTGGCCGGCGGGCTCGCCCGAAGCAGACAAGCTCCGGGCGTTCATCGGGACGGAATTCGGGAAGGAGATTCGCGAGCACTCGGCGATCGGCATCAAGCCGATGTCCGAGTTCGCGTCGAAGCGGCTCGTCGATATGGCCATCCGGCACGCGCTGCGGACGGGGCGCCACTCGGTGACACTCGTCCACAAGGGCAACATCATGAAGTACACCGAGGGCGCGTTTCGCGATTGGGGATACGAACTTGCGCGCGAGCGGTATGGCGGCTCGGTGTGTACCGAGGCTGATCTCGCGAGAGGCGGCGACTGCGCGCGTGCCGACTCGGTCGTGATCAAGGACCGCATCGCCGACGCGATGTTTCAGCAGATGCTCCTGCGTCCGTCCGAGTACTCAGTGATCGCGACGCCGAATCTGAACGGCGACTATCTCTCCGACGCGGCGGCCGCTCAGGTCGGCGGGCTCGGGATGGCGCCGGGCGGCAATGTCGGGGACGGACTCGCCGTCTTCGAGGCGACCCACGGCACCGCGCCCAAGTACGCCGGCATGGACAAGATCAACCCGTGCAGCGTGATCCTATCCGGCGTCATGATGTTCGAGTACATGGGATGGGAGGAGGTCGCCAGGGGTATCGTACGCGGAATCGAGCGAGCGATCGCGGCGAAGCGCGTCACCTACGATCTGGCCCGGCAGATGCCTGACGCCACCGAGGTCTCGACGTCGGCGTTCGCCGACGCGATCATCGCCGGGATCGCGTCGTGACATCCGTCGCCTGCGCGCCACGCGCGGCCGATCCCACCAGCTGACGTGATGCCTCTCAAACTCTCCGTACGTCGTACGGGCACCGAGGCGCTGGATACACCGCTCCTGGTTCTCGCGCTCCGGAAGGATGCGGGTTTTCCGAGCGCGCTCGGCGCGCTGGACGATCAGCTGGGCGGCACGCTGCGCCGTACGCTCACGCGGCGCGATTTCCGTGGTGCGCGTGACGACTCGCTCCACCTGTCGGGCGGTGCCAAGGGAGCCGAGCGCATCCTTCTCGTAGGGCTCGGCGGCGAATCGGATGCGGCCGGGGCCGCGCGGCGGGCCGCGGCCATTGCCGCGCGACAGGCGCGGAAGTTCGGCGCCAGGTCGCTCGCGTTCTGGCTCGACGCTGCGGACGAAGCGGCGGTCGAGCAGGCCGCGGTCGGGCTCACAGTGGGCGCCTGGGAATACGCGGACCTCAAGACGCCACCTCCCGAGGACGAGCGAAAGCCGTCGCTCGAGGAAGCCGTTATTCTCGTCGAGGATGAGAAGGCCGGCAGGGCAGCGCTGCGTCGCGGCGAGGCGATTGGCGGAGGGCTTGGGCTTGCGCGCCGCCTCGCCATGATGCCGGGGAATCTGTGTACCCCGGATTACCTGGCCGACACGGCGCGCGAGATCGCCAAGCGCTTCGACATGAAATTGACGGTCCTCGGGCGCGAGGAGATGGAGAAGGAAAAGATGGGGTCGTTCCTCTGTGTAGCGCAGGGGACGCCGCAGGACCCCAAGCTGATCGCGCTCGAGTACCGGAAGGGTACCGGAAAGCCGCTCGTTCTCGTCGGAAAGGGCCTCTGCTTCGACACCGGCGGCATTTCGATCAAGCCGGCGCAAGGCATGGAGGCGATGAAATTCGACATGTGCGGCGCCGCCGGTGTGTTGGGCGCCATGCAGGCGATCGCGGAGCTCGAGCTACCCGTCAACGTCGTCGGCCTCGTGGGAAGCACCACGAATATGCCGTCGGGTACGGCCGTCAAGCCGGGTGACGTCGTACAGAGCCATCTCGGGAAGTACATCGAGATCATCAATACCGACGCCGAAGGGCGGCTTGTCCTGGCGGATGTGCTGTCGTACGCCCGCCGCTTCGATCCCGAAGCCGTGATCGACGCGGCGACGCTCACCGGCGCGTGCGTGATCGCGCTCGGCCACACCGCGACCGGCGTCTTCGGCAGTGATGACGCGTTGATTCAGGAAGTTCTCGCCGCGGGCCGCCGCGCCGGCGAGCTCGGTTGGCCACTGCCGCTCTGGGACGACTACAAGGAGCTGATCAAGTCGGACGTGGCTGACATGAAGAATTCGGGCGGGCGGGCCGCGGGCTCCATCTCGGCGGCCATGTTTTTGAAGGAGTTCACCGGTAGCTACCCGTGGGTGCACCTCGACATCGCCGGCACGGCGTACTCCGAAACCGACCTCGTGACCATCCCGCGCGGACCAACGGGTGTCCCGGTCGGCATCTTCGTGGAATTCGTGCGCGGGAGGGCGGGCTGATCCCGCTCCGCCGCGCCGCGGTGCGGGCAATCGGCCTCGGCCTCCTGGCCGGGGCCGTTTTGCACGATGGTCTCGCTGCGCAGGTGATTCCTCGCGATTCGCTAAAGCGCGACTCCGTCCGCGCGGTCGCGGATTCGAGCGGCCGCGCCGCCGTTGGCGCGCAGCGTGATTCCACCAGCGCCGACTCCAGCCGCGCCGATTCGGTCAAGGCACCCTTGCCGCGCGCGGAGCTTCCGATCGGGATCGAGGCGAGTGGCGCGTACCATTTCGACCGCGCCGCGCTCTTCTCGACCGGCGCGCTGACCCTGGCCGAGCTCCTCGATCGATTGCCCGGGGTTACCACCTTCCGGTCTGGTTTGCTCGGGTCGCCCACCCATGCGGCGTTCCTCGGCGACCTGTCCCGCGTGCGCGTCTTCTACGACGGGGTGGAGGTGGATGCGCTCGACCCGAGGACGGGAGGTGTTCTCGATCTCGGTGAGGTGCAGTTGTGGACGCTCGAGGACGTATCCATCGAGCGGGGCGCCGACGAGGTGCGGGTTCACCTGCGAAGTTGGCGCGTCCAGCGGACCGCGATCGACACGCGAACGGACGTCGCGACTGGCGATGACGACACGAACCTGTATCGCGGCTTCTTCGGCCGGCGCTTCCGGCACGGCGAGGCGCTACAGCTCGCGGCGCAGCAGTACGGCTATAGCGGACGAGACGGCTTCCTCGGTGGCGGCGACCAGCTCGCTCTACTCGCCCGGGCCGGATGGTCGCGCGGCCGCATCGGATTCGATGCGTTCGCGCTGCGGGGTAGACGGACGCGCGACCCGCAGGGGCAGCTCTTCGGGTCGGGATCCATTCCTTCACTGCGTGGGACGCGAACCGATGCGTACGTGCGCGCGTCGTATGGCGATCCCGCGGATGGCTCGTGGCTGCAAGCAATCGCGGCGTCACTCGCGTTCGATGAAACCTCGACCCACGCCGTGGGCGACACCGTGGACACCCTACGAAGCGTCGCCCAGTACGTCGTCGCGGGAGGCGTGACGCGTGGGCCGCTGCGCCTGAGCGCAACGGGCCGCGCCCGCGTAGGCTCCGGGGTGACTCGCAGCTCGGTGGCGGGGCGAGCGGCGTACTCCCGGGGTCCGCTCGCGCTCGCATTGTATGCGGAGGAATCGTCAGGTGACTCAGCCTCCGTGGAGGAGGCGGTGGTCCGCCTTGCCCCACTCCCGTGGTTGGCACTGACGGGTGCGCTCGGACGCCGCCACGGCGGCGCCGGCGGCGCCGGAGGCGACGCCCGACTGGCCGGACGCGCCGAAGGCGCCGTTCGGCTCGGGAGATTGTGGGCGGGGGGCGGACTCATTTTCCGCGATTCGACCGCATTGCTCCCCGGGGCGCTGGTGTACGACCCGACCTACGAGGCGTCCGGGGAATCCGACCGCGCGACAGCCGTGTTCGGCACGGCGCGCGGGCTCGTATTCAAGGCAATCGGGGTCGACGCGTTCGTGGCGCGGTGGTCGAGCGTCGGAGCGTACCGGCCGCAGCTGCAAGCCCGCGGTGATCTGTACCTGATCACGAACTGGAAGGGTCGCTTCCCACGCGGGAATTTCGGCTTCCACGGGTCGATCGGTTACGAGTATCGGACCGAAGCGCTGTTCCCGCGGTCCGACGGAAGCGCCGATATCTCGTCCAAGTATCGCGGCCTCAATAGCCTCCTCGAGATTCGCATCCTCGACGGTGCAATCTTCTGGCAACAGCGCTATCGGATTCTGCCCTCCCGGCCAGAAATCGTGCCGGGCTTCGGGCTCCCGCGGCAGAGCAGCATCTACGGCGTCAGGTGGCAGTTTTGGAACTGACGACCGCCTCCCCGACGCCTGACCGGTGTCCCCGCGCATGATCAGAAGCATGACGGGCTTCGGCGGGGCAACGGGCATGGTCGGCTCGCTCCGGGTGACTGTCGAGATCCGTACCGTCAACCATCGGTTCTTCAGCCCGAGCATCAAGCTGCCGGCGGCGCTCAGCCGTTGGGAGGGTGAGGTGCGTGAGCGACTCCGCCGCCGCGTCGCGCGAGGCCACGCGACGGTCTCGGCACGGGTGGACCGCGATGCGAACGACACGGCCACTGTGGACGAGCGAATGTTTGCGGCCTACGTCAGCCAGCTCAGAGATTTACAAGCCCGCTACTCCCTCGCCGAAACGCTAGACGTCGCCACGCTCCTGCGGCTCCCGAACGTGCTCGGCGCCGATGCGGCCGAGGATACGGGTACGGCCGAGGAGTGTCTGCTCCTGGTGGATATGGCGCTCGACGCGCTCACGGCAATGCGCGACGCGGAGGGACGGCGTCTGCACCGGCTGCTGGTCGAGCGGCTCGATCTCGTGGCGGCGGGTCAGCAGCGCATCGCCCTCCGCGCTCCGGAGCGGCTCGGCGCGGAGCGCGAGCGATTGCGATTGGCGGTGCGGGAGCTCAGCGACGGCCTCGGCCTGGACGAAGTACGCCTCGCGCAAGAAATCGCGCTCCTGGCGGACCGGCTCGACGTGAGCGAGGAGCTCGACCGGTTCGGGGCGCACGTATCCGCGTTCCGCGAGACACTGGACGGCGAGGGCGGGCAACCGGTGGGTAAGCGGCTCGGTTTCCTTCTACAGGAGATGCTGCGCGAGACGAACACGACCGGCAGCAAAGCGCGGGATGCGACCATGCTGCACGAAGTCGTGGCGATCAAGGAAGAGCTCGAGCGCATCGCCGAGCAGGTCGAGAACCTCGAGTGACCCCCTTTCCGGTGATTCTGTCCGCGCCGTCTGGGGCCGGCAAAACGACGATCGCGCGGAGACTCCTGGCCGAGCGGAGCGATCTCGGATATTCCGTCTCGTGCACGACTAGGGCACCCCGTGGCGCGGAGCGTGAGGGCCGGGACTACTTCTTCCTGTCGCCTGGCGAATTTGTCGCGCGCCAGCGGCGTGATGAATTCGCCGAGTCGGCCGAGGTTCACGGCAATCTGTATGGCACGCTGCGAAGCGAGGTCGCGCGCGTGCTCGAATCGGGCCGGCACGTGATCATGGACATCGACGTGCAGGGAGCGTCGCAGTTTCGCCGCGCTTTTCCGCAATCGGTCCTCGTGTTCGTGCTGCCGCCCTCGGCGGACGCGTTGCTCGAACGCCTGCGCGCGCGTAAGACGGAGAGTCGGGCGGAGCTGGCGGCGCGGATGATCAGTGCGCTCGAGGAGCTCCGCTCGGTTCGGGAGTACGATTACGTGATCGTGAACGCGGAGCTCGATGACGCGGTCGCGCGTGTCGGCGCGATCATCGACGCCGAAAGCTCGCGCGGCGAGCGGCAGAATGAACTCGGCTCGGGGCTGTCCGCGCTCATCGCCGAGCTCGAAGAGGCGGCGCGCGCCGCCGCGAGCTAGATTGATTGACCTGAACGGAGGACGGCAATGCAGGTTTTCACCCCGGTAGACGTCGCCCATCACGCGGCGAATAAATATCTTGGCGTGCTCGTGGCCGCGAAATACGCACGCATCCTGAACGAGCGTGCCCTGCCCGGCACGCGCGCGAGTGTCGAGAAGAAGCTGACGACGCAAGCGCTCGAGCAGCTCACGGGCGGAGACATTCCCTACCGCATCGTCGCCCGGCGGCGGACGTAGCGCTCTGCCGGCGGGCGGGCCCGTGCGTCCGTACGCCGGGCGCCGAGTGCTGCTCGGCGTCTCCGGAGGCATCGCCAGCTACAAGGCGGCGTGGCTCGCGCGTCTCCTGTCTCTCGCGGGAGCCGAGGTGGACGTGGTGATGACGCGCGCGGCCACGGAGTTCGTCGGCCCAGTCACGTTCGAGGCACTGACGGGCCGGCCCGTACACACGGATATTTTCGCGCCGGGCCGGGCGCTCGACCACGTGAAGTTGCCTCGCTCGGCGGACAGTATCATCGTCGCGCCGGCGACCGCCGACTTCATGGCTCGAGCTGCGCACGGCCAGGCCGACGACCTGCTCTCAGCATGCCTGCTCGCCGCCGGCGACCCTCGGGCGGGCGGCCCGCCGGTGTTACTCGTGCCGGCCATGAATGACCGCATGTGGCAGCATCCGCAGACGATTCGGAATGTCGCCGCGCTCCGCGAGCTGGGCTACGACGTCTTGGATCCAGCGACTGGAATGCTGGCGGCCGGCGAGGGGAGCGGACCTGGGCGTATGCCCGAGCCCGAGGCGATCCTCATCTACGCCGGCCGCGCGCTCGAGCGGGAAGGCTCGCTGGCTGGCCAGCACATTCTGGTGACGGCCGGGCCGACGCGCGAGCCGGTGGACCCCGTCCGCTTTCTCTCGAACCGGAGCAGCGGCAAGATGGGTATCGCGATCGCCGCGGCCGCCTGGCGTCGTGGTGCGGAGGTCACCCTCATCGCTGGCCCGCTCGAGGTGCCCGCGCCGGGAGGAGTGACCGTCGTGACCGTCGAAACGACCGACGAGATGGCGCGCACCGTCCGGTCGGCGTTGCCCAAGGCGAACGCATTGATCATGGCCGCCGCACCGGCGGACTATCGAAGCGTGAGTCCGTCAGAGTCCAAGATCAAACGAACGGGCGCGGCGCTCACGGTGGAGTTCGCGCCAACGCCCGACATTCTGGTCGAGACTCGCGACGCGCGGCGGCCGGGCGCCGTCGTGGTAGGATTCGCGCTCGAGACCGGTGGCGCACTCGCGTCCGGCCGGCGCAAGCTCGTGGCGAAAACACTGGATCTCGTGGTCGTCAATGACGCACGCGATGAGGGCGCTGGCTTCGGCGTGGACACGAATCGCGTGACGCTGCTCTGGCCGGACGGACGGGTGGAGCCTCTCCCGCTCATGCCGAAGACGGAGCTCGCGGACGTGTTGCTCGACCGCGTCGGAGCCCTGCTCAATGCCGGCTGACAGCCTACTCAGGCGCTTTCTCGAGCAGCGGCGCGACCTGGGCGAGACGGAGCTCGTGTTCGACACGCTGACGGCTGCCGCCGCGGTACGCGCGCTCGGATCGGTGCCTCCGAGCCCGGCCGCGGCCGCCGCGCCGGCGTCCAGGCCACACGCATTAGAGCGGGACGCGGCATCAATCGCAACCAGTGCGCCTTCGGGGGACTGGCGGACCGCACTCGGCGGGGACGAGGCGACTCGGGCGCCATTTGCTGCAGGGACGCCTCCGATCGAACCGGTTGCCGTGCCAGGGAAGGGTTCGACTGGCCGATTGGTCGTCGGCTCGTCGGCGGGCGAGCTGTTCGGGGGCCCGCTCGCCGACGTGGATTCGCTTGACGCCATCGCCACGCTCGTGCGCGAGTGCACGAGGTGCCCGCTCTACAAGTCGGCCGCGAACGGCGTGCCGGGCGAGGGGAGCGCCGGCGCGCGCCTCGTGTGCGTGGGTGAGGCGCCGGGAGCGAACGAGGACGCGACCGGGAGACCATTCGTCGGCCAAGCCGGCCAACTGCTGACGAAGATTCTCGGCGCGGTTAAGTTGAAGCGCGAGGACGTCTTCATTCTGAACGTGCTCAAGCACCGTCCGCCCGAGAACCGCGATCCGCTCCCGCAGGAAGTGGATGCGTGTCGTCCGTATCTCGAGCGGCAGCTCGAGCTGATTGCTCCTCGCGTCATCGTGGCGTTCGGAACGTTCGCTGCGCAGACCTTGCTCGAGACCAAGCTGTCGCTCGGCAAGCTGCGCGGGCAGGTACACAGGTACCGCGGCATTCCGCTCGTCGTCACCTACCACCCCGCCGCGCTCCTGCGCAACGACGCGTGGAAGCGACCAACCTGGGAAGATGTCCAGCTCGCCCGCCGAATACTCGATGGCGGCGTCGCATGATCCCTTCCGGGACCGTCGCGCCCCATTCTCCGAGGACGCCGAACAGGCGGTGATCGCCGCGATGCTCATGGACCAGGATGCGATCCTGCGCGCCAGCGAGCATGTGGACGACACGATGTTCTACCGCGAGGGGCATCGCCGGATCTTCCGCGCGATGATCTCGCTATCCGAGCGCGGCGATGTGGTAGACCCGCTCACACTCGCCGAGGAGCTGGGTCGCCTCGGCGAGCTCGATGCGGTCGGCGGCAAGGACTACATCGGGTTCCTCGTGGACGCCGTGCCGACGGCGGCGAACGTCGAATATCACGCGAAGATCGTCCGCGAGCGCGCGCTCCAGCGCCGATTGATCGAGACCGCGACGGCGATCGTGACGGAGGCCTACGAGGGGAAGGCGACGTCGGCAGAGCTGCTCGACCTCGCAGAGCAACGGATCTTTCAGGTGAGCCAGCAGCGTGGCGTGCAGGGCTTCACACGCATCAAGGAGCTCCTGTGGCCGACGATGGAGCGGATCGAGGCGCTCCAACGTGGCGGGAAGACGATTACCGGTGTGCCGAGCGGCTTCAACGATCTCGATGAGCTGACATCGGGATTCCAACCGGCCGACCTGATCATCGTCGCCGCGCGACCTTCAATGGGCAAGACGGCGCTCGTCCTGAACATGGCGCAACACGCGGCGATCGAGGCGAGCGTGCCAGTTGCCGTCTTCTCGCTGGAGATGAGCAAGGAATCGCTCGTGCAGCGGATGCTGACGTCAGAAGCGCGCGTGGACGCGCAGCTCCTGCGGAAGGGCATGCTACGGGACGATGATTTTCCGCGGATGGCTCGCGCCGCCGGGATCCTGTCGTCGGCGCCGCTGTGGATCGACGACACGCCCGGCATCACGCTCCTCGAGATGCGGTCGAAGGCACGTCGGCTCAAGGCGGATAGTGACCTCGGTATGATTATCGTGGACTACCTACAGCTCATCCAGGGGCCCGCGAATTCCGAGAGCCGGCAGCAGGAGATCTCGCAGATCTCGCGATCCCTCAAGGCGCTCGCCAAGGAGCTCAGTGTGCCGGTCATCGCCCTCTCGCAGCTGTCGCGCGCTCCGGAGCAGCGCGCTGGCGACTCAAAGCGGCCACAGCTCTCCGATCTTCGCGAGTCCGGCGCGATCGAGCAGGACGCCGACCTGGTGATGTTCATCTTCCGCCAGGAGGTCTACGACGGACCAAATGACAAGGACGGCAACTCGCTCGAGGGCAGGGCGGAGTTGATCGTCGGCAAGCAGCGCAATGGACCCATCGGTATCGTGAACCTGTTCTTTCACAAAGCGTACACCCGGTTCGAGAATTACTCCGGCCGGGCGACTGGATCGTGAGCGCGAAGGCGCGCACGGTCTATCGCTGCACCGAGTGCGGTGCGGAGCACCCGAAGTGGGCCGGACGCTGCGACGTGTGCGGCGAGTGGAACACGCTCGCCGAAGAGATGGCGGCGGCGAAGCAGCCCCTGGGGCGCGCCGCGGCTCGCCACGCCGCCGGCAGCGCGCCATCCGCGAATGGCAGCGTGGCGCCCGCGGTGAAACTTGGCGAGATCCGCGGCTCGGAGGAGCGCCGGTGGAAGACGGGACTCGACGAGTTCGACTTCGTCCTCGGCGGGGGCATCGTTCCGGGCTCGATGGTGCTCATCGGGGGAGAGCCGGGGATCGGGAAGTCCACGTTGCTGCTGCAAGTCGCCGCGCGCCTTCAGAACGCGGGCCACCGCACGCTCTACGTTTCCGGCGAGGAGTCGCCCTTGCAGGTGAAGCTGCGCGCCGACCGTCTGGAAGAGTCCGCGGACAACGTGGAGCTGGTCAGCGAGACGTTGCTCGAGACCATCCTCGCCACAGCGAGCGCAACGGAGCCGCGCGCGATGTTCGTGGACTCGATTCAGACCGTATTCACCGCCGATCTCGAGGGCGCACCGGGAAACGTCGGCCAGGTGCGCGAGTGCGCCGCTCGGCTCATGCGCTTCGCCAAGGATTCGGGGATCGCTGTCTTCGTGGTCGGCCACGTCACGAAGGGCGGCGGCATCGCGGGCCCGAAGACCCTCGAGCACATTGTGGACACCGTGCTCTACTTCGAGGGCGAAGGCTCACTCGATCATCGCGTCCTCCGCGCCACGAAGAACCGCTTCGGCAGTGTGGACGAGATCGGCGTGTTCCGCATGACCCAGGGCGGTCTGGTGCCTGTTCCCAATCCGTCCGAGCTTTTTCTCGGCGACCGGCTTGGCTCCGCATCCGGAAGCGCAGTGACGGCGTTGCTCGAGGGCACGCGTCCGATCCTCGTCGAGATTCAGGGCCTGGCCGCGAAGGCGGGGTTCGGGACACCCCAGCGTGTCGCGACCGGGTTTGACAACCGCCGCCTGGCGCTCCTGCTCGCGGTGCTCGACAAGCGCGCCGGCCTTTCCTTCGGCCAGCTCGACGTATTTCTCAATGTGGTCGGCGGGCTGAGAATGGCGGAACCGGCTGGCGACCTGGCCGTCGCCGCGGCACTCGCGTCCAGCGTCTACGACCGCCCGCTGGCGCCCGGTACGGTGTTTCTCGGAGAGGTGGGGCTCGGCGGGGAGGTGCGCCCCGTGTCGCAGGCGGAGCGTCGCATTGCCGAAGCCGAGCGAATGGGAATGTCTACGGTCTACCTGTCGGAGCGCAGCGTACCTCAGCGCTCGGCGCGGGAGATCGCCGTCGTCGGCGCGCGGACGCTCGGCGACCTGTTCGAGCGCCTGTTTCCGTGACCAATCAAGTACGCGACGTCGGGGTCGTGATCGTTGCGGCGGGCGAGAGCAGCCGTGCGCCCGGCGCGGAGCTCAAGCAGTTCCGGTGGCTCGCGGGTAAACCCGTGCTGTTGCACAGCGTACAGGAATTTCAGAGGCGGGCGGATGTGGCAATGGTCGTCTGCGTGCTGCCACGTCGCTATGCCGGCGATCCCCCGCCGTGGCTATTCCAGGCCGATCTCGACCGACTGTTGACGTCCGTGGGCGGGCGCGAGCGTGGCGAGTCCGTCTACCATGGGCTGGAGGACCTGCCCGACGAGGTAGAGATCGTGCTCGTGCACGACGCCGCACGTCCGCTCGTGAGCCCCGGCACCGTAGATCGCGTGATCGCCGCAGCCAGGGCGGGGCAGGCGGCGGTCGCCGCGCTGCCGGTAGTCGATACCCTGAAGGAGGTGAGCGACGACGGCCGCGTGCTGCGCACGGTGGATCGAGCGCGGCTCTGGCGCGCGCAGACGCCGCAGGGCTTTCCGCGCGACATGCTGCTCCGCGCCCACCTCGAGGCTCGCCGCGATGGCGTATCGGCCACCGACGATGCCGCTTTGTGCGAGCGCCTTGGCCTTCCCGTCGTCGTGGTTCGTGGGAGCGAGCGAGCGCTCAAGGTGACGGAGGAAGCGGACTTCGCGCGGGCCGAGGCGCTCGCGGGGCTCGCGGAATGAGCGCGGCGCACGCGGCGACGCCGTTCTGGTCCCCCGAGGAAGTAGAGGCTGCGCTCCCGCGCACGATCGCGCACCTGCAAGCGAAGCGCGTCTTGGGGTACCCCACCGAGACGGTCTACGGCTTCGGCGGTGCGGCCGATTCCGAATCGGTGGACGCGCTGATCGCGCTGAAGGGGCGGCCACCGGGGAAGCCATTTCTACTGCTCATCGCATCGAGCGAGATGGTGACGCGGCTCGATCTACGCCTTCCGGGATACGCCGCTCGCCTGGCTGCTCGGCATTGGCCCGGGCCGTTGACGCTCGTATTGTCCGGTGGAGAGCGGCGCATTCCGGAGCGCTTGCGCGGACCCGAGGGTGGCGTGGCCGTCCGATGGACGCCGCATCCAGCGCTCGCGCGTCTCCTCCGCGCGTACGGCGAGCCGATCACGTCCACGAGCGCGAACCGTCCGGGTGTTCCTCCAGCCATGGCGGCCGGCGAGATCATCGAGCAATGGAGCGACGCCGTCGGGCGAGACATCCTGCGCGTCCTGGACGGCGGGCGCCTCGGCGCGTCGCCCCCATCGACCGTGGTAGATTGTACCGGTGGCCACGCGCGCGTGATCCGACCGGGTGCGGTGACCGCGGCGACGCTCCGCGAGAGCGTCCCCGATCTGATTGGAGACGCGTAGGGACGATGCGCATCCTGTTCGTGTGTACTGGTAATACTTGCCGTAGCGCGATGGCTGAGGCGATCGCGCGGGGGATGGCCGAGGAGCGGCAGATGCCGGAGATCCAGGTCCTGAGTGCCGGCACCTCGGCGTGGGATTCGGCGCCGGCATCGGACGGCGCGATGCTCGTCGCGCTGGAGCACGCGGCCGACGTCATGTCCCACCGCGCGCGCCTCCTCACGGCAGACATGGTACACGCGGCGGATCTCGTCCTGGTCATGGGCCCGCACCACCTCGAGCGCGCCCGCGCGCTCGGCGCCGGCTCGAAGGCACACCTGCTCACCGACTACGCCTCACGCGGCGCGAGCGTTCGCGCCGTCAACGACCCGTTCGGCGGGGATCTCGAGGTGTACCGGGATACGTACGAGGAATTGGAGCGGGAGATCCGGCGCGCCTTCGACCGCATCGCGGCGGAGCGCGCGCCCGAGCGGTCGTGACGCGACCGAGTCCCACGCGGCTAGTACTGCTCGGTCATCCCGTCGCTCACAGTCTCTCTCCGACCTTTCAGAACGCCGCACTCCGCGCCGCGGGCATCGCCGCGACCTATTCGGCAGTTGACGTGATGCCCGCGGAGCTGCGTGCGGTCGCGGAGTCGCTCGTGCGGGAAGGAGCAGCGGGCAACGTGACCGTGCCGCACAAGGAGGCATTCGCTGCACTGTGCGGTCGCCGGTCGCCGCTCGCGGAGCGCGTCGGCGCGGTGAACGTGTTCTGGGTCGACGGCGATGTTCTCGTAGGGGACAACACGGATGTCGCCGGCTTTGATGCGCTAGCGCGCGCGACGGGCGACGATCTTCCCGCCAACGTCGCCGTCGCCGTGCTCGGCGCGGGCGGAGCTGCGGCGGCAGTGCTGGCGGCGGTCGAGCGTTGGGACGGGTGCCAGGTGGCGCTTTTCAATCGGACGCGGGGCCGGGCCGCGGAGCTGGCCGCGCGCTTCGCGTTCGTGACGGTGGCGAACACAGCGCTAGATGCTGTACGCGGCGCGAGCGTCGTCGTGAACGCCACGAGCGTCGGGTTGCGCGGCGAGGATGTTCCAGTGCCGCCAAGCACGCTCGCCGGGGACGCCCTGGTGCTCGACCTCGTCTACCGCCGTGGCGGCACGCCATGGGTACGCGAGGCGACTGCGCTGGGCTTGCGGGCCGCCGACGGCTTGCCGATGCTGCTCGAGCAGGGCGCACTCGCCTTCGAGCGCTGGTTTGGCGTACCGGCGCCGCGAGAGGCGATGCGCGCGTCCGTCACGTGACGCGAGCGGTCCTCGCCCGGGTCGCCGCAGCCGCACAGACGGTCGCGAACCTGGTGCTTCCGCGCGCCTGCGTCGCGTGTGAGCGCTTGCTGGACGATGGCGATGCCGGGCCCGCGTGCGGTCGCTGTTGGGCGCGCGTTCGCCTCTTGCCGCACCCGCAGTGCGAGCGCTGCGGGCACCCATCAGACGCATGGGCATGCCGCTGGTGTCCGCAGCTCCCAGCCTACGTCAGGGCCGCGCGCTCCGTGTGTTGGCTGCCGGGCGGCGCGGCGGCAGACCTCGTCCACGCCCTCAAGTATGGAAGGTGGACGCGCGTCGCCGACGGCATGGCCGAGCGCATGGCCCGCCTCCCCTGGCCGCGCGACGTCGCCGAGGAGCGGGCGGCCGTGATCGCCGTGCCTATCGCTCCCGCACGAGCGCGCGAGCGCGGCTTCAACCAGAGTGCCCTCCTCGCGCGTGTGCTGGCCGATCGGTGGGGCGTCGCCGATTGGTCGGATTCCATCGTACGCGCACGGGCGACCGCGACGCAAACGCGGTTGACACCGGAGGCGAGGCGCCGCAACGTTTCCGGCGCATTTCGCGCCACGTTGCGGACACCGGCCATGCTGGGCGGAGCGCACATCGTGCTGGTGGACGACGTCGTCACCACCGGAGCGACTATCGGAGAGTGTGCTGCGACGCTATTCGACGCCGGCGCACGCATCGTCAGCATCGTCACATTCGGCCGGGCGCCCGCGCTCGGCGACCGGCCGTAATCTCGAGGAGCTCTCGCACCATGGCGATACGCGTAGGAATCAATGGATTCGGGCGCATCGGGCGGCAGGTCGTGCGCGCGGCGAAGGAGCGCGACGCTGGCCTCGACTTCGTGGCGGTGAACGATCTCACCGACACCAAGACTCTGGCGCACCTCTTCAAGTACGACTCGGTGCACCGCACCTACCACGGCGACGTCAGCTCGGGGGACGGCTCGGTCATCATCGATGGCGATGAGATCAAGGTGTTGTCCGAGAAGGATCCAGCGAGGCTCCCATGGAAGGATCTCGGTGTAGACGTCGTCCTCGAGTCCACCGGCCGGTTCACGAACGCGACAGATTCGGCAAAGCACATCGCGGGCGGCGCGCGAAAGGTCATCATCTCGGCGCCCGCCAAGGGCGAGGACCTCACGATCGTGATGGGGGTGAATCACGAGAAGTACGATGGCGCCGCGCACCACATCGTCTCGAACGCCTCGTGCACGACGAACTGCCTGGTCCCGATGGTGAAAGTCGTGCGCGAGGCGTTCGGCTTTCGTCATGGCTCGATGACGACGATCCACAGTTACACGAACGACCAGCAGATCCTCGACCTCCCGCACAAGGACCTCCGGCGCGCGCGCGCCGCCGCCATCTCGATGATTCCCACGACGACGGGGGCCGCGAAGGCGACGTCGCTCGTCATTCCGGAAGTGAAGGGACGGATCGACGGAATCTCCGTCCGCGTGCCGACGCCTGACGTCTCCTTCACCGATCTGGTCGTGGAGGTCGAGCGCGCGACGACGGTGGAAGAGGTGAACGCCGCCTTTCGCGAGGCGGCCGCGACTTCGCTCAAAGGCATCCTGGACTACTCCGAGGTCGAGCTCGTTTCGTCCGACTACATTGGCAGCCCGTTCTCGTGCATCATCGACGGGAAGTGCACGAACGTGATCGACGGGTCGCTCGTGAAGGTGTGCGGCTGGTACGACAACGAGTGGGGCTATGCCTCGCGCTGCGTGGATCTGCTCTGCTACATCGGCGAGAGGCTGTGAGCACCGAGGCGCGACGCTCGGAACGGACACGCGATGCCGTGTCGCTCGTGCTGCTCCTCGCCGGCATCGTGGCGTACGCGATCGCGTATCGCAAGATGACGATGCTGGCGGGCGGCAACATCACGATTCAGCCCGGTGAGACGGCGTTCGATCAGTGGGCACGATACCACTACCTGTCTCGCGCGGCGATGGGCCTCGTCGTCTCGGGGATCGCGATTGGGGTCTGGTCGTTCTGGAGTCGCGGCCGGCACCGGGCGGGGAGACTGACGTGAACAAGAAAACCGTCCGCGATCTCCGGGACGACGAGGTGCGTGGCAAGCGCGTCCTCGTGCGGGTGGACTTCAACGTCCCGATGGACGACAAGCTCCAGGTTTCCGATGACACGCGCATGCGCGCGGCGCTCCCGACGATCCAATTGCTGCGGGATCGAGGCGCGCGCGTGGTTCTCATCTCCCACCTGGGACGCCCGAAAGGGAAGCCCGAGTCAAAGTATTCGCTCGAGCCTGTGTCACGGCATCTAGCGTCGCTGCTCGGCTCGCCGGTCGACTTCGTCGAAACGACCGATACCGACGAGGCGATGCGGGAAACGATGCAGTTGCACGACGGTGACGTCCTCGTTCTCGAGAATACGCGCTTTCTCGGTGGAGAGGAGAGCAACGACGAACGTTTGGCCCGCGGGCTTGCGCTGCTCGGCGAGGTCTACGTGAACGACGCATTCGGCGCCGCGCACCGCGCGCACGCATCGACTGAAGGCGTCGCGCGCCACCTGCGACCCGCGGTCGCTGGGCTTCTCATGGAGAAGGAGCTTCAGTACCTCGGCCGCGCGCTCGCCTCGCCGGAGCGCCCGTTCGTTGCGATCCTCGGCGGCGCCAAGATCTCGGGAAAGATCGACGTGATCGAACAACTACTGCCGAAGGTCGATCGTCTCCTGATCGGCGGTGCCATGGCGTCTACGTTCTTTCGCGCGATGGGCTTGCAAACGGGCAAGTCTCTCGTGGAGGAGGATCGGGTCGACATGGCGCGGGGGCTTCTCGAGCGTGCGGGCGACAAGTTGCTCCTGCCGGACGATGCCTTCGTCGCCCCGGCGCTCGACGCAGGCGATCGCGCCCGTGCCGTAGGGCGCGACGCCATCCCCGCTTCCGAAGCGGTTTACGACATCGGGCCTCGCTCTTCGGAGCGCTTTGTCGCGGAAGTAGCGGGCGCGAAGACCGTGCTCTGGAATGGCCCGATGGGCGTGTTCGAGACTCCGCCGTTCGACGCGGGCACCCGTGCGCTGGCTGAAGCGCTCGCGGCGGCGACAGATCGAGGCGCCACCACGATCGTCGGCGGCGGCGATTCGGCAGCCGCTGTCTCCGAGATGGGGCTCGCGGCACGAATGAGCCACGTCTCCACGGGCGGCGGGGCCTCGCTCGAGTTCCTGGAAGGGAAGACCCTCCCGGGTGTCGCGGCGCTGGACGATCGCGAGGGCTGATGCGCGCGCCGGTGTTCGCGGCCAACTGGAAGATGAACCTGGGGCCGCGCGAGGCCGCCGCCTACATGGAGCGGTTCCTGGCGGAGGGTGGCTCGCGACGCGGCCACACGGTCGCGTTCTTCCCTCCGGCGCTGTCCTTGGCGGCCGTGAAGGAAGCGCTCGGAGAGCATAGCGACGTGCTGCTCGGCGTCCAGAACATTCACTGGGAGGACAAGGGAGCGTTCACCGGCGAGCTCTCGGCCCGGATGGCGGCGGACGCCGGTGCGGCTCTCTGCCTCGTCGGGCACTCCGAGCGGCGGCACGTCTTCGGCGAGCGGGACGAAGAGTGTGGACGGAAGTGTGTCGCCGCGGTGCGGGCCGGGCTCGTACCGGTACTCTGCGTGGGTGAGACGCTGGACGAGCGGGAGAGCGGGCAGACCCGCGACATCGTCCTTCGCCAGCTGCGCGCCGGAATCGGCGGTCTTACGGCGGACGACGTCGCGAACCTGGTCGTCGCGTATGAGCCTGTCTGGGCGATCGGCACCGGGCGGACCGCGACGCCCGGAGACGCGTCGGCCGTGCACGTCGTGATCCGCGACGAGCTCGCCCGCACTGGCGGCGAGCGTGCGCGTGGCGTGCCTATCGTCTACGGTGGCAGCGTGAACGCCGCGAATGCCGAGGCACTGCTCGCTGAGCCCGAAGTAGGGGGTCTGCTCGTGGGGGGCGCAAGCCTGGACCCTGTGACCTGGAGCGCGATCCTGCGGGCTTGACCGAACCCCGAGAGGGGTCTAAGTTCTTGTCACTAGCAGATATCGTCCACAGGCCCATGTATACTGTCCTCATCTTCCTACTCGTACTCATCAGCCTCGTGCTGATCGCCGCGATCCTCCTGCAGTCCGGGAAGGGCGGCGGTTTGGCCGCGAGCTTCGGCGGCGCCTCATCGTCGGCCGACTCCTTCGTCGGGACGCGGCAGGCCGCGAACCTCTTGACGCGCCTGAGCTGGTGGGGTGCCGGGCTCTTCCTGTTCGTCGGCTTCGTGCTCTCGCTGATGTCATCGCGAACGTCGGCGCCACGATCGGTTCTCGACCGCACGTTCTCGCAACCCGCCAGGACCGCACCGGCGCCGGCGACGACGCCCTCCACGGTGCCGCTCGAGCCCGCGGCGAAGGCTCCCGCTCCTGCGCCCCCCGCGCCGACCAAGACGAAGCAGCCCTGACCGACTTGGTCAACCAGTCCGATCGCCAGGGGTTCCTCCTCCTCGAGGACGGAACCCTTTTTCGTGGGACGCTCCGTCAGGACTCGCGTCCGGTTGTAGCCGAGGTCGTGTTCACGACGAACATGACCGGCTACCAGGAAGTGTTCACGGATCCGTCGTATCGCGGGCAGATCGTGGCGATGACGACGCCGGTGATCGGCAATTACGGCGTGAACGCCGATGATCCCGAGTCCGGCCAGCCGCAGATCGCGGGCGTCATCGTACGCGAGCTGTCGGATCACTTCTCGAGCTGGCGTGCGAGCGGAGACCTGCGGAGCTGGCTGTCGGCCGCCAACGTGCCCATTCTCGAGAATGTGGACACGCGCCGGCTGACCCGGCACCTACGGTCGGCAGGGGTCATGCGCGGCGTCATCGCGGAGGGCGAGACCCCCGATTCGGAGGCGCTTGCCGTGCTCGAGGCATGCCCCTCGATGATCGGGCTCGACCTCGCGTCGCACGTTTCGGTGCGTGAGCCGTACTCGTGGGGCGATCCCACTGCGCGTTATCACATCGTCGCTTACGACTACGGGATCAAGCGCAACATCCTCCGCCTCTTCGCCGACCACGGCTGTCGGATCACCGTCGTTCCTGCCGACACATTGGCCGCGGCGACGCTCGAGCGGGCGCCGGACGGCGTGTTCCTGTCGAACGGGCCAGGCGATCCCGAGGCCGTCGGGTACGCCGGTGAGATCATTCGTGCGATCGCCCGGGAGAGCGTGCCGATCCTCGGCATCTGCCTCGGTCATCAGATGCTGGCTCTCGCCTTTGGCGCGGAGACCGGCAAGATGCCCTATGGCCACCGCGGGGGAAACCATCCGGTGCGCAATCTCACGACGGAGCAGGTGCTCATCACGTCGCAGAATCACGGCTTCGCCGTGAAGGGAAGCTCGAGTGGCATCCCAGGCGCGCCAGCGTTAGAAGTCACTCATGTCAATCTGAACGACGGCACGGTCGAGGGGCTCGTGCACCGCGAGTTGCCGGTCTTCGCGGTGCAGTACCACCCGGAGGCGGCCCCGGGACCGCATGACGCACGGCCATTGTTCGGGGAGTTCTTGAGCGCCGTCGGCGGCACCGGCTCTGGCGAGCCAAGCCCTTGACACATAAAGAGTAACGTCCTAGCTTCGACCTACGCTCACCTTCGTCGTTCCGGTGTCAGCGAGCGGATTCTCCGAGGTTTCCGATGACCAAAGCCGATCTCGTCGAGCGTGTCACGGCCCAGATGGCAGAGACCGCCGGGCCGATGATTTCGAAGAAAGATTGTGCCCGCGTGGTTGACTCGTTTTTGGACGCGGTGAAGGACGCGCTCAAGGAACAGCGTAACATCGAGGTACGCGGTTTCGGAACGTTCAAGATCCGGCAGCGTCGCACCCGAATGGCCCGGAATCCACGGACGGGCACCCCGGTCGAGGTGTCGGCTCGCCCCGTGCCCGTGTTCAAGCCGTCCAAGGAGCTACGCGCGCTCGTCGCGAACATCGACATCTCGGAGCTTGACGACGAGCCGAACGCGGCTTGAGGCCCGGCCGATGACGACTCGCGCGCCCCATCTGGCACTCGCCTGAACGGGGCGTTCTGGTTTTTCCGACCTGAGCATTGAGGCGACTGTCGGCACTCCCACGCGCGGTTGGGTTACTACCCGCATGACCGTATCCGCGCTTCTTTTCGCGTCTTACGCCGATGTGCTCGGACGCCGCTCCGTCGCGCTCGAGCTCTCGGCGGGAGCCACCGTGGCTGACGCACTGAACGAAATTCGGGCGCTACCTGGCGGCGAGCGACTCCCGGCGCAGCCACTCGTGGCGGTGAACCTCAAATACGCGCGGGCCACTCAGGTCCTCGCATCGGGCGACGAGATGGCGGTCATCCCACCTGTCGCCGGCGGCTGATGCGAACTGCACTCGTCAGCCGGCCGCTCATTCCGAGCGAGTTGCTCGCCGAGGTGGCCGCGCCCGCGAATGGGGCGGCGATACTGTTCGTCGGCTCCGTCCGCGAGCTCAACGAAGGGCGCAGCGTGTCGGGTATCGAGTACGATGCCTACGGCCCGATGGCCGAGCGGGAGATGACGGCCATCGTTCGCGAGGCAGTGGTGGCATTCGATACGCCTCACATCGTCGTCGAGCATCGAGTCGGACACCTGGACGTCGGTGAGGCAAGCGTCGTCATCGCCGTGGCGCACCCACGGCGAGCCCAGGCGTACGAGGCATCCCGCTTCGTGATCGAGCAACTGAAACGTCGCGTACCGATATGGAAGCGGGAGGAATACCTGGACGGCTCGCGGGAATGGGTGGATCCGACAGCAGGCCCCCCGGTGCTTCCCGCAGTTCTCCCCTCGGTGCACCCATGACGGCGCTCCGCGACCAGTATGGCCGGACGATCGAATACCTGCGCATCTCGGTCACCGATCGATGCAACTTCCGGTGCGTCTACTGCATGCCCGCGGAGGGGCTCGAGTGGCTTCCCAAGAGCGACATCCTCGGCTATGAGGAGATCGCGTCCGTAGTCTCGCAGCTCGCGCCGCACGGCCTCCGGAGGTTGCGGCTGACGGGAGGCGAGCCGACCATCCGCCCCGACCTGGACCGGCTGATCGCCATGCTGCGTGCGGTGCCGGGTATCGAAGACATCGCGCTCTCGACGAACGGGGTTCGCCTGCCGGAGCTCGCGGGCCGCTATCGCGATGCGGGGCTCGATCGCGTGAACATGAGTGCGGACAGCCTTCAGCCCGAGCGGATCGCGCGCGTCGCGCGGCGCAATTTCGCGTTCGATCCGGCCCGTGCCGCGGCGGCCGCCCAGCGCGCCGGTCTTGCCCCCGTCAAGCTCAATGTCGTCGTCATGCGCGGCATCAACGATGATGAGATCGGCGACTTTGCCCGCCTGACGCTCGACCATCCGTGGCACGTCCGCTTCATCGAGCTCATGCCGGTCGGAGAAATGCGTGCCCTTACGTGGGAGCACGTCGTACCGTCGGCGGAGATCATCGCTCGCCTATCCGACATCGGGCCGCTTGCGGAGAGCGAGGGGCCGGCGCGCGGGAACGGTCCCGCCCAGTATTATCGGTTCGCGGGAGCCCCGGGCTCCGTCGGCGTCATCACGCCGATGACGCACACCTATTGCGGCTCATGCAATCGCGTCCGCCTCACCGCCGACGGCCGCCTCCGGACCTGCCTGTTCGGCGACCACGAAGTCAACCTGCGAGATCCGCTCCGGGCCGGCACCGACCTCTTTCCGCTCTACGTCGAGGCATTGGCGGGCAAGCCGCGCGAGCATGATCTCGTGCGCATGCAGGTCGGCGGCCTTCGCGCACTCTCGCAAGTCGGCGGCTGAACGACGCCGTCGCAGGGGCGGACCAGTCCCGAGCCGTTGCAGGGGCGCTAGAGGAGGGGTAACTTCCCGCGGTTTTTCCACCTCCTTCAACTGGCCAGAGCCGAATGCTCAACAAGATCACCGTCGTCGGCGCCGGGAACGTCGGCGCCACGGCGGCGCAGCGTCTCGCCGAGAAAGAGCTCGCGCGCCACGTCGTCATGGTTGACGTCGTGGAGGGAGTTCCGCAGGGGAAGGGCCTCGATCAGTGGGAGTCCGCGCCGATCGAAGGTTTCGACACCCGCGTCACGGGGAGCAACGGATACGAGGAGACGGCGGCCTCCGACATCGTCGTCATCACCGCGGGGATCGCGCGAAAGCCGGGCATGTCCCGTGACGACCTCTTGAACACGAACGTCGGCATCGTGAAGCAGGTCGCCGAGCAGGTCGCGCAGACATCGCCGAACGCCATTCTCATCATCGTGTCGAATCCCCTCGACGCAATGTCGTACGTCGCCATGAAGGTGAGCGGCTTTCCGCGCGAGCGCGTGCTGGGGATGGCTGGCGTGCTCGACACGGCGCGCTACCGCTCGTTCCTCGCCGAAGCGCTCGATGTCTCGGTCGAGGACATCCAGGCGATGGTGCTGGGCGGGCACGGCGATACCATGGTGCCGCTGATCTCCTACACAACCGTCAGCGGAATTCCGGTCACACAGCTTCTCGATCGCGCCAAGCTCGACGCGATCGTGGATCGCGCCCGAAATGGCGGCGCGGAGATCGTCAAATACTTGAAGACGGGCTCGGCGTACTACGCGCCGTCGTCGGCGGCGGTGCAGATGTGCGAGGCGATCGCGAAGGACAAGAAGCGCATCCTCCCATGTGCGGCGTGGCTCACGGGCGAGTACGGCATGAGCAACATCTTCCTCGGGGTCCCGTGCAAGATCGGCCGCGGCGGGATCGAGCAGGTGCTCGAGGTGGAGCTGACCGGCGACGAGCGGACCGCGCTGGGCAAGAGCGCCGACGCCGTACGCGAGTTGATCGCAGCGATCAAACTCTGAGGCGCGACGTGCCTCGGGAAGCGGAACATCCGGATCCTGCCGGACCGTTCTTCCTGCAGGCGGCGCGAACGCGCCCCCACCCAGGCACTACACCGGAATGAGCGCGAGCCCCACACAACAACAGACCCGCCGCACCACAACCACACCTGTCGCGGCTCATCCCGCGCCCGTACGCGTGGCAGCGCCCGGTGTACCCACTCTGCCGAGCGCGACGCGCCGGCCCGCGGGTGCGCTCGGCACGTTCTGGGGCTCGACGATCGGCAAGAAGGTCGTGATGGCTGTCTCGGGCCTGATCATGGTGGGCTTCGTGGTCGGCCACGTGTTCGGGAATCTCCTCGTGTTCCGCGGCGCCGAGCAGATGAACCACTACGCCGCGTTCCTCAAGAGTACCGGCGGATTGCTGTGGGCCGTGCGAGGCGTCTTGCTCGCTTCGCTGGTTCTGCACGTCGTTGCGGCGGTGCAGCTCACGGCCGCCCAGCGCGCGGCACGGCCGGCGGCCTACCACCGTCGCGACCCCCAGGTGTCCACGATCGCGTCACGCACTATCCGGTGGGGGGGAGGTCTGCTGCTCGCCTTTATCATCTTCCACCTGCTGCACTTCACGTTGGGTACCGTCCATCCGCGCTTCAGCGAGACGGACGTGTACAGCAACATCGTCGTGGGATTCTCCGACTGGCGCGTCTCGGCGTTCTACATTCTGGCGATGGCCGGACTGGGGCTGCACCTGTATCACGGCGCGTGGAGCTCGTTGCGTACGCTCGGCTTGCACCGCGCGTCGGCCGCACCGCTCAAGCGCCGGCTTGTCCTTCTGCTCGCCGTCGCCGTCTGGCTCGGCTTCACCGCGATCCCCGTCGCGGTGCTGGCCGGTCTCGTGCGGTAGCGGCGACCGCCCCATGGAGCTTCGCTCACGCGTTCCGTCCGGCCCGCTCGAAGGCAAATGGGATCGCCACCGCTTCGAGGTGCGGCTGGTCAATCCGGCGAACAAGCGCAAGTACACGATTCTCGTCGTCGGCTCGGGCCTCGCCGGCGCATCTGCCGCGGCGACGCTGTCCGAGCTGGGCTACAACGTCCGCTGCTACTGCTTTCAGGATTCGCCGCGACGTGCGCACAGCATCGCGGCGCAGGGTGGGATCAACGCCGCGAAGAATTACCAGAACGATGGCGACAGCATCTATCGCCTCTTCTACGATACGATCAAGGGCGGCGACTTTCGCGCGCGCGAGGCCAACGTCTACCGGCTCGCGCAAATCAGCGTGAGCATCATCGATCAGTGTGTCGCGCAGGGCGTACCTTTCGCGCGCGAGTATGGCGGGCTGCTCGCGAATCGCTCGTTCGGCGGGGCGCAGGTCTCGCGCACGTTCTACGCTCGCGGGCAGACAGGCCAGCAGCTGCTGCTCGGCGCCTACCAGGCACTCGAGAAGGAGATCGCGAAGGGAACCGTCGCGATGTTCCCGCGGACCGAGATGCTCGACCTGATCGTGGTGGACGGCCGGGCGCGCGGCATCGTCGTGCGCGACGAGCTAACTGGCAAGACGGAGTCGCATCTCGGCGACGCCGTGGTCCTGGCGACCGGCGGATACGGCAACGTCTTCTACCTCTCCACCAACGCCAAGGGAAGTAACACCACCGCCATCTGGCGCTCCTACAAACGCGGCGCCGCCTTCGGCAATCCCTGCTTCACCCAGATCCATCCGACGTGCATCCCGGTGAGCGGCGAGTATCAGTCGAAGCTGACGCTGATGAGCGAATCGCTCCGGAATGATGGCCGCGTCTGGGTACCGACGGCGCGCGGGGACAGGCGCCCTCCGCGCGACATTCCCGAATCGGAGCGGGATTACTTTCTCGAGCGGAAGTATCCGAGCTTTGGTAACCTCGCGCCACGAGACATCGCCTCACGCAGTGCGAAAGAGGTCTGCGATGAGGGTCGCGGCGCCGGCGAGACTGGCCTCGGCGTGTACCTCGATTTCGCGGATGCGATCGAGCGCCTCGGCGTCGACCGCATCCGCGAGCGGTACGGCAACCTCTTCGAGATGTATCAGCGCATCACGGATGAGAATCCGTACAAGCTGCCGATGCGCATCTACCCGGCGGTCCACTACACGATGGGCGGCCTCTGGGTGGACTACAACCTGATGAGCACGATTCCCGGTCTCCACGTGATCGGCGAGGCCAATTTCTCCGATCACGGAGCGAACCGGCTCGGCGCGAGCGCGCTGATGCAGGGCCTCGCGGATGGCTACTTCGTCCTCCCGTATACGATCGGCGATTACCTGGCGTCGACCCGGTTCGAGACGGTGGATGCATCGCACCCGGACGTGCGTGCCGCCGAGCAGGCGGTCAATCAGCGAACGGAGCGCCTGCTGGGCATCAAGGGGAAGCGCACGGTCGCCTCGTTCCACCGGGAGCTCGGGAAGGTGATGTGGGACAATTGTGGTATGTCCCGAAACGCCGCCGGATTGGAGCACGCGCTGCAGGCGATTCCGGCACTGCGGGAGGAGTTCTGGGCGAACGTGAACGTCCCGGGGAGCGGTACCGAGCTCAATCAATCGCTCGAGCACGCTGGGCGCGTGGCAGACTTCCTGGAGCTGGCCGAGCTGATGTGCCGCGACGCCCTCCATCGAGCGGAATCGTGTGGCGGCCACTTCCGGGAGGAGAGCCAGACCGCGGACGGGGAAGCGCTTCGTGACGACGACCGCTTTACGTACGTCGCCGCCTGGGAGTACGCAGGCGACGACAGGGCGCCGGTGCTGAACAAGGAGCCGCTGCTCTTCGAGAACGTGAAGCTCTCCCAGCGGAGCTACAAGTAATGAATCTCACGCTACACGTGTGGCGCCAATCGGGCCGGGATGCGAAGGGCGAGCTCGTCAAGTACGAGGCGAGAGACATCAGCACGGACATGTCGTTCCTGGAGATGCTCGACGTCGTGAACGAGCGCTTGATCGAGTCGGGTCAGATTCCGATCGCGTTCGACCATGACTGTCGCGAGGGGATCTGCGGGTCGTGTGGGCTCATGATCAATGGCGTCGCGCACGGGCCGATGAAGGGGACGGCGACGTGCCAGCTCCACATGCGCAGCTTCACCGATGGCGACACGCTCTACGTGGAGCCGTGGCGGGCCAGGGCGTTCCCGGTCATCAAGGATCTGTGCGTGGATCGCGGCGCATTGGATCGGATAGTCGCCGCCGGCGGCTACGTGTCCGTGAACACGGGTGGTGCACGCGACGCGAACGAGATCCTGATTCCCAAGGAGAGTGTGGACACGGCGATGGATGCTGCGGCCTGCATTGGCTGCGGCGCGTGCGTCGCCGCATGTCCGAACGCATCGGCGTCGCTCTACACCGGCGCCAAGCTCACGCACCTCGGGTTGCTGCCGCAGGGCCAGCCCGAGCGCTACCGGCGCGCGCTGAAGATGGTGGCCCAGATGGATCTCGAGGGCTTCGGCCACTGCACGCTGTACGGCGAGTGCCAGGAGGCGTGCCCCAAGGAGATCAGCATCGACACGATCGGGCGAATGAACCGCGATTTTCTCAAGGCGACGGCTACCGCGGGCGGCCCCCGCGCCGGCGGCGGCGGCGCGGGCTGACCGTTCTCGCCACGCACACCCCGAGATCCTGGAGCGCATGACATGACGACACCGAGCAGCGGCCCGAGTGGCTTCGACAACGAGCAATCGAACCTTGGTGATGCCGATGCCGTCCCGAAGACATCCTACGTGACGGGTCGCGGGACCGAGCCGGAAGCGGGCGCGAGGAAGGGCGAGAAGGGAGAGACCGGCGCGGCCCGGGTAGGACCCGGCGGCGGGCTCGGCGTTGGCGGCCTGGTGATCGGTCTCGTGGTTCTCGCGATCGCCGCCTTCTTCGGGTTCGCGTTCTTCCGCTAGCCGCGTCATCGGACTGGAGGGCCGATCGGCCCTCAGATCTTTACAGGCGCGGCAGCGTCACGCCTTGCTGGCCCTGATACTTGCCGCTCTTGTCCTTGTACGACACCTCCGGCTCCTCATCGCCCTCGAAGAAGAGCACCTGCGCGATCCCTTCGTTCGCGTAGATGCGCGCGGGGAGCGGAGTCGTGTTCGAGATCTCGAGCGTAACGAAGCCCTCCCACTCGGGCTCGAAGGGCGTGACGTTCGTGATGATACCGCACCGCGCGTACGTGGACTTGCCGACGGTCACCGTGATGACCTTGCGCGGGATCCGGAAGTATTCGACGGAGCGGGCGAGGGCGAAGGAGTTGGGCGGCACGATGCAGTTGTCGCCCTCGAATTCCACGAACGACTTGGGATCGAAATTCTTCGGATCCACAATGGAGTTCAGCACGTTCGTGAAGATCCGGAACTCGCGCGCGACGCGCATGTCGTAGCCGTACGAGCTGACACCGTACGAGATGACGCCGTCGCGTACCTGCCGGTCCGCGAAGGGCTCGATCATCCCGTGCTCCTGCGCCATGCGGCGGATCCAGCGGTCGGACTTGATGGACATGAAAATGGAGTCGGATGGAAGGGCGCGGGAATGTACGAGGGCGGGAAGTGGATCGCCACGGCGGGCGTCCCCGCGGCACCGTACCGCACGCGATTTTCGCGCGGCAGCGGACCCGAAAAATCTGGTTGCACCCCGATGAAGGATCGCGTAAGTTTCGCGAACAAAGTCACGTGAAATTTTTCACGAAGTCGGTCCCATGGCCATCCGCGCATACCTGCCTATCCTCCTGCTCATGGGCTTCGTGGTCGCGAATGCGATCCTGATGCTCGCGGTGTCGCACTTCACGGTCCGGTCGCGCCCGACCGCCGTGAAGCAGACTCCCTACGAGTCGGGCATCCCGCCGCTCGGCGACGCGCGGGAGCGGTTCTCGGTCAAGTTTTACATGGTCGCGATGCTGTTCATCATCTTCGACATCGAGACCGTGTTCATGATTCCGTGGGGCGCCTACTATCGGCAGCTCTCCTGCGCGGTTCCGCTGGTGAGTGGCCTCTGCCCCAGCGGCCAGGTGTCGTTCTTCGGCCTCGTCGAGATGCTGGTGTTCATGCTCATCCTGCTCGTGGGATTCGTCTACGTCTGGAAGAAGGGGGCGCTGCAATGGGACTGACCTCGCGCCCCGACGCGCGCGTCGTCACGCACGACCCGCAGTCGCAGGAGAGCTGGGTGACCACGAAGCTCGACTTTCTGGTCAATTGGTCGCGCGCCAACTCACTGTGGCCGATGCCATTTGGGACGGCATGCTGCGCGATCGAGTTCATGGCCACCGCCGCAAGCAAATTCGACCTGGCGCGCTTCGGCATGGAGCGCATGAGCTTCTCGCCCCGGCAGGCCGATGTCCTCATCTGCGCCGGCCGCGTACCCTTTAAGCTCGCGCCCGTCATCCGGCGCATCTGGCAGCAGATGCCGCAGCCCAAGTGGTGCATCTCGATGGGCGCCTGCGCTTCATCGGGCGGAATGTTCGACAACTATGCGGTGGTGCAGGGGATCGACACGATCATCCCCGTGGATGTGTACGTTCCTGGGTGTCCGCCGCGGCCCGAGGGGCTGATCTACGGCATTCAGCTGCTGCAGCGGAAGGTCATGAACGAGCGCATGGCCGACAAGCAGATCCGGAACGAGATGGAGCCTGACACGACGAGCGGACTGTACATTCCGCCCCAGGCCATCGACGAGCTCTCCGAACCCTTCGGGAACTCGGTGCACCAGACGCGCTCCGGTCTCTGATGGCTCGTTTCGCGCCCATCATGCCGGGAGCCGCGGACGCGTCGGCGGCCGCACCGGCGACCCCGCGCGGCCTCCCGAACCACGGCGGTCCGTCAAACCCGTCCGCCGCGGCGCTCTCGGCGCGATTCGGCACGGCCGTGGGGCGTACGGAAGTGATTTGGGGCGAGACGATTGTCTACGTAGACTCGGCCCGCGCCGGCGAGATCATTCGCTGGCTACACGATGAGCCGACGCAGCAGTACGACTACCTCTCGGATGTCACCGCGGTCGAGTATCGCGATCCGGAGCAACCGCTCGAAGTCGTCTGGCATCTACGTTCGCTCCCCTTCCGTCGCTTTCTTCGCCTCAAGGCAGAGATGTCCAAGCGCGGCGCCCTCGAAGTCGACAGCATATGGTCGGTCTACAAGGGGGCGGATTGGCTCGAGCGCGAATGCTTCGACATGTTCGGCATCAAGTTTCGCGGGCATCCCGATCTGCGCCGGATTCTGATGTGGGAGCAGTACCGCGAGGGGTTTCCCTTGCGAAAGGATTTTCCACTCCGCGGACGATTCAGCCGGGCCGAGCAACTGCGCCAGGCACTGGCGGCGAACCCGGAGGCGCGCTACTCGATGGAGGAGCTCTCGATCGCCCAGGCGTTCGAGGATCTGCCCGACGACATGCGGAAGCGGTTGCAGAGCGGCGAGAAGACCGGGGAATAGCGCATGGCGACGACGAAGCGCACAGTCGAGGTCGCACTCGGCACTTCGGGAGTGGATGCGAGCGGCCGGGCCGTCCGTTCCCCCCTGATGATGACCGAGGGTGGTGCCGTCACGACGCTGGAGCCGCCCGAGGCGCTCGAGCCGGAGCTCGCCGGCGAGCACATGCTGATCAACATCGGCCCGCAGCACCCGGCTACGCACGGCGTGCTCCGGCTCGTGCTCGAACTCGATGGCGAGACGGTTGTCCGCTGCATTCCGCACGTCGGCTACCTGCACTGCGGCTTCGAGAAGATCGGCGAGTACCGGCAGTACAATCAGATCGTCCCGTGGACTGATCGCGAGGACTACCTGAATTCGATCGGCAACAACGTCGCCTTCGCGCTCGGCGCCGAGCGATTGTTCGGGATCGAGCTGACGCCGCGCTGCACCGTGCTGCGCGTGATCGCGATGGAGCTCTCGCGGATCATCTCGCATCTGGTATGGCTCGGCACGTTCTGCATTGACATCGGGGCCTTCACACCGTTCCTCTGGGCGTTCGAACGGCGCGAGGATGTGTACGTACTCCTCGAGCGCTGGGTCGGTGCACGGCTGACGACGAGTGCCACGCGCGTCGGCGGCATGGCAGCCGACGTCCCGGACGGTTGGACCGAGACCCTGGACGAGTTCATCGTCAAGTTCCCGAACACGCTCGATGAGATCGACCGCATGCTGATGCGGAATGCGATCTGGGTGGGCCGCACGATCGGAGTGGGCGCCATGTCCGCGGCCGAGGCGGTGAACTACGGGCTGTCCGGGCCGATGGTGCGCGCATCGGGAGTCGCCTTTGATGTCAGGAAGGATTTTCCGTACCTCGACTACGAGACCTACGACTTCGATGTCCCGGTCGGCTCGAACGGCGACGTCTATGACCGCTTTCTCGTCCGGATGGAAGAATTGCGTCAATCGAACCGGATCCTCCGCCAGGCGCTCGACCGGCTGCCGGACGGGCCGGTGAACATCGACGACCACCGGGTCGTGTTGCCACCCAAGTCGCGCGCGATGAGTGACATGGAGTCCATGATCCATCACTTCAAGCAGGTGATGGAGGGGCCGCGGCCGCCGATTGGCGAGAGCTACGTGGCGGTCGAGAGTCCCAAGGGAGAGAAGGGTTATTACATGGTGTCCGACGGTACAGCCAAGCCTGTCCGGTGGCGTATTCGCCCGCCCTCGTTCGTCAACCTTTCGGCGATCCCAAAGATGGTCGAGGGGCATCTGCTGTCCGACGTCATCGCCATCAACGCGAGCATTGACATCGTCATGGGTGAGATCGACCGGTGAGCGCGGATGAGCCAGGGACGGCGCGTGAGACCTCTCCTTCCGCGCATGGGAACACGGCACGCGGGAATGGGTCACAGGGCGCCAGCGGCGAGTATCAGCCGGTCTTCGTTGGGCCTGTGCGCGACGAGCTCGACCGCATCATCGCCCGCTACCCCGTCAAGATGGCTGCGCTGCTTCCGGCGCTCTGGCAGGTGCAGGAAGCGCGTGGTTGGGTGAGCGAGCACTCGATGGCGGAGGTTGCGCAGGTGTTGGATCTCACGCCCGCGTACGTGAAGGGGGTCGTGACCTTCTACACGATGTACCACCAGCATCCGGTCGGCCGATATTTCGTGCAGGTCTGCACGACCTCGCCATGCGGTGCGTGCGGCGCGGACGATACGGTCGCGGCGTTCCTACGACATACCGGATGCGCTGACCTCGGTGCGACGTCCGAGGACGGCAAGTTCACCGTGATCGAGGTGGAGTGCCTCGGTGCCTGTGGGTTCGCGACGCCGGTCATGATCAATGAGGAGTTTCTCGAGTCGGTAACGGCCGAGAAGGTGCCGGACATTCTCGCACAGCTTCGCTAATGGGCTTCCCGTATCAACCGCATGACCGCGAGCAGGCCGTGCTCTCGCGCTACTTCGGTGACGCTGGCGCTCGCTCGCTCGATGGGTGGCGGCAGCGCGGTGGCTATCGCGCGCTCGAGAGTGCGCTCGGCATGGAGCCGGCGGCCATCGTCAGCATTGTGAAGGATTCTGGCCTCCGCGGCCGCGGCGGCGCGGGCTTTCCGACCGGCATGAAGTGGTCGTTCATGAAGCCCGGCGATGGGAAGCCACACTATCTGTGCTGCAACGCAGACGAATCCGAGCCAGGCACGTTCAAGGATCGAGAGATCATGCGTTGGACACCCCACGCCCTGATCGAGGGCTGTGCGATCGGCGCGTACGCGATCGGCGCGGAGACATGCTTCGTCTACATCCGTGGCGAGTTCACCGAGCCGCTGCGCGTGATGGAAGCGGCGCTTCGCGAAACGTACGCGGCTGGCATACTCGGGTCGAACGCGATGGGCACCGGAAAGCGCGTGGACATCTACATCCACAAGGGCGCCGGCGCCTACATCTGCGGCGAAGAAACCGCGATGATGAACTCGATCGAAGGTCGTCGCGGCAACCCGCGCATCAAGCCGCCATTTCCGGCGGTCGCGGGGCTGTTCGGGCAGCCCACGACGATCAACAACGTCGAGACGCTGGCCGCCGTTCCGCACATCCTGAACGAGGGTGCAGCGTGGTATAAGGGGTTCTGCCTGTCCAACCCGAAGAGCACGGGGACGAAGCTGTTCTCGGTCTGCGGCAACGTCGCGCGCCCGGGGAACTACGAGGTCGTGATGGGCTTTCCGTTCCGGGATTTCCTCTACGATCTCTGCGGCGGACCGGTAGCCGGCCGGTCGTTCAAGGCGGTCATTCCGGGCGGGTCGTCGGTCCCGATTCAGACGATGCCGGAAGCCGAAGCGACGCTCATGGATTATGAGGGCTTCGTCGCGCAGGGGTCGATGCTCGGCTCGGGCGGCGTCATCGTGTTCGACGACGCGCAGTGCATGGTGAAGCACATCGGCCGGCTCGCGCGCTTCTACGCGCACGAGAGCTGCGCGCAGTGTACGCAATGCCGTGAAGGCACGGCGTGGGTCACGAAGATCATGGAGCGTATCGAAGCCGGCGGTGGCACGATGCGAGACCTGGATACCTTGCTCGAGCTGTCCGAGAACATGACCGGCAAGACGATCTGTGTGCTGAGTGACTCGTGCGCGGCGCCCGTGGTGTCCGGCATCCAGAAGTTCCGGCACGAGTTCGAGGCGCACATCGCGGGCAAGGGTTGCCCCCTGCGCGCGACGGTCGCGGCGTAATGGCCGACGCACCGCAGGTCTCGCTCACCGTCGAAGGGCGCCGCATCTCGGTGCCCGCCGGAACCTCGATCCTCGAGGCCGCCAAGTCCGCGGGTGTCCTGATCCCGCACTACTGCTACCACCCGTCGCTCCCCGTGGCGGGCGTCTGTCGCATGTGCCTGGTGGAGGTCGAGAAAGCGGCCAAGCTGGCGCCTGCGTGCGCGACCTCGGTGGCCGAGGGCCAGGTGGTGCACGTGCACACGCCGAAAGCGCTCGAGGCACGGCGCGGCGTGCTCGAGTTCCTGCTCATCAACCACCCGCTCGACTGCCCGATCTGCGACCAGGCCGGCGAGTGCGAGCTCCAGGACTACACGTTTCGCGAGGGGCGCGCCGAGGGGCGACTCCTCGAGCCGAAGCGCTTCAATCCCGTGGAGGATTTCGGCGGCGACGTCCTCTACGTCACGAACCGCTGCATCCTGTGCACGCGGTGCGTGCGGTTCATGGACGACATCGTGAAGCAGCCGGTCCTGAATGTGAGCGAGCGCGGCGACCGTGCGGTGATCGGCAAGTTCGAGGGCGAGGATCTCACGCACGCCTGGGCGGGCAACGTGATCGAGCTCTGCCCTGTCGGCGCGCTCCTCTCCAAGGATTTCCTCAATAAGGCGCGCGCCTGGGAGCTGGACCGGACGCCGTCGGTCTGCCCGAACTGCACGCAGGGCTGCAACGCCATTCTCGAGACGCGCGACAACGTACTCGTGCGCATGCGCCCCCGCGCGAACGAGGACGTGAACAAGCACTTCCTCTGCGAGTACGGGCGTCTCAACTACCGGTGGATGAATGAGGGCCGCCGCGTCGAAGCGCCGCTCGTGCGCCAGGCCGATCGGCTGGCGGCGGTCGATTGGGACCAGGCCATCCCGGCCGCCGCCGCCATCCTGCGCGGCAAACACGCACTCGTGCTGGCGTCGCCAATGTTGTCGAACGAGTCGCTGTTCATGCTCTCGCGCCTGGTCGAGCGGGTCGGTGGGCGGGGCGTGTTCCAGGTGGAACGCGGACCCGAGGCGCCCCTGGAAGGTGTGCCGGATCTCGCGCTCCGGGCGGAGCGCGCGGCGAACGTGCGAGGCGCCGAACTCGCGGGGTTCGTGGAGTCTGCCACTCCCCTCGCGGAACTGACGGATGGCGACGTGCTGATCATCGTGGATGTCGGCGGAGTTCAGCCCGCCCTCGACGCGTCAGCGCTCGCGAGGGCGGCGGCCGTGATTGTCCTCGGCACGACGCTACCCGACGTCGCGCGTATCGCGACCGCGGTTCTGCCCATCACGAACCCCGCCGAGGAAGAGGGGACGTTTACCAACCTTCGCGGCCGGGTGCAGCGCTACATGCAGGCGAAAGCGGCGCCCGCCATGGCGCGCCCGGCGTGGTGGGTACTCTCCGACCTCGTTGGTGCGCTCGGGGGCGGATCGAGTTATTTCCTTGCCAGCGATGTATTCGCCGCGCTCGCGACCTCGCGCCCCGAATTCGCTGGGCTCAGCTACGATTCGCTCGGTCTCAAGGGCGCGCTGCTCGCCGGGGCGGCGGAGCCGGCCGAGGTGGCGCGGTGATTGTGCTTCCCGCCTTCGCTTCGATCCACATGACAGGCGCTCTCCTCCAGCTTCAGGCGGCCCCGAACCAGCAGGAGCCGACGCTGGTCTGGTTCACCGTCTTCACGATCGTGAAGATGCTGATCGTCTTCACGGTGCTGCTGGTGGGCGTCGCCCTGCTCACCCTTGCCGAGCGCAAGGTTTCCGCGTGGATCCAGGATCGGCATGGGCCAAATCGCGTGGGGGGCAAGGGCGGCTGGCTGCAGCCCGCCGCCGATGGGCTCAAGAACATCATGAAGGAGGAGACGTACCCGGGCGAGGCGTACAAGCCGCTCTTCATCCTGGCGCCGATCCTCGCGTTCGTGCCTGCGCTGCTGACGTTCGCCGTGATCCCGTTCGCGTCCCCGCTGCCGACACCGAGAGGGTTGGTGGCGATGTCCGTCGCGGACCTGCCGATCGGCTTCCTGTATATCCTGGCGCTGACGTCGCTCGGCGTATATGGCATCGTGCTCGCAGGGTGGTCGTCGAACAACAAGTACTCCCTGCTCGGCGGCCTGCGGTCGAGCGCGCAGATGGTCTCGTATGAGATCGCGATGGGGATGTCCACCGTCGCCGTTCTACTGGTGGCCGGCAACGTGTCGCTGAGCCGCATCATCTACCAGCAGGCGACGACCGTGTGGAACTTCTTCGGGCTGACGATCGCCTTCTTCCTCTTCCTGGTCGCGGCATTCGCCGAAACGAATCGCTTGCCGTTCGACCTGCCGGAAGCGGAGTCCGAGCTGATCGCGGGCTACCACACGGAGTACAGCGCGATGAAGTTCTCGATGTTCTTCATCGCCGAATACTCGAACATGGTGACGGCGAGCGCGTTGCTCGTGACGTTGTTCTTTGGGGGCTGGGACATTCCGTTCACGCTCTGGGATAACCAGGCGCCGTGGACCGGGCTCAAGACGTTCCTCACGCTCCTCGCGTTCCTCGCCAAGCTGCTCTTCTTCCTCTTCTTCTATATGTGGGTGCGGTGGACGCTGCCGCGTTTCCGCTACGATCAGCTCATGTCGCTCGGCTGGAAGTTCATGCTGCCATTGGCGCTCGTCTACATCGTGATCGTGGCTGCGGCGCTCCTCTGGCTCGATTGGCTGGGTATCCGGCCAGGCGCGATGTGGGGCCTCCTGATGGGCGGGCTCAACGTGATGCTCGCGGCGATCGTGTTCGTGATGATCGATCAGGGGAAACTCGTCAGCCCGGCGAGTTCGCGCGTACGACGCGAGGAGATCGCGAGGCTGCGGCGGATGAGCGTTCCGTCGGCAATCTCTCCCCCGAGCGGCGACTGACGTCGCGCCGACGAGGATTCAATGGCAATTCAGGTGAAGGTGCTCGCCCGGCCGGTCGCGCAGGTCAGCTACGTGAACGCGATGCTGAGCGGCATGGCCCTGACCTTCAAGCATCTGTTCAAGACGAAGGTGACGGTACAGTATCCGGAGCAGAAATGGGACATCTCGCCTCGCTGGCGCGGCACGCACCGGATGCTGACCGACGAGAACGGCAAGGCGAAGTGCGTTGCGTGCGGCCTCTGCCCGCAGATCTGCCCGGCGAATTGCATCAAGCTCGTCCCGGGCGAGGACGAGGAAGGGAACCGTTACCCGCTCATCTACGAGATTGACGAATTCCGCTGCATCTTCTGTGGCTATTGCCAGGAAGTCTGCCCGGAAGAAGCGATCCACGTCGGCGTTCACTATGAGAACGCGGAGTACAGCCGGGCAGGGTTCGTCTACGATCTCGAGCGGTTGATGGCGCAGACGCACCCCGTATGCGACATGTGGGATCCAGCCGACCCCAAGGGCGAGTAGAGCCGATCGTGGGCTACTTCTACCAGTTCAATTTCTACCTCTTCGGGGTGATCGCGATCGCGTCCGCACTCGCGTTCGTGACGCGAAAGAGCCCGGTGGCCGCGGCGCTCTGGCTCGTGAACACCATGTTCTGCCTCGCCGCCCTCTACATCATGATGGACGCGCAGTTCATCGGCGCGATCCAGGTGCTCGTCTACGCGGGCGCGATCATGGTCGTGTTTCTCTTCGTCGTCATGCTGCTCAACCTCGGTCAAGCGTCCGCCGCGGGCGATATCCGCGGTAGGAGCGGCAAGCTCATCGCGGGCGCCATGGCGATCATCCTCCTGGCCGAGCTTCTGGTGCTGCAACGCCAGCCGCTCCCGAGAATGCTGCCCGAGTCGCCAGCGGACGTGGGCGTGGTGAACGTGATCGCGCAGCCACTGTTCACGGAGTACCTGCTCGCGTTCGAGGTGACCAGCGTACTGCTGCTTGTCGCCATCGTCGGTGCGGTCGTGCTCGCCAAGCGGAGGGTGTAACGTGGTAGACGAGGCACTGTTCTTCTCTGCCGTCCTCTTCACGATCGGGGTCGCCGGCGTCCTGCTTCGCCGTAACGCGATCATCATCTTCATGTGCGTCGAGCTCATGCTCAACGCCGTCAACCTCTCCTTCGTCGCCCTCTCCCGGCTCTACGGCGTGGCGGGCCAGGTGTTCGTCGTCTTCGTGATGACGGTCGCCGCGGCCGAAGCAGCTGTCGGGCTCGCCATCATCATCTCGATTTTCCGCCACCGCGAAACGGTGGACCTCCAGAACATCAACTTGCTCCGCGGCTGATGCTGCTCCTGCAAGTCCCGCAGACAGCCGCCGGACACCCGCTGAGTGGCACCGCGGCGGAGTGGGTCGGTCTGCTGCCGCTCATCCCGCTGGCCGGCTTCGCGATCAACGGCCTGCTGTCCCTCGCCCCCGCATACCGCGCGGGGCCGGCGGACGCGTACGTGGACGACCACGGGCACGGGGAGCCGGGGTCCGCCGCGCATGATGTAACGCACGGAGGGGCCCACGGGGCTGGGCACTCGGCGGCACAGGATTCGGGCGGCGGTGCGCACGGCGATGATCACCACCCGATCGCCCGCCACCGACACGCTGGCATCGTCAGTCTCGTTGGGCCGCTCGTGCTCGCGCTCTCGTTCGCGCTCGCGCTCGCCATCTGGATGGCGATGATCCGGGCCGGCGGGTCGGAGATGCACGCGCCGTTCATCAAGCGGTATTTCAGCTGGATGCCGGTGGGCGACCTCCAGATCGACTGGGCGTTCCAGGTGGATCAGCTCTCGATGGTGATGGTCCTGATCGTCACCGGCGTCGGCACGCTGATCCACATCTTCAGCGTCGGCTACATGCGCGACGACCCGGGGTACCCGCGCTACTTCGCGTACCTCAACCTGTTCATCGCGTTCATGCTGGTGCTCGTGCTGGGCGCCAGCTATGCCGTGCTGTTCATCGGGTGGGAAGGGGTGGGGCTCTGCTCCTACCTCCTGATTGGCTTCTGGTTCAGCGAGAAAGCAAACGCCGACGCCGGCAAGAAGGCGTTCATCGTCAATCGGATCGGCGACTTCGGGTTTCTGATCGCCATGTTTCTGCTCTTCGGCAACCTGGGCGCGCTGGACTTCGCGACGGTCGCCGAGCGTGCGCCCACGCTGGAGTTCGGCGGCGCCGTGGTGACCGCGATCTGCTTATTTCTGTTCCTCGGCTGCGCCGGCAAGAGTGCGCAGATTCCGCTGTACGTCTGGCTGCCGGACGCGATGGCCGGCCCCACGCCCGTGTCGGCTCTCATTCACGCGGCGACGATGGTCACCGCCGGCGTCTACCTGATCGCGCGCAGCAGCTTCCTCTTCGCGCTCTCGCCGGTCGCGGGTCTCACCGTGGCCGCCGTCGGCGCGCTCACGGCAATCTTCGCGGCGACGATCGGGCTCAAGCAGTGGGACATCAAGCGGGTGCTCGCCTACTCCACGGTGTCGCAGCTCGGTTACATGTTCATCGGCGTCGGCGTCGGCGCTTATGTCGCCGGCGTCTTTCACCTCGCGACACACGCGTTCTTCAAGGCGCTCCTCTTCCTCGGGTCGGGCTCGGTCATCTACGCCATGCACCGTGCGTATCACCATACCGGGAGCCACGAGGATGCACAGGACATGCGGAACATGGGCGGGCTGGGCCGCTACATGCCGACGACGCGCGTGCTCATGTGGATTGCCACCCTCGCGATCGCCGGCGTGCCGATCTTCGCCGGGTTTTTCTCGAAGGATGAGATCCTCGGCGCCGTCTTCGCCCGCGCGCACGACTCGACGTTGGCCGAGGCGAGCTGGCTCGGGATTCCCGGGAGCACGCTGCTGTACGCCATCTATGCGCTTGGCTTGGCGGCGGCGCTCCTGACCGCGATCTACATGACGCGGATGATGCTGTACACTTTCCACGGCCCGAACCGGACCGGACAGGCGGAGCAGTCGCAGCTGCGAGAGGCGCCGCTGAGCATGACGGGGCCGCTCATTGTCCTCGGTGTGCTGAGCCTGGCGGGCGGCTGGTTGAACCTCCCGAAATTCTTCACCGACGTGCTGCCCGCCGGGCGAACCGGCCTGCTCGATCACTGGCTCGAGCCGGTCGTCGGCGACGCCACGCTGCGCGTGACGAACGGTATTGTGCCCGAGATCGCGCACAGCACCGAATACACACTTGTTGGTGCCGCAGTCGCGATTGCCGTTCTCGGTATCGGCTTCGCGTTCGCGCGGCTCAAGCCCGCCCGATTGGTGCCGAAGGCGCAGGCACCGGCGGAGGCAGGGCTCGAGCGTGTATTGCTGCACAAGTACTACGTGGACGAGGCGTACGACGCGGCAGTGGTCGAGCCCGTCGTCCAGGGGTCGCGCAAACTGCTCTGGCGCGGGATCGACGTCGGCCTGATCGACGGCCTCTTCGTCAACGGGAGTGCGTGGCTCGCGCGCGGGTTCGGCTGGTTGGGCTCCCAGGCGCAATCGGGGCACGTCGGAACGTACGCCTGGGCGATCGTCGTCGGCGTGCTACTCGTCGTCGGCGCCTTCACCGTCCGGTAACGCATGCGCGACTTTCTCGCTTCCATCGGCTACAACGGCTGGATTCTCCCGGCGCTGCTCCTCGTCCCGATCGTCGGAGCGGCCGCATTGTACATCGGCGGCGTCGGCGGTCGCGGGTCCGGAAGCGACGACAATCTCGAGCGCGCCGGCGACGCGCGCGCGATCGCGCTCGGCACGCTGACCATCGAGTTCCTGCTCTCGGTCGGGCTATGGTGGAGTTACGATCCGGCCGAGCCGGCGTGGCAGGCGGTCGTGAACCTGCCGTGGATCGGCGACTGGGGTGCGCGCTTCCACGTGGGCGTGGACGGCATCTCGCTCGTCATGGTGCTGCTCACGACGTTCATCATGCCGCTCGCCGTGCTGGGGAGTTGGACGAGCGTGCGGACCAAGCTCCGGAGCTACTACGCGCTCCTGCTCGTCCTGACGACGGGCATGCTCGGCGTCTTCATGTCACTCGACCTGCTGCTCTTCTACGTGATGTGGGAGATCATGCTGGTGCCGATGTACTTCATCATCGGCATCTGGGGTGGCGAGCGACGCATCTACGCGAGCCTCAAGTTCTTCATCTACACGATGGTCGGGTCGCTGCTCATGCTGGTCGCGATCCTATATCTGTGGGTCAAGGTAGGGAACTCGAGCACCTTCGACTACGACACGCTCGTCGCGAACGCGAGCTTCACGCACAGGACCGCACTCTACCTCTTCGGCGCGTTCTTCCTCGCCTTCGCCGTCAAGGTCCCGATGTTCCCGTTCCACACCTGGCTGCCCGACGCGCACGTCGAGGCACCGACGGCGGGCTCGGTGATCCTCGCTGGGATCATGCTGAAGCTCGGAACGTACGGGTTTCTACGGTTCGCCATCCCGCTCTTCCCGTCAGCCGCGACGACCGGTTGGGTCCGCACGGGGATCCTCGTGCTCGCCGTGATCGGGATCGTCTACGGCGCGCTGGTCGCCATGGTCCAGCCGGACTTCAAGAAGCTCGTCGCGTATTCATCCGTGAGCCACCTCGGCTTCGTGATGCTCGGCATCTTCGCGCTCACGGTGCAGAGCGTGCAGGGCGCCATCATGATCATGATCAGCCACGGTATCTCGACCGGCGCGCTCTTTCTCCTGGTCGGGATGATCTACGAGCGCCGGCACACGCGTGAGATCGAGGCGTATGGCGGCATCGCGCGCGTGGTGCCCATGTTCGCCGTGTTCCTCACCTTCGTGTCGTTGAGCAGCATCGGCCTGCCTGGCACGAATGGCTTTATCGGCGAGTTCCTCGTGCTGCTGGGCGCGTTCCGCGCAGCGCCTATTCTCACGCTCATCGCGACGACGGGTGTCATTTTCGCGGCCGCGTATCTGCTCTGGGCGATCCAGCGCATCCTGTTCAACTCGCTCGACAAGCCGGAGAATCGGACGATCACGGACCTGAATCGCCGCGAGCTGTTCATCATGGGAGTCCTGGCGGCGGCGATCCTGTGGATCGGTATCTACCCGGCGCCGCTCCTGCGCCGGACCGAGCCTGCCGCGACGCGATTCGTGAACTCGGTGACCGGGTCGGCTGCCACGCGGACTGCTGCTGCCGTCGGCGCCTCCATCTCGCGGTGACGATGCGTTTCGACCTCGCGACCCCATCGGGTCTGACTGCCGCGCTGGGCCCCGAGATGTTCCTGGTGGCCGGCGCGATGGCACTGCTGCTCTGGGCCTCGTGGAAGCCCGAGAGCGACGAACACCAGCGTAACGTCGCTATCGGGAGCATCGTCGTCACGATCGTCACAGCGGGTCTCGTCATTTGGTACATGGCGGCTGGCGCCGTGTCCGGTCCCGGCATCATCGCCGTAGACAACTTCCGCTGGGCATCGGATCTGCTCTTCCTCCTCGCCACGCTCATGGCGATCGCGCTGTCGATGGACTACGCCAAGCGAGTCGGCCTGACGATAGCCGAGGCGCACGTGCTGATCCTGCTCGCGACGTCGGGGATGATGCTCCTCGCCGCGGCGCGCGATCTGATCATCGTGTTCCTTGGTATCGAGCTCATGTCGGTGGCGGTGTACGTGCTCACGGGCATCCAACGTCGCAGCGGGCGCGCGGCCGAAGCCGCGCTCAAGTACTTCCTGCTGGGCGCGTTCTCGACCGGCTTCCTGCTCTACGGGATCGCACTCGTCTACGGAGCAACGGGCGCCACGAACCTCGCCCGCATCGCCGAACGCGTCACGGCGAGCGGCTTCTCGGGGGTGCCGATGCTGAGCGTGGGCATCGGGCTGCTGCTCGTCGGGTTTGCCTTCAAGGTCGCCGCCGCGCCGTTCCATATGTGGACGCCCGACGTCTACGAAGGGGCGCCCACGCCGTACACCGCCTACATGGCCGCCGCGGTCAAGGCGGCGGCCTTCGCGGCGTTCCTGCGCGTGTGGATCGAAGCCTTCCCCGCGATCCAGTACGACGCACCGTCGCACCGCGCGCTCTGGTACCTGGCAGTCGTGACGATGATTGCAGGCAACGCGATCGCACTGGCGCAGAAGAACATCAAGCGCATGCTCGCCTACTCGAGCATTGCCCACGCAGGCTACATACTCGTGGCGCTCGTCGTCGGTACCTCGCTTGGCGCCTCGGCGTTCCTGTTCTACCTCGTCGCGTACACCCTGGCGACCATGGGCGCCTTCGCGGTGGTCATGGCGGTCGCGCCGATACGGGAAGAGGACGAGCAGGTCGCGGCGTTCGGCGGGCTGTGGCGGGATCGCCCCTGGCTCGCGGTCGCGATGGCCGTCTTCATGCTCGCACTCCTCGGATTTCCAATCGCGGGCGGCATGGGCTTCTTCGCCAAGTGGTACGTGCTGCAGGCCGCTCTCGGTCGCGATCAGAATTTACTCGCCGTGGCACTGGTGCTGACGAGCGTCCTGTCGGCCGGCTACTACCTCTACGTCGTCATGGTGATGTTCATGCGCCCACGGCCGAAGGATGCACAGCCGGTCGCGCCGGTACCCCGACTGACCGGCCTCGTGATCGGCCTCACCGCCGGCGCGCTACTCATTTTCGGGGTATTCCCGAACCCCGTACTCTGGTTCGCCCGCCAGAACACGCTCCCGGTGCCGGTTCCGACGATGAGTCAGGACATGCCCGGTATGATTCACGGCGTCGCGCCCGGCGTGGCGCAGCCGGCGGCGCCGCCCGTCGCCGCCATACCCACGCGTTGATCCTGCGGGGCCGCTCGGCGGCCCCGTGCTGGTTCGAGGCCTCCATGAGTGTGTCCCAAGGGATTTTCCGTCAGTACGACATCCGCGGAATCGTCGGACACGATCTCACCGAGCACGCCGCGCGCGTGATTGGCCGTGCGTATGCGGCGAATCTGATGTCGCGGGGCGGCCGTGGCGCAGCCATCGCGGTCGGACGGGACAACCGTCCTAGCGGCTCGGCCCTGCGGAACGCCCTCGTGCGCGGTCTCACGGAGTCCGGCGTCCATGTGGTGGATGTGGGTGTGGTGCCCACACCACTCCTCTACTGGGCACTGCACAATCTAGATGTCAGCGGTGGGATCCAGATTACCGGCTCCCACAACCCTCCAGAGTACAATGGCTTCAAGCTGAGCGTCGGGACCGCGTCGATGCACGGGGACGACATTCAGGAACTGTACGCGCTCATCGAGCGCGGGGTGTTCCCCAGCGGCTCCGGCACAGCGAGGTCGGAGCCGGTAATCGACAGGTATCTCGACGACGTCGTCGAGCGCATCGGCCCGCTCTCGCGCCGCCTTCGCGTCGTCCTCGATTGCGGCAACGGCGCGGGCGCCCTCGTCGCGCCACGACTTCTCGAGCGGCTTGGGGTGGAGCTCACGTCGCTCTTCTGCGAGAGCGATGGCACCTTCCCGAATCATCACCCCGACCCGACCGTCGTCGAGAATCTTCAGGACATCATCGGAGCGGTGCGGCGAGGAGCCGACATCGGAGTGGCCCTGGATGGAGACGCGGATCGCATCGGCGTGATCAGCGAGCGCGGTGAGATCATCTGGGGCGACCATGTCCTCATCATTTACGCCCGCGACGTATTCGCGCGCACCGGCGCCGGCCCTGTGATCTTCGACGTCAAGTGCTCGCAAGCGCTCCCCGATGCCATTCGCGCCGCAGGCGGCGAGCCCGTCATGTGGAAGACGGGCCACTCGCTGATCAAGGACAAGATGAAGGAGCTGGACGCTCCGATTGCGGGCGAGATGTCCGGCCACATGTTCTTCTCGGAAGGGTTCTACGGACACGACGACGCGATCTACGGCGCGGCACGGCTGCTCCGGATCATCGCTGACTCGGGGAGTACGATCTCCGAACTCCTCGCCGACGTTCCCAAATTCGTTTCGACACCGGAGATCCGCGTCGATGTAGCGGAAGAGCGCAAGTTCGGCATCGTGGCGGACGCGATCCGCTACTTCCGGGCACGCCGGGAGGTCGTGAACGTGGATGGAGCGCGCGTGCTCTTCGGCGACGGGTGGGGTCTTGTCCGCGCGTCGAATACTCAACCTGTGCTCGTGCTTCGCTTCGAGGCCCGGACCGCGGATCGCCTCGAGGAGATTCGCGGCGAGTTCGAGGGGTGGCTTCGTACGCAAGGAGTCGCCGTCTAGCGTGAAGCGCCGGCGGTGGATTGCCGTGGGCGTCGCGTGCGTCGCGGCGCTCCTCGTGTTGGGGAGGGCCGCCGCGGGTGTGTACGTGGACTACCTCTGGTATGCGGCGCTCGATGCCTCCTCGCTCTGGCGCGCACAGACTACGCTTGGGCTCGCGACGCGGGCAGCCTATCTCCTGGTCGGCGGCGCCTTCTTGTTTGCGAACCTCTACGCTGTTCGCCGCTCGGTCGTCTCATTGCGGATACCGCGACGGCTGGGCAATCTCGAGATCGGCGAGGAAGTCCCGGGCCGCTACCTCGACTTCGCCGCCGCCGGCCTGGCGTTGCTCCTCGCGTTCTTGCTCACCTTTCCTCGCGACGATTGGACGCGCGCCCCGCTCGCGTTCTTCGGCGTCCCATTCGGCGAGACGGATCCGCATTTTTACGTAGACCTCGGCTTCTATGTCTACTGGCTCCCCTTCGAGCGAGGGCTGCGTGACCGCGCGCTCGTGTTGGTGCTGCTCACCGCGGCCGTCGTCATCTTCCTCTACGCGCTCACGCCCAGTCTGACGCGGGAGCGGGGGATGCTCTACGTCTCGAACTACGTGCGCCGCCACCTGTTCGCGTTGCTGGCCGTACTCCTGCTCATCCTCGCCTGGAGCTACCGGCTCGACAATTTCCACCTCCTCCTCGATGGGAGCGGCCCGGGCGGCGCATTCACGTACGTGGATCGCCACGCCAACATCACGGTCAACCTGGCCCTCTCCATCCTCGCGCTCTGCACGGCACTCATCGTCGCATGGGCCGGATGGACGGGACAGCTGCGCACGGCGTTCATTGCCGTCGCGGTCGTCATGATCCTGTCGCTCGCATTGCGACAGCTCGCGCCGCTCTGGGTGGCGCCAGGCAACTCGACGGTGCGCGAGCGGCCATATCTCGACACGCGCGCCGAGTATACGCGGCGCGCATACGCGGTGGACGAGATCACGCTGGCGGATGCTAGTGTGCCATACGTGTCGCCTCGAGAGCTCGCCACCTCGTTGCCGTCCTGGGATGGCGGGGCGCTGGCTCGGGCGTTGCCTCGCGGATCGCGGACCTGGTATCCCCCGCGCGTGGGGTGGCAGGCTACTCCCTCGGGTGTAGCCGCCCTTCTGCCGGAGCGCGCCCCCCTCGGCGAAGGCGGTATCGCGGGTGCGTGGAGCATCGCGATGTTGGCCGCGAGCCGGAGCGACGCTCGCGGCGGCCCCGTGTCCATTGCCACGGCGGGCGTGCTGGCCGGCGCAGCTCCCGAAGCGGAGGGCCAGTTCGTCGCCGCGCCTGTCGTGTACGACTCGGCAGCGCCTCGTTCGGCGCTCGTGCGCGACAGCACGGAATCGGTCGCGGCGCCGTCGCTCGGCGGAGTCTGGTCGCGGATCGCGCACGCGTGGAGCCTCCAGGACTATCGTCTCCTGAGGAGCGACGCGCGTCCGACGACGCGGATTCTCACCTGGACAGACGTGCGCGCACGCGTCCATCGCCTCGCCCCGTTCTTCACTCAGGGCACTGACGTGACGCCGCTGCTGGAACGCGACACGCTCTATTGGCTGGTAGAGCTGTATTCCGCGTCGGCGAGCTATCCGCTCAGTCAGCGGATGCCGCTCGGCGCGACCGAGATGACTTATGTACGACACGCCGCTACCGCATTCGTCAATGCGCAGACTGGCCGCGTGCAGCTCGCCGCTGATTCAGCGCTCGATCCGATCGCACTGACGTGGGTACGGTCCTTCCCCGACCTCTTCGTCACGCGGAGCGCGGCCGACCCGGCGCTCATCGGCGCCTCACCGCCGGCGACCGATGGAGCGCGCATTCGTGCATCCGCCTTCGCCAGCGTCGGTAGCCGCCGTGGCGCCGGACCGCGCGGCGGGCATCTGCCACAGATCGAGGGCGCCGACAGCGCGCTCGCCCGGACGCCGATGGCGCTGGCCGTGATGCCGCAACTGGACTCCGCGCTCGCCTGGACGACGCCCATACTCGATGCCGCCGATCGTGTGACCGGACTCCTCATCGCGACGGGCGGCCGCGCGCGACGCACGCTCTGGCTACCACTGCCTGCACCCGGATCCAAGTGGGGAACCGTGCTCGACAGCTTCCGGGCGCCGCTCCCCGAAGCGTCGCCCGCGCTGCCGCGCGATGCGCGCGTCATACGCGGTCCAGTACGCGCCGCCGCGCTCGGCAGCGACATCGTGTTCTTGCAGAGCCTGTACACCGTGCGCGGCGACGCGCCACTCGCGCTCGACCGTGTACTCGCGGCCACCGGACCACAGATTCCCCTGTCCGGCCGCACGCTCGCCGACGCGCTCGGCGTCGCGGCTCCCGCGGGCGATTCCACCATCGCCCAGCCGTTGGGTCCCGCGGCCTTTCAGGCGCGCGTACGCGCGTTGTACGCCGAGATGCGGGCCGCGACGTCGCGCGGTGACTGGGCCGCATTCGGCGCCGCATACGGCGCACTCGGCGAGCTCTTGGCGCGCACGCCGGCGACGGCACGGTGACTCACGCGCACCGGTGGGCGGCTCGCGCCGGGGAGCGCCAGTGAACGCGACGCGGGGGTCGGAGCCGACTGGCGGGACGGCGGTCATCGCGCTCGGAGGCAACGCGCTGTCGCCGGCGGGCACGCACTCGACCATCAACGACCAGTTCCGGCATACGCGATCGAGCCTCGGACCGATCGTGGACCTCGCGCTGGACGGTTGGCGACTCTGCGTCGTGCACGGCAACGGACCTCAGGTCGGCGACGAGCTCGTGCGGAACGAGTTGGCGCGCGCCGCTGTCGCCCCGCTTCCCCTTGGCGTGCTCGTCGCCGCCACCGCCGGCTGGATCGGCTACATGATCCAGCAATCGCTCGAGAACGCCCTGCGGCGCGCTGGTAGCGATCGCCAGGTTGCGACGGTCATCACTCAGGTTCACGTCGATCCCGCCGACCGCGCGCTCTCGTCGCCGAGCAAGTTCATCGGACACGAGATCCCGGCGGACCGCGCGGCCGCTCTTCGGGCGGAAGGGATTCCGGTGAAGGTAGACGGCCGGGGCCGATGGCGCCGAGTGGTCGGGAGCCCGGCGCCGCTCGCGATTCACGAGATCGGCGTCATCCGCCGCCTTGTTGATGACGGAGTCGTAGTCGTCGCTTGCGGTGGGGGAGGCGCTCCCGTCTACCCGGACTCGCTGCTCGGGTGGGAGGGCGTGGACGCCGTCGTGGACAAGGATCTGGCCGCAGCAGTCCTTGCGCGCGATCTCGGCGCATCGCTGCTGGTCATCCTCACGGACATTGATGCCGTGTATGCGAATTACGGCACCGCGCGGCAGGAGCCGCTCTCCAAGCTTTCGGCGGCCGAGGCCGAGCGGATGGATCGCGCCGGAGCGCTCGGGGAAGGGAGCATGGCGCCGAAGGTGCGCGCCGCGGTCGATTTTGTGCGTCGTACAGGGGGTCGCGCTATTATTACCGAGCTCGCGCGCGGCCGGGAAGCCGTCCGCGGCGAGGCGGGCACGACGATCCTTCCGTGAGCTGATGCCTTCCGTGAGCTGATGTCTTCCGTGAGCCGATGACCGCTGCGCCGCGTGACGGCGAGCGCACTCGTTCGGGGGAATTTGACCCCGTACCACACGACGTTTGGAGCGCACGTGAATATCCACGAGTATCAAGCCAAGGAAGTGCTGCGGGGCCTCGGCGTCCCCATCCCGCCCGGTGAAGTGGCGACGACCGCTGAAGAGGCGGAGCGCCTGGCGCGTAAGTTCGGCGGTACGGTCGTCATCAAGGCGCAGGTACACGCCGGCGGGCGCGGTAAGGCGGGCGGCGTCAAGCTCGCCCATTCTCCAGAGGAAGCACGCGTCACGGCGGCGAAGATTCTGGACTTGCAGATCAAGGGATTGCCAGTCCAAAAGGTGCTTGTGACTCCCGCCGCCGACATTGCGACCGAAGCGTACGTCGGCATCATCGTGGATCGCACATCGAAGCGTGCGGTGTTCATGGTGAGCCCGGCGGGTGGGATCGACATCGAAGAAGTGGCCGCGTCCACACCTGAGAAGATCATGAAGCTGCCCGTGGACCCACGCTACGGCCTGCAGCCGTACGAGGCGATGCGCATGGGTTTCTTCCTCTATCCCGACGTGAAGCAGGCTCGTGCCGCTGCAACGATCATGCAGCAGCTCTACCGCGGCTTTCAGGAGAGCGGCGCGTCGCTCGCGGAGATCAATCCCCTGGTCACGACCCCGGAAGGCCAGGTCGTCGCGCTCGATGCGAAGATGGTGATCGACGACAACGAGCTCGACCGGCGCCCGCAGATGGCGGCCTTGCGCGATGAGAGCGCCGAGGAGCCTAGCGAGGTGCTCGCCCGGAAGGCCAACCTGACCTTCATCAAGCTCGACGGCAACGTCGGTTGCGTCGTGAACGGTGCCGGCCTCGCGATGGCGACGATGGATCTCGTGAAATACTACGGTGGTGAGCCCGCGAACTTTCTCGATATCGGCGGATCGTCGAGTCCGGAGAAAGTCGTGAATGCGCTCAAGATCATCACGAGCGACCCGAGTGTCCGCGCGATCTTGTTCAACATTTTCGGCGGCATCACGCGAACGGACGATGTGGCGAACGGCATCGTCACCGCGACGCGGCAGAATCCGCTCAAGGTTCCGATCGTGATCCGGTTGACAGGTACGAACGAAGAGATCGCACTGAAGATCCTTGAGGAGAACGGCTTCGCCGCAATGACCGATATGGACGAAGCGGTGCAGCGCGCGGTGCAGCTCGCGACCGGAGGACAGACTTCGTGAGCATCTTCATCGACGGCGACACGAGGCTGATCGTTCAGGGCATCACCGGGCGGGACGGATCGTTCCACGCGAAGCAGATGATCGAGTACGGCACGCAAGTCGTCGCCGGTGTGACGCCCGGGAAGGGTGGCCAACGCTTCGAGGGTACCGTGCCGATCTTCAACACGGTGGCGGATGCCGTGCAGGAGACGGGCGCGAACACGAGCGTGATCTACGTGCCGCCGCCATTCGCCGCGGATGCGATGCTCGAGGCGGCCGCCGCGGGTGTTCAGCTCATCGTCTGCATCACCGAGGGCGTCCCGGTGCTCGACATGACCCGCGTGTACCCGTTCGTGCAGGAACGCGGCGCGCGTCTCATCGGCCCGAACTGCCCGGGCCTCATCACCCCGGGCCAGAGCAAGGTCGGCATCATCCCGGGCCGCATCTGCGCCCCCGGCGCAGTGGGCGTCGTCAGCCGTTCCGGCACCCTGACGTACGAGGTGGTCTACCAGTTGACGCGCGCCGGACTCGGGCAATCGACGTGCGTCGGGATCGGCGGCGACCCGATTAATGGTACGAATTTCATCGATTGCCTCACCGCGTTCGAGGCGGATCCCGCGACGACGGTCGTGTGCATGATGGGCGAGATCGGCGGCACGGACGAGCAGGAGGCGGCGGCGTTCGTGCACTCGACGATGCAGAAGCCGGTGGTCGGATTCATCGCCGGCCAGACCGCCCCCCCCGGACGGCGAATGGGACACGCTGGCGCCATCATCTCCGGCTCGGCAGGCACGGCGGCGGAAAAGATTCAGGCCTTCGCCGATGCGGGTATGGGTGTCGCGCGCCGGCCTATGGACTTCGTGAGCCTGGTGCGCGAGCGCATGTGAGGCTGTCAGACCTGCTCGTACCCGCGCATATCGCCGTCCCGGTCAACGCCACGACGACGAGCGAGGCCGCCACCGCGCTCATCGGATGTCTCGAGGCGTCAGGCGCCGTTCAGGACGCGGGCAAGCTGCGAGACCGGGTGGCCGAGGAGCGGGGCGAGGACGCCGTGAGTATGGGCGATCGCGCCTTCGTCATGCACTATCGGACCGATGCGGTGAGCGATCTGCTCGTCGCGCTCGGCACGTCCCCTGAGCCGCTGCGCCGCGACAGCATCGGGGAGGAGGGACAGTCGGCACGGATCGCCTTGGTGGTCGTCGCGCCACCCAGACTCGCCGCCCAGTATCTCCAGGTGCTCGGCGCGTTCGCGCGCGCGTTCTCGAACCCGGCGATCGTCGAGGAGGTGCTCGCGGCGGAGACGGCCGAGGAAGTCGCGTCGCTCCCCGCGCTACGTGATCACGAGGTGCCGGCGCAGCTGACGGTGGCCGACATCATGACACAACGGCCGCGGGTCACGACGCCTGACACCCCGCTACGTGATGCCGCGGCCGTGATCGCGCGGGCCGGCATCAGCGCCCTGCCGGTGGCGGAGGCGGATGGGCTTCTGGTCGGCATGCTGAGCGAGCGCGAGCTCGTACGCCACCTGCTCGGCAGCTACCTGCAAGGGAAGGGCGCGGCACGCGTCGGAAGTGCGCCGCAGAACCGGCGGTCCGTTCGGGACGCGATGACGCGGCAAGTGCTCTGCGTCTCGCCAGAGCAGCCGCTGGCCGAGGTCGCGTCGATCATGACGAACAAGGATGTTGATGGCGTACCCGTCGTTCGCGGGGGTCGCGTGGTCGGCTTCCTGACGCGTGGCGACATCATCCGCAAACTCATAGGATACTGATTCATGGCTGGCAATCGAACGCTCGCGATCATCAAGCCAGATGCCTTCGGCCGCGGGATGGCCGGCAAGATCATCGGGCTGCTCGAAGAGCAGGGATTCCGCGTTCGAGCCGCACGTGTCGTGCGGCTCGCGCAACCGCAGGCGGCCTCCTTCTACGAGGTCCATCGCGAGCGGCCCTTCTTCGCGCCGCTCACGAGCTTCATGACGTCCGGGACCTGCATGCCACTCGTCCTCGAGCGCGAGAATGCGGTGCTGGCCCTGCGCGATGCGATCGGAGCGACCGACCCGAAGGAGGCCAGGGACGGGACGGTCCGGAAGCTGTATGCCGAATCGAAGGAGCGGAACGCCATTCACGCATCCGACTCCGACGACAACGCGGATCGCGAGATCGGCTTCTTCTTTTCGGGCGCGGATCTGCTCGCCGCCGGCTGACCAGCACCGGGAGCGCTGCTGGCGCTCGTACCGCGCTAACTCACTGTCGCGCGTTGACTTGACCGACTTCCCGCAGCCGCGTACATTTCGCGGCTATGCTGTCCTTTGACATCCGTACGCTCGAGTCGCGCGCCGCGCAGGTCGATGGCACCCTCCCGGCCGACGATAGTGTGTGGCAGGACGACGATCCGCGACCAGTCGCGCCCATCCGCGCGACCGGCCGTCTCTCCCCCGCGGGATCCGACCGGTTCTACTGGAGCGGCCGGATCGAAGGTGCCGCGGCAATGGATTGCCGGCGGTGCCTCACGCCGACCTCCGTGTCGGTGAGTGAGGATCTGCATCTCATTTTCACGGATGCGGACGACGAGGAAGTGGACGATCCCGACGTATTCCGCATCCCGCCGCGTGCGCGCGAGCTCGATCTGCGCCCCTCGATCCGCGAGCAGTGGCTGCTCGCCGTCCCGGCATTTGCGCTCTGTCGGGACGACTGCAAGGGCCTGTGCCCGCACTGCGGCGCCGACCTGAACGCCGGCGACTGCGGCTGCCGGGCCACGGCCGATAACGGCGGGGCGGCACTCCGCGCGTCGGGCACCGACCCATCCTGATCCGACCTCTCATTCTCTCTCCCGGTTCCGACCAATGGCTGTTCCAAAGCGACGTACATCCAAGCGGAAGAAGCGCGCCCGCAACACCCATAAGAAGGCTCCCGCCATTGTGATTCAGCGTTGCCCCCGCTGTCGGAGCATGAAGCGGCCGCATCGCGTGTGCGCGGAATGTGGCTATTACGCGGGTGAGCAGCGAGTCGCAGCCAGGGAAGCGTAGCCTTGGCGCGGATCGCGCTAGACGCGATGGGGGGCGATCACGCGCCCATAGCGCCGATTGCCGGTGCCCTCCGCGCGCTGGCCGATCTCGACTCTTCGCATTCCATCCAGCTCGTCGGCAAGACGGACGTCCTGCGATCCGCGCTCGATTCGCTGCTCGCCGGCGACATGGCACACCTTGCGGTTCACCGGGACCGGCTGCACATGGTCGAGGCGCCGGATGTGATCGACATGCACGATCGGCCGTCGGCCGCCATCCGCTCGAAGCCGAAGAGCTCGATGATCGTCGGCCTTCGGCTGCAGACAGCCGGTCAATCCGATGCGTTCGTCTCCGCTGGCAGCACGGGCGCGCAGATGGCCGCCTCGACCGTGCTGTTCAAGTTGCACCCAGGGTTGACGCGGCCGGCGATCGGGACCGTGCTTCCGACCGCGCGCGTCCCGGTCGTCATGATCGACTCCGGCGCGAACGTGGATTGCTCCCCTGAGGAGCTCGTGCAGTTCGCTCGGCTTGGCTCCGTGTACGCCGAGGATGTGCTTGGACGCGATAACCCGGCTGTCGCGCTGCTCAGTATCGGCGAGGAGCCAGAAAAGGGAAACGCGGCGGTAAAGGAGGCGCACCAGCTTCTCCGCCACGCTGATCTCAACTTCAAGGGCAACGTCGAAGGACGCGACATTCTCGCGGGCGGCAACCAGCAAGGGCCGGTCGACGTCGTCGTGTGCGACGGCTTCGTCGGGAACGTGCTGCTCAAATTCTACGAGTCCGTCGCCCCGCTCATGTTCACGCTGCTCAAGAAGACTGGCGTGGATCTTCGCGCGCTCGAGCGCGGGTTTCGCGAGTTCGACTATTCCGAGTATGGCGGCGCGCCGTTGCTCGGGGTCAAGGGGGTGAGCGTGATCTGTCACGGGAAGTCATCGCCCCGGGCGATTCAGAACGCGATCAAGGTGGCGCTCCGGGCCGTGGAAACCCGCATGGACGAGCACATCGGACGCCGGCTCGGCCAGACGGCCGCGAGCGACGCGTGAAGCGTCCAGTCGCACAGTTCGCGAGCACTGGGCGTTCTGTGCCGGCGAAGGTGGTCACGAACCATGACTTCGCGAAGATGGGGCTCGAGACTTCGAACGAGTGGATTCTCGAGCGCACGGGTATCGCGGAGCGTCACATCGCGCAGGACGGCGAGACGACATGCAGCATGGCCGCCGCCGCGGCGCGCATCGCGATGGATCGCGCGGGCGTCCAAGCGGGCCAGCTCGATGTCATCATCCTGAGCACGGCGACGCCGGACCGGCTGCTCCCGTCGACCGCCGTAGACATTCAGGCGGCGCTTGGTGCGACGCGCGCGTCCGCGTTCGACCTCTCCGCTGCCTGCTCGGGCTGGCTGTATGGCCTCACCATCGGCGAGGGGCTGATGATGAACGGCATCGCCGAGACGGTACTCGTCATTGGTGCGGAGAAGATGAGCGCCATCGTGGATTGGACGGATCGCTCGACGTGCGTCTTGTTCGGCGATGGAGCTGGTGCCACCGTCTTGCAGAAGTCGCGGCAGGGTCGCGGGATCATGTCGGCGTTCATGCGAAGCGACGGAACCCTGGCCGAATTGCTCTACCGGCCCGCCGGCGGCGCCAACGTGCCGCTGTCCGAGGCCGTGCTCAGCGACCGAAGCCACCTCGTCAAGATGGCGGGGCGCGAGGTATTCAAGGCGGCCGTCCACTCGATGTCCGAGGCGGCGGACCGTGCACTGGACGGCGCGCGCCTGACGGGACACGACATCGATCTGCTGATCCCGCATCAGGCGAACATTCGGATCATCGAGGCGACGGCGAAGCATGCGGGCATTTCGATGGACAAGGTGTACGTGAACGTCGACCGGTACGGCAACACATCCTCGGCCTCGATCCCGATCGCCCTCGACGAGGCGATCGAGCAGGGTCGCGTCGGCGAGGGCTCCACGGTGCTGCTCGTGACCTTTGGCGCGGGCTTCACGTGGGCCTCGATGGCCGTGCGGCTCTGAGCGTGGGTGCGACGGACGGAGTCGTGCTCCTCTTTCCGGGTCAAGGTTCGCAGCGTCCCGGCATGGGTGCTGATCTGGCCGACGCATTCCCGCCCTCGGCCGACGTGTTCCGCGCCGTTGACGCCGCGCTCGGCCTCGAACTGAGTGCGCTCTGCTTCCATGGGCCGGAGGAGGCGCTGACCTCCACCGAGAACGCGCAACCGGCACTCCTGGCGCACGGCGCTGCCGCCTGGGCCGCTGTTCAGAGCACACTCGCGCCGCACGTGCGCGCCGCCGCTGGCCACTCGCTCGGCGAGTTCACGGCGCACGTGGCCAGCCGCGCATTGTCGTTGTCGTCCGGCGCGAGGCTCGTGCGCCGCCGGGGAGAGTTGATGTTCGCAAGCGGCCAACGGAGCCCCGGCACCATGGCCGCGATACTCGGCCTCGCGGATGATCTCGTGGACGAGGTCTGCCGTGCCGCGTCCGACGCGAAGGATGTGGTGGTGCCAGCGAACTACAACTCGCCTGAGCAGGTGGTGGTGTCGGGAGCGATCGCCGCCGTCGAGCGCGCGATGGCACTGGCGAAAGCACGTGGCGCCAGACGTGCGCTCCGCCTCAACGTGAGCGGGGCGTTCCACTCGCCACTCATGCGTGACGCGGCAGATGGACTGGCGGGCGCGCTGGCCGAGGCAACTTTCAGTGAGCCGTCATTCCCGGTGTACTCGAACGTGACCGCCGAACCGGTCATGGGTGCCGCGGCGTCACGGTCGCTCCTTGTGACGCAGCTCACGTCGCCCGTCCGTTGGCGGAGCCTCGTGGTCAATCTGGCCCACGCGTACCCCGCCGCGCTCTTCGTCGAGGTCGGCCCCGGCAGTGTGCTCACGAACCTGACGAAGCGCATCGCGCCAGGCATGGAGAGCGCGATGTGCGGCACGCGCGCCGATGTCGAGCGCCTCGCCGCACGTTTCTCGTGATTCGGATCGATGATGCGGATTGATCTCTCCGGGAAGTCCGCGCTGGTCACGGGCGGCACCCGCGGCATCGGCCGCGAGATCGCCGCCACCCTCGCCGGGTGCGGAGCGTCGGTCGCGATCTCCGGTCGCGACCAGGCGCGCGCCGACGAGAGCGCAAGAGCGCTCGGAGCCAGTGTGCGCGGCTTCGCGGCCGACGTCTCGGACACCGCCGCGGTGGCAAGCCTGGTCGGGAGTGTCGAGCACGCGTTCGGATCGCTCGACATTCTCGTGAACAACGCCGGCCTCACGCGCGACAACATCATGCTCCGCATCAAGGACGACGACTGGGATGCGGTCCTCGATGCGAATCTGCGCGGCGCGTTTGTCGCGACGCGGGCCGCCGCACGCGGGATGATGAAGCGCCGGTGGGGACGGATCATCAATATCGCGAGTGTCGTCGGCCTGACGGGTAACAAGGGGCAGACCAATTACGCGGCGAGCAAGGCGGGGCTGATCGGTCTCACCAAGTCCGTCGCCAAGGAGCTGGCCTCGCGAAACATTCTGGCGAACGCCGTGGCGCCGGGATTCATTGAGACGGACATGACCGCCGCCCTCACGGCTGACGCCCGCACGGCGCTCAGCGCACAGATTCCGCTCGCGCGCCTGGGCACCGCAGCGGACGTCGCCGGCGTCGTCGCGTTCCTGGCATCGGAGTACGCCGCCTACATCACGGGACAGGTGTTCGTGGTGGACGGCGGGATGGTGATGTAATTTTCACGCGGCCGTATGCGCCCGCCGGTCCCCGGCGGCCACTTCCACCGAACGAGGAATCCGTCCATGGCTGAGCTCGAGGAGAAGGTCAAGAACATCATCGCCAAGGAGTTGGGCGTCGAAATGGAGAAGCTCACCGACAACGCCAGCTTCATGGAGGACCTCGGCGCCGACAGCCTGGACACCGTGGAGCTCGTCATGGAGTTCGAGAAGGAGTTCAACATCGACATTCCCGATGAGGATGCGGAGAAGATGCGCACGGTGGGCGACGCGCTGAACTACTTGCGGGAGAAGGTCAGCGCGTGAGCCGGCGGGTCGTCGTCACCGGATTGGGGGCGATCACGCCCGTCGGCAACGACGTGGCGACGACCTGGAGTGCGCTCATGGCGGGGCAGTCCGGCGCCGGGCCCATCACGAAATTCGACCCGACGAATTTCGCGGTGCGCTTTGCCGCGGAGGTGAAGGGGTTCGACCCGAGCAACTACATGGATCGGAAGGAGGCGAAGCGCGCCGACCCATATACGCAGTACGCACTCGCGGCCGCGGTGCTCGCCATGCGCGACGCCGGTTTCGGCGAGGGTACCGGCTACGAGGGGGAGCGTACCGGCGTGATCGTGGGCAGCGGCATCGGAGGCCTCAAGACATTCGAGGAGCAACACGATCAATTTCGCTCGCGCGGGCCGAAGACGATCTCGCCGTTCTTCATCCCGATGTTCATCGCGGACATCGCCGCCGGTATCGTCTCGATGCGCTTCAATGCGAAGGGGCCGAACTACGCGACGGTTTCCGCGTGCGCGACGAGCGCCCATGCGATCGGCGATGCGTTCCGCGCGATTCAGTACGGCGACGCCGACGTGATGATTGCGGGCGGCGCCGAAGCGACCGTGACCCAGATGGCCATTGGCGGCTTCGCGAACATGCGCGCGCTCTCGGAGCGAAACGATTCGCCAGCGACTGCGTCCCGACCGTTCGACGCGACCCGTGACGGGTTCGTGATGGGCGAGGGGTCGGGCATCGTCGTGCTCGAGGAGCTGGAGCACGCCCGCCGCCGCGGCGCCCGCATCTACGCCGAAACGGTGGGGTACGGCATGACCGCCGACGCCTACCACCTGACGGCGCCCGCTCCCGACGGAGAAGGCGCGCAACGGGCGATGCGCCGGGCAATGCAGGACGCCGGCATGACGCCCGATGCGGTGCAGTATGTCAACGCGCACGGAACGTCCACCCCGGCGAACGACGTTAATGAGACGAAGGCAATCAAGGCCGTCTTCGGGGAGCACGCCGCGCGCCTCAACGTCAGTTCCACGAAGTCGAGCACCGGCCACATGCTCGGCGCGGCCGGCGCAGTCGAGTTCATCGTCTCGTCGCTGGTGCTGACCGAGGGCAAGATCCCGCCGACGATCAACTACTGCACCCCGGACCCTCAGTGCGATCTGAATTACACGCCGAATACGATGGTCGCGCGCGAGGTCGATTCGGTGCTCAGTAACTCATTCGGCTTCGGGGGGCACAACGTCACGCTCGCGCTCCGACGCTTCAGCGAGTAGCGTCATGCCCGCGACGCTGGCGAGTGCGGTGGGGATCGCGGCGGCCACCCTGTCGGACGCGTCGCTCCGGCCCATCGCTCAGCGCATCGGCTCGGGCGATCGCCTCGACGGGAATGACGCGCTGGCGCTGTTCCGCACGCCCGATCTGATCGGGCTGGGCGCGCTCGCCGACGCGGCGAACCGCGCGAAGCATGGCGATCACGTGTTCTTCGCCGCGAATCAGCATATCAACCCCACGAACATCTGCATCCTCCGCAAGACGTGCGTCTTCTGTTCGTACGCGCGACTTCCGAAGGAGGAGGGCGCGTACCGGTACACGATGGAGCAAGCGTTCGCCGAGGCGGCGGCCAACCCGTACGTTCGCGAATTCCACATCGTGGGCGGGTTGGACATGAAGACCGGGCTGGCCTACTACGCCGAGATGTTCCGCGGACTCAAGGAGCGCCACCCCGACGTGCACATCAAGGCGCTCACGGCCGTCGAGGTCGCGCACATCGCGAGACTCGAGAAGATGAGCGTCGAGGGCGTGCTCATCGCGCTGCGCGAGGCGGGGCTCGATACGCTGCCAGGTGGCGGCGCCGAGGTGTTCTCGCGCGGCATCCGGGCGACGATCGCCGACCGGAAGCTCGCGGCAGAGGAATGGATCGACGTGCACCGCACCGCGCACCGCCTCGGCATCCGCTCGAACTGCACCATGTTGTACGGGCACGTGGAATCGCTCGAGGATCGCGTCGAGCATCTCTCGATGTTGCGGGAACTACAGGACGAAACGGGCGGATTCCTGACCTACATCCCGCTCGCGTACCATCCGGATCACAACGAGCTCGGCGAGCGACTTGGCCGAACGGGGACTGCGACGACCGGCTTCGACGATCTTCGCAACCTTGCCGTTGCTCGGCTCTTCCTCGACAACTTCGAGCACATCAAGACGCACTGGATCATGGTGACGCCGGCGCTCTCGCAGATCGCCCTGTCGTTCGGCGTGAACGACCTCGAGGGCACGGTGGTGCGGGAAAAGATCTATCACGAGGCCGGCGCTCACACTGCGCAAGCCATGTCGCTCGACGAGATTCTCCGCCTAATCCGCGGCGCGGGGAAGGTGCCCGTCGAGCGCGACTCGCTCTACCGAGTCGTCCGCACCTTCGAACCCGAACACGACGTCGAGGCTGCCTGACGTGCGCGTCGGTCGAATTCCGTACATCAACTGCTACCCCGTCTACGGCGCCATCGACCGAGGCGTCGTGCGGTTGAGCGCGGAGTACGTCAGTGGCACGCCGACCGAGCTCAACGCCCGCATGGCCCGCGGCGACCTGGATGTCAGCGTCGTCTCGGCGATCGAGTACGCGCGCGCCGCGGAGCGGTACGTACTCCTGCCTGATCTAGCTATCTCGTGCGACGGTCCTGTCCGCAGCGTGCTGCTGTTCTCCCGTCGCCCGGCGGAGGAGCTTGGCGGTCGACGCGTGATCGTGAGCCGCAGCTCGATGACGAGCGTCGCCCTGCTCGAGCTGCTCTTCGGCAGTGTCTGGCGTTGCGCGCCGCGATTCGTAGGCGGTGACGCGGAGGTGAAGGATGTCGCTCGCTTCGATGATGAGCCGCACGACGCACGGCTCGTGATCGGCGATGCCGCACTCGTGCTCAGTGCGCGCGCCGGGCGGCCAGCCAGCGTCGGCCGTGGCAACGATGCGCCGGGCTATCCGGCGATCTATCCGTTCGCGTACGATCTCGGAGCGGAGTGGAAGCGCTGGACCGGACTGCCGTTCGTGTTCGCGGTGTGGGTCGCGCAGCGTGGGACGCCGGTGGCCGACGCACTTGGCGTCCACGCCGCGTTGATCGCGTCGCGCGACTGGGGCCTCGCGCACCTGGGTGAGCTGGCGGCCCGCGCATCCGCGGCGACCGGTATCGCCGCGAGCACGTGCGAGGACTATCTGTCCGGCCTCGACTACGGCCTCCGGTACCCGCACCTGGCCGGACTCACCGATTTCTTCCGGCGCCTGGTGTCTGCGGGACGCGTGCCCGACGGCACCCTGGCGTTTCTCCCGGCCGCGTGACCCGCCATGCGTGATCTGCTGGACTTCTACACGAATGCCTCGCTGCTCGAGCTCGGGGCCGAGGCCGATCGGGTGCGCCGCGCGAAGCATCCGCATGACACGGTGACGTACATCGTGGACCGGAATATCAACTACACGAACGTCTGCGTTGCCGACTGCGGGTTCTGCGCGTTCTACCGCCGCCCGAAGCATGGCGAAGGGTACACGCTGTCGTTCGAGCAGATCGGCGCGAAGATCGAGGAGGCGCGGGAGCTCGGCGCGGTCCAGATCCTGATGCAGGGCGGCCACAATCCGTACATCCCCTTCGACTGGTATCTCGAGCTGCTCCGCTACATCAAGCGCTATCACCCCATTCACATCCATGGCTTCAGCCCGAGCGAGGTGGATTTCTTCGCCAAGCTTTTCCGGCTCGATGCGCGCGATGTCATCCGGGAGCTGGCCAACGCGGGTCTCGACTCGATTCCCGGCGGGGGAGGCGAGATCCTCGTGCAGCGCGTTCGCGACCTGGTCGCGAGGAAAAAGGCCGGTGCGGATCGGTGGCTCGAGATCATGGAGCTCGCGCACGGGCAGGGCATGAAGACGTCGGTGACGATGATGTATGGGCTCGGCGAAACCCTCGCCGAACGGATCGAGCATCTCGAGCGCGTTCGCGATGTGCAGAGCCGGACAGGCGGCTTCACCGCGTTCATCTGCTGGCCGCTCCAGCCCGAGAACACGCCGACGATGTCGCACCAACCGAAGACCGACGCCGTGGACTATTTGCGCACCGTGGCGATCGCCCGCATCACGCTCGACAATGTGCCCAACCTCCAGTCGAGCTGGGTCACGATGGGCATGAAGGTCGGACAGGTTGCGTTGCGCTTCGGGTGCAATGATTTCGGCTCGCTCATGATCGAGGAGAACGTGGTGTCTGCCGCAAACACGACGCACCGGACGACGGTCGAAGAAATGGAGCGTCTGATTCGCGACGCCGGCTTCACTGCCGCTCGCCGGCGGCAGGACTACTCGATAATCCCGGCCGCCTCGGGTGCGGCCGCCTAGCACGGGCCGGTCGGCCGGCGCGCGCGACCGCGCAACCTCGTGAACAGCACAGGTATCGGCTACGATTCTCATCGCTTCGCCCCAGGCGGCCCGATGCGGCTCGGGGGCGTCTCACTGCCGCTCGACTACCATCTTCACGGCCACTCGGATGGCGACGCGGTCGCGCACGCGCTCACGGATGCCGTGCTCGGCGCCGCCGCGGCAGGGGACATCGGGGAGATGTTCCCGGATTCCGACGCCTCCAACCGCGGTCGAGATTCGCTCGACATGCTTCGGCGCGCGGTCCAGCGCGTCGCCGCGCTGGGCTGGACGGTTGCGAATGTGGACGCGACCATTGTCGCCGAACGCCCGCGCATCGGTGCGCATCGCGACGCGATGCGTGCCGCGCTGTCGACAGCCCTCGGCCTCGACGCGGAGAGGGTGAGCGTGAAAGGAAAGTCGAACGAGGGGATGGGTTGGATTGGGCGCGGCGAGGGCTTGGCCTGCATCGCGGTCGCCACCCTGGAGCGTCGGGCCGCAACGTGACAGCGTTTCGCTGACGGATGGACTCGTTCCTCGGTTGGCTCGAATCGTTGCCGCCGGTAGCACTTTATGCCGCGCTCGCCCTCACCGCGGCGGCCGAGAACATCTTCCCACCGCTCCCGGCAGATACGGTAGTCGCGTTCGGCAGCTTTCTCGCCGCGCGTGGCGCCGCGACTCCCGTCGGCGCCTTTCTGGCGACGTGGACTGGTAACATTGCGGGCGCCATGATGATGTACGCCGTCGGGCGCCGATATGGCGCCGAACGGCTTCAGCGCGGCTTCAAGTGGTTCGGCGGCGAGAAGGGCCAGGCCCGACTCCGCTCGCTGTACGAATCGCGCGGCATGTTGGCGCTGTTCATCAGCCGGTTTCTTCCAGCCCTTCGCGCCCTGGTGCCTCCATTCGCCGGCGCGCTGCGAATTCCGCCTCTGCGCGCAGCGATCGTCATGGGCGTCGCCTCGGGCCTCTGGTACGGCGCGATCACCTGGCTCGCGTACCGCGTCGGCAGCGATTGGGACACCTTGCGCGCACGCCTCGGTGATTTCTCGCGGAGTGCGGCAATCGGCGCCGTCATTCTCGCGGTGCTGCTGTTGGCCGCGTGGCTCGTGTTCCGTCGCCGTTCGCGGCAGCCGGGGTGAATGCCGACGAGCTGATGCGCGCGTACCTTCTCGAGCGGTTTCAGGACTTTCTGACTCTCGAGCAAGGATCCTCGGCGCGCACGAGGGAAGCGTACACGCACGACCTCACCCGTTTTGCGTCGTACGCCGTCGTGAAGGGTGTCTCGGCGCCGCATGCGGCGACGCCGCGCGTCCTCCGCGATTTTGTCTACCATCTCAAGGATATCGGACTCGCGCCCGCGTCCATCCGCCGCAACGTTTCGGCGGTCCGCACCTACTTTCGCTTTCTGCTCGCCGAGGGATACATCGTGTCGGATCCGAGCGAGCGACTCGAGACGCCGAAACGGTGGCTCACCTTGCCCGATGTTCTGGCGGTCAATGAGGTCGAGCGCCTGCTCGCCGCGCCGACGCTCGACGAATCCTTCGCGTTCCGTGACCGGGCGCTCCTCGAGCTCGCGTACGGTGCGGGGCTACGGGTATCGGAGTGGATATCGGTCGGCGTGCGCGACGTTCACCTGGACGAAGGCCTCGTGCGCGTGCTCGGCAAGGGCAGCAAGGAGCGTCTTGTCCCCATCGGACGTAGCGCGATTGGTGCCATAGCAGTCTATCTTCGCGAGCTGCGCCCACGGCTCGAGCGTGGAGGCGGGAAGGGCGCGCTCTTCCTCAGCGGCCGCGGCACCCCACTCAGCCGCATGGGCGCCTGGAAGATTCTGCGCAAGTACGTGGGCAGAGCCGAAATCACCAAGCGCGTGTCACCGCACACGCTCCGGCATTCCTTCGCCACCCACCTCCTCGAAGGAGGTGCCGATCTGCGAGCGGTCCAGGAAATGCTCGGCCATGCGGACATCTCGACGACGCAGATCTATACCCACATCGACCGCGAGCATCTCCGATCGATTCACCGCCAGTACCATCCCCGCGCCTGACGGCCACCTCGTGATTCTCGTTCTCGACAATTACGATTCGTTCACCTACAATCTCGTGCAGTATCTTGGCGAGTTGGGAACGGAGCCTGTCGTCCGTCGTAACGATGCCATCACGACCGATGGCGTCGGGGCGCTCGCGCCCAGGGCGATCGTCATCTCGCCCGGTCCGGGAACCCCTACCGACGCCGGCGTCTCGCTTTCCGTCATCCGCCGTTGGGGTCCAACGATCCCGATCCTCGGCGTTTGCCTTGGGCACCAGGCAATCGGTGTAGCGTACGGTGGCCGAGTCGTGCGCGCTGAGCGCGTGATGCACGGGAAGACGTCGCTGGTCGCGCACGACGGGGTCGGGCCATTCGAGGGACTGCCGTCGCCACTTCGCGTGATGCGCTACCATTCGCTCATCATCGATCCGGGAACGATGCCTTCGTCGCTCGAGGTCGTGGCCGTGGCATCAGACGACCCAACTGAGGTTCACGCCGTCCGGCACCGCAAGCATCCCGTGTGGGGTGTACAGTTCCACCCGGAGAGCGTCGGCACGGACGACGGCCTCCGGATCCTCGCGAACTTTTTATCGTTCGCCGGATGTTGACCGCAGTTCGTCGCGCTGCCTTCGCCCTCGCGATCGGTTGGCCGCTGACCCATACCGGTGCGCAGGGAAGCACCGACTCCCTCATCCTCCGTTCGCCGGGCCAGGGACGCCTCGCGCAGCTCTTGGGAGCCGCGCTCGCGACACCGCACGATATCCGTGTCACGAACGATCTCGGGATTACGCTGCCGCGGGATTCCGTATATCCCCGCTCCCTCGTGATCGTCGGTGGAGATGTACGGTTCGCGAGCACCCTTCGCGGCGACCTCCTGCTCATTGGCGGCGACCTGTTCCTGCGGCCTGGCGCTCGGATCGAGGGCCGCGTTACAGTCGTCGGCGGCTGCGTCTACCCGTCTGCCCTGGCAACCGTCGCCCGTGGCGAGGAGTGCTTTCGGGATGCTACGTACGATGCCACGCCGACCGGCGGCGGGCTCGCGCTGACCTACCGGGCGCTCGCGTCCGAAGCGCGGCCGGCGCCGCGCCTGCCGTACTTCTACGGATTCCGGATTCCCACCTACACGCGAGTGGACGGGCTGTCCCTCGCGTGGGGGCCGCGGTTCGCTTTCGACTCCGCGCGTGTGGCGATCGAGCCCGCGCTGACCTACCGCTCCGACCTCGGCGAGGTCGACCCGTCGGTGGACGCTACTGCCCGCGTCGGACGGAGACTCTGGGCGAACGTCCGCGCGGAACGCGGCACCCTGTCGAACGACCGCTGGATCTATTCGGACCTCATCAACTCTTTCTCGACCTTGACCGCCGGTCGTGACTCCCGAAACTATTTCCGCGCGGACCGCGCCGAGGCGCGCGTCGGATTGGTCCGTGAGGGTGCCGCGCTCGCGGCGCGGGCGTGGGTCGGCGGCCGCGTGGAGCAAGCGCGCTCGGTGCGTGCCGGCGGGCCGTGGAGTCTTTTCGGCCGGTCGGATTCGCTCCGCGGCATCGTGCGGCCGAATCCCGCAATTGATCGCGGCCGGATCTCCTCGGCACTCGTCGGGGCCCGTGCCGACTGGGACGACGACGCAATGGCGGCCGGACTCGATGCGGAGCTCGAGGTGGCGCCGACCGCGCCCGGCGACCGTTCGTTCGCGCAGGCGACGATCGGCGGCAACGTGGCATTCCCGACGTTCGGCTCGCAACGCTTCTCGCTCGAAGCGCACGTCGTCGTGACCTCGGGCGACAACGCGCCACGACAGCGCTTCGCCTACCTCGGCGGCTCGGGAACCCTGCCCACGCTCGACGTCCTCTCGCGAGGCGGCGACCGGCTCGTTTTTGTCGAGAGCCGGTACAGTATTCCCATGGAGCGTGTCAAGCTTCCCTTCCTGGGCTCCCCGGTGATCACCCTCCGACATATGATCGGCTCCGCCGGAGTGCGCACGCTCCCGACCTTCTCCCAGAATCTCGCCTTACGGGTGACGCTGACCCCGGTGCGAGCCGAGTTCGTGGTCGACCCGGACACGCACGCTACGAAGTTCAGTGCTGGTTTCGGGTTCGGCCGCTGATTCAATTGCTCGCCGCTCACTGACGAGTGATCCGGCGCGTGACACCGATTTGCGCACACCCGAGGTGTACTGTATATTGGCTGGCGTGAAAGTTGCAGGCCCGCGCCGCCCCGCGTACCCTCCTCGGTGAGCACCGTCATTGTGATCCCGGCTCGCCTTGGCGCTACCCGTCTCCCACGCAAGCCGCTCCGGCTCCTCGGCGGAGAACCGCTGGTGGTGCAGGTGTGGCGTCGCCTCGTGCGCCTCGAGCTGGCCGCTCGTTATGTCGTCGCAACGGACAGCGCGGAGGTGCTCGATGCGGTGGTCTCCGCAGGAGGTGAGTGCGTCCTCACGGCCGGCGACCATCCCTCCGGAACAGATCGCGTTGCGGAAGTTGCGACGCGCCGGGAGTTCGCGAACTATAAGGTCGTCGTGAACGTCCAGGGAGATGAGCCCTTCATTCCTGCGGCGGCGGTGCGCGGCGCGGCACGGTGCGTGGAAAGCGGCGACTTTCCGCTCGGAACCGCAGCGGCGCGTGCGGACGCTGGGATTCTGGGGATCCCGCATCAGGTCAAAGTCATCGCGGCGGATGATGGACGCGCGCTGTATTTCTCGCGCGCAGGTATTCCATTTCTCCGTGAGTCCGCCGACGCCGCATCGCGCGACGGAGCAGTTCGGCAGCATATCGGGGTGTACGCGTATACGCCCGAGGCACTTCGCCAGTGGGTCGCGCTCCCGCCGCACCCGCTCGAGCGGGCGGAACGGCTGGAGCAGCTGCGCCCGCTGGCGGCCGGGATGCCCATCGGCGTGGCGACGATCGAGGACGCAGCACCACCCGCCGTGGACACCGAGCAGGATCTGGAGCGCGCGAACGCGCACTGGCCTGAATTCATCGCCGGAGGATGGGGGTAATGCAGAACGGCGCGACCAAGCAGCCCGCGAAGTATGTCTTCGTGACCGGCGGCGTCGTCTCCTCGCTCGGAAAGGGGATCGCCGCCGCCTCGCTCGGCCGACTACTCGTCGAGCGCGGCCTCCGCGTCACGATGATCAAGTTCGATCCCTACATCAACGTTGACCCCGGGACGATGTCGCCGTTTCAGCACGGTGAGGTCTTCGTCACCGACGACGGCGCCGAGACCGATCTCGACCTTGGGCACTACGAGCGCTTCATCGACCGCTCGCTCACGCAGGCGAACAACGTGACGACGGGGCGAATCTACCTGAACGTCATCACGAAGGAGCGACGGGGGGAGTATCTAGGGTCGACCGTACAGGTGATTCCCCACATCACCGATGAGATCAAAGCGGCGATCAAGCGACTCGCGCCGGAGAATGATGTCGTCATCGTCGAGATCGGCGGTACGGTAGGCGACATCGAATCGCTCCCGTTCTTGGAGGCGATTCGCCAGTTCCGCCACGACGTCGGCCGCGACAACGCGCTCTTCATCCACCTGACCCTCGTCCCATACATCTCCGCGGCCGGTGAGGTGAAGACCAAGCCGACGCAACACTCCGTGCGCGACCTCATGGAGATCGGGATTCAACCCGACATGCTTATCTGCCGGAGTGAGCGCGCACTGTCCGAGGATGTGAAGCGCAAGATCGCGCTGTTCTGCAACGTCGACTTCGGATCGGTTATCGAAAGCCGTGACGTGCCCACGATCTACGAAATTCCGCTCTCCTTCCACGACCAGGGGCTCGACGAGCGCGTCGCGCAACGGTTGGGCCTTGCTGGCAAGGTTGCGGACCTCGCGCGCTGGCGCGAGCTCGTGAGTCGCGTCACGCATCCGCGCAATCGGGTTCGGATCGCGGTGGTCGGGAAGTACACCTCGCTCGTCGACAGCTACAAGAGCGTGCACGAGGCGCTCATTCACGGTGGAATCGGCAACGATGTCGGCGTCGAGATCGACTGGCTCTCGAGCGATCTCTTCACGACGGCGGAACGAACCGCCGAGATCCTCGGCGAGTTCGACGGTCTCCTCGTGCCTGGCGGCTTCGGCGTACGCGGCGTGGACGGGATGGTCGAAGGAATCCGGTTCGCTCGCGAGACGGGCCTACCATACTTCGGCATCTGTCTCGGGATGCAGACCGCCGTCATCGAGTTCGCGCGGAATCGTCTCGGCATCGAAGATAGTCACTCGAGTGAGTTCGCCCCCGAGTGCTCGAACGCGGTGATCTCGCTCATGGAATCGCAGCAGCACGTGACAGACATGGGCGGCACGATGCGGCTCGGCGCGTACCCGTGCAGGCTGCGGCCTGGTTCGCTGGCGGCCGAGCTGTACGGCGTCGGGGATGTGAGCGAGCGACACCGTCACCGCTATGAGTTCGCCAATGAGTTCCGCGATCGATTCATCGCCGCCGGCATGCGAATGTCCGGGCTCTCACCGGACGGCTCGCTCGTCGAGATCGTGGAACTACCCGATCACCCCTGGTTCGTCGGGTGCCAGTTTCACCCCGAGCTCAAGTCTCGCCCCACGCGGCCGCATCCACTGTTCGCCGGGTTTGTCGGCGCGGCACTGAAAGCCCGTCAAGCACGGCTGGAGCGTGCTGCTTTGCCGCGGCATGTGCATTCCGGCGACTGACGGTGCTCCCCGCCTTCCCGATCGGGGCCCTGTTCCTCATTGCCGGCCCGTGCGTTCTCGAGACCGACGTGCTCAATCTTCAGGTCGGAGAGCATCTCGCGCGACTGGCCGAGCGAATTCCGGGAGGGCTGATCTTCAAGGGGAGCTTCGACAAGGCAAATCGCTCGAACGACCAAGCAGCCCGCGGTCCCGGGATAGACGAGGGGCTCGCCGCGCTCGAGCGCGTGCGAATCGCCACCGGACTGCGCGTGCTCACGGATGTCCACCTGCCGGAACAGTGTGCTGCTGCCGCCCAGGTGGCTGACGTGCTCCAGATCCCGGCGTTTCTCTGCCGGCAGACCGATCTGCTTCACGCCGCTGGCGCCACGGGCAGGCCCGTGAACATCAAGAAGGGGCAATGGTTGCATCCGGAGGGGATGCGCGGCGCCGTCGACAAGGTACGGGCAGCTGCGCGCTCGGCGGCAACGAATGTCGCGGTCACGGAGCGCGGCACATTCTTCGGCTACGGCGACCTCGTCGTAGACATGCGAGCCTTCTCTCGCATGCGCGCGGCATGCGAGGCTCCGGTGATCTTCGACGCGACGCATAGCGTGCAGCAGCCCGGCAGGGGGGTCGGCGGTGCGAGCGGCGGCGCGCGCGAGTTCATCGCGCCTCTCGCGCTCGCGGCCGTGGCCGCCGGCGCTGACGGACTGTTCATGGAAACGCACCCCGATCCGGCCGCCGCGCCAAGTGACGGCCCGAACATGGTGCCGCTGAATGAGCTCGACGCGCTCGTCGATCGTATTCTTCGCACGTGGCACGCGGGTCGGGAGTGATCTCTCAGGCGCAGGCGCGGCGCATCCGCGTCGTCGGCCTCGACGTAGACGGCGTGCTCACCGACGGCGGTCTCTATCTGGGCGATGTCGCCGGACAACCCATCGAGCTCAAGCGTTACGACATCCAGGATGGGCTTGGCATCTTCTTCCTCCGCTCCGCAGGCCTGCGCGTAGCGATCATCACTGGACGCGAATCGGAGAGCGTCGCCATCCGCGCCCGCGAGCTCGAGGTCGATGCGCTGGTTCAGGATCGCCAAGCCCGCAAGCTGCCAGCGTTTCTGCGCGTGCTCGAATCGCTCGGTGCTGACGCGTCGGAGGCGGCCTTCCTTGGCGATGACTTCCCGGATCTTGGCATTCTCCGCATGGTCGGTCTACCGGTCGCCGTCGGGAACGCGGTGCCCGAGGTGATGGCCGCGAGCACGGTCCACTTGCGGCGGGAAGGTGGCCGTGGTGCCGTGCGCGAGTTCGCTGAGCTCTTGCTCAGCGCACGCGGAGAATGGGAGTCGATAACCGAGCGATACGTAGCAAGCCGGTCGGTCCTGGACCAGCCGGCGCTGGGCCACCTCACGGGTGGGAACTCACGAACATGAGCGCCTTGGCGATCGTCGAGCGCGGTCGGCAAGTGCTGCGCATGGAGCGCGACGCGCTGACCGGTGTCGAGGAGCGACTCGACGAACATTTCGCGCGCGCGGTCGAGATGCTGGCACAGTGCTCGGGCAGAGTCATCGTTGTCGGTGTTGGGAAGTCGGGCATTATCGCGCGGAAGATCGCGGCGACGTTCACCTCGACCGGTACGCCAGCGTGGTTTCTCCACCCTGTGGAGAGCATGCACGGAGATCTTGGTCTGGTCGGACCGGTGGACGTCGCGATCCTGCTCTCGAAGAGCGGCGAGACAGAAGAGCTTTTTCCATTGCTCGAGGAGCTGAAGCGGCTCGGGGTGCGAATCATCGCGGTCACGGGAGGCGGTGCGTCGACGTTGGCGCGTCAGGCGGACGTCACGCTCGATAGCTGGGTGCGCGAGGAGGCCTGCCCGCACGATCTGGCGCCGACGACGAGCACGACCGCGGCGCTGGCCCTGGGTGACGCGCTCGCGGTCGCGCTGCTCGAGGAGAAGGGATTCAAGCGCGAGGATTTCGCGCGTATCCATCCGGGTGGCGCACTCGGGCGACGGCTTCTCACTCGGGTACGCGACGTGATGGTCGTCGACCCGTTGCCGTCGATTTCCCCAGACGCGACGGTGCGGGACGCCGTCGTACTCCTGGCCGAGCGACGCGGGACGCTGGCGGTCGTGGACGAGGACGGCCGACTGGTCGGAGTCATGACTGCCGGAGACTTGAGCCGCCTCATGCGAGCGGAGCGGGACGAGCGGGACGTGTTCCCCGTCGCCGTTTCGCGCGTCATGAACGAGCATCCCAAGCTCATCGGGGCGAGCGACCTCGCGAGCGCCGCGGTGTATCAGATGGAGATGCATGGCATCATGGCGATGCCGGTGCTCGACGACGACGAGAGGCTCGTGGGAATGGTCCATTTGCATGATCTGATGCGGGCGAGGGTGCTGTGATGCGCGCTGTGCTGGCTGTCGCGGCCGCCGTCATCGCGACGGCGGCCTGCAACGACAGGAAGGCGCCGCCCGTAGCACCGCGGAACACCCTGGCGGATTCCGCCGATCAGGTGATGTTTCGCATCAAGACCGTCCTCACCGACCGGGGGCTCCTCCGGGCAGAGCTCCGTGCGGATTCTGCTTACTTCTTTGACGACAATACCCGGATCGAACTGCGAGGCGTGAACACGACCTTCTATACGGCGAATGGACAGAAGACGTCGGTCCTGACGTCACGGGATGGTACGTACAACACGCGGCTCGCGCAGACGGAGGCTCGGCGCGACGTCCGGGTCACCAGCGAGGACGGCCGTCGCCTGACGTCCGCGCAGCTTCGCTACGATCAGGGACGGAACGAGATCTCCAGTGACAGCGCTTTCGTGCTTACCGAGCCGGGCAGGCGTCTCGAGGGAATCGGGTTCGTCTCCGACCCGAACATGAAGAATGTAAAGGTCAACAGGGTAACTGGAGGCACAGGGCGTATCGACCTCTCGTCGGGACAGCTCGTCCCCAATGCACCACCGCCGGCGCGCCCGCCGAACCCATGAGCCTCTCGCGACCCCTCAGCGCGGTGCTGCTCATCGCGACCGTCGTGTCGCCAGAGCTGATACGGGCGCAGCTTCCGCCTGCACCCGGCGGGCCGTGCGAGCTTCTGGTCGAAGCGCGCAACGCTGCCAGTCCACCTCGGTTCCAATCGTCAGAACAACCGAGCGGCGAGCGGAACACCTTCGTTGGCGGTGGTGCGCGATGGACATGCCCGGCCCAGGGAATCGTCGTGCTGGCCGACAGCGTCGAGTACTACGGCGATCCGCGAATCATTTACCTCATCGGTCACGTCGAGTATACGGAGCCGCGGCTCAGGCTCACTTCGGAGCGCCTTACGTACTGGCTCAACGAGGAACGCCTTCGTTCCGAGGGCAACGTGGACGCGACGCTGCCGAGCGGCACCAACCTGAAAGGGCCGTCGGTGGATTATTACAGACCCGCGCCCCGGATTCGGTTGCAATCCCGAATGGTCGCCCCGGGCCGGCCGACGATCCGAATCGTCGAGCGTGACTCGACGGGCGGCCTGTCAGATCCGGTCGTGGTGATCGCGAACACGATCGTGATGGAGGCGGACTCGCTGGTCTTCGCCTCGGGACGCGTCGAGCTCACGCGGATTGACGCCGTGGCGCGCGCCGATTCGATGGCGCTGGACAACGGCCGTCAATTCGGGCGTCTCATGCGAAAGCCAGTCGTCGAGGGGAAGGGCCAGCGGCCGTTCACGCTCTACGGTTCCGTGATCGACATCTTCGGGCGAGACCGACTGCTCGAGCGCGCGGTGTCCTCCGGGGAGGCGCGCGCAGTGAGCGAGGATGTGACGCTGACCGCAGACACGCTCGATTTCCGCATGGGGGAGAGCAAGTTGCAGCGCGCGTATGCCTGGGGGAAGTCGCGCGCGCGTGCGGTTTCCCCCTCGTACGACATCGTCGCAGACTCGCTCGACGTCGAGATGCCTGGGCAGCGCGTGCAGCGGGTGGTGGGAGTGCGGAACGCGCACGCGGAGAGCGCTCCCGATTCCCTGAAGATCCGCTCGACCGAGCGTGACTGGATGGACGGGGATACGATCGTTGCGCGGTTCGACACCCTGCGCGCGTCGGATAGTACGGCGCGCGCGGAAATTCGCGAGCTCAAGGCCCTCGGTCACGCACGCTCGTATTATCAGCTCGGCGCGCAGGACTCGACAGCGCTCAAGCCTGCCATCAACTACGTAAAGGGAAAGACGATCACCGTCGCGTTCGAAGCACGCCTGGTGAAGACCGTTACCATCGCCGGTCAGGAGAGCGGCCTGTATCTCGAACCCGTGGTCGCGGCGGATGCCGGGACGCAGCGAGCTACGTCGTCGCCGGCGATGTCCCCCGCGGCCGCGCCGCCGCCCGCGCCAGCGAAGACACGCTCGGTGCCCCCACGTCCGCCCGGTCGCGTCCCATGAAGAGCTCGACGATTCCGCTTGCGCTGCAACAGCTCATCGATCGGCTCGCGCGGGGCGACCGTTCGACGGCGCTTGGGCTCGAAGCCCTCATCCTCTCGGCGAGTGCGAATGGCAGGGCTGCGTTCAACGACGTGGCAATTCGTTACCGAGACGATCACCTCGCCTTCATTCGCCAGGAAGGCCGTGACGCTGAACGGGAGGCAGGGCGCCTTGGTCTGGACGAGGTTCGCACGCACCTGGCGGCCTCGGTGTTGCCGAGACTCGCCAGCGACGGCGTCGTCGTGCTGCCCGTGGAGGGACTCGCCGCACCCGACGCGACAATCGCGATCGCCGATCGGTTCTGGACCGAAATGGCTCCATTTCGGAGCGAGCTCGCGAACATGCTCCGCTACACGAGCGAGCATGCCGCCATTTCGGCCCGGGCGCTGGCGCCCAGGAAAGTTGGAACGGCGACGAGCTCCCTCAAAGCCGAAGGTCTCGTGAAGACGTACCGTCGGCGCCGCGTCGTCAACGATGTCGCGCTCCAGCTCAAGCAAGGCGAGATCGTCGGCCTGCTCGGCCCGAACGGAGCAGGGAAGACGACGACGTTCTACATGATCGTCGGGCTCATTCCGCCGCAGTCCGGTCACATCTTTCTCGATAACACCGACATCACCGACACGCCGATGTACAAGCGGGCGCGGCTCGGGATCGGCTATCTGTCGCAGGAACCGTCCATCTTCCGGAAACTGACGGTCGAGGAGAATATCCTCGCCATTCTCGAAACTTTGCCTCTGTCCAGGGACGATCGGCGGAAGCGGCTCGATCAGCTCCTCGGCGAGCTGAGCATCAAGCATCTGCGCGCGAGCAAGGCCTACTCGTTATCCGGCGGCGAACGCCGACGCCTCGAGATCACGCGAGCGCTCGTGACGCAGCCCAAATTCATGATGCTGGACGAACCGTTCGCCGGAGTGGATCCAATTGCAGTACACGACATTCAGTCCATCGTGTCCGGGTTACGACACCGTGGGATCGGCGTCCTGATTAGTGACCACAACGTCGAGCAGACACTCGATATTGTCGATCGGGCATATATCATGTTCGACGGGCAAGTGAAGGTCTCCGGCACGGTACGCGAGCTCGTCTTCGACGATACGGTCGCCAAGATCTACCTCGGCCCAACACTCACCGCGCGTTTGCGTTCGCGTTTCGCGGCATCGGAACAGAGAATGAGCTCATGAGAGCAGGAATTCACCAGAGTACTCAACTCAAGCAGGAGATCAAGATCAATCCTCGCCTCTACCAGGCGATGGATCTCCTGTACATGCCGCTCCTCGATCTGCAGCAGCACCTCAAGCAGGAGCTGCTGAATAATCCGTTCCTCGACATGGTCGAGCCCGAGGAAGACGAAGAGGATTCCGAGGACTCGCCGGAGAGCACTGACGTTTCGGAGCAACCGGAGAAGCCCGAGGCGAGCGAGATCGACTGGGAAGAGATTCTGCTCAACGGATTCGACGCCGGCGGGCGGCACGAAGAGCACGAGGAGAAGGAATACTATGAGCCGGTCACGGTAGATTCCCGTGATCTTGGCGATCACCTGCGGGATCAGGTCGCCCTACTGAACTTGAACGAGCGCGAGATGGTCCTCGCCGACGAATTCATCGGTAACATCAACGAGGACGGTTATCTGGCGTGCCCGCTCGAGGAGATCCAGCGGGGCATCAATGAAGTGCTGCAGATGGCGGCCGAAGCCGATGACCGCGACGTCGCCGATGTTCCGGTCTTCGCCGACGACGAGATGAACGCGATGCTGCAAACGATCCAGGCATTGGATCCCCCTGGCGTCGCCGCGCGCGACCTGCGCGAGTGTCTCATGCTGCAGCTCCGCGAGGCGGGGCTCGAGCAGTCGGTGCCGTTCCGTCTCATCCGTGACTGCTTCGATGAGCTCATCAATCACCGGTGGAGCGAGATCTCGAAGCGATTCGGAATCAGTCCGACCGACGTCCAGAAGGCGGCGGACGAGATCGCGAAGCTCGACCCGAAGCCCGGCCTCGTGTACAGCGATGCGAGCGACAACTACATCATTCCCGATCTGATCGTCGAGAAGATCGATGGACGCTACCACGTTTTCCTGAACGACGCGAACCTGCCGCGACTCAAATTGAGCCGCGCGTACCAGGAGATCGCCCGCGACAAGAAGAAGTTCGAAGGCGAGAGCAAGGAGTTCATCTCCAACAAGCTCAATTCCGCCAACTGGATGATCCAGGCGATCGAGCAGCGACGCCAGACGATGTTGAAGGTCATGAACTTCATCGTGGATCGGCAGCGCGAGTTTTTCGAGCGCGGCGTCCAATTTCTGAAGCCGCTCACGCTGCGGGAAGTCGCCGAAGTGATCAACATGCACGAATCCACCGTCAGCCGCGTGACGAATGAGAAGTACGTGCAGACGCCGCGAGGCGTGCTCCCGCTCAAGTTTTTCTTCTCCTCCGGCCTTTCCACCACTGGCGGTGAGGACGTCTCGGCACGCGGAATCAAAGCGCAGATCGAGAAGCTGGTGTCGGACGAGGATGCGAAGCACCCGCTCACCGACCAGGCCATCGTGAACATCCTGAAGGAGGGCGGTGTGCAGATCGCGCGACGCACGGTCGCAAAGTATCGCGACCAGCTCGGAGTACTCTCCGCCCGCATGCGCAAGCGCGTGTGAGGCCGGCGCCGCTCGAGTTGGCGGCGCACGCGCCGGCGTTGGCGGCGGCGGGAGCTCCGGTGGATGTCAGCGTTCTTGTTCCAGCCAAAGATGAGGCAGACAACCTAGCGCTCTTCATGGAGCTCGCGGAGGCGGCACTCGCCGACAGTCCGGCCACGTACGAGATCATCGTCATCGATGATGGATCGTCGGACCGCACGTGGGCGGTGCTCGAGAACCTTGCCGTCCGGTATCCGCGCCTCCGGGTCGCACGCCACCGGGTTCAGCGTGGAATCGCCGACGCGCTCCGGACGGGCTACCTGCACGCGCGAGGCAGGGTACTGGTGTTCTACCCGGCCGATCTGCAGTTCAAGCCTGAAGATATTCCACGTCTCGTCGCGCCGATCCTCGCGGGCGAAGCCGACATGGTCACCGGTTTCAAGATGGGGAAGTACGAGAAAGCGTTCGTTTCGCGGATCTACAACCGGTTGAGTCGCGCGCTGTTCGACATTCCCGTACGTGACCTGAACTCGGTCAAGGCCTATCGACGTGAAATAATGGATGTCTTGCCCATACGACCGGACTGGCATCGCTTTATGATCGTAGTGGCCGCTGCGGAAGGCTTCACGGTGTCGGAGATTCCGGTGCCGCTATATCCGAGGCATGCGGGTCGGTCAAAGTTCGGGTTGAGCCGCATCCCGATCGGCGTCTTGGACATGCTGTCCGTCTGGTTTGAGCTCAAATTCGGCCGCAAGCCTTTACTGCTTTTCGGTGTATTGGGGCTGAGCCTCTTCGGCGTTGGCCTCCTTACCGGCATCGTCGCGGTGGTCTGGCGGGTCGTGGCCGGCGCCGGGTTCCGTCCCTTACTCAATCTGATCGAGACCTGCCTGATCGTCGGAAGCGTTCTCTTCGTCGGGGGGTTTTTAGGGGAAATGATCGCGGTGCAGCGCGCCGAACTTCGCGAGATTCGCCGCCGGCTCGATGGGTGACCCCTTCGGCGGGGCGGCAGTCGTTGCGCTCCGTCCCAGCGGACCCGTCAATTCGACGGCTGCTGGCGTAACGCGGTAAGGAATAGCAGTTTACGACTTGTTGATCGCTCGATGTGATACCGGGCGAGCACTCGCCGTTGTTCGGGAGCGTCTGCGACACTCGTCCTCCCACCGCTCGGCTCCGCACGGCCCCAACCGTGTACTTCCACGCGTGAGCGCCTGCGGCGGGTCGGGACCACCATGCCGGAGCCAGAGATTGCCCTCTCGCAGCGCCGTCTTCCCTTCCGCCGGCGATCGCGAAGGCTCGGTCCGCCGCCTCCCGATCGGCCAGCCGAGCGTCGTGCGTGCACGTGGCTGAACGTGGCATCGTGATCGTTCCAACCTACAATGAGCGTGAGAATATCGCTCGGTTGATAGAGCAGATTCTCGCCCAGGACGAGATCCTCGATGCGCTGATCGTCGACGATGGCTCCCCCGACGGAACGGGGGAACTGGTAGACGGAATCGTCGGCAAGAACCTCCGGGTCCACGTGCTTCACCGCCCGCGAAAGATGGGACTGGGCACGGCCTATCTCGCAGGCTTCCGTTGGGCACTCGAGCGCGACTATGAGTTCATCTTCGAGATGGACGCCGACTTTTCGCATGATCCGGGTCATCTGCCACGCTTTCTTGAGGCCGCCGCGGATGCTGACCTCGTACTCGGCTCCCGGTATCGCGAAGGCAAGGTAACGGTCGTTAACTGGCCAATTGCGCGACTCATCCTGAGTTACTCCGCCAACATCTATGCACGTGCCGTCACAGGCCTTCCACTCTACGACGCGACCGGCGGCTTCAAATGCTTCCGGCGGAAAGTACTAGAAGCGATCGACCTAAGCTCCGTCAAGTCAAACGGGTACGCGTTCCAGATCGAGATGAGCTTTAGGGCATGGCATTGCGGATTTCGGATCGTGGAGATTCCGATCGTATTCGTGGATCGAACCGAGGGACAGAGTAAGATGTCGCGCCGGATCATTCGCGAAGCGGTCTGGATGGTCTGGCGCCTCCGGTGGTGGTCGGTCACCGGGAAGGTATAAGGGTATAGCCGTGCGCTTCGGCACTGAGTTTTACAAGTTGAGCGGGTCGGGGAACGACTTCGTTTTCTTCGAAGTCGGTTCTGGCTTCTCGGAGCCGTCTTTGACGCCGGAACGGATCGCTGAGATGTGTGCCCGAGGTACTGGAATCGGCGCGGACGGTGTCGTGAGCTTCGAGCGGCAGGGCGGAAAACGAGTGCGCATCCGGTACTGGAATAGCGATGGGTCGCGCGGCGCGTTGTGTGGCAACGCGACGCTCTGCGCGGCCCAGGCGGCGGTCACACTCGGGGCAGTGACCGGCACCGAGTTCACCCTCGAGACTGACGCGGGCGCGGTCGCGGCGCGGATTGACGCGGGCGAGGTCTGGATCGAGTTGCCTCCGGTTACTCGAGTAGACTCGCAGTGGTTAGCCGGCTCGGGGCAGGCTGCTGTCGGCGAGCAGATCGGGTTCGCGGTGGTCGGCGTACCGCATCTGGTTGTCCTTTGCGAGAACCTCGCCTCGATCGACGTCGCGGGCCTTGGCCGGCCGCTACGGTCGCACTCGTCGTTGCGCGACGGCGCGAACGTGAATTTCGTCGCGCGGACCAGCGGTGAATGGGCCATGCGCACCTACGAGCGCGGGGTAGAGGCCGAGACGCTGGCGTGCGGCACGGGCGCGGTCGCGACAGCCATTTTGCTCGCGCACTGGGGCCTGAGCGGGTGGTCGACGCGCCTCGTGACCAAGTCCGGAAAGCGGTTAGCGGTCGAGCTCCAGCGTCACGGCAATCGTTGGCTGCCGCGTCTCAGCGGCGAAGCCAGGTTCGTCTTTCGCGGAATGCTCGCGGAAGCGTAGGCAGGCAACAGGACAGGAGCGTCCCGTCGGATCAGCATCTTTCCACATATTCCCACGGCCCTCAGTTTACATAATACCTATTATACGAACCACTTCACGAGAGTGCTTTTGTCACGACTACGGCTTGTGCGCGTCCCCTGGGCGGAGCTGGCGCACCTTCCCTCGCGCGGTCCCTGCCGCGTGAGTCAACAGCCGCCTCAGCAAGTTGGGCGCATCGTGCCGGAGGGCGCGCCGTGGCTATGCCGCGCGCGGCCGCCATCAGCGGAGCGCCCGGGCTGCTGATCGGTAGTGAATCAGTTGATCGACCGCGCGCCGTGCGCCCGGGAGCAAGCGTTGGGCCTGCAGTCTTGGCTGACGAGGCCTGGTTACCTTCGCGATTCCGACGGGCGATCCGGCACTCGCGCCTGCGGTGCTCTTGCGGGATGACACGTGGGTACTGACCCATTACCTGGTGTCGGCCCCGTCGGCATGCGCCTGCGCTTGCCGAGCGCTCTGATCCCCAGTGCTTCGACGCCCAGCCCGGCCGCGTCGGAGAGCCGGCCCGGTGTCTGGAAGGACGGTCGGATCCGGTCTATTAGCTCTGGCGGGCTACTCGTGCCTTGAGCTCGCCGAGGCGGATTCGCGCTTCCCCGGCGACGGGACTCGTCTCGTCAGCTGCGAGCTCAGACCAGATCTTTATCGCTGCGTCCTTGTTTCCCGCGTTCGTGTGGGCACGTGCAGCGGATGCCCGAAAGAGGAGTTTGTCCGTCTGGAATCGCGCCTTCGTTGCAGCCTTTTCGTAGTGGGTTGCTGCCTCGCCATACTTTTTCATTTCCTCATAGCCCGCTCCGATTTGAGCTTCCGCCGTGGCGGCGACGCCCTGGTCGTCGGACACCGCCGCGGCGCGCTCGAGCTCGGTAATGCCCTGCTGGTACTTGCCGGCACTGAAGAGCACCTCCGACAGAAGCAGCACGGCCTGCCGACCCGCGTACGTGTCGGGGTAACGCCGGACGAGCCGCTCGAGATCACTCTGGGCGAGCGCGGGGTTTCCTGCCTCGATGGACTGCGCCGCGCGACCGAGACTGTCCGTCGCGCGCGTTTCCTGATTCGCGCGCGTGCGAAGGTAAAGCCAGGAGCCCGCCGCGAGCACGACTATCGCGGCCGCCGCCATTCCGATCGCCCGGGTGTGATCGCGAATCCATGAGAAGACGGTCTCGGTACGTGCCTCGAAGTCGAGCGTTGAATGCGCGTTGGTGCCAGTGCGGGCCATACTCTGGGGCGAAGGAAAGGTGGATGTGTCGGAGGCGGCAGGCGATGCCCCTGGGGTGACTCGAACACCCGGCCAACGGTTTAGGAAACCGCTGCTCTA
>JBBJNN010000166.1:0-7840 GCA_037720885.1 Gemmatimonadaceae bacterium | reverse complement strand
AACGTCGCAGTGCAGGTCGAACGAGGGCCAGGCGAAAGCCTGGCCCTCTTCACATCAGGGTACCGCTCAGGGGACCGCCGCGTGACGCGCCGTCAGCGCGTCCGCCACCCGCTCGGCGAGATGGTCTCGGGGGGTGAGGTGGATCGCGATCATGTTCCCGGCGACGATCAGGTGCGGGGGCTGCGCCCACGAGACCGACACGCCGGGCGGCGCCGCGCGCGCAGTGTCGAGCTTGGCGCTGTCCACGCGCCGCGCCTCGGCGCTCGGATAGATGTAGATCTGGAGGTCGCTCCCGCTCACCTGAAGCAGGTCGCCAGCCTGGGAGAGGAACTCCTGACCGACGCGCTTCCTGCCGTCGGCCACGACGAGGCCCGCCTCCGTGAGCCGCTTCACCACCTCCGCCTTGTTCCACTCATCACGCTCGGCGGCGACGCGCTCGGCCGCGGCGGCCACGCGCACGGAGTCGCGAACAGTCACGCTGTCCCGGCGGGCGGCCGGTACACTCTCGCGCCCTGCGCACGATCCGACGAGGAGTACGCTCGCGGCGGCGAGCGCGCCTCGCACTCGGGAGGCGGTCACCGCGCCGCGATCACCCGCCGAGTCGAACCGCCGAGTGCTCGGGCGGCCAGATGAGGACGCCGTCCGGGGGGCGCACGGCCGGTCCCAGCGCACCACGGATCTCACGAATCGCGTCGTCGGACGAGATCGTGGGGAGGTAGAAAAACCCGGCAAGGCCCTCCGCCCGCGGCAGGTGCACCTCGTCCGGGCGCCGCGTGAGGCTCACCGCGACGAGCGGGATGCCGGCGAGTGCCGGGTCTTCCTCCCACCGCGCGAGTGGCGTCGCGACGAGGATGTCGTAGTCGCAGAAGATCAGGTCGGGGCGGTGATCTCGAGCCGCCTGCATCCCGGCCTCGATGCCAACCGCCGGCAGGGCGTCCACGCCGGCTGGGGAGAAGAACGCACAGAGATGCTGACTCAGATACGGATGACGGGCGATGCAGATCGCTCGCATTCGACCTCGCGGAGACGGGAGAGCGGCGCCGAGCCGAGGGGGAAAGATAGTGTACACCCAACCGTGCGGCTGTGGTCCTCATCACACGAGCCTGATCGCGAAGTGCGTCAGCCGCAACGGCTTCGGGGCAGCTTGGCGCGCCTGAGCGCCGTCGCCCCTCAGTTCTTCAGTGCGCCCGAGTTGATCCAGTTCACGATCGTCGCGATCTGCCGGTCGGTCAGCGGCGTCGTCGCCAGGGGCATTCGGGGCAGATTCTCGCGTGCGAGCGAGTCCGCCTCGATCCGCCGCACCAGCCACGACTGGGCCGCGCTACCGGGCCGCACCAGAAGGAGGCGTCCAACGCTGCTCGTCACCGCCGGCTTGTTGACGAGCGCGTCATAGCTCGCGGATGGCTCGAGCACGAGCCCAACCTGCGCTGACGCGAACGTGTGACAGCCACCGACCGCGCACCGCTTCGACAGGATCGGCTGCACGTCGCGCGAGAAGGAAGGGTTCGCGACCTCGACATCCGGGAGCCCGAACGCGGGATCTTCCGGCGACGAAAAATCCGCGCAGGCCCAGAGGAGCCCGACGCAGACCGCAAAGGCAACACCGAGTCGGGCGCCCACGCGCGCCGGGCCCGTCGCCCGAGCCGTCCGCGCGTCACCCGCCACGAACACGGATACTCCCGGAGAGGCGGACGGTGACGAGGCTGCCCGGCGCGTAGAACAGCTCAGCTCCGGTGCGGAGCCGGCGGGCCGCAAGCCACGACGCGCCGGCGAACAGGTACGGGCGCGTCGCATGGAGATCGAGAATGGGCTGATCCGCGTCTCGCGCGCCATTGTCGGTGATCACCCCGATGTCGAAGCGCGTCCGATCCAGGCGCACGCCAGCGCCGGCGTAGGGCGTGAGGGCGCCGAGCCCGCGCGCGGAAGCGGGCGGCGTGCGGGCGACGATCATCTCGCCCGTCACGTGGCGCGGGGAGAAGTGATCCTCGCTCTCCCGGCCGTGGCACACGAAATCGAAGTACTCGCGCAGTGCCGCATCGCCCGCGCTCAGGTCCTCGTAGCAGGTGATGGCGCCCTCCACTCTCCCGATGGTCCCGGCGACGCGTGGCGTGAGCGAGAGCGCGCCCGCCGCCCCGCCGAACGTGCGCGACAGCGCCGCGCTCACGACATTCGCCTTGACGCCGAACAGCTTGACCGGCGGGATCCAACTCGCCTCGAGCCGTACGGCGCCGGGCAGAGCGAGGGACGCGCGGGGGCGGGGAATGACCGGAGCGAGGTTGCTCGCCTCCGGCTTGTCGCCCACGCGCCGGCGGTCCTCGGAGAGCGCCGGGATGTAGGAGACTTCGACCGCCGCGCGCACGGTACCCGCCCGCTCGACGAGCGGCGCTTCCGCCGGTGAGAACGTCAGCGCTGCCGAGTAGTAGCCGATCAGCTTGCCCTGCCCCTCGGCGAACGTTCGCCGCTCCACGAGCCTCTCCTGCGCGGCGAGTGGCATCGCGTCGAGAACCGAAGCGAAGGCGAGTGCACCGACTCGGGAATACACGGCTGAGGCGTGAAGCATGAACGCCGTCCGCAGGGCGAGGAGTGGGTGGAGAAAGGACGAGGGGTGCGGCACGTACGACCGGCGCAACATCCCGGCGCGCGCCGCGAAAGTCAACGCGGCCACGGCGAGCCGCGCCGGGCAGGCGGTGAGACGCGGAACGTGCGGCGCCGAGGGCGCGCGCGGATTCGTGCGCCGCACGCGCCTTGTCACCCGACCGGTACGGCTGTACCGTTGGGCCCCAACACACGGGGGGAGCGAAGCGACATGTCCGGCACGGCGGGAGCGGTGCGTGCCCCGGTCGGCGGAGTGCGGATCGGTGTTCCGCGCGAGACGGCGGCCGGCGAGCGCAGGGTCGCGCTCACGCCGGACGGCGCCGCCCGCCTCGTGAAGGCGGGCCTCGTCGTGCTCGTCGAGCGCGGCGCGGGCGCGGAAGCGGGCTTCCTCGACGCCACCTATGCCGACGCCGGCGCCACGCTCGCCGATGCCGGCGCCGTGCTCGAGGTGCCCGACGTCATTGTGAAGGTTCGCAAGCCATCGCTGGCGGAGGCCGAGCGGATACGCCCGGGCGCCACGGTCGTGGCGCTGATGCAGCCCGCGTCGAGCGCGGAGCTGCTGGCGCGCCTCGCGGAGCGGCGGGTCACGGCGCTCAGCCTCGAGCGCGTGCCGCGCATCACGAGGGCCCAGTCGATGGACGTGCTCTCCTCGCAGAGCACCGTCGCTGGCTACAAGGCCGTCCTGCTCGGCGCAGCATCGCTCGGCAAGTTCCTGCCGATGCTCACGACGGCCGCCGGCACCATCGCGCCCGCGCGCGCCTTCGTGCTCGGCGCGGGCGTGGCCGGGCTCCAGGCCATTGCCACGGCGCGGCGTCTTGGCGCGGTCGTCTCCGCGTTCGACGTGCGGCCGGCGGTGCGCGAGCAGGTGCAGAGCCTTGGCGCCACCTTCGTGGCCGCCGAGGTGGCGAGCCAGGATGCGGAGGACAAGGGCGGCTACGCGCGGGCGCAGAGCGACGATCAGCAGGTGCGGACGGCGGCGGCGATCGCGGCGCACATCGTCACGCAGGATCTGGTGGTGACGACCGCGCTCATTCCCGGGCGGCCGGCGCCGCGTCTCATCACCGGGGACATGGTGCGCGGGATGCGGCCGGGCTCGGTGATCGTGGACATCGCGGCTGAAGCCGGCGGGAACTGCGAGCTGACGAAGCCGGGCGAGACGGTCGTGGAGCACGGTGTCGTGATCATGGGCCCGACCGACCTGCCGAGCACCGTACCGCTTCACGCCAGCCAGATGTTCAGCAAGAACGTGGAAACACTGCTCAAGCATCTCGTGAAGGACGGTGCGCTCACCATCGACCTCGGCGACGAGATCACGCGCGCGATGGTCGTGGCGCACGAGGGCACTGTCACGCCGTAGCTCCCCAGAAACCCCGGCCCGCCCGAGCCGCCTCCCTTCCCCGGACGACCCCCGCCATGTCGCTGTCCATCATCGAGCTCTACGTGTTCGTGCTCGCGGCCTTCGTCGGCTATCAGGTCATCACGCGCGTGCCGCCGCTCCTGCACACGCCGCTCATGTCGGCGACGAACGCCATCTCCGGCATCTCGCTCGTCGGCTCGCTCGTCGCCGCGGGCTCGGACCACGGTGCGGTCAGCACGACACTCGGAGTCATCGCCGTCGTCGCGGCGACGATCAACGTCGTCGGCGGCTTCCTGATCACCGACCGGATGCTGAAGATGTTCAAGCGCGACCCGGCCGGCACCGGCAAGAGCGCGGTGAAGGAAGTGGCGAAGGGCGACGTGAAGGCCGGCGCGAAGATCGCGGCGCCATGAGAGAGCTCTTTATCCAGGCCGCGTATCTCGCGGCCTCCGTCCTCTTCATCCTCGGACTCAAGAGCCTCACGCGCCCGGAGAAGGCGCAGCGCGGGATGCAGCAGGCCGCGCTCGGGATGCTCCTCGCCGTGGCCGGCACGCTCGTCAACCACGAGATCGTCCGCTACGACTGGATCATCGGCGCGCTCGTCGTCGGCACGCTGATCGGCTACCCACTCGGGATGTTCGTGCCGATGACGGCGATGCCCCAGCGGATCGCCATCTCGCACATGTTCGGCGCCCTGGCGGCCACGCTCGTGGGCGTCGCGGAGTACTACCAGCGCCAGCGTTCGGGCGCCACGATCGGCGCCGGCACGATGGCGGCGCTCGGCTTCGAGGTGATGTTCGGCGCGCTCACGGTCACCGGCTCCTTCATGGCGTTCGGCAAGCTGCAGGAGATCCTTCCCGGCCGGCCGATGACGTATCGCGGGCAGAACGTGCTCAACATCGCGCTCTTCGCGGCGACGTTCGGGATCTTCGTCTACCTCATCTTCAACCCGGACGCCACGTTCCTCTTCTACACGATGATCGCGCTCGCGCTCGCGATCGGCGTGCTGATGGTGCTCCCGATCGGCGGCGCGGACATGCCGGTCGTGATCTCGCTCCTCAACTCCTACGCGGGGCTCGCGTCTTCGGCCACGGGGTTCGCGATCGGGAACAACGTGCTCATCATCGCCGGCGCGCTCGACGGCGCGTCGGGTTTCCTGCTCTCCGTCATCATGAGCAAGGCGATGAACCGGAGCTTCACGAACGTGATCTTCGGCGCGTTCGGGAGCGCGCCGACCGCCGGCGTCAAAGCGGCGACGGGCCTCGCCGTGCGCTCCGTGTCGGCCGAGGACGCCGCCATGCAGCTCGGCTACGCCGGCTCGGTGATCGTGGTACCGGGTTACGGGATGGCGGTGGCGCAGGCGCAGCATCAGGTGCGCGAGCTGGCCGAGCTGATCGAGAAGAAGGGCGGCGAGGTGAAGTACGCGATCCACCCCGTGGCCGGCCGGATGCCGGGCCACATGAACGTCCTTCTCGCCGAGGCGAACGTACCCTACGATCGGCTCTACGACATGGAGGAGATCAACGGCGAGTTCGAGCGCACGGATGTCGCGCTCGTGATCGGCGCGAACGACGTGGTGAATCCGGCGGCGCGTTCCGACCCGTCGAGCCCGATCCACGGGATGCCGATCCTCAACGTGGACCAGGCGCGAAACATCATCGTGCTCAAGCGGAGCATGAACCCGGGCTTCGCCGGGATCGAGAACGAGCTCTTCTACAATGAGAAGACGAGCATGCTCTTCGGCGACGCGAAGGCGAGCCTGGCCAAGCTGGTGAGCGAGGTGAAGAACCTCTAGGAACTCGCCCCGGCGGTACGGCCGTTGCACGCGGTCGCCCTCCATTCCGGTTCATCGAGAACGCGTGGAGGAAGGGACATGGGAGTCAAGTTGAAGAAGGTCGAGGAGCAGGTCATCGTCATCACGGGGGCGACGAGCGGCATCGGGCTCGCGACGGCCAAGATGGCGGCCGAGCGCGGGGCGCGCGTGGTGCTCGCCGCTCGTGCGGGCGATGAGCTGCTGGCGGTGGCGGAGGAGATCACGAACGCGGGCGGTCAGGCGACGGTCGCGGAAGCGGACGTCGGCGACTTCGAGGCGATGCGCGCGGTCGCCGACGCTGCGGTGCGCGAGTTCGGTGGCTTCGACACATGGATCAACAATGCGGGCGTCTCGGTCTACGGGCCGATCGTGGACGTCCCCGTCGAGGATGCGAAGCGGCTGTTCGATACCAACTACTGGGGCGTCGTGCACGGCTCCCTCGTCGCGGTGCCGCATCTCCGCGAGCGGGGCGGCGCGCTGATCAACGTCGGGAGCGTGCTCTCCGAGCGCGCGATCCCGCTCCAGGGGCATTACAGCGCGAGCAAGCACGCGGTGAAGGGCTTCACCGACGCGCTGCGCATGGAGCTCGAGAAGGAGGGCGCACCGATCTCGGTGACGCTCATCAAGCCATCCGGCATCGACACGCCGTACCCGGAGCACGCGCGGAACTACATGGCGGAAGAGCCGACGCTCCCGCCACCCGTCTATGCGCCCGAGGTGGTCGCGAAGGCGATCCTCACGTGCGCCGAGCGCCCCACACGCGATGTGGTCGTCGGTGGCGGGGGGAAGCTCATTGGCGCGATGGACAACGTCTCCCGGTTCGGCGACAAGTACATGGAGACGACGATGTTCTCCCAGCAGAAGAGCGATATCCCATCGTCGCCCGATCGGGAGGACGCGCTGTACGAGCCGCGGCCCGGCCGGGTGAGCGGCGGCTACCCGGGGCACGTGGCACGGTCGAGCGCCTACACCACGGCCCGGCTCAACCCGATGAAGACGATGCTCGGTCTCGCCGCGCTCGGTGTCGGCGTCGCGCTGGCCGCACGCTCGGGCGTGTTCGGCGGCGAGCGGGACTCATAGGACACGGGGGCTGGCATCAAGGACGGAGGCCTATACGGATGCTGCGGATGGAGCCGGATAACAGCGGATCGCCCCACGTGGCGCGCGAGGCCCTCGCGCCACACCCACAAAAAATGCTTTAGGCGCATGGCGGTAGAGCCTTTCGCGCCACGCGGAGCGATCCGCTGTATCCGTCGTTTCCGAAGCATCCGCACAAACCTTGCGACCCTGATGCCGACCCCGCTACGCCAGGTACGAAGCCTCCTGTGACCGTGTGAGGGTGGAGGATGCGGGGCGCTACGGTCGCGGCGCTGTGCCGGAGGCCGAGCGGTGCTTTGCCGCGAGCGTGGGGTAGGCGACGTCGGGAGGTGGGTCACCGTTCGGCCAGTCGCGCTCCTTTCCGGCGAAGTCTGGGCGCGGCCGCGTGTTGACATAGGTGGCGACGTCGAACGCCTCCTGGTCGGAGAGCGTCCCGGGCCGGTCGTACGGCATGTTGTGCCGGATGAAAGCCGCGGCCGTCCGCACGCGGGCCATCCCCGCGCCGATCGTGTAGGATCGCCTGCCCCAGAGCGGCGTCGCCAGGGTCGTGCCCTCCCCGGCGGCGCCGTGGCAGCGCGCGCAGGAGGAAGCAAAGACCGCGGCACCGCGCGCCGTGTCGCCCGGCACCGGAGCGATGCGCCGAAGTCCCTGGCCGGCGACCGGCGACCCGACAGCGACGCCACGCGACAGCCACGCCATGTAGGCGACGATGTCGCGCATGTCGCGCTCGGCCGGCGGCAACGCGCGCCCGGCGAGGCTCCGCTCGAAGCAGTCATTGATGCGGTCCTCGATCACGTTCACGGAGCCGTTGCGCGAGCGGTACTGCGGGAAGCGCGCATAGACGCCGACCCACGCGATGCCGCCGGCGCGGCCTCCGGCGTCGAGATGGCAGGTGGTGCAACGCAGCGCGTTGCCGACGTGGCGGGGCAGGCTGTCGCGCGTCGCGTCCAGCAAGGCCCGGCCACGGCGAATCGACT
>JBBJNN010000056.1:0-34071 GCA_037720885.1 Gemmatimonadaceae bacterium | reverse complement strand
GCGGGGTGCCCGACTCGTTGGTGCACGGCGACTTCCACCCGGGCAACGTGCGCGGGACCTCCGACCGCCTGGTGATCCTGGACTGGGCGGACTGCGCTGTGGGGCCTGCACTGCTCGACCAGTCGGCGTTCGTCGGTTGCTCGCGCGCGTTCAGCGACCGTACACCGCGCCCGGCGCCCACGACCACCGGCTCCGCTCTGGCGACGGCCTGTCGCTTGGGAGGCTCGTCGGGCGCGATGTCCATCGCACCTTGCGCCGCGCCCGTTTCGGCGTGAGGGTCACCATCGCCGTTGGCGCTCCCGTTTCCGTTCCCATTCGCCTCGTCGGCGGGGACGTCCTCGAGGATTCCCATTGCATCGTAGCGCTTCGTTGGCCGGCGCTGCGCGTCCGATGCCCGTGATTCCGACGGTCCCTCGAACGGAGCGGGTGCGTTGAAGACGAGCTGTACGCGGAGGAACCGCTCGGCGAACGTGTTGAACACGTCCCCCATGAGGTCCACGAACATCGTGTACGCGTCCTGCTTGTATTCGACCAGCGGATCCTTCTGCCCCCATCCCCGATAGCCGATGGCCGCACGCAGCTGATCGAGATCGTAGAGGTGATCCTTCCACTTCTCGTCGATGACGTTGAGCATGACGAGCGCGAGCAGCTGGTCACCGTAGTTCTGGGAGCCTTCCGGCGTCTCGACAATGAGGCTCTGTAGCTTGCGCGCGAATGCCTCTCGCCCCGCCGCGCGCGCAGCGTCCTGCGCGGCCACCACGGTCCCTGGCCGCTCGGCGCCCTCCTCGAACTCGGGGACCGTCAGTAGGTAGTGCATCAGCATTTCCTGCCGGACGAGCGCGTAGTCCCACTGCTCCTCGGAATCGAACACCGTGAGGCTCTTCTCGACCCGGCGCTCCATCGCTTTGTCGATCATCTTGAGCGCTTCGGCCTTCAGCTCCTCGCCCCCTTCGAGTGCGAACGCGCGTAGCGAGTAGATGACCTCGCGCTGCTGGTTCATCACGTCGTCGTAGTCGAGCAGTCGCTTCCGTGACTGGAAGTTCTGAAGCTCGACGCGCTTCTGCGCCTGCTCGATGGAACGGGTGATCAGCGGATGCGTGAGCACCTCACCTTCCTGCGCGCCCATGCGGTCCATCAACTTCGCGATCCGCTCCGAGCCGAACAGTCGCATCAGATCGTCTTCGAGCGACAGGAAGAACTGCGACGCCCCCGGGTCACCCTGGCGCCCCGCGCGCCCGCGGAGCTGACGGTCGATGCGGCGCGACTCGTGCCGTTCCGACCCGAGAATGTGCAACCCACCCATCTCATCGACGGTGAGCTCCTTCCCATCGGGGTCGGTCACCTGCGAGGGCTTCGATTCCTTGACGCCGGCCCCGAGCTTGATGTCCGTGCCGCGGCCCGCCATGTTCGTCGCGATCGTGACCGCAGCGGGCTGCCCCGCCCCGGCCACGATCTCTGCCTCGCGCTGATGGTATTTCGCGTTGAGAACATTGTGCCGAATGCCAGCGCGCTGGAACATGCGCGAGAGTGTCTCGGAGACCTCGACGCTCACCGTGCCGACGAGCACGGGATAGCCGAGGTCGTGCAGGCGCTGTGTTTCCTCGAGGAGCGCGTTGTACTTCTCGCGACGTGTCTTGTAGATGAGGTCGTGCCGGTCGTCGCGAATAGCTGGCCGGTTCGTCGGGACCACGGCGACCTCGAGCCCGTAGATCTGGAAGAACTCCTGCTCCTCGGTTTCCGCCGTACCGGTCATCCCCGCCAGCTTCTCGTACATGCGGAAGTAATTCTGGATGGTGATGGTCGCAAGCGTCTGCGTCTCGCCCTTGACCTGGACACCTTCCTTTGCCTCGACCGCCTGGTGCAAGCCCTCCGACCACCGCCGCCCGGGCATGGTGCGACCGGTGAACTCGTCCACGATGAGGACCTGGCCCTCCTGCACGACATAGTTCACATCCCGCTCGTACAGCGCGTGCGCCCGGAGGAGCTGATGCACGATGTTCAACTTCTCGCTCTTCAGCGCGTAGTCGCGCTCCAGCTCGGCCCTCGCGTTGAGCTTGTCCTGCGGCGCCATGTCGTGATCATGATCGAGGCGGTAGACAGCCTCCGAGATGTCCGGTAGCACGAACGCATCATGGTCGTTCGGCGATAGGTATTCCACACCGCGCTCGGTGAGGTGCACGGTGTGGCCCTTCTCGTCCAGCACGAACAGCAGGCGCTCCTCGATGTCACGGTACTGCTGCTTGGCCGGCGGCTGCTTGCGATCCGCGATGTGCTCGAGCTCCATCCGCTGCACGAACTGCTTGACGCCCGACTCCTGCAGCACCTTCAGGAGACGCTTGTTCTTCGGGGCGCCGAGCCGCGCCTGGTAGAGGCGGAGTGCCGCTTCGTCCTGGTCGTTCTTCTCGATTCCGCGCTCGCCCTCGGCAACGAGGGTGTTCGCGATATCCGATTGCGCGCGCACGAGCCGGGCGACGCCCGTGTTGTACTCGCGGTACTCGATGTCGCTCTCGCTGCCGACCGGCCCCGAGATGATGAGCGGCGTCCGCGCCTCGTCGATGAGTACGGAGTCCACTTCATCGACGATCGCGTACCAGTGCGGACGCTGCACACGCTGATCCAGCGACACGACCATGTTATCGCGGAGGTAGTCGAAGCCGAACTCGTTATTCGTGCCGTACGTGATGTCGCGGAGGTATGCCTCACGACGCTCCGGCGTTCCGGGCTCGGTATCGTCGATGCACCCGACGGACAGTCCGAGATACGAATACACGTGGCCCATCCACTGCGAGTCGCGGCGAGCCAGGTAGGAGTTCACCGTGACGAGGTGCGCACCCTTTCCCGCCAGGGCATTCAGGAAGAGCGGCAGCGTCGCGACCAACGTCTTCCCCTCGCCGGTCGCCATCTCGGCGATGCGACCCTCGTGGAGTTGAAATCCTCCGATGAGCTGCACGTCATACGGGACCATGTCCCAGGTGACGTCCTGTCCGGTGACCCGAACCGGGGTTCCGACGAGGCGCCGGCATGCCTCGCGTACGGTCGCGAACGCCTCGGGAAGCAGCTCGTCGAGCGTCTCGGAGATCGTTTCGCGCAGCTCGGCGTCGAGCCCGGTACGGCCGTCCGCGCCACCAAGCTCCGCGTCGATCCGCTCGCGCTCGGCCGGATCAGCGGCCGCTCGCTTCTGTTCCTTGAGCGCCGCGATGCGGCCTTCCAGCTCGGCCGTCCGTTCGGCCATGATCGCGCGAAACTTCGTCGTCTGCCCGCGAAGCTCTTCCTCCGGAATGTCGTGGAGGCGTTCGTACTCGGCGTTGATGGCCGCGACGATCGGCGAAATGCGCTTCAGCTCGCGCTGGTGTCGCGTCCCGAAAACCCGCTTGAAGAAATCCTTGAAGTCGGCCATGTGGTCCCCTATCTGTACAGGCCCGCCGAGAGGATGTACTCCGCCACGGCGTCCGTCACGAATCCACGAATCGGCTTGTCGGCCCGCACCCGCGCCCTGATCTCCGTGGACGACACGTCCACGCGTCGAGTCGGGATCCGAACCATGGGGTACGGCGACGATTCATGCTCTGATCCGTCCCCATCACCGCCCACGCGCTGTAGCACGACCAGCTCAGCCAGCGACGCGATGCGCTCAGGCGATCGCCACTTCGGTAGCTGTCCCACGAGGTCGCCGCCAATGAGAAAGTAGCGGTGCGCGTCCGGAAAACGGTCTGCGAAAGCGGCGAGGGTATCCACGGTATAAGATAACCCGACCCGTTCCATTTCGATTGGATCGACCTCGAACGGGCCGCCGCTTCCGGCCATGAGCCGGGTCATCTCCAGTCGTTGCGCCGGCGACGCCTGCGCGCGCTCATCCTTCAGCGGCTGACTGCGCGCCGGGATGAAGAGCAGCCGGTCGAGCCCGAGCGCATCGCGCGCATCGCTCGCGGCGAGCAGATGGCCGACGTGCGGAGGGTCGAACGTGCCGCCGAAGATGCCCAGCCGCACTGCGTCAGGGAACGGTGGTCTTCGCCGAATCGGGTACGGCGCCGCAAATCTCGCGGACCTGCCGGTCGCCGGGATACGCGCGGTGAAGCGTCGTGCACGTCTCGGCGGCGTCTTCCCGGTAGCGGATCTTTCCGTACGACTCGGCGAGGCGGAGGAGCGCATCGCGGGAAGCAGGCGAGTCCGGGTAGCGCGTCACGACATCCTTGAAGTAGATGATCGACGACTCGTAGCCCTTCCGCCGGAAATAGTGCATCCCGTTGTCGTACGTCTTGCGCGCAAACCATTCGGCCAGCCGGGCGGTCTCCCGATTGGCGACCGCGACGAGCGGCGAGCTCGGATACACATCAACCAACGTACGATACGTCGCGAGCGCGGTCTCGCCGTACTGCGCGTCGAGCGCGGGCTTCCGCCACATGCGACCGTAGGCCCGACCCGCCTCGAGCAGCGCGTCGTCGGCCATGGAATCGTTCGGGAAGCTTTCGGCGAGCCGCGCAAAACTCTGGGCCGCGAGGAGATTCTCCTTGCTGCCGACGTGCGACCGGCCGAGGTGATAGAGCGAGCGCGGGAAGAGCGGGTCGCGGGCCGGTAGCTCGACCGTCAGTCGCTCGAAGCCCGCGATCGCGTTGGTCCAGTGGCGCGCACGCAACTCCCGGAGCGACGCCTCATACAGCGCGTCGTTCGAGCTGAAGCGGCGGGGTTGAAAGCCGGTGCGGCAACCCGATGCCGCGGCGAGGAGCAGGGGGAGCGCGATCTGAAGCGAGCGTGGTGATGGCATGGCCGGTCTGATACCCATGAGTCGCGCCTCAGTTCACGCGCGATCGGGCACCGTCGCCGCGCCAGCTCGGCGCCCGCGGTACCACTCGACGAACAAGGGGATACCATCCGCGATCGGCACGGAGGGCGCGTAGCCGAGGGCGGCACGAGCCTTCGAGATGTCGGCGAACGTGCGCACGACGTCGCCCGGCTGGGCCGGAAACCGTTCTCGCTCGGCCCGCCGGCCCAGCGCGCGCTCGATCAGCTCGACCAGCTCGTTCAGGGTCGTCGTCGCCGCCTCACCAAGATTATAGATCTCGTGCCCCGGTGCGCTGGCGGACGTCCGGTCGATCGCGCCGAGGATGCCCTGCAGTGTGTCAGTCACGTACGTGAAATCGCGCGAGTAGGTGCCATCGCCGAAGAATGGAATCGGCCGGCCCTCGGAGATGAGCCGGGTGAACTTGTGGATCGCGAGGTCGGGTCGCTGCCGGGGCCCGTACACGGTGAAGAGGCGTAGGGAGATGATCCGCGAGGACGGATACAGCGAAACGTGCGTCTCGCACAGAAGCTCGCAGGCGCGCTTCGTCGCGGCGTAGGGACTCTGGGGCCGCACTGCTGGATCGTCCTCCCGGAAGGGCACCCGGTCCGCGTTGCCATACACGGACGAGCTCGACGCCATTACCAGACGCTGCACGCCAGCACGCCGTGCGGCCTCCAGTAGGTTCGCCGTGCCAAGGACGTTCACCTCGGCGTAGAGCGCCGGGTCGAGGATGGACGGGCGCACGCCAGCCCGCGCCGCGAGGTGCAGGACGACATCGGGCCGGAAGCTATCCAGGGCCGCCCCGAGGGCGCGCGCGTCGCGAATGTCCACCCGCGCGAGCCGGAAACCGGGCGACCCGAGCGCGACCGCCAGATTCGCCAGCTTGATCGCCTCGTCGTAGAACGGATCGAAATTGTCGAGACCGAGGACGTCGCATCCTCGCGCGAGGAGAGCCTCCACCGCGTGCGACCCGATGAAGCCAGCGGCGCCCGTTACGAGTACGCGATCACGCACGCTGCGGGAGGCGGTCCGTACCGAGCAGTGAACGGAAGTATTCGATGGTCCGCATCACCCCCTCACGGACGGGGACGGCCGGCTCCCACCCAAGCATGGTGCGCGCCCGCGAGATATCCGGCTTCCGGACCTTCGGATCGTCCTGCGGCAACTCGCGATAGACGATCTCCGAGCTCGTGCCGGTCAGCTCCGCCACGATCTCCGCGAGTTGCTTGACCGTGTACTCGACCGGGTTGCCGATGTTCGTCGGCTGCGCGTCCCCATGCATGAAGAGCCGGAAGATCCCATCCACCTCGTCGCTGGCGTAGCAGAAGCTCCGCGTCTGAGACCCATCGCCGTAGACCGTGATCGGTTCGCCCGTGAGCGACTGCACGATGAAGTTCGACACGACCCGGCCATCGTGCGGACGCATCCGCGGCCCGTACGTGTTGAAGATGCGGACGATGCGCGTATCGAGGCCGTGATAGGTGTGATACGCCATGGTCATTGCTTCGGCGAAGCGTTTGGCCTCGTCGTACACCCCGCGCGGTCCGACCGGGTTGACGTTTCCCCAGTAGCTCTCGGGCTGCGGATGCACGAGCGGATCACCGTACACCTCGGAGGTCGACGCGAGGAAGAAGCGCGCGTTCTTGGCGCGGGCTACCCCGAGCGCGTTGTGCGTGCCGAGCGCGCCGACCTTGAGCGTCGGAATGGGATGTTTGAGGTAGTCGATCGGGCTCGCGGGCGATGCGAAGTGCAGCACGCCATCCAGCGGGCCGGCGACGTAGGTGAACGTCGAGATGTCGTGGCGAACGAACTGGAATCGGTCGTTGCCGATCAGGTGCGCGATGTTCTCGGGGTGGCCCGTGATGAAGTTGTCGAGCCCGACGACGGCATGCCCATCCGCGAGAAAGCGGTCGCAGAGGTGGGACCCCAGGAAGCCTGCCGCGCCGGTGATGAGAACCCTCACTTCCCTACCCGACCGATCGAACGGTACGTGAAGCCGAGGGCGGACATCTTCGCGGGATCGTACAGGTTTCGTCCGTCGATGACGACAGGCCGCTTGAGTGACGTCTTCATGCGATCGAAGTCGGGGTGCCGATATTCGTTCCAGTCGGTGACGACTACCAGCGCGTCCGCGCCGGCCAGCGCATCGTAGTTCGTGTCCGCGTACGCCACGCGCTCATCCAGACGTCGCCTGGCTTCGTGCATGGCGACGGGATCGTGGGCGACGACGCTGGCGCCCGCTTCGAGCAGCGCATCGATCAGCATCAGCGCAGGGGCCTCGCGCATGTCATCGGTCTGTGGCTTGAACGCGAGTCCCCACACCGCGACGCGCGCGTCGTGCAGGCCACCATCGAGGACGCCGGAAAGCATCTCGAACAGGCGCCGCTTCTGCCGCTCGTTCGCGGCTTCCACCGCGTCGAGCACGCCGAGCGGCGCACCGGCCTCCGACGCCGTCCGGATCAGCGCCTTCACGTCCTTCGGGAAGCACGAGCCGCCATAGCCGGGGCCGGGGAACAGGAACGACGGTCCGATACGCGAGTCCGTGCCGATCCCCTTTCGTACCATGTCCACGTTCGCACCGACCCGCTCGCACAGGTTGGCCACTTCGTTCATGAACGAGATGCGCGTCGCCAGCATCGCGTTGGCGGCGTACTTCGTCATCTCCGCCGAGGGAATGTCCATGAAGATCATCGGCTTCCCCGTGCGCACGAACGGCGCATACAGCTCCGCCATCACGCTTCGTGCGTGATCGCTCTCGACGCCCAGCACGACGCGGTCCGGCTTCATGAAGTCGTCGACGGCAGCGCCTTCCTTGAGGAACTCCGGATTGCTGCACATGTGAAACGGCTGGCGCGCGTTTTGAGCGACCGCCGCCGCGACCTTGGCCGCCGTTCCGACCGGCACTGTGGACTTGGTGACGACGACCAGCTCCTGCGTCATGTGGCGGCCGATCAGCCGCGCGACGTCGAGCACGTGACGAAGGTCCGCCGAGCCATCTTCATCCGGCGGCGTCCCGACCGCGATGAAGATCACCTGCGCGGACGCGATAGCCTTCGGAACGTCCGTCGTGAAGTTGAGCCGCCGCTGCGTCTGATTGCGCTCGACGAGCGTGTCCAGCTCCGGCTCGTAGATCGGGAGGACGTTCTTCTGAAGTCCCTCGATCTTCGCGGCGTCCACGTCAGCGCACACCACATCGTTTCCAGTCTCGGCGAGGCACGCCCCGACGACCAGCCCGACGTATCCCGTTCCGATGATCGTAATCCGCACGCTACCCCTGTCGTGATCTGTTTCACCCGGGACACGTTTCGTGTGCAACCGGACATAATATGTGGAGCGCGGGAGCCCGGCAATCCTGTCAGCGCACGGCGCGCACGTGACGCGGGGCAGAGCCGTTGCCCTGCCCCGCGCGACGCACCCGACCTCGTCGAACGACGCGCTGCTAGAAGCGCTGCGTGGCGTCGATGGTAAACGTGACGCGGCGATTCGCGTTCGCCCCTGGCTGATCGCGCTCGGCGCCTGGCATCACTTGCCGGTTGCTCTGATCACCGTAGCCCACGGCCTTGAATTGCCGCTCCGGGAGCCCGAGCTGCACCATGTACGCCTTGACCGCCTCGGCGCGTCGGCGCGACAGCTCGAGATTGTACCGGGGCGCGCCAGCCGGGTCGGCGAATCCTTCGATCGTGACGAGTGCCGTCGGATAGGCGCGGCGGATCACGTCGGCGACCTGACGGAGCACCGTATCGTCCTGAGCGCGCACAATGGCCGAGTCGAAGCCGAAGTACACGGGCACGATATACCGTGAGACGTCGCCTTCGCGAACGATTTCCACTTCCCGGCCCCGCAGACTGTCGAGCAGCGGCCGCAGAGCCGCAAGCTCTTGCTGGATCGCCTGGCGCACGGCGGAATTGATCGCCCCCGTGTCCACCGGCTGTGTCACCACGATGGGCACGATCGGCCGGTTGTCGCGACGCTCGCCCCAGAAATACGTGAAGCTCACGTTGTGCGCGTCGCCCACTGGATCGTTCTTGAAGAAGCTCGCGCCGCCATTCTCGTAATTGCGGAACGCGTACTCGAGCCGGAACTGGCCGACGTTGACGCCGGCGCCAAGCGAGAGCCCCGCGCGATTGTCATCGCCGGTCTGATAGCCGATGCGGGCGAGGACGACACCGTTCACCGTCGTCTCGAGACCGGCGCCGATGTTGGGTTCGTACCGATCGGGGAGATTCACCTGCGCCACGGCGCGCGCGTCGAAGATGATCGGCTGCCCGCGAAAGAGGAGCGGAGTCTGAAGGAGGTTTCGCTGCCGGAGCAGATCGATCCCGGCCCCGACGTAACCGTAGAGTGGCGGTCCGAAGCCAGCGGTACCCTCGTCGAAGTTCGACTTGGTGCCCAGGTTGCGGACCCCGCCCGCCAGCATGAGGCGGCCGAAGATGTCGGGGAACTGCATGCCCGAATTGATACCGACGGAGCCCTGAGTCTGGTCACCGAGCGCCTCCTGCGCGAACACGAGCGTCCCGCCCCACCGCCACCAGCGCGCAAGCTGGATCGCGCCCCCGCCCTCGAGCGCGAATTGGTAGGCGCGCGTGTTGCCGCCGACGGGCTCGCCCTGGATTCGATTCTCCACGGTGCCCGCGTTGAAGATGCGCGCGCCGATACCGAACGTCGCGATCTGCGTGGGGAACGCGACGGCAGCGCCGACGAGCTGCGTCTGCGCGAAGCGCTGCGCGGCGTTCACGGTAAAGGCATTCGTAGTCAACCCGGCGATACCGGCTGCATTGTACCAGAGTGCGGCGGGATCACGATCGATCGCGGCCATGGCCTCGCCGAGCGCGACGGCGCGCGGGGAGACGGGCAATCCGAGTATGGTCATGCTGTGGACGCCGCCGTCCCGGTCGCCACCCGCGAACTGCGCGGAGGCGCGGGTCGTAGCGAGCGTCAGGAGCGCTACGGTGAGACCTCGTGCGAATCGGTGCATTGCGTCTCCCTCAGCGGATGACCATGAGCTTGTTGCGAAGCTGCCGGCGGCGACCGTCCTGGAGCACATCTACGATCACGTAGTACATGCCACCGGCGACCTGCTCACCGCGGCCGTTGACCAACGGCCAGTTGAAGCGCACGGCGAGGTCTGCGGGCGCGATCTCCTGGTCACCGCTTCCCTGGGCACCGGCGAACACAGAGAGTCCGGCCGGGGACGCGTACACCGTGAGGCCCATCATGTCGAAGATGCGGATCTGGTAGCTGCTGCCCGGATCGCCGTTGAAGATGATCACGGCGTTATCACCCTGACGCCCGACGACCGGATTCGTCTCGAAGACGATGTCACCAGGCGTGGTGACGATCACCGTGAGCGGGATCTGTTGCGTGCCGAGCCCTTCCGCTTGCACGATGAGGGCGCCCGTATACGAGCCGGCGAGGAGGCCCGTCGGAATGCGAACGCTGACAGCGATGCGGCTGGTATCGCCGATCGCGATGCTCGAGCGCGCCGACGGGGAGAAGAGGATGCCTGGTCCACGGATCCGGAGCCCCGTTCCCGACGTCGCCACGAGGTCGGTGGCCTCGAGCCGCACGTCCGCGAGCGGCACGTTGCCGAGGTTCGCGATGCGGACCACGCCGCTGACAGTCTGGCCGGGACGTCCGCGCAGCACGAGCGAGGTAGCCCTCGCCGCGGTGTCGGCCTGGACGAGCCCGAGCGACGAGTTCGGGAGAACCTCGATCTCGACGAACACGCGGTCCACGCGTAGGGCCTCGCCGTTCGGGCCGAGCCCGATCGACAGCGAGGAATCCTGAACCGTGATGCTTCCGCGGTACCGCCCGGCGGGCGTTGCCGAGGGGATGTTGATGATGAAGCCGACGGTGTTCTGGTTGCCGTTGCGAAGTGGGCGCGGCACGTCTTGCAGCGCGAGGTTCGTTCCGCGGATCACCTGCGCGGGATCGGCGATGTTCGTGAAGTCATCGATGCGCGAGACGTACAAGCGGTTGAAGTCGATGCCGGGCGTGTAGCCATCGTGGTCCACGTCCTGATCGGACGTCGCGGCGTTGACGAGGACGAACTCACCCTTGGTCGTGCCGAACCCGGCGCGTCCGACCAGGAACGCGGTGTTGCCACGGAGCGTACCGCAGTAGTCACAGATGTCGAAGTCGCCGCCGGGAACCAACGCCTGTGCCCGGAGCGAGACTGATGGCAGGGACAGCGCGAGCGCGGCGATGATGACCGCGGCAGCGCTCGCCAACGCGTCGCGTCGGCGGCGCGGCACGAAGATGGTGCGCGTCATGTATACCCTCAGCCCGGGTTAGAGAAGGAGCACGCCGCGGCTACGGGCGGCGGGTTGCCCTTCCGCGCCGCGACGAGGCCGCTGCTTCCGGAGAGCGCCGCGAACGTCGCGGCGCGCGCCTGCACGTCCAACACCGGCGGGAAGCCGAGCCCGTTCGCCGTGGCCCCGGCGATCGCCTGGCGGGTGAACGAGGCTCCGCCGTCGCGCGACTGGAGGATGACGCCACGGACCGCGTCGGGCGCGTTCGGGCGGGTGATCGTTTCCTGCCCGACGATCCAGCCGATCTGCCCGTCCGGGGCGAAGGCGGCACGGAAGAACTGGTACGACGTCACCGTCCGCACGAGGGTGTCCCTGGCGGTCTGCGGAATACCCTGCGCGGACCCGAGGGGAGTGACCGCGCCCGTCGAGGCATTCACGCGTAACACGGTGGACGAGTCCCCGAGCAGGAAACCGTCGGTCGCATTGATGAAGTTGGCGCCGTTCAGCGCGGCCGTGTTCGCCGGCAGCGTGATCTGTGTGAAGTTCCGGCCGCCATCGGTCGAGCGCAGGGCCAGCCCGCGGACGGGGAAAGCGCCGAAGTTCGTGAACGCCGCGAGCGCGCGCGACGTGTCGGCCGAGAGGTCGCTGCCGATAAGGATCAGGCCGAAGATGCCCGGCACGCCATTCGAGCGCGTGATCGCGCCCGTCGCCCCATCATACCGGAAGAGCGCCGGCACGAAGTCGATTCCGTTGCCCCCGAAGAGGGCGACGGGCCGGCCGGTACCCACCCGCCGGAGTGCAAGCGTGTTGAGTTGCACCCCGAACGTCCGAACGGTGTCGAACGCCAGTCCGCCGTTGACGGATCGGAAGAGTGCCCAGCGCTGCGTACCGAGCACGTTGATGCCACCGACCATGAACAGGCTGTCCACGGTCAGTGCGCGGACGTTGTACGTGTCGGTGATGTCGATGCTCTTGAAGATCGCCGCGTAGATCGCGCCGCCGTTCGTCGTCCGATACAGCGTGCCGTTGAAGCCGAGCAGGTAGCCGTCGTTGTCGTTGACGAAGCTCACGCCGGTCAGATCCTCGCTCGTCGGCGAGTTGAGGAATGACCACGTGAGATCGGAAACGGGCGGCCGCCTCGTGATGCGCGAGAACGCGATCGGGTTCCGCAGCGCGAGGCCGTTCAGGTCCAGAATGTTCTGAACCCGAACCGACAGGCGCGTCAGGAACGGGAGCGGTGACGCCGGCGAGAAGATCAGCGTATCGCCCGACAGGCGCAGCGCGCCCGGCACCCGCAGCGTGTCGCACAGATTCGTGACGACGAAGTTCGACGGGTCGAGCGCGGTCGCCGCGCTCACGGGCCGGTTGAAGACGATCCGGATCGCCTCCTGCGTGCCGAGGGTGTCCGGCGTGATGCCGACGTTCGCCGTCAGTTCCTCGACGGTCGGTTGGCTCGGATCGTCGTCGCAGGCGGCCAGCAGGCACGCCGCGGCAACGGCTCCGAGCGCGCGCACGCGGCGCGCTGCGACGAGGCCTTTCACCCGGTACCTCGAGGGTAGAGGCATGAGTATGTCGAACAGCGGTCGGAGTCGAGCGGCCCGGGAGGGCCGCGAGCGCGCCGGGCGCTCCTGGATCACGCGAGTCGCGCGGTCAGCTCCCGACGGTCTGACAGGGGACGAACGGATTGGTCGTCCGGCAACCCGACACGGTCGGGCCGCTCGCGGAGCCGGTCGTTTTGCACGCTTGCGCGACAGCGACCTCGGGCTCCGTGGAGTAGTGCAGCTGCATGAGCACGGGCTTCACATACACTTCGCGATTGGGCATGGTCACTCCACGGTAGGGGCGGTGGTCAGACGAGAACCGGCAGCGCGCGCGCTGTCGCGGCGGACGGGACGCGGACGTGCGACGGGATACCGTGCGTCACCGTGCGCGGCACACCGGTGGCGTGAAGCCCGACCCGGTGCGCCCGAAGGTGCGTGATCTTGCAGTACTGCTGCACGTACCCGTCCGGCAGCCCGGTGGCCTCCTCGACCGTCGCCGGGCATCCGGCGCAGATGGTCCGGAAGCGGCACGCAGCGCACGGATGGCCATCGGCGAAGCGCTTCTCGACTTTGCCGCCGAGCATCGCCCACACCTCGTCGAAGGGCTGCTCGAAGAGGTTGCCGACCGCTTGCCTGGAGGTCAGGCACGTGCCGGCGCCGCCCTTCACGTTCACCGAAACGGCGATGCGCCCTCCGCCGCAGGTATACACGCGGCCATCGGCCTCTCCGCCGAACTCGTGCGCGAACTTGCCAAACGCCTCGAGCCCAGCATCCATCCGCTCGTCGAGCTCGAGCACCTGGCGCGGGGCGAGCTGGAGCTGCATCGGGGCGACATCGCCCTTCTCCTGTGGCGTGATGATCGGATCGTAGCGGAACTCGATCCCGCGATCAGCGGCGTAGGCCTTCATCGCCGGCAGCTCATCCACGGTCAGCGTGAGCGCCGGGCACTTGAGCTCGACGCGGATACCGCGCTCGAGTAACAGATCAATCGCCCGATCCACTCGGCTGAACGCTCGCGGAATCCCGGTCACCCGCTCGTAGCGCTCGTCGCTTAGCCCGTAGAGACTCAGCGAGACGATCACCGGCGGCCATTCGGCCAGAAAATCCGCCCAACGCTCACCGATGAGATATCCGTTCGAGTTCACGTACATCATGAACCCGCGCCGCTTCGCGGCGAGATAGATATCCCGAAATTGCTTGTGCGTGAAGACTTCGCCGCCCGTCAGCAACAGCGACAGGGTGCCGGCGTCTGCGAGCTTCCCGAAGAGCAGATCCGCTCGCTCGAGCGACATCACGTCCTCTCGCTCGGCGCAAGGCGCGATGTAGCAGTGCTGGCAGGCAAAATTACAGGTCGCGATGATCTCGACGTACGCCCAGAGCGGAATGCGCTCGCTAGAAGCGCGCGAGCCCATCCGGTCGCGCAACGTCGTCATGGGCAGACTCGGGACGCCGCAGCTCATGCGACGGGCGCCCGCGATTCGAGCGCGCCGATTGCGCCGAGTTGCTCGAGGAACTCCTCGACGTCCAGAGCAGCCTGCTCGCGCGATACCTCGAACTGCCCCACCAGATGCGCGACGAGTCCATCGGTCGTCGCCCACTGCGCGAGCTGCTGCCACAGCGCCGCAGCAGTCGGCGTGAACGCGAACATCGGCGCCACCGAATCGCGGTGCAACGCAATCAGCAAATGCTCACCCGCGATGTGCCGGTACACGTGCTTGTCCCCGTGCCGGTACTCGGTCGTCATACCCGAAAAGAACGACGCATGAGGCTGCAAATATAGAGCCACCCAAAGCCACGATGTAAGTGCGCTCGGCGCATCCGCCGCAGAACGTGCCAGGCAACCAGTCAGGCGCGCGCATACGATCGCGCCATGTCATACGCCGCCGGCGTCGGGCGGAATCGCAGTTCGGCACACCGAACCGAGGCGGCCACGCGCTCCGCCGTCCCTATAGTCAGCTCGAGCTCGCGCCGGTCCACCGTCGGCCGCACGAGTCGGACGAGCAGCTCGCCAAAGGCGCGCGCGCCGGGGAGCGGAACGATCGCATCCCGCGCGTCCTGCACGAGCAGGAAGATCGCCGCCACCGGAGCGCTCCGTGCCGATCCGCGCGTGTAGCTCCCGTGCCAGGGCGTGCCCCACGCGACCACGCGGCCGTCCTTCCGGACCGTGAGAATCGTTCGGTCGTCGCTCAGAACGTCCGCTCCTCGACCTTCTGCAAGCTCGGCCATCGTGGACTTTCCGGCACCCGAATGTCCCATGAAGAGCAGCGCCTCGCCGTCCTCCAGAAGGCAGGACGCATGGAGGACGAGACCGCCCGATCGCGCCAGCAGTCTCGCCGCAAGATACTCGTCGAGCGGGAACCCGACGGTCATCCCGCCGTCGTCACTCGGAGAAGGTGTGCGAACGAGCCGGCCACCGCGAAGGTCATCATCGAGGGTGAGGATGGCGAAGGGCTCCCGCCCGCCGGCCGCGGTGGCGGTATGGAAGCACACCTCGTCACCCCCGCTCACCGAAGTGCGAATATCCCAGATGCTACCGGCGTCGAAACGAATTGGCGCGTCGCCGGGAACTGGTTGGCCAAATTCGCAGCGCACGACGCAGCGGGCGTCGGCGTCACTCGGAAGGATGAAGTTCGTGTGCGGCGACCGGACCACCAGCCTCGCGCCCGGCTGGCGCATCTCGAAGCGAATCGCCTGCCCACCAAATCCGAGGGTGACGTCAGAAGCGATCACCGGGCCGGACCGCGGAAGGGCGCTCGCGACCGCGGTCATACGGCGGACGTATCGCGTCGCGACGACCGATGTCGCGCGACGCGAACCCGCACGCGCGACACGAGGAAGCCGACGAGTGGCCGCGGACCGAACCGCGGGCTGACGGAGAGTGGCGTGATGATCTCGCCGCGGGCGACGGCAATGGCACGTGCGATCACGCTCGCGGGCGGTACCGGGGCGTCGTCGGCCATGCATGCATCGCCACGCGTGACGACGCCGGCTGTCGTACTGCGAACGACGCGGTGAAGTACCGGTGCATCGTCGCCTGCGCGGAGCACCACGTCGCCCACCCGCGCCCGCGGACGCGGCGCGCCGAGGAGTACCCGATCGTTCGGCGCGAGCGCCGGCATCATGCTCTTTCCCGTGACGACCATCCACATCTCGCCGCGGACGCCCGTGACGCCGGCGACCAGCTCTGCCAGGCGGCCGCCCGACAGGTGAACAACCGGCGCGGAAGCCGGCGTCGCCCCCGGGCCGGAAGCGCGGCCGCCCGTTTCGCGGACCGGCCGGATGGCCGCGCGCCAGTGCCGAGGCCCGCGCCGAACGAGGGTGGCGGCCAGGCTCGATGTTGAGCCACTCCACTCGGGAGCGAGCCAACCGCGAAGCGCGCTCCACGACACACGCAGAGACGGCGCGAGCCAGACGTGCCGCCACATCGGATGCGGTTCGGACCGCCCCCCGATCTGAAAGCCGACCGTGCGAATGGTCCTGCGATCGCCGAGTGCTGCCCGCCGGGCAGCGTCCGCTCTCCGTAGCCCCCACGCCAGGTAGCGCGAGAGCCCCGCCCGACTCGCCACCCGCTGCGCGTCCGCCTGCTCGGCGCGCGAGAGCATAGCCCACGCCGTGTGGAGATCCACGAGCCACAACAGCGGCGGGAGGGAGTGCGTGGCCAGGTGTGCGGCCAGGTAGGCCGGCACCAGCGGCCCGGCATGCACGCGCTCTACCTCCGTGATCGCGCGCGACGTCTCCGATTCAGGATCGGGCACCGGCAGATACGAAAATCTCCGATGCAGGAGCGACGAGTGTATCTCGAGATGAACGGTGCCGTGCGCGCCTGGGCGCTCGAGGCTTTCATCCCATGGCGGCGCGCCATCCGCGTGCGTCCAGCCATCCGCGACGAGCACCGCGCGCGCGGCCACGCGATCCGCCGCTCGCACGTACCAGTCGACATCTGTGCACGCCCGTACGACCGGGTCGCCGTAGAGTCGCGTCGCGAGCGGCGCGCCCTTGAGCGTGATCGGCGCGATTCCGGACTGCACGAGCGCGGTTGCCGCGCGCGACGTGATGGCGAGGTGTGCATGGCCGCGCGCGGCGATCTCGCGATAGCGCGTCCGCCAGGCCGCGGCGACGTGGGCGGGCGCCATCTCCGAGATCGCGGCGCCACTCCTGATCCACGCGAGCGCGGCGCATCGCTCGCGCGTCGCGGCGGCGAGCACGGCGTCCCAATCGGCGACGACGGGACGGTCCCCCTCGACGCCGAACGACAACGAGAGGACAGCACTCGCGACGTGCGACGGGCTCGCCGCCGCCATGCGGCGGGCGCCGGAGCGGACGGGCGGGACTGCGGGAGCGACCATCACGACGAGTGCTGAGCCGGCGCTCGCCTCCCCGTCAGACGCCGCACCCGATCCAACATGCCGTTGTGCTTGCCGTTCTGCCCGTCCTGACCGTAGTAGTAGTAGTAGTAGTAATACCCGTAGCCGCCGCCGTACCCGCCGTGACGGAAGTTCACGTCGTTCAGCACCGACCCGACCAGCCGGCCGTGGACGGCCTGGAGCTGTCCAATGGCGCGACGCACAGCTGTCCGGGCCGTCGAGCCCATGCGCACGACGAGAATCACGCCATCGACCATCGTGCTGAGCACCGCCGCGTCGGTCACGGCGAGGAGAGGCGGCGAGTCGAGGAGGACGACGTCGAAATGCTCGTTCGCCTCGCGCAACACCTCGCGCATGGCCGGCGATCCGAGCAACTCGGACGGGTTCGGGGGGAAAGGACCACTTCCGAGCACGGAAAGTCCACGGATCGATGTGGGGCGCAACGCATCGAAAAGTGGCGTTTCGCCCACGAGCACGTCCGTGAGTCCCGGGCTCCGCGGCACCTCGAACAACTTGTCCAAGACGGCGCGTCGAAGGTCCGCGTCGATGAGCAGCGTCCGCTGGCCCTGCTGCGCGAAGGTGATCGCGAGGTTCGCCACGGTCGTGGACTTGCCGTCGGCGGGCCCGGGGCTCGTCAGCACCATGGTGCGCAGCGCGTGATTCGCGCGCGCGAACGCCAGATTCGTTCGCAGCGAACGATACGCCTCGGCCACCGGCGAGCGCGGATCGAGATGCGTGACCAAGCGCGTGCTCTCCCGCTCGCGTGTCGCAGCATCGCCACCGGGCTTGATGCCGGGGATGGTGCCGAGTACCGCCACCCCGAGCTGGTCCCGCACCTCGTCTGGCGACTTGACGGAATCGTCGAGCTGCTCGACCGCTACGGCTGACGCGACACCGAGCAGCGTGCCCAGGATGATGGCGGTGAGGTAGACACGCCTCCGATTGGGCGAGATTGGCGCGGTCGGCCGGGTCGCCTCGTCCACGATCTTGACCGTCACGTCCTCCACGGACTGCGCGATCCGGGCGCGCTGGTACTCGGACTGCAGCTCCGTGTAAATGCCCTGCACGATCATCATGTCCGACACGAGCTTCTGCTCCTGCGCCTCCAGCGCAGGGTATTTTCCCATCTCACGACGCAGGGTTTCGATGCGGTTCCCGTACTCCGCGATTCGCGTCTCGAGTGCCGCGAGGTAGCGTTGGCTGGCGTCCCGCATGTTCAATTTCGTCAGCGCGATGAGGCTATCGACTTCCTTGAGGTCGATGTTCCCCGCACCTCGCCTCCTCACCGTAATGAGCTCCTCGCGGCGCGCCGTCTGCGTGAACCACTGCTGGTACAGATTGGTGATGTAGGCGTTGCTCTGAATTGCCGAGGTGCCGGCCAGGCGCCGCAACTGCTCGATTGTCGTGTCGGCGGGATTGAGGGATCCCATCAGACGCATGTAGATGCCGCGCTCGACCATCGCGTCGCCCTGCTGGCGCTCCACATCCCTGATTGCATTGACGAGCGCCGACTGCTCGGTGGAGACGCTGCTCAGCTTCTTCTGTTCGCGGAACTCCTTCAAGGCATTCTGCGCGGAATCCAGGCGCGCCCGTTGATCGACTAGCGACTGCGAGATGGTTCCCGTGCGCGCGCGCGCCTCCCGGACGTAATCCTCCGCCCGAAATTTCCTGAATTGCTCGGCGACGGTCGTCGCGACCTTCTGGACGGTGATCGGATCCTCGCCGGTATAGAAGATCTCGACAATGTTCGTCTGCGGGCGCCCCTTGGTGACGAGTCCGGCCCGCACTCCGTTCGCCGCGCGTAAGACCGGCTCGACCTTCAAGACGACTTCGTTGTCATCGACCTCCGGACGCTTCGGCACCGTCAGCCTGACGCCTCCACCCGAGACCGCGCTGCCGTACGGAGCGCTGTCGAGCGCGTGGCCGGCCTCCATCAGGCGATAGTGGTCGTCACGGAAGCTGAGCGTGAACTCGATGTAGTTGAGCGCCGAATCGATGACCGGAACCGACTCGCCGAACACCTCGCCCCGGAGCAGCTTCGACGGCCGCGCGATGGCGAGCCGCAAGCCGAGCGAGTCCGCCACACGCTCCGCGATCTCCTTGCTCTTGATGATCTCCTGCGCGGAGAGCATCGGATCGATCCGGTAGTCGTTGTAGCTGGGTGGGCGTTCGGCCGCCATGGGCTGGCGCGCATCCTCGATCTGCACGACCGCCGAGGCCTGGTACTGTCGTTGCTGCAGCGAGGTCCGCCACAGCTGGAAGCCGACCACGAAGAGAAAGACTCCCAGCACGAGCCACCAGCGCTGGCGGATGGCGCCGACGCTGGTGCGCAGGGCGCCGAGGCGGTCGGTCTCGCCAGCCGCGCTCTCGCCGGTCGTTTCGTCGGTGTACTCGCTCATCGCTGATTACCGCCGGAGATTCTCGAGCAGACTCCAGAACGAAAGCACGACTGACATCGCGCCGAAGGCGAACAACGCGTTGTCCCGCGTCAGCCCGCCTTTTCGGGGCACGACGAGCAGATCGTTCGAGTAGAGGAAGTACCGGCCCGATGCGCTGCCAGCCATGACGCGCTTGAGATCGATGCGCACTTCCCTGCCCTCCCGCACCACGCGCGCCCTACCCAGATCCGCACGATCGGCCGGACCGCCCGCCTTCGTCAACAGCTGCAACAGCGTCGTTCCTGGTTCGACCACGAACAGCCCAGGCGCCCGTACCTCGCCAAGCACGGACACCTGAATGAACGGCTGCACCGACAGCTCGGGATCGCGGAATCCGCGCCGGACCAGCTGCTCGCGCAGCCGGTTCTGAGCCTCGATCCAGCTCACACCGGCGACCGGAACGTCGCCAAGGCCAGGGATCTGTACATGGCCCCGGCTATCGATGTTGAAGCTGCCGGTCAGATCCTGGTTCTGATAGACCGTGATCTTGAGCTGATCACCCGGGCGAAGCACGCCGATCGGCGGTTCCCGCATCGAATCGCGCCCAGCCGCGGGCACCGGAGTCTGGGCGGGAAGACGAGGGAGCATGGCCAGCGGCGCGAGAGCCGCCAGAGCGACCAGAGTTGGTAGCGACGGCGCGACGAGCGAGCGGAGCGCGACGAACGCCGTCCACGCGCTCCCGATGTTACGGGTACCGGAACCGATAGCTGCCGACAAGTTGTGCTCTGAAATAGGTCGCGGAGAGCGCAGGCTCGCCGTTGACGTTATCGAGGCGCGCTATCTCCGCCCGAATCGTAATCGGGAACACGCGGTCGAGGAACTCGACCGAGCCATCGCCGAGCATTCCGGTCTGGCCGGAAGGGCGAGCCACCGTCACCGACGGGAATGGCTCACCCGCATGCCCGAACGCCCGCGGGCCCGGCCGCGTGTCGATCCGTAGCGCGCCTCTCCGCCACCGACCCACCCCGGCGGAGACTCGCAATCGGCCGTTCGCCCAGACTTCGCCGGTCGCCCGGAGGAGATCGGCGTCGGGCCCCAGCTCGGAGCCGAGCGGCTGGTCGTACAACGCGTAGGCTTGCGCGTAGAAGTCACGTAGGTACGTATAGCTGTCCACACGCTTGTACTCGAGGCCCACACTCGCCGGGACTCCGAGCGGAAGCGCCAGCGTGGCCGCGACGCGCCACCCGAGCTTGTCGGGATTGTTCTCCCGATCTTCCGCATCGATCTGGATATCGTCGATCAGGAGCTCGGCTTGCAGGGTCGCCGGTCCACCCGCGTAGCGTAGAGCGCCGAACGCGGCGAGATTGTTGTCATCCCCAAAAGCCCCGGCATGGCTCGAGTCGTTCTCGCTCACGACGTAGAACATGAGTGGATTGGCGAAAGCCAGCTCGAAGCCCGCCCCACGACGCGCCAGGAGCGCCGTTTCGCCAAGGGTGAACTCCCACCGGGGCGTCGGCCGGAAGGTGAGCGCGTGCGCGGCGAGAAACCGGTGAACGCGCTGCGCCGGTACGCCCGCCGGTAGCGAGTCACGCGCGTCGAGGACGACGTCATCGAGCGTCGAGAAGAAGGCGCGCGCCTCGAAGCGAGACCACCGCACCTCCGCGCTCACGCGGTCGAGCGGAGTGCCGTGCGAGGAGACCACGAGCGATTCGTCTCCTTCCCCGAGCCACGCCTCGCTGGTCCGGCCCACGCCGAGCACCAATGGACCGAGTCGGCCGGCAAGGTACGCGTCGGAATAGTCAACGACCGCCGATGTCTCGCGGAACCCGCGCCCGCGATGGCGCGGGTCGTTGCGGCGGTCGCTCTGCGCGTAGCCCTCCGCAACCGCCACGAGCCGCTCGCCACCGTTCCAGGTGACGCGTGCGCGGGCGATGCCTACGACAGCCCGGTCGCCAAGCGAGTCTGGACGGACGTCGCGCCAGAGGGGACGGAACTCGGCATCACGTCGCGCCGTCGTGCGGACATCGATCGCCGCACCTGCAGTGACTCGGCGAGACGCCGGGGCGGCCGGCGCAGTCGTGTCGGTTCCGAACCGCGAGGCGAGATACTCCAGCACAGGCCCCGCACAGCGAACCTCGCCAGCGGCGCGGGCCAGCGCCGCGCGCAGCAATCCGACCCGGAACGGGCGGTACGGCGAGACGCGCGCGGCCGTGCATCCTCCGCGCTGCAGCGCATCGAGCTGTACATACGCGGGATCGCCGAGCGGCAACGCGACGAGCGGGTGCTGCGCCCTCGCGCATGGCGCGGCGAGAAGGCCAGCCGCGACCGCGCGGAACGCCGCGCGACGCAGGCTCAACGGACCGATCGTGAGCGCGGGCGCGGTTCGGCGGCGACGAGGCGGTCGCGCAGACCCGCCAGCAGCGACGCTTGCGGCGCGAACTCGGGAACGGCCTCCTGCAGCCGTCGTAGGATCAACCGCTCGTCCCGTGCTTCGACGGCATCCCAGAGCTGAGCCAAGGGACGCTCGACCGAGGCCGGCGCTTCGGTTCGGACGATGCGGATCTTCTCATAGCGCGTCGGCATCGTCTCCTCGAAGTCCGAGGTCAATTGCTCGTGCAGTTTCTCCCCCGGCCGGAGCCCGGTGAACGCGATCTGGATGTCCACGTCCGGCTCGTGGCCGGTGAGCCGGATGAGATTGCGCGCGAGGTCCACGATCTTCATTGGCGCGCCCATCTCCAGCATGACAATCTTGTCGCGCGCTTCCTCGAGCACCGACGCCTGGAGTACGAGTTGCACCGCCTCGGGGATCGTCATGAAGTAGCGGGTGGCGTCGGGATGCGTGACCGTCACCGGGCCGCCATCGGCGATCTGTTCCTGGAAGAGTGGCACGACCGAGCCGTTGCTCCCGAGCACGTTGCCGAAGCGCACGGCGACGAAGTGATTCCCCGCCTTCATGTTGAGGGCGAGTACCAGCTTCTCCGCCAGCCGCTTCGTCGCGCCCATCACGTTGCTGGGGGAGACGGCCTTGTCCGTCGAGATGAGGACGAACTTCGCGCCGTGCGTCGCCGCGCACTCGGCGACGTTGTGGGTTCCGAACACGTTGTTGTGCACCGCGGCGGCGATGTGGCTTTCCATCATCGGCACGTGCTTGAACGCGGCGGCGTGGTACACGACGTCGGGGCGGGCGTCGCGAAAGATCGCCTCCAGATCCCGGCGGTCGCGCACGTCGGCGACGACCGGCCGGACGTCCAGATTCGGATGCTTCCGCCGGAGCTCCTGTTCGATCAGGTAGAGCGCATTCTCGCCGCGCTCGAGCAAGAGGATCGTCGCGGGCTCGTACGTCGCAACCTGTCGCGCGAGCTCGGAGCCGATCGAGCCGCCCGCCCCGGTGATGAGCAGGCGCCGCCCCGCGATGTCCCCCCGGATCTGGGTGGCGTCGAGGTGGATCGGCTCGCGTCCGAGGAGGTCCTCGATGCGAACCGGGCGCACCTGGCTCATGTGCACCTGCCCGTCGCGTAGCGCCGCGATGGCCGGCACGATCTTGAACGGCAGGCCCGATGCCAGGCACCGGTGGATGATGTTCTGCATTTGCTCGCGCGACGCGGACGGGATCGCGATGATGATCTCATCCGCCGGATGCTCGGCGAGCACCTCGAGGAGGGCGGTCGTGAGGCCCAGGACTTCCACACCGTGAATTCGGAAGCCGACCTTGCGCCCATCGTCATCCACGAAGCCGACCGGGGCGTAGCCGAGGCGCGGGTTGTTGTGCATCTCGCGCAGCAGCAGTTCACCAGCATCACCGGCACCGACGATCATCACCCGCCGCGGTCGCGGCGTCGCCTCCCGCGAGCGGCGCCGCTCGCGCACCGCGCGAAGCGCGAAGCGTGCTCCGCCAATGAGGCCGATTGTCAGCATCGGATCGAGAATGAGCACGGAGCGCGGCACCTTCTGCTGCGCGCCCATGAAGAGCAGGACGGCAAGGAATACGAGCGAGCTCGCGCCGACCGCCTTCAGAAGGTCGAACAGATCGCGCATTCCGACATACCGCCACCAGCCGCGGTACAACCGGAAGTGCGCGAACGCCAGCAGACGCAACACGAGCAGAATGGGAAGCGTCAGCAGGAAGCTGCTGACGTACGGCTCGGCAATGTCGAACTCGAGCCGCAATAGATGGGCGAGCGCGTAGCTGATCGCGACGAGCACAAAGTGCACGGCGACGAGTACGATCGTGCGGTAGCGAAAGAGCAGCGAGATCACGAGTGATCCGGTTGCGTGAAACCTGCGACCGCGGAGGTAGCGGGCGGCGGACGAACCAACCCCGCGCCCCCCGAGCCGCCCGGGGGTGGTCGAAGGAGCGAGACCGACCGAACCGCAGCGCTCATCGCCCGTAGAATCGGCGCACCCCCTCGATCACCTCATCCAACTGCGAGCGCGTGAGCTCGGGGAAGATGGGGAGCGACAGGACCTCGCTCGCCGCTCGTTCAGACTCTGGACAGCTTCCCGCGCGATACCCGAGATACGCGAAGCACGGCTGGAGGTGCAGCGGCAACGGGTAGTATACCTTGCTCCCCACCTCGACCGCCTTGAGATGCGCCTGTAGCGCGTCCCGATTCTCCGCGCGGATCGTGTACTGATTGTAGATGGATTCGTTCTCGGGCTCGATGACCGGTGTCCGTATCTCGGGCACGTCCGCCAGGGCGGCGTCGTAGTACCGGGCGTGCTCGCGCCTCGCCTCGCTCCAGCCGGCGAGGTGCGGCAGCTTGGCGAGCAGGACGGCCGCTTGCACGGTATCGAGCCGGGAGTTGAAGCCGACCTCGTCGTGATGGTATTCCGTCGCGCCACCGTGCACGCGGAGACGCTTGAGGCGCGTCGCGATGCTCTCCTCGTGCGTGAGCATCATGCCGCCGTCGCCGTAGCCGCCCAGATTCTTCGTCGGGAAGAAGCTCAGGGTGCCGATTGTGGCGCGCTCTCCGGCCACCGTCCACTCGCCTCCGATGCGGCGGCAGGCGCCGACCGACTGCGCCGCGTCCTCGATCACGGGCAGGCCGGGCATGAGCTCCCCGAATCGCTCGATGGCGGCCATCTGGCCGAAGAGGTCGACCGGGATCACCGCGCGCGTGCGCGCCGTACGCGCCGCGGCGGCCAGCTCCGGGCTCAGATTGAACGTGCCGGGCTCGATGTCTGCGAAGACCGGTGTGGCACCGACGTTGTGGATCGTGCCCGCGGTCGCGAAGAACGTGAACGGCGTCGTGATGACCTCGTCACCGCGACCGATGTCGAGGGCGCGCATGGCGAGGAGGAGCGCATCCGTGCCGCTCGCGCAGCCGATCGCGAATCGAGTGTGTGACAGGTCGGCGACCGCGCGCTCGAGCTCACCGACGGCCTTGCCGAGAATGAACTGCTGCTCATCTGCCACTCGTACGAGCGCGGCGAGCATATCGTCTCTGATGCGCGCATGCTGCGCGCGGAGGTCGAGCAAAGGTACCGACATCGTATCCGATCGAGGTATCCGCGCGTCGACCCACCCCGCACGCACGGCGTGCTGAAGTTGACCGACCCGCGCTTTGCTGTCAACGCGCGCGACGATGTTACCCGACGACCACGGCACGCGTCAGCTCGTGCCACTCCTGCAGGGAGCGCACGGTGAACGGCCGGAAGCGAAGCGCGAGAATCGCATCGCACGCGGCATTCGCGGCGGACATGGTCGTGGTGTACGCGACCCGGTGAGCGACGGCGGCCTGGCGCATGGTGTAATCGTCGCGCTGCGCGTGCTTGCCGAATGGCGTATTGATGAGCAGCTGCACCTCGCCATTGACGATCGCATCCACCGTATTGGGCCGTCCCTCGTGCACTTTGAGCACGCGCTCCGCCGGGATGCCACGCTCGCGGAGGAACGCGGCCGTTCCGGAAGTCGCGAGGATGCGAAATCCCATGTCCCGGAACCGGCGGACAATCGGAGCCACGGTCGGCTTGTCCGAGTCGTTCACGGTGATCAGGATCGTTCCGTGCAGCGGCAGCGCGTTGTCAGCCGCAGCCTGCGCCTTGGCGAACGCGGTGCCGAAGGAATCTGAGATTCCCATCACCTCGCCGGTCGAGCGCATCTCGGGCCCGAGCACCGGATCGGCCTCGCGAAACTTGTTGAACGGGAACACGGATTCCTTCACCGCGACGTACGGGGGCACGATCTCCTCGGTGAAGCCAATTTCCGCGAGCGTCTCGCCGAGCATCGCACGCGCGGCGATGGAGGCGAGCGGTGCGCCAATCGCCTTCGAAACGAAGGGGACGCTGCGGCTCGCGCGCGGGTTTACCTCGAGGACGTAGACCACACCGTCGCGGATCGCGAACTGCACGTTGATCAACCCGCACACGCCGAGGGCGGTGGCCAGCGCCACCGTGTGCGCCCGCATCGCGGCGAGATCGTCAGCGCCAATGATGTACGGTGGCAGCACGCTGGCCGAGTCGCCGGAATGAATCCCGGCGTCCTCGATGTGCTGCATGATCCCGCCAATCACGACGCGCTCGCCATCCGCCACGGCGTCCACGTCGACCTCGAACGCGTCCTCGAGGAAGCGATCGATCAGGACGGGCCGGTCCTCCGAAACGCGGACTGCCCGCTCGAAATATTGACGGAGCGAGGCCTCGTCGTAGACGATCTCCATGGCGCGCCCGCCGAGCACATACGAGGGCCGCACCAGCACCGGGTAGCCCACGCGCTCCGCGACGGCGACGGCCTCGTCCACGCTGGTCGCTGTCCCATTCGGAGGCTGGCTGATACCGAGCTGTCGCGCGATCGCGTCGAACCGCCGGCGGTCTTCCGCAATGTCGATGGCATCGGGCGAGGTGCCGAGGATCCGGACGCCTTCCGCCTCCAGCGGCCGCGTGAGCTTGAGCGGGGTCTGTCCACCAAGCTGTACGATCACTCCAATCGGCCGCTCGCGCTCGATGATCTCGAGCACGTCCTCGAGCGTCAACGGCTCGAAGTACAGTTTGTCCGAGATGTCGAAGTCGGTCGAGACGGTCTCTGGATTCGAGTTGACCATGATCGTCTCGTAGCCGCGTGAGCGCAGTGCCATCGCGGCCCGCACGCAGCAGTAGTCGAATTCCACCCCCTGGCCGATTCGATTTGGCCCGCTCCCGAGAATGACGACTGACCGCCGACCGGACGGCTCGGCCTCGCTCTCCTCGTCGTAACTCGAGTACAGGTACGGTGTGGTGGAGGGAAACTCGCCCGCACACGTGTCCACCATCTTGTACGCGGGTCGCACATCGAGCGCATGCCGGCGCAGGCGGACATCGCGCTCGGTCTCGCCGCGCAGTGCCGCGAGCTGGCGGTCCGAGAATCCGAGCCGCTTCATCCGCCTCATCGCCCCCGCGTCTGTCTCGGCCAGTTCCGCGTACGCGCGCTCGGCATCGACGAGCTGTTGCATCTCGGCGAGAAACCACGGATCGATGTGCGTCAGCTCGTGCACCTCGCCCAGTGGCATGCCTCGCGCGAGCGCGCGTTTGACCTGGTAGATCCGCTCCGGCGTGGGCTGCCGAAGCCCGCTCCGGAGCGCCTCGAGCGAATCGTCGGCCAGCCGATCGTCGTCGAGCGTAAGTCCGGCCGACCAGCCGGGCCGGCCCGTCTCGAGGGCGCGAAGACCTTTCTGGAATGCTTCCTTGAACGTGCGACCGATCGCCATCGATTCGCCCACGGACTTCATTTGCGTCGTCAGGCCGGGATTGGCGGCCGGAAACTTCTCGAAGTTGAAGCGCGGGCACTTGACGACGACGTAATCGAGCACCGGCTCGAACGACGCGGGCGTCGTCTTCGTGATGTCGTTCACCAGCTCGTCAAGCCGGTATCCCACCGCCAGCTTGGCACCGATCCGGGCGATCGGAAACCCGGTGGCCTTCGAGGCGAGCGCCGACGAACGTGAGACGCGAGGATTCATCTCGATGACCAGCATCTCGCCATCGCGCGGATTGACCGCGAACTGGACGTTGCAGCCGCCCGCCTCCACGCCGATCTCCCGGATGATCGCGACCGCCGCATCGCGCATCGATTGATACTCGCGGTCGGTCAGCGTCATCGCCGGCGCGACCGTGATCGAGTCGCCTGTGTGCACGCCCATCGCGTCGATGTTCTCGATCGAGCACACGATGACGACGTTGTCCGCGTGGTCGCGCATCACCTCGAGCTCGAACTCCTTCCAGCCGAGCACACTCCGCTCGACGAGCACCGTGCCGACCGGCGAGAGTTGGAGCCCGCGCCGCACGATGCCCTCGTACTCCTCGCGGTTGTAGGCGACACCGCCACCCGTGCCGCCGAGCGTGAACGACGGCCGGATGATGGCCGGAAATCCGGAGACGTCGAGCAGCGCAACCGCTTCGTCCCACGACCGCGCGATGCCACCGGTCGGCACGCGCAGCCCGATCCGACGCATTGCGTCGGCGAACTCCGCCCGGTCCTCCGCCATCCGGATCGCGCGGGCGTTGGCTCCAATGAGCTCGACCCCGGCGCGCTCGAGCACTCCGCTCTCGGCGAGCGCCATGGCGACGTTCAGCGCGGTCTGGCCGCCCATCGTTGGCAGGAGCGCGTCGGGCTGCTCCTTCTCGATCACCAGCTCCACGATCTCGGGCGTCACCGGCTCGATGTACGTCCGGTCGGCGAGCTCGGGGTCGGTCATGATGGTGGCCGGGTTCGAGTTCACCAGCACCACCTCGTAGCCCTCCTCCCGCAATGCCTTCGTGGCTTGAGTGCCCGAGTAATCGAACTCGGCCGCCTGGCCGATGACGATCGGCCCCGAGCCGATGATCAGAATGCGGTGGAGGTCAGCGCGGCGCGGCACGGAGCAGGTCGTCGAGAATGTCGTCGAGGGTGAGCGCCGGCGACCAGCCGGTCACCGCGCGAAGCTTGCCGGCGTCGCCTACCAGTACGGGAATGTCCCCGCGCCGCTGGAGCGACGGCTCGCTGTGCAATTTGGCGTCTACGCCCACCACGGCAAGGACGCGCTCGGCAAGCTCGCGGACCGACTTGCCCGCGCCGCTCGCGACGTTATACACCTCACCGGGCACCCCTCGCCCCGCGAGCAATACGTACGCTCGCACGACGTCGCGCACGTGCAGGAAATCGCGCACCGGTTCGACATTGCCCAGTGAGATCGCGACGCCCGGGGTACCGGCGCGCTTCGCCTCGAGCGCGCGGCGAACGAGGCGGGGAAGGAGAAACTGCTCCGATTGCCCCGCGCCCGCGTGATTGAAGCTGCGCGTCGCGATTACGCGCACGCCACTCGCGCGCCATGCCTCCAGGGCCACGATCTCCTGCGCGGCCTTCGACGCCGCATACAGGTCTGCCGGGCGCTGCTCGGCGCTCTCCGGCAGCGGCATCTCCGCCACGTCGTGGCGACCGTATTGAAGCCCGCTGCCGGCCACGATCACGACCGGATCCAGCGCCCCGGCGTCCCGGCGCACGCGAACATCGCCGAGCAGACGCCCCACCGCGACCACGTTCGCCTCGAGTGTGGCGCCCGGATCGGCGCTCGCCGATGGAACGAACGTGAGCCCGGCAAGGTGGAAGATCGCGTCTGGCGTGCTCGCATCGATCGCGACGCGGAGGTCGTCGGCGCGGCGGACGTCAGCCGGGATCCACCGCACGTCGCGCCGAAGCACCACGTCTGGAGCGTCCGCGACCGGCGCGCCATGAGTGGTCCCTGCGACCGTCCACCCATGCGCCACCAGCTCCGCGCACAGATACTGACCGACGAAACCGGTCGCGCCGGTCACCAGGGCGCGCACGGGCTACGCGAGCCGGTGCCGGGCCAGATCGCTCTCGACCATCATCTCGATCAGATCGCGGAAGGACACGCGGGGCGTCCACCCCAGGTCGGCCCGGGCGCGCGAAGCGTCGGCGACGAGCAGATCGACCTCCGCCGGCCGGAAGTACTTCGGGTCCTGAACTACATAGTTGGTGTAGTCGAGCCCGACGGCGCTGAAGGCGAAGTCGCAGAGCTGCCGCACCGACCACGTTTCTCCGGTCCCGATCACGTAGTCCCCGGGCTCGTCGCGCTGCAGCATGCGCCACATCGCGTCAACGTAATCGCCCGCGAAGCCCCAGTCGCGCCGCGCGTCGAGGTTGCCGAGCCGCAGCTCCCGGTCGCGGCCAAGTTTGATGCGCGCGACGGCATCCGTGACCTTCCGGGTCACGAACTCGAGGCCACGACGAGGGCTCTCGTGGTTGAACAGGATCCCCGACACCGCGAACATGTCGTAGCTCTCACGGTAGTTCACCGTGATCCAGTGCCCGTAGACCTTGGCGACGCCGTACGGGCTGCGCGGATAGAAGGGTGTGCTCTCGCGCTGTGGCGTCTCGACGACCTTGCCGAATTGCTCACTGGAGCTGGCCTGATAGAAGCGAGCGCGCGGCGCCGCCTTCCGCATGGCCTCGAGCACGCGCGTGACGCCAAGCGCCGTGAACTCGCCAGTGAGTACGGGCTGCGTCCACGATGTCTGCACGAAGCTCTGGGCAGCGAGGTTATAGACCTCGTCGGGCGCGCAGGCGGCCATGGCATCGACCAGCGAATGCTGATCGAGCAGATCGGCCGACATCAGCTCCACCCGGTCTATCAGGTGCGCGATGCGCTCGTACGGCGTCGTCGAGCTGCGGCGCACGATGCCGACGACGCGGTACCCCTTCTCGAGCAGAAGCTCGGCGAGGTACGATCCGTCCTGCCCCGTGATCCCGGTGATGAGTGCGGTCGCCATCGCGATGCGGCGGTCAGGTGCCCGCGCGAGCAGCGCCGACAGGGACAGGCACGAAAAGAGGGAGCGCCGGAGCAGCTCCCTCCTCGCCACACGGGTCTTCCACCCTCACGTCAGGCGACGCTGACTCCGGCGCCGCGGGGCGCACGCTGGATGCGTCCGCTCCTCAGGCACTTCGTGCACACCTTGATCTTGGTGGGCTTTCCGTCCACGAGAATGCGAGCGACCTGAAGGTTCGGCTTCCACACTCGACGCGTGCGATTGTTCGCGTGCGAAACGTTGTTGCCGAAGACGACGCCCTTCTTGCATACGTAGCAGCACTTGCTCTGCATTGTGGTCAGGCCTCCGGGACGAGCTCGATGCGCGCCATCTCGGCGCCGTCACCCTTGCGGTGGCCGGTCTTGAGAATGCGCGTGTAGCCACCCTGGCGCGACACGAACTTCGGGCCGATCTCCTGGAACAGCTTATCGGCCGCCGCGCGATGCTGCACGTGCCGGCCGGCCAATCGCCGATCGTGCAGCGTGCCGGAGCGCGCCTTGGTGATGAGCTTCTCGACAAACGGTCGCAGCTCCTTCGCCTTCGCCTCGGTCGTCTCGATCGCGCCGTGCTCGATGAGTGACTTCGCGAGACTACGCATGAGCGCAAGCTTCTGCTCGCTCGTCCGGCGAAGCTGGCGGCCGGCCTTCCGGTGACGCATGAGAGTTACTCCTCGTCGTCAGGCGCGGCGGCGGCGGCCCGGCTCGGCGGCGTGCCCCAATCGAGCACGCGAATCCCTTCCAGGCTATCCTCGTACCGCATCCCGAAGTTCAATCCTTCGCGCTCGAGCAGATCGGCGATCTCCTGGAGCGACTTCTTCCCGAAATTCTTCACCTGCAGCATCTGCACCTCGGTCTGGCGGACCAGATCGCCGAGCGTGCGAATGTCGGAGTTCTTGAGCGAATTCACGGAGCGCACGGAGAGCTGCAGATCGTCGATGGGCGTCTTGAAGAGCGACGACAACCGCTGCGAGTCAGCGCCGCCATCGCCGTCCGAGGAGAGCATTGCGGACGAGTGCGAGCCGAAGTTCACGAAATACTGGAAGTGCGTCTGCGCCAGCGCAGCGGCGTAGCTCGCGGCCTCCTCAGGCGTGACCGTGCCGTTGGTCTCGACCGTCAGCGTCAGCCGGTCGTAGTCTGTGCGCTGGCCAACGCGGGTCTCCGCGACGGTGAAGTTCGCGCGGCGAACCGGGTTGTAGATCGAGTCGATCCGTACGAGGTCCACCGGGAGGCCGCGGTCGAGCGGATGTTGGTCCGCCTCGACGTAGCCGCGCCCCTTGTTCACGTACAGCTCGACGTTGATCTCGCGCTCGTCCTGGAGCGTGAACAGGTGATGCGTCCCATCGACGACGCGGACCGACGGGCTATCCTCGATGTCGCCCGCCGTCACCGGACCCGCCTCGGACTTCCGGATGCGAAGCACCGTCTCCTCCACATCCTCATCCATGCCGAGCGTCAACGTCTTGAGATTGCCGATGATCTGATGAACGTCCTCGACGACTCCGGGAATCGTCTGGTGCTCGTGCAACACCCCGTCGATGCGGAATCCCCACACCGCGGTTCCGCGCAATGATGAGAGCAGCATACGCCGCATGGCGTTGCCGAGGGTGTGCCCGAAGCCGCGCTCGAGCGGCTGCAGGCGGAACTCCGCGACGTTCTGATTGTCGTCGCGCTTTGTTGCCTCGACGAGCTGGGGACGGACCAGCCCTCCGAGATCTATTGTCTGTGCCATTGAGAATCGATTCCTGTCGGTCGCACCGGGCAGTGCCCGGCGACGCCCCACCCCGCCCCTAACGCGCGGTGGGCTCGTGAAGGAGTTAGGGTCCTGACCTTACTCTTCGGGACTCTGCAGCAAGTCTGGCTGGCCATGATGAATCATGGCCCCTGGAGGTTGCCTCCGAGCCCGAGTGCCGATGTGCTTACTTCGAGTACAGCTCGACGATGAGCTGTTCCTGCGCGGCGATCGGGATGTCGTGGCGCCCCGGTCGCTCGAGCATGCGCCCGCTGAACTTCTCGCGGTCCACGGCGATCCAGGACAGCGGTGCGCCGCGCGACGACTGATCCATCGCCACGAGGATCGACGCCTGCTCGCGGGACTTCGGGCGAACGCGGACTTCTTCACCCGGCTTCACCAGGTAGCTCGGAATGTCCACGGAGCGGCCGTTGATCTCCACATGCCGGTGCCGGATGACCTGACGCGCCGCCTTCCGGCTTGGCGCGAAGCCCATGCGGTAGACGATGTTGTCGAGACGGCTCTCGAGTGCGGCGAGCAGATTGTGGCCGGTGATGCCGGCCATCTTGTTCACGCGCTCGAAGGTATTGCGGAACTGCTGCTCGCTCACGCCGTAGATGCGCTTGACCTTCTGCTTCTCACGGAGCTGCTTCGAGTATTCCGAGGCCTTACGCCGACGCGACTGATTCTGCCCGTGCTGGCCGGGCGGGAACGGCCGCCGCTCGACCGGGCACTTCTCGGTGAAGCACTTGGTGCCCTTGAGGAAGAGCTTCGTCCCCTCGCGTCGGCACTGACGGCAGCTCGGTCCAGTATAGCGACCCATGGCTCAGACCCTCCGCCGCTTGGGAGGACGGCAGCCATTGTGCGGGATCGGCGTGACGTCGCGAATGGAGCGGATCACCAGGCCTGCGGCGGCGAGCGCCTGGATCGCCGACTCCCGCCCGCTCCCCGGTCCTTGCACGCGCACGTGCACGCGCTTCACACCCAGCGTCACCGCTTCGCGCGCCGCCTGCTCGGCGGCGACCGTGGCGGCGAACGGGGTGGACTTCTTCGAGCCCTTGAAGCCAGCCTTCCCCGAGGACGACCAGGACACCGCATTGCCGCGTGTGTCAGTGATCGTGATCATCGTGTTGTTGAACGTCGCGTTCACGTGGGCAACGCACTCGGCGTCCACCACGCGCTTCGACTTCTTGCCGCCAGACTTTGCAGTAGCCATCGGTTGGGAGCTGAGTACCAGATACCGGGTTTCGGGTGCAAGCGCGCGGGGACCGGCACCGTGAGAGAGGAGACGCGTCCCCAGCCCTCAGCAGTGCCAGGCGCCGAGCACCCAGCACCCGTTGTTACTTCGTGACCTTCTTCTTCCCCGCGATCGCGCGGCGGGGGCCCTTCTTCGTGCGTGCGTTCGTGTGCGTCCGCTGGCCGCGTACCGGCAGCCCGCGGCGATGCCGGATGCCACGGTAGGAACCGATGTCCATCAAGCGCTTGATGTTCATCGACACCTCGGTGCGAAGCGCGCCCTCGACGCGGTGATCGCGCTCGATCACCTGCCGAAGCCGATTGACATCGGTGTCGGAGAGGTCGCGAATCTTCATCTCGGGGCTGATCCCGGTCTCGCTCACGATCCGCCGAGCGACAGCGCGCCCGATGCCGAAAATGTACGTGAGGCCGATCTCGATCTTCTTCTCGCGCGGAAGATCAACGCCTGCGATGCGTGCCATGGTCTAGCCCTGACGCTGCTTATGCTTTGGATTGCGCTTGCAGATGATGCGCGTCACGCCCTTGCGCTTGATCACCTTGCAATGCTCACAGATCGGCTTCACGCTACTCCGGACTTTCACACGCGCTCCAGTCTGCTCAGGAGGATTTCCCGGCCAAGTCGTTAACCTTAACCGGCTTAGCCGCGTGCCGCAAGGGACGCCACGCCACAAGTCCTTGTGACTTCCGGCGGCGAGCTACGAGAGCGACGCGCGAACGTGCTCGAGCGCCGAGGGCGGATCGGGTGCGGCGGTCACCACGCGGCCGAGCACGAGGTACGAGGCGCCGCCGTCCGCGGCATCGCGCGGCGTGGTCACGCGCGACTGATCGTGCGACGCTGCGCCAGCGAGGCGAACGCCCGGGACCAGCACCCGCAGCGCATCACCGTGGGCTCGGCGCACCGCAGGCACTTCGGGCCCCGCGCACACGATCCCGTGCGCGCCCGACGCGCGCGCCGCGCCCGCCAGACGCACGACTTCCCCCCCCGCGTCCAGC
>JBBJNN010000165.1:0-7905 GCA_037720885.1 Gemmatimonadaceae bacterium | reverse complement strand
GGACGCCCCATGTCCCCCACGCGTATTCACGCCCCGCCGCGCGCGGCCCGCGCGAGCACGGCGCCGGCGGCTGCCGCGGCGAGGGCGAGCGTCACGCTCCCAGCGGCGTAGAGCATCGCTCGTCCCCAGGCCCCACGCTCGGCCATCGTGAGCATCTCGTAGCTGAACGCCGAGAACGTGGTGTAGCCGCCGCAGAACCCTGCCGTGAGACCGGCGGCGAGGGCCGGAGCGTGCGCGGGCGACGTTCCGGGCGTGAGTACGACCGCCGGCGCACCGAAGTAGCGCGCGAGGAATCCGAGCAGGAACGAGCCCGTCACGTTGACGGCGAAGGTCGCCCACGGAAATCCACCGGCGCGCGGGGCACCGAGCGTGACAGCGAGGTAGCGGCACACGGACCCGAGGGCACCGCCGAGGGCGACCGCGAAGAGCATGGCGAGGAAGTTCCCGCGCTTGCGCGTGCGAGGCAAGGCGACCGGCCACGCGCCACTCAAACCCGCTCTCACCCGCTCACCCACCGCGCGCGTAGCGGCCGAGTGCCTCGCGGCGCGCTAGCGGGTCGGCGTCGAGCGGATCGACGAGATCGAGCGCGCCGCCGCCGCGCAGGACAAGCGCGCGCCGGGCGAAGTCGGTGAACGGCTCGAGCTGGTGCGTGGCGAGGATCACCGTGCGCTCCGCGTCGGCAAGCCCGCGCACCCAGGCGACGATCGTGTCGCGCATCCCGCGGTCCATCGCCTCCAGCGGCTCGTCGAGGATCGCGACCTCCGGCTCGGCCAGCAGCGCGGCGGCGATGAGCACGCGGCGCCGCTGCCCCATGGACAGCTCGCGGACGGTGCGGCCGCCGAGCGCGCCGAGCCCGGAGCGCTCCATCACGTCGCGGACGTCCGCGGGCGTACGACCCCGCAGCGCGCCGGCGAGTTGCACGACCTCGCCCGCGGTGGCGTAGGGGCTCAGGTCGGGATGATCGGGGATGTAGACGAGGGCGCGGCGCGCGGCGACTTCGCTACGCCAGAGGTCGTGCCCGGCAATGGCGATGGTTCCCGCGTCCGGCTGCTCAACGCCGGCGAGGAGTCGGAGCAGCGTGCTCTTCCCGGCGCCGTTGGGGCCGAGGACGAGCGTGAGCCCGCCGCCGATCTCGAGGTCTTCGGCGGAGACGACCGGCGCGCCGCTCGCGTACGCGTAGCGCACGCCGTGGAGCCGGACGCTCAACGCGCCACGCTCAACGCGCCACGCTCAGCGCACCACGCTCACGGCGCGAGCGCTCACCGTGCGATCCACTCCGGGTCGCCCGCGGTCTGGTGGTGCAGCTCCTCGAAGGTGGAGACGCGCTGGCTCCGCTCGCGGCGCACGGCGCTCCACGCGGCGAGCGCGATGACGGCTGGCAGCGTGACGAGCGACGCAGGCCAGATGCTCCAGACGAGGGCGAGCGGCACGCCGAAGCGGAGCGCTTCACCCGTGGCGCCGGAGGGTCGCCCGTTCGTGTGACGCAGCGCCGCGGCGGCGAGGTAGGCGTAGGCTGGCGCATGGAGCAGGGTGAGCGCGCCGGATGCGACGTCGACGAACAGCACCGGGGTCACGAGCGCCGCGCCAGGGAGCCCGAGCGCGATCGCATCGGCCGCGACGCGCTGCGCGCCTGACCAGGGGAGCGCGCGCACCCAGCGCCACGGCGGGCGCCGTGCGGCGAGCGCCGTAGCGAGGGTGGCGGTATAGATGGCAAGCGAGAGCGCCGCGCCGATGCGGAGTGCGAGCGCCGCACTCCCCGGCGCGAGGTCCTCGTTGTTGGCGCGGAAGAACCCTGCGGCGATGAGTGGCAGCACCGCGCCGAGGGCGTTCGTCACGAGGGTAGGACCGAGCGCGCGCCAGGCGAGCGTGATGGCGAGCGTGCGGGGCGAGGGCCAACGGACGTGCCGGGTTGGAGCGCTGCGCCCGGGCGCGCGGACGGGGCCCACGATGCGGTCGGCGAGGGCGAGCGCGGCAACCGCGATGATGACGCCCGCCCACCGGGCGGAGGTGGCGCCGAGTATCGCGCCGGCGGCGAGCGCGCCGATAGCGAGCCGGCGCCAGAGCGCGTGGCAGACCACCGCGCCGGCGAGCGCCGCGGCGCCGCCCAGAGCGAGCGCGAAGCCGGCGAGCCTGGCCGGCGCGAGGGGCGCGTGGTAGATGCTCGCCGTCGCCACGGCCGCCACAGCCGCGAGGTACAGGATGACGAGCGGCGCCTGGACGATGAGGAGCCCGGCCCACACGGCGCGGCGCACGGTGACACCGCTGGCCGGGAGGCTCCGCGCCCACCCGGTGAGCCCCACGCGGAAGCGCCGCACCGCCTGCGTGGCGAGGCCGAGCCCGAGCGCCGCGAACAGGGCGAGGGCGCCGGGCCCACCGTTGTGCGATGTCAGGCTCCAGGCGAGCTCGCGGAGCGCGTACGGGAGGTTCGGTGTGGCGAGGCCGATCCAGAAGAAGGTGGCGAGGAGGCCGAGCGCGCTGCTCCGGATGGCGACGCGGGCGGCGCTCGCGGCGAAGTATCGGGCGAGGGGGAGGAAGGCGCTCAAGAGAGGTTGGCTGCCGCGAAGGCGCGCACGCCTCACGGGCGCACCGAGGTGACGGCGGCATCGAAGCGGCCGATGCGGTGCGCGATTCGCTTCACTGTGGCCGGGGCGAAGGGTTACTTTGGGCTACCGTGGGTTCGATGCACTACAGTGGCAGCGTCGGCCGGAGCAGCTTGCCTCTCATGTACGACGACTCCGCGAGCTTCCTCGCCTGGCAGCGCGAGGCGCCGTGGGGCGAGATCAGGCAGGTGACGGGACAATCTGAGTCCTCATTCGAGTCGGTGTTTGGTGCTGCAGTGTCACCGCCCACCTGACCATCCACTTCAACCGATTCCGCGCCGCCATCCTGCAGCCGACCAACCCGCCGGATCTAGCCATCATTGCGCCAGTTCCGCGGAAGCACCTTCGTACTGGCGTGGACGTCGCCGAGGAATTGGGCATCGTCGCCTTCGGTACCGGGACGATCGAGTTTTTCAAGGATGTCGACAAGCGCCGGGCAGGTCAGCCGGTACCAGTCCTGTTCTACGCGACGCACGTGCCGGGCGGAGCGCGGCACCAACATGTGGCGACGTGGTTCGGCTGGTACGTCGGCCATCTGACGTCGCGGAGCGGTGGACACCGCTCGGGCTCGCATTTCGTCCGGCGTCCGCCCGCGGCGATGGGAGGTGGAGGGGTTTCTACCACGTGACGGGGCTGCGGGAACTTGTAGGCTCCGAGTCAGTTCGCATCGCCTCCCTGCAGACGTTCGGCTCCGGGCCAGTAAAGGACGCACAGGTGCGTCGCTGTCGACTCGTCCGGCATCCCACCACGCTCTGACCACCGCCGCGAACTGAGCCCGCCACGGCTGGCGGCGCCTCGTCATCAGTACCACCGCCATCGGGGGAGCGCCGAGCGCAGCGATCTCTGACGCCCGCGGGCGGGTGGTCACATTAGCGGCTCCCCGAGCCCGGGCCGTATGAAACGCTCGGCTCACTGACCGCCTCGTATCAATTCAAGGAAACCTGAATAGGCTGCTTGCAGTTAAAGCAAAACGGCGGTTTGTTTCAATTCACCCCCGCCTCTTCAAGTTTGCTTCAATTGGATTCCCGAGCCTTCACCTCGCACCGCGCCGGCCGGCCGACACACGTCGCCGGCGGCTACGTTGCGTTCGTCCCCAACCGGCTCCCGCCGGCACTCGAGTTTGGCGCGCCCCTCATCGCGCGCCTGTCGGAGGCAGATCGGGCGATCGGCCGGCTGGCGGGAGTGGGCACGCTGATCCGGAATCCCTTCCTCCTCATCCAACCATTCGTCGCCCGGGAGGCCGTGCTCTCCAGCCGCATCGAGGGAACGCAGGCCTCACTCTCCGACCTGTTCCTCTTCGAGGCCGCACCCACGGACCGGCCGCCGGTAGCGGACGTGCGGGAAGTCGCGAACTATACGCGCGCGCTCGACCTGGCCATCGACCCGGCGCGCCAGCTCCCTTTGAGCCTGCGCCTCTTGCGGGAGATGCACCGCATCCTCCTCGAAGGAACCCGCGGGGAGGGGCTCACACCAGGCGAATTCCGCCGCACGCAGAACTGGATCGGCACGCCCGGCTGTACACTGGCGAATGCGGCGTTCGTTCCGCCGCCGGTCCCGCAGATGCACGACGCGCTGGACGACCTCGAGCGGTACCTGCATCGGTCCGACGACATGCCACCACTCATGCGTCTCGCCGTCATCCATTACCAGTTCGAAGCGATCCACCCCTTCCTCGACGGCAACGGACGGGTTGGCCGCCTTCTCATCGCGCTCCTGCTGTATGAGTGGGGCATCCTCAGCACGCCGCTGCTCTACCTCTCCGCCTTCTTCGAGCACCACCGCCAGCGCTACTACGACACGCTGCTCGGCGTAAGCCTGCGCGGCGAGTGGGAGGCATGGGTTGCCTTCTTCCTCGAGGGGGTTGCCACGCAAGCGATCGATGCCGCGACGCGCGCCCGGCGGCTCGCCGACCTGCGCGAGTCATTTGTGGAGCGCGCCACGGCTGAAGGCGGGTCGGCAGCGCTCGTGCAGCTCGTAGACGAGGTCATCAGTCGCCCCATCATCACCATCTCCCGAGCTGCCAAAGTCACCGGGCTCACATATCAGGGAGCGCTGTTCAACGTGAAGCGCCTCGTCAGCACAGGCATTCTCACCAAGACGCCGGGCACGAGCCGCCCACAGACCTACGTCGCGCGCGAGGTGATAGCACTCCTCGACGAAGACCTTACGACTACGGCGCCGCCGCACACCGGCTGATTACCCCTCCGGCTCCGCCGCGCGCGCGAAGACGATCGTCATCCGATGCTCGTCCTGCGCCATCATCACCGGCGCCCACCCCCCGCGACTGCGCTCGTTGAACAGGTCGGTGAGCGCATCCTCATCCTCCTGCGTGCGGCGCGACAGCTTGAGGATGACGGCCTGGTATTCTTTCATGGCGCCGAAGATATCGGGACCCGGGACTCGGCACTAGGGATTCGGTCATCGGTCATCGGTCATCGGCCGTGGATTCACCCTCCGCGTGACCGAGACCGACTCCCCCAGCAGCGCCGAGCGCCGAGTGCCGAGTGCCGAGTGCCGGGTCCCGGCTTTCCTGCTACCTTCTCCCGCCATGCATACCACCTCTCCGGACTTCCCGACGCTCCTCGTCACCCGGCACCCCCTCATCCAGCACAAGCTCACCATCCTCCGCGACCGCGCGACGCCAACGAAGATCTTCAAGGAGCTGGTGGACGAGATCGCGATGCTCATGGCGTACGAGACGACAGCCGATCTGCCGCTGGAGGGCTCGCCGGTGGACACCCCGCTCGAGCGGACAGGGGGGTGGCGCGTGAGCGGGAAGAAGCTGACGGTCGTCCCGATCCTGCGCGCGGGACTCGGCATGGTCGAGGGGATCCTGCGCCTCGTCCCGTCCGCGCGCGTGGGACATATTGGGCTCTACCGCAACCACGAGACGCTCGAGCCCGTGGACTACTACTTCAAGGTGCCGGGCGACGCGGCGGAGCGGCAGTTCCTGGTGCTCGACCCCATGCTGGCAACGGGCGGGAGCGCGTCATCCGCGGTCGGCTCCCTCAAGCGCGCCGGCGCCACGGACATCCGCTTCATGTGCCTCGTGGCCGCGCCGGACGGCGTCCGCCGCCTCGCCGCCGACCACCCCGACGTGAAAGTCTACTGCGCCGCGCTCGACCGCGAGCTCAACGAGCAGGGCTACATCCTGCCGGGGCTCGGGGACGCGGGGGATCGCTTGTTCGGAACGAAATAGCAGGGAAGCGGGAAGCGGGAAGAGAAAATGCCAGAGGGGCCGGCTCCTGTGCATCGGAGGCCGGCCCCTGGTGTCGTTCAGCTCTTCCCGCTTCCCTCACCCAAACCACTCCCGCGGATGATCGCGCTGCTGCCGGGCGGCTTCGACCACCCAGTGCTGGCTGTGCGCGTTCGTGAGCTCGCTGGCGACCCGGTCGAACCACTCCCGCGCCTGCGATACATCCCCCACCCGCCGCCACAGCTCGCCCACCAGGTAGGCGAGCACCGCGCGCTCCTCACGCTCCACGCCGTCGTACGACGCCAGCGCCCGCTCGAATGTCCACGCCGCCTGCCGCCGGAAGTAGCGCTCGGCCTCGCTGTCCCCCTCGTCCACGCAGCACCACGCCGCGCGTAAGAGGAGGTCCGCGACGCGGCGCGGCTCGCACCCCTGCCAGATCGCGACCTTCGCCGCGAACTCGTACTTGTCCGACCCCGTCACCGTCCCACTCGGGAGCTTCGGCGCCAGCTCGTCCCAGACATGCTCCTTGATGACTGGTCCGACGTCGGCTTCGTCGCTGAAGTCCCGCTCGCTCCCGGTATACCCGCACCGCGAGCACATGTGGATGAAGTACGGCAAGGGCTGCGCGCCCACCGCCCGCTCGTGGAAGTCCGTACGCTTCCCACCGAACGAGTTCGTGAGCAGCACCGCTTGGGAGCTGAACGTGTTGAAGCAAATCGGGCAGGTGAGCTCGATCTGACGTAACGTCGTCATTCGAATCTCCATCGATTCTTCCAAGCGTATGTGAAGGAAGATGCGTGCCACGGACCTGCGGGCACGTGAGCGGCGAAGGATCGCGCCCTCATACGGTGGACATCTCCCACGGGCCGATCACGGGCGAACCGTGAGCGTCACGGTCCTTGTCCCCCCCGTCCCGGCAGCACTATCTTGCCGCCCTCATTCCCCTCCGCCGCGCCCGCCGTCGATGCTGATCAATCTCGTTCCCGACTTCTTCACGGTCCTGAACAGCACCGACCGCGTCGCCGCGTACGTCCGCTATTTCGCCGCCCACCGCCGGATCCTCGAGCCCTACTGGGAGAGCTACGTCCTCCCCGGCGATACGCTCGGCAGCGACCAGTTCCTCGACGTCGTCCGCACCACCGTCTCCGCCGACCGCGATGATCTCCGCGCGATGCTCGCGCGCGTGGACGCGGGCGCCCTCGTCCGCGCCGCCGCCGAACGCACCGCCACCCTCCTGGCGCACGACGCGGAGCTGGACGTCGTGCTCATGGTCGGCGTCGGCGCCGCGAACGCCGGCGAGCTCGTGACCCAGGGTAAGGGCATCGCCTTCATCTGCCTGGAGCATTTCACCGCTGTCGCCAACCCCACAACGCAGGGACTCGGCCTCGACCCGGAGCTCATGCCGCTCTGGGTCGCGCACGAGGTCGCGCACGCGGTGCGCTACACCTCGCCGGAGAGCCGGAGCGAGATGCGGCGGCTCGTCGATGAGGCCGCCGGCGAATACTCGTACTGGGAGACCGGGCGCCGCGCGTCGTTGCGCGAGCTCCTCGTCAACGAGGGGCTCGCGGTAGAGGTCGCGCGCGCGGTGAGTCCCGGCCATGCGGAGTGGGAGTACTTCGGCTACGGCCGCCGGCAGTACGCGCGCATCCGCGAGCTGGGGTTCGTGCTCGCCCACGCCGTGGCCGACGACCTGGATGCCTCAGGCCTGGGGCTTCGACTCCGCTACCTCTCCGGCGGGGTGAGCGATGACGCGCGCACCGTGGACGGGCACGTCCTCCCCGAGCGCGCCGGCTACTACCTGGGCGCCCGCCTCGCCGCCCCCGCGATCGCCCGACACGGCGCCGCCTGGGCCGTGCGCGCCTCGGCGGACGAGATCATCGCCGCGGGCACCGGCACGCCCGGCTACCCGCTGGACGGTCTCCCCACCCCGGCAGGCGCCGCGAGCTGAGAGTTGTGACGGGCTTTCGTCGCCCGGTCACTTCCCCACGCAGAACGCGCTGAACACGCGCTCGAGCACGTCCTCCACATCCACCGCGCCCACGAGGGACTCGAGGGCGCCGGTCGCCGCGCGAAGGTGCACGGCGGCGACCGGCGCCGGGAGCGCGCCAC
>JBBJNN010000055.1:31778-34809 GCA_037720885.1 Gemmatimonadaceae bacterium | reverse complement strand
GGGCCTCGCGACGGTGACGGTGCTGGGCGCTCGGCCGGCGACCCTGGCCTCGCCAGTGCAGGCGGCGCCGCGACCGACGCCGCCCGTGGCCTCGCCTGTCGCATCGCCCGTCTCGCCCGTCGCCTCCACAGGTCGCGCTCCAGCGCCGTCGGGCGCTTCGTCCGCGCGGCCGGCACTCTGCGCGAACGAGCCGGCCGGCTACATCGCGCAAACGAACCGCGACATGTCCACCGCCTACCTCGCGAGCACGCCCAACCGGCAGCCCGGCTGGCTCGTCCCGGACGAAGAGTATTACTACAAGCGCGGCTCGTTCACGATCGTCCCCGCACCCGATGATCCGTTGAGCCCTGGTGCGATGCAGCTCGCGTATCCCGTCGGGCTGGCCGGCGGGACCGGTCCGGCCGGCGCGTACTTCGCGCCGCCCACGCGCACGCGTTTCACGTACATCTGCATGTCGGTTCGCTACTCGGCGAACTTCGAGGGTAACGGCATCACCAAGCTCGGCTACGTGAACTGGCCGGGTGGCTCCTTCATCCTGCTCGCGGCCGGAGCCGGCACGACGGCGCCGCTCGGATTCGGGATGTACATCAACCACGGGGCCTTCTACCTGTCGAACGGCGCGATCAAGCCGCACACCGGGAATATCTCGTCGTCGCTCCGGTTCACGCGCGGACGCTGGGGGGTGCTCGAGATGCTGTTCGAGATGTCGAGCGGTCCGGGTATAGCCGACGGGCGCATCCGCGCATGGCTGGACGGGGCCCCGGGAATGAACGCGACCGGCTACGCGTTTCCGGCGGCTTCGACGGCCGGTCTCGCGATGGCGGAGCTCCGGCTTCACGCGATCTGGGGTGGCGGCGCCGGGCCCAGAGGGTGCTGTGTGACCGTGCCAGGGACGTTCGAGATCGGGCACGTCTACGTCAGCGGGAAGTGATGCGTCCACGGCGAGCCGCCGCACGCGGGGCGCAGGCTGGGCCCGACCCCATGTTGCGCGACGCACGCGGGTTCCGTCATCTCTGGTCGCGCGGATCGCGCCTGGGCACATTTCTGGCCGGGCCGTACGCATACCTGACGAGTTTGCCCGACCGCACGATCTGTTGATGGGGGACACCTTGAAGCCAGAATCAGCGGGGCCCGTCCGCCTGCCGGCCCCGCACGGGCTCACTGGTCGCCCGCGCTCCGCGGGGATCGCGGCGCCGGCTCAGCCGCACGCTTCGCGACCCGCGTCGCCACTGACTGCGCAGGGGGGGCGACCACCGGCGCAGGCACAGGTGCAGGCGCCGCTGAAGCCGGACCTGCTCATGTGGGCGATCGCCGCGATGATGGTCACGTTCATCTGGCGGGTTCAGGACTTCTCCCCGATCCTCGCGAAGCTGAGGCTCGTGATTCTGGCGGCGATCCTGGGTGGCGCGGTCTTCCTCAACGACAAGCACCCGTTCCGCCGGATCTCGCAGCTCAGGCGGCCGTTGCTCGTGATCACGGCCGGCATTCTCGTGGCGGGCATGCTGGGTATTCCCACGGCGATCGTCGCCAGCCGGGCTGCTATCTCCCTCCTCACCGAGGGCATCCCGAACTGGGCGTTCATGGTGATGGTTGCGTGCAGCATCCGGTCGCTGCGCGACATCGAGTGGTACGCGCTCATGAGTCTCCTCGGCGCGGTGGTCTATGCCATTTCCGTCGTGCTCTTTTTCCCACCCACCCCGGATGGGCGGTTGGGCGCGCTGGTCTACTACGACGCGAACGAGTTCGCGCTGTTGCTCGTCTGTCACATTCCGTTTGCCGTCTACCTGCTGCGCTCGAGCGCCACGCTGCGGCAGAAGGCGATCGGGGCATTCTCGATGGCCGTCCTGGCGCTCGTCGTCATGAAGAGCGGGTCGCGCGGCGGCTTCGTCGGATTTCTGATCGTGATGACGTACGTGCTGCTTCGCTACCGTGGCGTGCCGGCACGGACGCGCCTGCTCGCGGTCGTCGGCGGGGGCATCGTGCTCCTGCTCACAGCATCCGACTCGTACTGGACGCGGATGCGCACGCTGCTCGAACCCGAGAAGGACTACAACTACTCGGGGCAGTCCGAGACCGGGCGGATGGAGATCTGGAAGCGCGGCGTCGGCTACATGAAGTCCAGTCCGCTGCTCGGCGTCGGTCTGCGCGGCTTCCCGGTGGCCGAGGGCTATTCCGCCCCCGCGCGGGCGCACGCGATTCAGGAGCAGGGCTTCAAGTGGTCCGTCGCGCACAATGCCTACGTCGAGGTCGGCGCCGAGATCGGCTTCCCCGGGCTGGTCCTCTTCATCGCGTCCCTCATCACCGGCATCGTGATGATGGCGCGCATCCGGCCGGGTGCCGCTCCGCCCGGCACGGGACCGCCGCGCGATGTGCCACTCGCGCAGATGATCCTGGGCTCGCTCTTCGGGTTCATGGTGGTGAGCACGTTCGTCTCCTCCGAGCAGTTCGCCTTCCTCTACCTGCTCTTTGGTCTCGTGCTGGGCCATCGGAAGGTGACCGATTGGCTCCAGCGCGCGCGTCCGACCGGGCCGGTGCCCGCGCGCGCCGGCACCGGCCCGGCGCGGTTCGGCGCGCGAATGCCGCCGCCTCCGCCGGTGCGACGCCCGGCGGTGTGAGCCGGCTGCATCACGACCGGCGAGCCGCGCGTGCCGAACGGGAGGAAGCCACACCCGTGACCTGGCGTCGCGGGATGCGAACGATCGCAGAGCATGGACTCGCGCTGAGTGGCATTCCGGCGCTGTCGCGCAAGCGTCGGTGCGGCGAGACGCTCATCCTCGCCTACCACAACATCGTCCCGACCGGCGAGCGTGCGGTCGGCGACCGCTCGCTGCATCTGTCGCAGCGCGCGTTCGCGGCGCAGCTCGACCACCTCGCCGCGACGCACGACGTCGTCGGACTCGAGGATGCGATCCGCGCCCCCGCGCCAGCCGGGGGCTCGCCGCGCCGCCCGCGTGCCGTGATCACTTTCGACGACGCCTACCGCGGCGCTGTCTCCGCCGGCGTTGCCGAGTTGGCGGCGCGCAGGCTCCCG
>JBBJNN010000055.1:23831-31768 GCA_037720885.1 Gemmatimonadaceae bacterium | reverse complement strand
ACCATCTTCGTCGCGCCGGCGTTCGTAGGTGGCGGCACATTCTGGTGGGACGCGCTCGCGCCGAGCGAGGGCGGCGGACTCGACCCCGCCGTGCGCGCGCGGGCGCTCGACGCGTGGCGCGGCGTGGACGCCGAAGTCCGCGTCCGCGCGGCGGAGATCGGCGTCGCGGCCAGCCCGCTCGCCGAGCACGCGCGCTGCGCGACGGAAGGGGAGCTCGCGGCCGCGGCTGCCTCGCACCCGGGGCTCGTCTACGGCTCGCACACGTGGGGGCACCCGAATCTCGCGCGGCTCCGGCAGGACGAACTGGCAGCCGAGTTGGCGCGCCCGCTGGCATGGCTGCGCGAGCGTTTCGCCCGCGTGTCGCTCGTTCTGTCGTATCCTTACGGGCTCGCGACAACGGAGACGGAGCGCGCCGCCGCCGCGGCGGGGTATCGCGCGGCCGTCCGCATCGACGGCGGGTGGATGCCGCTCGCCCCCTCGAACGTCTTTGCGTTGCCGCGCCTCAACGTGCCCGCCGGGGTGACGAGCAGCGGCTTCCTCCTGCGAGCGGCCGGAGTCGTCGGCGGGTGAGCGCGTACAGCGAGTACACGGTGCTGGTCACCGATGGAGAACAGCGCGCCTCGCTCGCGCTCGTCCGCTCGCTCGGGCGCGCCGGCCACCGCGTGGTGGTGTGCTCGCGCACTGGCCGCTCACTTGCCGGCGCCTCGCGCTTCGCGCGGGCAGACATGCCGGTCGCTGACGCGCTGAGGGAGCCCGACCGCTTCGTGGACGGCGTCCGCGCCGCGATCCGCGAGCATGCCGCTCGAGTACTCGTTCCGGTGACCGAGGCGTCGCTCCTCGCGCTCCTCCCCATGCGGGGCGAGATGCCAGACGTCTGTATCCCGTTCGCCGACGCCGAGTCGGTGCGCGGCGTCTCCGACAAGGCGCGGCTCATGGAAATCGCCGCGCCGCTCGGCATCGCGACACCGGCACAGCATGTCATCGCATCTCCCGCGGCCTGGCCGGCGGTGGATCTGCGGACGCTCCGATATCCGGTCGTCCTCAAGCCCTCGCGCTCGGTGGGCGAGCACGGTGGGCAGCGTATCAAGCTGATCGTGCAGCATGCAGCCGGTCCGGAGCACCTCGAGCGCGCCTCGCGCGAGCTGCCGCCCGTGGCGTACCCGCTCCTCGTTCAACAGCGCGTCGTGGGGCCCGGCGTCGGCATCTTCCTCCTGCTCTGGGACGGTGAGATGCTCGCGTCCTTTGCGCATCGCCGGATCCGCGAGACGCCGCCCGCCGGTGGGGTGAGCGTGTATCGCGAGAGCATTCCCGCGGACCCGGCGCTGGTGGCGCGGTCGCGGGCGCTCCTCGAGCGCTTCGGCTGGCGCGGCGTCGCCATGATCGAGTACAAGCTCGACGCTGCCACCGGCACGCCATATCTCATGGAGATCAACGGGCGGTTCTGGGGCTCGCTCCAGCTCGCGGTGGACGCCGGCGTGGACTTCCCGGCGCTCCTCGTCTCGGCGGCCATGGGTGAGCGGCCGCGGCCGGTCCATAGCTACCGCGCCGGTGTGCGCAGCCGGTGGGAATGGGGCGAAGTCAACCATCTGCTGGCGCGTCTCCGCCGTTCTGCCGCGCAGCTCGATCTGCCGCCTGACGCGCCGAGCCGCGGCCGTGCCGTGCGGGATTTTCTCACGGTCTGGAAGCCCGGCGACCGGACCGAGATCCTGCGGCTACGCGACCCGATGCCCTTCGTCCGCGAGACGATCGATTGGTTCCACAGACGTTGACCGCCGGACGCGTGGGCGTCATCCACGTGCATACCGACTATTCGCACGACGGCCGCGACTCGCTCGAGGGGCTGCGCGACTGGGCACTCGGCCATGGCATCTCGTGGATTGGCCTCACCGACCATGCCGAGGATCTCACGCCCGAGCGCTTCGACGAATTCGCCGGACGCTGCCGGGCGCTGTCGGACGCGCGCGTGTCGCTCATCGCGGGGTTGGAGTTTCGCTTCGCGGGCTACACCGGCCTCCACCTCCTCGCGCTCGGCCTCTCGCGCTGGATCGAGCCGCGCACGCCGGCAGACTTCATCCGTGATGCGCGCGGCGCGGCCCGGTTCACGGTCGTCGCGCACCCCATCCTCGCGGATTACCGCGTGCCCGGCGAAGTACTGGCCGGCATCGACGCGATCGAGGTGTGGAACGCAGCCTACAATACACGCTTCCTCCCCGATCCGCGCGCGATCCGGCTGCTGCGCGATGCGCGCGTGCGCCGGCCGGAGCTCGTCGGCGTGGTCGGGCTCGACCAGCACGACTCGGCGAACGACCGCGAGACGCGAATTCTCGTAGCGGCGGAGGAACGCGACCCGCTCGCGGCGCTCGCGGCCGGCCGATACGTCAACCTCGGGCGGGGGATGCGCTTCGATCCCTCCCTCTCGCTCGGTCCGGCCAGGCTCGGCGCGCTCTCGGTGGCCCGCTGGTCCTTCGACCGACTCGAGCGGGTGCAGCATCACGTCGTCCGCGCCCTGCGGCGCCACCGCGCGCGGTGAGCCCCGCGACGGGCGGCGCCGCCCTCCGAACGTCAAGTGTCGCGGCGCGGCGCACACGCGTGCTGCACATCATCCAGAATCTCAATTACGGGGGGATGGAGCGGCTCCTCGCCGACATCGTCCGGCAGGTGGACCCGGCGCGGTTCGAGAGCCATGTGCTCGTGCTCCAGTACGCCGGTCGGTTCGCGGAGGAATTGCGTGGCGCCGCCACGCTACACCTCGCGCAGCCGATGGGCCGCTGGTCGATGCTCTGGCCGAGTACCCTCATCGACCAGATCCGCGGCATCTCGCCCGACGTCGTGCACACCCACACCGGTGTCTGGTACAAGGGCACGCTCGCCGCGCGCCGGGCGGGAGTGCCTCGCCTCATCCATACGGATCACGGCCGCGAATCGCCCGACCCCTGGCGGGCCCGTATCCAGGATGGCTTTGCCTCCCGCCGCACGCACGTCGTGGTGGCGGTCTCGGACACGCTCGCGCGCCAGCTCGCGCGTACCGTGGTCCACGATCGAGGTCGCATCCAGCTCGTCCCGAATGGCGTGGATACCGGGGTGAATCGCCCGCGGCCGGACAACGGTGTCGTGCGGGGTACGCTGGGGATCCCCGCAGGCGCGCCCGTGCTCGGCAGCATCGGGCGTCTGGAGCACATCAAGGGCTACGATGTGATGGTCGAGGCGTTCGCGCTGTTCCCCGCCGACGCGGGATCCGGAGGCGCGTCCGCGCACCTCGTGCTCGGCGGGGATGGCGGTGAGCGGCCGCGCCTCGAAGAGCGGGCGCGTGCCCTCGGCGTCGGGGATCGGGTCCACTTCCTCGGCTGGCGCGACGATGTGCCCGATCTACACGCCGCGTTCTCGCTCTTCACGATGTCATCGCGGAGCGAGGGCACGTCCGTGAGCCTCCTCGAGGCGATGAGCGCCGGCCTCTGCCCGGTGGTCACGAACGTGGGGGGCAATGCCGCGGTGCTGGGTCCCGATCTGGGGCACCGGCTGGTGGCGCCGGAGAATCCGGGTGCCCTTGCCGCGGCGTGGCGGGCAGCGCTCGGAGATGCCGCCGCCCGTGCAGACGATGGCGCGCGCGCACGCGATCGCGTGCTCGAATCCTTCAGCCTGACGACGATGGTCAGGCACTACGAGGCGCTATACCAGGGGCGCGGCCCGTGATACTCTCAGGCGCTCGCTCCCCGCGGGAGCGCCGCCGCCTGTCACCTCGTCCAACGCGTCGAGCAGTACGCGCGCTTGCGAGCGCCGGCTGAAGCGCTCGTCCCGCGCGATGGGCGTGGGCGTCACACCGCTCGCGTACTCGAGATAGCGCGCGCGTAGGGCCGCGGCGATCGCGTCCACATCCTTCGGCGCCGCGACGTCGGCACCGGTGTCGCGCAGCAGCTGTTCGGTGGCGCTCCCGGGCGTGGCGAGTACGAGCAGCCAGGCATCGAAGAGCATGTACTCGAAGATCTTCGACGGGATGGCGAGGTCGGAGTCCTGCGGCAGGCTCACGAGCATCGCGGCCCCGGCGAGAAAATCGAGCATCGCGGCACGCGGCCGTGATGGCCCCGAAGTGACGAAGGCCTGAATCCCTTCCTCGCGTGCGATCTGGCTCACCGGGACCCCGTCGTAGTGCTCGACGTTCCCGATGAAATCGAAGCCGAACCGCGCGGGTGTGAGGGCCAGGTCTGCGATCACGCGCGCCGCCGCGCGAAAGAGGAGGCGCGGATCGCGGTCAATGTAGATGGAGCCGGCGTAGGCAATTGTGAACCGTCCGCTTCGTCTCGCTCGTGGGACACGCTCCTCGTCGTAACCATTCATCACGGTGATGTAGCGCGCCCGCGCGTCCGGGTAGAGATCGGCGAGCGCGCGCCGCGCCGGCTCGGTGTTGCAGATCACGAGTGCGGCGTCGCGGGCCGCCCTGCGCTCGCCACGCTCGCCGTACCACAGCTTGAGCGGCGAGGCAACCGGTTCGGGTAGACGCTCGATCAGCCGCCACGGATCGCGCATGTCCATCACCCATGGCAATCCCGCCGCGCGAGCGACGCGCCACGCCGCCTCATTCGCCTCGTGCGGCGGTCCGCAGCCAATGACCACGCGGTGCGTGCCCGGCTGGACGATCTCGGCCGCGACCGACCTCGCGCGCATGGCCCAACCCGCGAACTTCGCGCGATCCATGAGCGTGTAGTAGACCCGGAGGATCTGTCGCGGATCGCCGACCGACCAGCGAATCTCCTCGCGCGCGAGCGACGTCGGCGCACGCGGTACTGATGCGATTGGCGCAGCGCCACCCGCCATCGCGTCATCGCGAGCGCCGGCGGTAGGCGCAGCGGACCGTCGCGGGCGGAGCCTGCGGTACACGTTCCACGCGACGTGCTCGATCCGCTCGAGCGCCGTCGTCGCGAGCGGGGCGCCGAACACCCGGGTTCCCGGCGGAAGCGTGCCGAGTCGCTTGGGATCAGAGCTCTCCAGCGACTCGGGGCTGGCGGTCACCACGTCGAGCCCCCACCCGCGCTCGGCCGCGAAGTGCGCGAGCATCTGCCAGCGTAATGCGCCGACCGCCTGACTCGGCGGAAAATGGAAGCTGATCAGCAGGATCCGCCGCTCCGCGGGCGCGGCCACCGGCGGCGCCTCGAAGAACGGCGCGACGTTGCCGAGCCGCCCGGCGGCCGCGCGGGGTGCATCGGCGGAGGAGAAGTCGGGCGGCGTGGAAGACATCGCGTGTACGGCAACTCACATGAGGGTCGGCCCGCGCTACGCCGCCGATCGCGGGTGACGGTCTCTCGCGTGAACAGGCAGTGCTCCAGTTACGCGCTGCGTATCTTATGCGTCTCGCCTCGGAGGACAAGGGCTTCCCACTTCGAGGTCGTTCAGCATCGCGCACGGGCTGGCCAACTGCTCCAGCCGGGCGACGCACGGCCCGCCATCGCCGCCACCGTGCCGCTCCGTCTCGCGCTCTGCATGGATCTCGCGCCGCGCAAGCTCGGCTCCTTCGAGGCGTGGCTCGTCGCGCTCGCTGCCGAGGCGCGACGCCGTGGACACCAGCTCGATCTCTTCGGCGTGGATCCTGTCCACGCCGACGTGGCGGAGCGGCTCGGCGAGCTCGGCGTGCGATGGGCTCACGTGGACACGCTCAAGCGGCCGGCGCTGCGCTCGGCGCGCCGGCTGGCCCAGGCGTACGATGTGCTGCACGTGAATCTCTTCGCCCCGCGCACACGCATCGCGCTCATCGCGCAGGCCGCGTGGCCCGCGCGCGTGATCTACACCCTGCACCTCGCGGTCACGGACCCCGATGGTCCACCGCCGCCGCTCAGTCGCCGTGTGCTCGACCGGTTGAGCCTTCGGCGCGTCAGCGCCGTCGTCAGTGTCTCCGAGTACGTCAGCCGGCAGGCGGTCGCGCGCTTCGGCTTGCTCGGGCGCACCCACGTCATCTACAACGGCGTGGACAGCAAGCGCTTCACCCCGCCGGCCGAGACGCGCCGGCCCGATGGCCCGCTGCGGCTCTTCGCGGCCGGCAATCTTCATCCGATCAAGGGCCTGCACCACCTCCTACACGCGTTGGCGCAGCTCCCACGCGAGAGCGTGCGCCTCGCCATCGCGGGCGATGGGGAGGAACAAGGGCGGCTCCGCGATCTCGCCGCTGCGCTGGATCTCGGCGGACGCGTCGAATTCCTCGGGCTTCGGAACGACATTCCGCAACTCCTCCGAGAGTCCGATGTGTTCGTCCACCCGGTCGTCGTGCCCGAAGCGTTCGGCTTCGCAATCGCGGAAGCCATGGCGTCGGGTCGCGCCGTCGTCGCATCCGGTACTGGCGGGATTCCGGAGCTCATCCGCGATGGCGTCAGCGGGCTGCTCGTCCCGCCCGGCAAGCCTGATGCGCTCGCCGCGGCGCTCCGGCGCTTCGTGGACGAGCCGGCACTCCGTGCCAGGCTCGGTGCCGCCGCGCGCGCCGAAGTGGAGCGCCGGTTCACGCTCGGCGCGTGCGTGACGGCGCATCTCGACTTGTGTGAGCGGCTCGCGCATCGCCGAGCGGTGCCCGTGTCGCGCGAGTGGCGCGTCGCGGCGAGCGCCTAGTCGGACGTTTCGCCCGCCATCGCGGCGCACGGAGCGCCGAACGCCCGCTCCAGCTCCGCAATGATTGTTCGCGCCTGGCGCTCAGAGGAGAAACGGGCTACCGCCTGATTGCGCCCGGCGTGCCCGAAGCGGCGTGCGAGCGCGCCATCGCGGAGCAGCTCGCGCATCGCCCTGGCGAGGGCAACTTCGTCTTCCGGGGGAACGAGCCGGCCAGTCACGCCATCCTCGATCATCTCCGGAATGCCACCGACACGGGAGGCGATGACAGGCTTGGCCCGGAGCAGCGCCTCCAGCACGGATGTCGGGAAGGCATCCTGCCACACCGACGGGACGACGCAGAGGGTGGCGCCGTCCACGATGGTCGTCGCATCGCGGCGGTACGCGAGCAGGTGCATGTCATCACGGTGCGCGAGCGACTCGCGAAGCGCCCGGAGCTCGCCGAGCTGCGGCCCGTCGCCCACGTACACGAGCGCAGGCCGCGGTGACGGCGGGTCGTTCGTCAGGAGCCGGTCAAAGGCGCGGAGCAGGTACGCGATGCCCTTCTCGGGCGTCGCGCGTGACGCGGCGACGATGAGTGGGCGCTCCGGAGGGATGCCGAGCGCGCGCTGCACGCTCCCGTTGGGCTCCGGGATGGTCTGGGGAACCGGGAGGCCGTTATGGATTCGGAGGACGCGCGACTCGGGCACCTGCGTCACCTCGATCAACCGGCGCGCCACGTAATTACTCACGGCGAGCACGCGATCGGCGGCCAGGAAGGGTACGCGTGCGAGCACCCATTTCACCGTGCGTAGCGCACCGGCCCGGCTGGTGCGCTCGCCCGACGTGTGGTCGTGCACGATGATGCGCCGCGCACCCGCTCGACGTAGGCGCGCGTAGGCGCCGCTCCAGGCCGGGCGGTCGGTGAAATACACCGCTTTCACGCGCTCCCGGCGCACGAGCTCCGCCACCGCGCGCACCGACGCCGGCGTCCCGAGGGACGCATCGAGCTGCACGGCGCGGGCCGTGGTGCCGGCGAGCATGTGCGGGCTCGCCTCGACTAGCGGATAGGCGACGATCGTGCGGATGCCATGTAGCGCGACATGGTCCGCGACCCGTCCGAACAGTCCTTCGATCAGGTCCCAGGCATAGCCGTAGCTCGCCTGGAAATTGGCGACGCAGAGTATGGCGCCGGGATCGTCGGCCAAGGTGACGCGATTCGGAGGGCTGTGAAGTGACTCGCGGTGCGTTCGACCGGGCTCCAAGGCCCGCCGCCGGCGCGGGCAAAGGTTATGATTCCTTCGGATCGCGCGCAATCGCCGACGGGGCTGCCCGGGGCTGTAGCGCTCCGCTCGACAGAAAAGTGGCGACGGCCA
>JBBJNN010000055.1:0-23821 GCA_037720885.1 Gemmatimonadaceae bacterium | reverse complement strand
GCCATCACGCCACCTGGACTGCGCTCGCACGTTGCGAGGGAGCGGCGCGTTCGTCGCTTGGCTATCGCGGGTTGGCCGCGGCTGTAGTCTCGACTCGTCCGCACTCGCTCCATGCCGCTCAATTCCCTCAGCCACGCGCCGCGACCGGAGTCGGAGGCGATAACCCGCGCTCCGCGCGCCGGAGATCGCGCCATGTGGATCGCGGCGGCGGTGCTGCTCATCGCGCACGCGGTTCTCGCGTGGCTCATGCGCATCCCGGCGATCACGACGGGCAACGACGATGCGGTCTACCTGCACCTCGCGCGCTCCTTGCGCGAGCTCGGGTACAACGACCGGTTTCTCGTGTCCGCGCCGGTGCACGCGCAGTATCCACCCGGCTACCCGGTGATGCTTGCCCTTCTCGGCGCTCTCGCCGGGGAGCGGCTCGACGTCTTCCTTGCCGCCGGCGTGGCGCTCTCCGTCGGTGCGCTTGCGCTCTTCTTCGATGCGGTGCGCCGCCTGTGGACGCCGGCGCTCGCGCTCATGGCGCTGGCGCTGGCATCGGTCAACGTCCTCGTGCTCGCGAACGCCGGCCGTCTCATGACGGAAACGCCGTTCATGGCGCTCACCGTCGGCGCCCTCTGGCTACTTTCGCGACGGCCGGCCACCCGGTGGACGCTGGTGCTCGCGGGGGCAGCGGTCATTGCCGCCGCTCTCACGCGAACGGTGGGCGTGACGCTCGTCGTCGCGGTGATCGCGCTCTGGCTCGTCGAGCGGAGGATTCGTGCCGCGGCCACGCTTGCCGTGGTCTCCGCCCTGACCGTCGGTGCGTGGCTGCTGTGGACGGTCCTCTCGCCGGCGAAGTCCGTTGGCCGTTCCTACGTCGCGGACGCCGGTGCGGCCATCGCTCCGACCGCCGTTACCGCGTCCGGCGGTCTGCTCGGCCGCCTGCAATACAATGCGGTCGACTACCTCACGCGCCAGATTCCCTTCGCGCTCCCGGTGCCCACGGTCGCCGGCACGCGCGTGGACAATGTGTTCTGGCTCCTCGTCATTCTCGCGCTCGGCGCGCTCGGCAGCTACGCGCTCTGGCGTCGCTGGCGCGCCTCGTTCTTCGCGCTCGCCGCCTATTTCGCGCTCCTGCTCGTCTGGACGTGGACGTTCGGCCGATTGCTCGAGCCATTGCTCCCGCTCCTCCTGCTCGCACTACTCGCGGGCGCAGCGCTCGCGGGGCGCCGCTTCGGGCCACGGGCCGAGTGGGCGCTACCACTCGCCCTCACGCTTGTGATCGGTGCGACGTCGCTCACGCAGACGGCGGCGGCGCTCAAGATCGCCGCCCGCTGCGACCGCGCGCATCAGTTCCGGCTCACAGCGGGCTGTTTCGAGCCCGCGAGGATCGCCTTCGTCGCGTCTGCCGAGTTCGCGCGCACGCGGACGGATCCGACGGCTGTGTTCGCAAGCGGCAAGGAGGGGGCGTTCGCGTACCATAGCAACCGACGTCTGGTTCCGCTTGCGTCGCTGCTCGACGCGGACTCCAGTCAGATACTCGCGCGCCTCGCCGCGATGCGCGTAGACTACGTGATGCTCGGAGGGTTCCTGGTGAAGGAGCATAGGTTGGCTACCCAACTTCTCCCGATCTGCGACCGGCTCGCGCTTGTCGCCGACTTTCCGCCACGCGCCATCATGCTGCGCGTCCGTGACGACGCCCCGCCGGGGTCGGACAGACGTGCGTGTGACGCGCTCGCGCAGTACGTAGCGCGCTCCCCATCAAAGCCCGCTGGGACCTGAACGGGCGCAGCCCCACGTCATGTTGGAAAGGTTCGGACCAGCCTGAGCCGCATGCCCAATGCGTCCGATGTAGGGCAACATCACAGGCTGTGGCTCCGCCGCAACAATAGGGGGCGGAATCTGTGCGCGGTCGTGCTGCGATATGGCCAAACGGTGCCGTGAACGGGAACCGCGGCAGGCCCACCGCTTGCGTTGACCCCAGCGCGTAAGTCCACGCGGTCGGTCCGCGCTCTTCATGGCTCGTCTCCGCACGTTCTTCCCACGCTCTCCGAGCGTCGCTTGTCCGCTACCGGCTCGTCGTTTTTACTTCCCATTCACGTGGAGCTTGCAGGCCAGCGCGCGTCCGCGCGCGAGATCTGGCCCAGGCGTCCGCGGAGGATCTTCCGAGTGAATCGCATCGGCTCGTCCCGCTCCCGCTGCCTGCTGTGCACCCCGCGACTCTGGCCGCGCGAGCGCGCGGCCAGATCCGACGTCGCGTGACGCCCGGTAAGGCAGCGGAGGGTCAGCCGATTCGCGCGCGCTCGCCGCGACGGGGGAGCACGCCCACACTCTCGGTGGTCGTCGCCTCCCGCCGCGAACGATCCGTCCTGGAGGCGAGCCTCGTGCAGCTCATGCCGCTCTGCTCGCGCGCGTCGGCCGAGCTGATCGTGGTGCGAGCGGGCCCGGCGGCCGAAGTCTCAGCACTCATGCGCGCCTTCCCGGGCGTGCGATTCGTGCAGGCGCCCGCCGATTCGGGCATCCCGCAGCTTCGCGGTCTCGGCATGAACGAAGCGGGTGGTGACATCGTCACATTCACCGATGACGGCAGTGCGCCGGCGCCGGATTGGCTCGCCTCGCTCGTTCGCCCGCCGCGCGCCGCGATCGAGCGCGTGGATTCCGCTCCCCGCGCCCGGGAGAGCGCCTGGCCTGCGTTCCTCGCGCAGGTGGGCATACTCGGCGAGCCGCGGAAGGGGCGCCGGGACTCGTAGGCGGCACCCGAAGCACGTTGCGCGGTATCGAGGCGCGAGCTGGCGTTTTACGAAATCCCGCACGGGCTCGTCTACCGGTGGCGGCGGACGCACCACTTCGCGCCAGCAGCGCATGGGACTTCTCCCGCCGTCGCTCCGGCCAGGCCGGTAGCGTTTCGGCTCGAACGTGGGTGGCGTCAGAGTGCTAACTTGGAGTCTGTGACTAATCCTACGGCGCGTACTGTCGCGCAAATCGAGCCTGGCGACCGGGTGGTCATCGTGGGAGCCGGCCCAGCTGGCCTGACCGCCGCGTACCTGCTCGCGAGGCAGGGTGTCGCCGTGACTGTCCTGGAGGGCGAGGACATCGTCGGCGGAATCTCGCAGACGGCGCGCTACAAGGGCTACCGCTTCGACATCGGCGGTCACCGCTTCTTCACGAAGATCAAGCCCGTCGAAGACCTCTGGCACGAGATCCTCGGCCCGGAGTTCATCTCCGTCCCGCGCATGTCGCGCATCCACTATGGCGGGAAGTACTTCGATTACCCGCTCAAGGCCGCGAACGCGCTGAGCGGGCTCGGCGTCTGGAATGCCGTCCGGATCGTGCTCAGCTACCTCAAGGCGCACTTCCGGCCGAATCCGGTGGAAGAGAATTTTGAGCAGTGGGTCACGAACCGCTTCGGGAAACGGCTCTACGAGATCTTCTTCCGGACTTACACCGAAAAGGTCTGGGGCATCCCGTGCACGGAGATCCGCGCCGAGTGGGCGGCCCAGCGCATTCAGGGATTGAGCCTGGCGACGGCGATCCTGTCGGCCGCCTCGCTCAACAAGCGCTCGACGGCGATCAAGACGCTGATCAACGAGTTCCAGTATCCACGTCTCGGCCCCGGGCAGATGTGGGAGACGGCGACCGAGCGCGTGCGCGAGTGGGGCGGCCAGGTCCTAATGCAGCATCAGGTGACCGCGCTGGAGATGGCGGACGGGCAGGTGGTCGCGGCGCGCGTGCAGACGCCGGTCGGCGAGCGGCGGATCGAGGGGGAGCACTTCATCTCCACGATGCCGGTCCGCAACCTCGTAGCGGCCATCGAGCCTGCGCCTCCCGCCCCCGTGCGTACCGCGGGCGATGGGCTCAACTACCGCGACTTTCTCGTCGTCGCGCTGATGCTCGAGCGGGAGAATCTGTTCCCCGATAACTGGATCTACATCCACACGCCTGGCGTACAGGTGGGCCGCATCCAGAACTTCAACAACTGGAGCCGGGACATGGTCCCGGTGCCAGGTATGACGTGCCTCGGGCTCGAGTACTTCTGCTTCGAGGGCGACGGGCTCTGGAGCAGCCGCGATGAGGACCTCGTCGCCCTGGCCAGGCGTGAGCTGGGCGAGCTGGGGCTCGCGGACCCCGCAACCGTCGTGGATGGCACCGTGGTTCGCATGCGGAAGGCCTATCCCGTCTATGATTCCGCATACCGCGAGCATCTCGACGCCGTGCGCGAGTACATCGACCCGATCTCGAATCTCCATACCGTCGGGCGGAACGGGATGCACAAGTACAACAATCAGGACCACTCCATGTTGACGGCTATGATGGCCGTGCAGAACATGCAGGGTGCGGCTCACGACCTGTGGTCGGTGAACACGGACTTCGAGTACCACGAGGAGCAGAAGATCGACCCGCCGGCGGCCTCGCCGGCAGTGCCCGGGCTCGCCGCGTCGTCGCGCCCGGCGCGCCGAGCGGCGGCCGGGGTCTAGCGCACCGTACCCGAGCGGTCCCATGCGTGTCGGCGTGGACGCCACGTGCTGGGCGAATGGGCGCGGGTATGGCCGGTTCGCCCGCGAGATATTGGGCGCGATGGTCGCGCTCGCTCCGGCCGACGAGTTCATCTGCTTCGTGGATCCGCTCGCGGCCGATCGTTTCGATCTCCGCGCTCCGAACGTTCGCGTCGTGCGGGTGGAGCAAGGCGCCCCGCCGGCCGTCGCCGCTGCCGCCGATGGCAATCGCTCGCCGAGCGACATGTTGCGGCTCTCGCGCGCGGTCTGGCGCGAGCGGCTGGACGTGTTCTTCTCGCCGTCCGTCTACACCTACTTCCCGCTCCCGCCCGGCCTGGCCGCCGTCGTGACGGTTCACGATACGATCGCCGAGCGCTTCCCGGAGCTGACGCTGCCGACACCGCGGGCGCGGCTCTTCTGGCGGATGAAAGTGGCGCTCGCGCTTCACCAGGCCCGGCTCATTCTTACCGTCTCCGACTTCGCCGCGCGAGAGATCACGGACGTCCTGGGCGTCCCGTCGCGGCGCATCCGGGTCGCGGTCGAGGCTCCGGCATCCGCCTACCGGCCGAGCACGCCAGAGGAGATCGCCGCCGCGGCGGAGAGGGTGGGGCTCCCGCGCGGCGCGGAGTGGTTCGTGTACGTCGGCGGCTTCAATCCGCACAAGCGCGTGGATGCGATCGTCCATGCGCACGCCCGCGTCGCGCGCGAGCGGGCGGCCGCGCGGGGCGAATCCGGTCGCGAGCATGCGACCGACGCGGACGCGTCGGGAGCGCCCTTCCTCGTGCTGGTGGGCGCCACCGCGGGCGACGTCTTCCACGGTGACCAGGCGCGTATCCGCGCCGCGATCGAGGGTGAGGGCACGGAGCGCCTGGTGAAGTGGACCGGTTTCCTTCCCGACGAGGAGCTGCGCCACGTGCTCGGCGGTGCGCGCGCGCTGCTGCTGCCGTCCGAATGCGAGGGCTTCGGGCTCCCCGCGGTGGAGGCGGCGGCATGCGGGACTCCGGTGATCGCGACGTCCGAGAGCCCGCTCCCCGAGCTGCTCGCCGGTGGCGGCATCTTCATCGCGCCGCACGACGATCACGGGCTCGCCGCGGCGATGCGCTCGCTCCTCGGCGACCTCGGTCGGCGAAACCAGCTCGGCGCCCGCGCCCTCGAGCGCGCCGGCGAGTTGAGCTGGACGCGCGGCGCCGCCGCGGCGCTCGGCGCCCTTCGCGAGGCGGCCGCGTGAGCGGAGGACTGCGATTCGCGTTCGTCACGACGTTCTACCCGCCGCACAATTTCGGCGGGGACGGCATCGGCGTGCAGCGGTGGGCGCGGGCCCTCGCGCGCCGAGGGCACGAGGTGACCGTCGTGTACGATGCGGACGTCCACGATGTGCTGCGCACAGGACCGCGGCCCGCCGATGGCCCGGGCGACGAGGATGGCGTGACCGTCCACCGACTCCGTTCGCGGGTCGCGCCGCTCTCGGTGCTCCTCACGCAGCAGACCGGTCGTCCGGTCGTGAATGGGCGCGCAATCCGGCGCATTCTTCACGATGGCGCCTTCGACGTCATCAACTTCCACAACGTCTCCGCGATCGGTGGTCCCGGTCTGCTCGGCGCCGCTGGAGAGACGGGCACACGCCGGGCAGTCACGCTCTACACGGCCTGGGAGCACTGGCTCGTCTGCCCCACGCACGTACTCTGGCGTCACAATCGTGAGGTGTGCACGGGGCGTCAGTGCCTCCGGTGCGTGCTCGCCTATCACCGGCCGCCGCAGCTCTGGCGGTACACGGGTGCGCTCGAGCGCGCGTTGAGCGAGGTGGATGCGTTCATCGCGCTCAGCGAGTTCAGTCGCGCGAAGCACCGGGAGTTCGGCTTCCCGCGCGAGATGGACGTGATTCCCGGCTTCCTGCCGGACCCGGGCGTGGAGGTGTCGCCGGCGCCGTCCGCCACGCCCTCGCGGCCGCATCCGCGCCCGTACTTCCTCTTCGTCGGGCGGCTCGAGCGCATCAAGGGCCTCGACGACGTGATTCCTGTATTCGCGCAATATGCAGACGCCGACCTCGTCATCGCCGGCGATGGTACTCACCGCCAGGAGCTCGAGCGCGTCGCGGCCGGCAACCCGCGCGTCCGCTTCCTTGGCACGATCTCGGGAGCGGAGGTCGCGCGCTACAACACGCACGCCATCGCGACGATCGTCCCATCCGCGGGGTTCGAGACCTTCGGCTTCGTCGTGATCGAGGCGTTCCGGCGCGGCACGCCCGTCATTGCGAGGCGGATCGGTCCGTTTCCGGAGCTCGTCGAGCGCGCCGGTGGCGGGGAGCTATTCTCCACGCCCGGCGAGCTCGAGGCCGCGTTGCGTCGCCTCCAGGGCGATCCGGCGCGGCGCGCGCGGCTGGCGCGCGCCGCGTACGACGGCTTCGTCGCGAACTGGACGGAGTCTGCCGTGATGCCGCGCTACTTCGACCTCGTCGCGCGGATTGCCGGCGCTCGTGGCCGGTCCGATATTGCGCGGACGCTCGATACGGGGAAGGCCGCATGAAGGCCATACTCACGTACCACTCGATCGACTCGTCGCGGTCCCCGATCTCGGTGAGCCCGGCAGAGTTCCGGCGCCACGTCACGTGGCTGGCGTCGGGCGCGGTGCGCGTCGTGCCGGTGGCGGAGCTCGTGCGGCTCCCCGCGAGCGCGAATGCCGTCGCGCTCACCTTCGATGACGCGTTCGCCAACTTCGCCACCGACGCCGCCCCACTCCTCGCCGAGCACGCGCTTCCGGCGACGCTGTTTGTCGTCCCCGATCAGGTGGGTGGGACGAACGCGTGGGGTGGGCGCGCCGCCGGCGACCTGCCGACGCTCCCGCTGCTCGACTGGCACGCCCTCGCGAAGCTCGCGGAGAGCGGGGTCGAGATCGGCGCACACGGCCGCTCCCACTGTTCGCTCGCCGGCCTCGATGCGGTGCGGCTCGAGGATGAGGTTGCCGGGTCGGTGGCCGTGCTCGGGCAGCGGACGGGTGTGCGGCCCGCCGGGTTCGCGTACCCCTACGGAATCGCGGACGCCGCCGCCGCGGCATCCGCGCGCTCGGCGTGCGACTGGGCGTGCACGGTCGAGCTGCGGACAGTCGGTGATACCGACGACGCGCATCTCCTGCCCAGGCTGGACATGTACTATCTCCGCGCGCCGGGCCGGTTGGAGTCGTGGGGCTCGGGGCGCTTCCGTCGTTATCTTTGGCTCCGGTCGCAGGGGCGTCAGGTACGCCGCCGCCTGTCGTCGGTCGCGGGACTTCAATGAAACCAGACTATCCGTTCCTCTCCGTCATCGTCCCGGCGCACGACGCCGGCTCGGTGCTCGCGCGCTCGCTCGAGTGCCTGGCCATCAGTGATTTCCCGCGCGAGTACTGGGAGCTCATCGTCGTGGACGACGCGTCCGGCGACGATACCGCGCTCATCGGTGCTCGCTACGCGGACACCGTCGTCCGGCTGCCCGGTAAGAAGCACGGGCCAGCCTACGCGCGGAACCGCGGCTCGGAGGTCGCGCGCGGGGAGATCATCGTGTTCGTGGATGCCGACGTCTGCGTCCACCCCGAAACCCTCCGTCAGTTCGCGGCGGTCTTCTGCGAGGAGCCGGGCGTCAGCGCCGTCTTCGGCGCGTACGACGCGAATCCGCCAGGGCGCGGCTTCGTCTCGCAGTATCGCAACCTCCTCCATCACTACGTCCACAAGAAGAACGCCGGCGAGGCGGAGACGTTCTGGGCGGGCTGCGGCGCGATCCGTGCCGACATCTTCCGGCAGGCCGGGATGTACGACGAATGGCACTTCACGCGGCCGCAGGTCGAGGACATCGAGCTCGGGCACCGCGTCCGCGCGATGGGTCACCGGATCCTGCTCCGCCCGGAGATTCAGGGCGCGCATCTCAAGGAATGGTCGTTCGCGCAGGTGGTGCGCACGGACCTCAACGACCGCGGCGTCCCGTGGACGCGGCTGCTCATCATGCAGGGACAGGCAATCAAGAGCCGCACGCTCAACCTGCGCACCGTCGAGCGGCTCAAGACGGTACTGGTCGGTCTCACCGTCATCTGCTTGCTCGTCGCGGCGGGCACACGCGATCACGGATGGCTTCTGCTCGCAGGCGCGATGCTCCTGCCGGTCATCGTCGCCAACTCGCCCACCTACTGGTTCTTCCTCCGCCAGCGCGGTCCGTTCTTCATGCTCGCGGTGATCCCCTTGAACCTCATGTACTACATGCTCAATTGCGCCTCGTTCGTGTTCGGATGGCTGCTGCATGAGGCGCTCGGCGCACCACGCCCCGACCCGACCGTCGAGGCGTTCTCGGAGATGGGAGTCGAGACCTGGCCGCCCGTGCCGAGCAAGCGTAAGGTCAGCGCGTAACCCGGACCGCACATGACCAACGCCGGGACGCACCTTCGCCCGCTCACACGGACTCCCGCCGAGGAGACGGACGTCATCCCGCCCGCATTGGCGCTCGCCTTCGCGCCGCTGCACAAGCGCGCGTTCGGTACGGCGATCGGCGTCGCGGGCGGCGGCGTCTTCTTCCTCCTGACGGCCGTCGAGCTCATCCGCCGTCCCACGGCCGCGGTGCCCCTCGGGCTCCTCAGCGAGTATTTCTACGGGTACAGCGTGACGTGGGGGGGTGCCTTCGTAGGACTCTTCTGGGGGCTCGTGGTCGGCTTCGTTGCGGGCTGGTTCGTCGCCTTCTGCCGCAACATCGCGCTGGCCATCTCGGTCTTCATCTCGCGCACGCGCGGTGAGCTCGACGCCACGCGCGACTTTCTTGACCACATCTGACCTTCACACTGACCCAGCCGCGGCACCCGATGAACCTGGTACTCGCACGAGACACCGACATGATCGAAAACGAGAGCGACTTGCAGAGCGCTGTCCTCCGGCTCAACGCCCGCGCCTGGGGGATCGCGATGGGGCTGCTTCTGGGCGGCGCGCTCTTCGCCGCGACGAACATCCTCGTCCTGAAGGGCGGCGAGCATGTTGGGCAGCACCTCCAGCTCCTCGGCGTCTACTTTCCCGGCTACCGCGTGACGTTCCTGGGGAGCTGCATCGGCTTCGTCTACATGTTCGTCATCGGCTACATCCTGGGGCGCATGGTGGGGGCCGTGTATAACCGGATGGTCGAGCTCGGGCGCTGAGGGACGCGCCGCGGCCGGCCCCGGGGCGTCGCGAGACGCGGTCAATGCTCCGTCAGCCGACGCTCCCAGTCGCCGTCCAGTCCTGTCGCCGCCGCACGGGTCGCGAAGTACCAGCGGATCGTCCGATCGAGTCCGTCGCTGAAGGAGACGCCGGGTTCCCACCCGAGCAGCGTTCGGGCGAGCGAGTTGTCGGCCACCCGGTTGTAGGGCCCGGTCGGCTTCCCTGGGTCCGTCGCGATCCGAGCGCTCACCCCCGTGCGGCGCAGTACCTCGCGCGCGGCGTCCATGACACGGGTCCGCTCGGAGGTGCCGAGGTTCACCGCCGTCGCATCGCCAATACGCTCCGCCGCGCGAATTGTGCCCTCGACGATGTCCGCGACGTAGGTCCAGTTGCGAATCTGCGCGCCCGTGCCCCACACGACGAAGGGATCTTGCCGCGCGTACGCCCGGGCGATCATGGCGATCACCGCATGGCTCTCCAGGCAGCGCTCGCCGTAGGCAGTGAAATAGCGGAGCGAGGCGCTGGGGAACCCGAGGTCCCGGTAGTACGCCCCGAGCGTCAGCTCACCCATCAGCTTCGCCCAGCCATACATGCCGTCGGCGCTATAGGGAGGGCGTACCATGTCCTCCCGCAAGTAGACGATCGCGTCCGGGTCGGCCTGGAGCTCCGTTGGGTACACGCACCCGGACGAGGCGAAGACGAGCTTTCGTACCCCCGCACGGTGCGCCGCGCGGATCACGAGCCCGTCGAGCGCGAGGTTCGTGGCGCAGGCGGCCTGATGCATGTCGATGTACCCGCGCCCACCGTGGTCGGCGGCGAGGTGAAATACGTAATCCACGCCACGTACTGCGCGCTCCGCCGCTCCGGGCGCCAGGAGATCGGCCTCGAGTAGCTCGACTGCGCCCGCGTCCACCCACCGCGCGATGTTCTCGCGGCGCCCCGTGGACAGGTTGTCCGCGACGCGCACCGTCGCGCCGCGCGCGACGAGCGCATCCACGAGATGCGATCCGATGAAGGAGCAGCCGCCCGTCACCAACGCCTGCTGCGCCGACCAGTCCACCGTCTGGCACTCCCCGTCCGGCTGCTCGGTCATCTCACCATCCAGAGAGAAGGGACGCGGCGCAGCGCCGCGCCCGCCGCGCGCTCAACGTTGCCCGCAACGACCTCGTTCCGGTTGCCTGCACGCGCCCGTGGCCGTCCTGGCCAGTGGTGGCCGCGCCACCCACACCGCCGGTCGTGAAACCTACGGTCAGCTCTACCGGCTCGTTCGCCCCTGGTAGATTGGACGGTCGCGGCTCCGGCCGCACCCGGTCGCTCACACTCCACGCCGCACGCCTCTGTCGTCTCCCATCTCGATCCTCCATCTCCTCGCGCCCGGTGAAGCGGGCGGGCTGGAGAGCGTCGTGCGCCTGCTCGCCGCCGGCCACCACCACATGGGGCACACCGTACGCGTCGCGGCCTCGCTCTCCGGCGACGACGGCACGCGCCATCCGTGGGTCGAGGCGATGCGTGCGGCCGGAGTCGAAACGCTCGCGCTCCCGATCACCGGCCGCGCCTACTTGCGCGAGCGCGCCGCCGTCGCCGATCTCTGCCGGCGCATCGGGCCCACGGTCGTCCATTCGCACGGCTACCGGCCCGATGTTCTCGGAGCCGGCGCGGCCCGGTCGCTCGGAATCCCGACGGTTACCACTGTGCATGGCTTCACCGGTGGCGACTGGAAGAACCAGATTTACGAGCGGCTCCAGCGACGAGCCTTCCGCCGGTTCGATGCGGTCGCCGCCGTGTCGCGCCCGCTGTCGGATGCGCTGGCGGCTGACGGCGTTCCCCGTACGCGGCTTCATCTGCTGCCGAATGCGTATGACGAACGAGCGCCGCGGCTCGACCGCGCCGCGGCGCGCGCTGCGCTCGGCGTTCCCGCGGAAGGGTTCCGCATCGGCTGGGTGGGCCGGTTGAGCCCGGAGAAGGGAGCCGATGTGCTGCTCGACGCCGTCTCCCGCATCACCGATCTGCCCATCGCCGTCTCTGTCCTCGGCGACGGCGCGGAAGCGTCCGGGCTGCGCGAGCGAGCGGAGCGGTTGGGCATCGCGTCGCGCGTGACGTTTCATGGTGTCGTGCGTGACGCGGGCCGTCTCTTCCCGGCGCTCGATCTCTTCGTGCTGAGCTCACGCACCGAGGGTACGCCCATCGTATTGTTCGAGGCGATGTCCGCGGGCGTCGCCATCGTCGCGACCCGGGTGGGAGGCGTGCCGGACGTCGTCAGCGAGGCGGAGGCGTCGCTCGTGCCGCCCGAGGATCCGGCCTCGCTCGCCGCCGCGATCCGCGGCGCGTTTGCCCGGCCCGCCGATCGGGCGGCGCGGGCCGAACACGCGCGTGGACGGCTGACCTCGCGCTTTGCGCTCGCGCCGTGGCTGCGCGCCTACGAGGCGATCTACCGCGGCGTGGCGAGCACGCGCCGGCCGGCGCGTGCCTCATGACCGCCACTCCCAGGATCTGATCGTCATGCTGGTCCTCGCCGTGCTCCTGATGCTCCTGCCGGTCGCGTTCTTCGGGTATGCGTATCTCATCTACCCGTTCGTATTGCGGGCCCTCGCCTCGAGCCGTCCAGCGAGAGCGCCGCTCCCAGACCCCGCCATCTGGCCCACGGTCACGATCACGGTGCCCTGCTACAACGAGGAGCGGCGTATCCGGCCGGCGCTCGACAGCCTGCTCCTCGTGGAGTATCCGGCGGACCGGCGACAGATCCTCATCGTCTCGGATGCATCGACCGACCGCACGGACGATATCGCGCGGGAGTATGCGGATCGCGGCGTCGAGCTGCTGCGACTGCCCGCGCGGAGCGGCAAGACCGCGGCCGAGAATGCGGCCGTGCTCGCCGCTCGCGGCGAGCTCGTGGTGAACGTGGATGCATCGGTAAGGATCCTGCCGAACGCGCTCAAGGCGCTCGTTCGTGCGTTTGGCGATCCGACGGTGGGCGTCGCCTCGAGCCGCGACGTGAGTACTGGCGACCTGACAGCGGAGGGGAACCAGGGCGAGTCGGGCTACGTCGGCTACGAGATGTGGGTGCGGGCGCTCGAGACGCGGCTCGGCTCCATCGTCGGGGCGAGCGGATCGTTCTTTGGCATCCGCCGCGAGATCCACGAGCCCGCCTTTCCGGAGGAGCTGAGCCGCGACTTCGCGTCCGCGCTCATGGCGCGCGAGCACGGCTTCCGGGCGGTCTCGGTGGATGAGGCTGTGTGCCTCGTACCGCGGACGACGTCGCTCAAGTCGGAGTTCCGGCGCAAGGTGCGGACGATGGCGCGGGGCCTCGAGACCCTGTGGTACAAGCGCCACCTGATGAACCCGGCTCGACATGGCCAGTTCGCCTGGATGCTGATCAGCCACAAGCTCTGCCGCTGGCTCGTCTATCTCGCGCTACCCTTCGCGGTCGCCGGGTTGCTGCTCCTCGCCGCGGTGTGGCGGCCGGCGGTCGCGCTCGTCGCGCTCGCGGCCGCCGGCATCGTGCTCGGCACCGTCGGCATGCGTTGGCCCGACGGCAAGCGCGTCCCGGCCGTCTTCGCGCTGCCCGGCTTCATCCTCGCCTCGAACGTCGCTGGCGTGCTCGCGTGGGGGAAAGTCCTCCGCCGCGAGCGAAGTCCCGTCTGGGAGCCGACGCGGAGACCGGCGTAGAGTCCGTGGGTACGCAGCGGAAGCTGCCGGAGCACGCCCGGCCGGCACGCGACCTGATCGATCCGACGCGCGGATGTGGGTGACCGATTGGGTGACCGATGAGGAAAGGGCGAGGGTCGCCGCCTTCGCGCGCCCCTCGCCCCGCTTCCTGCCGTTCGCGGATCGCCGCGCCGTCACCAGCCTCCCTTGCGGAACAGGATGACCGGGAAGGTCTTGAGCATGATCTTGAGATCCTCGCCCAGACTCTGGCGCTGGATGTACTCGAGGTCGTACCGCACCTTCGTCCGAACGTCGTCGATCGTCTGGTCGTAGTCGTGATTGATCTGCGCCCACCCGGTGATCCCGGGCTTTGCGAGCTGGCGCAGTGGGTAGTCGGCGATGTCACGGCGCAGCCGCGCGAAGATGCTCGGACGCTCGGGCCGCGGGCCGACAATGTTCATGTCGCCACGCAGGACGTTGATGAGCTGTGGGAGCTCGTCGAGCCTGGTCTTCCGGAGCACGCGCCCGAGCAGGGTGACACGCGGATCGGACTTCGTGGCCCAGACCGCGCCCGTCGCCGCTTCCGCGTCCACGCGCATCGTGCGGAACTTGTAGATCAGGAACGCCCGGCCGCCGAGGTCGTCCGTCCGGCGGTCGTAGAGTGCGTTCAGGCGCGTCTGCCGGCGGTCGAGGCCGACGCGCGTCTGCGTGTAGAACACGGGCCCGCGCGACGTCAGTCGCACGAGGAGCCCCAGGACGATGAGCAGGGGCGACAGGACGATGAGCGCCGTGGCGGCGATCGCGACGTTCACGAAGCGACTGACTCGTTCGGAGCGCTCTCCGGGAACGACCTGGACGGCGAACCGATCCGATGTCCGCTGCGAATCCGCCGAGCGGTATGTCTCGATCGTTCTCGGCGTGTCGGCGTGCGAGCCCGGCTGTGCGTTCGGCGAAGGGCGGGTCATACGAGGGGCCGGGTGACGGTTGAAGCGTATGCGCTTTTCGGCCACGGGAGTATCAGAACTTTCTGCTGATGCCATATAGTGTACCCACGATCGCGACACTGAAGCCGACGACTTGAAGGATGTTGTACCAGTTCTTGGGTTGACCGCCGCCGACGATGATCGCGTCGCCCGCGCGGAGGTTCAGCTGATCAATGGTCTTCCCATTGACGATCGCGACCTGCAGCGCCTTGCGCGATACCACCTCGCGCGTCCCGCGCTTGACGACCGACTTATTGATGTCGGCCACCGGGCCAGGCCCGCCCGCGACCATGATCACGTCGGTCACGAGCATGTCGGAGGGCACCGAGAAAAAGCCGGGCTTGCCTACCGCGCCGAGCACATGAATGCGGATGAGCGAGGTCGTTTTGACGGTCGGGTTCCGCAAGTAGCGTGCGTACTGCTTCGTGAGATAATCCTGCAGCTCTGAACGGAGCACGCCCTGCAGCGATACCTCGTTCACTTCAGGGAGTGTCACGACTCGGCCAGCACGGACGGTGAACGTGTCCGCCTGCATGTTCAGGGCTGTATCCACCGTCACGGTGAGACGATCGCCCACCTGGAAATCACCGTCGCGGAGTCGGTCGCGGATGACGGTAGCCTCCGCCTGCTTCCGCTCACGATCGCGTGCGTCACGTGACGCGGCCGCATCGCGCTCGGTTTGCGCCGCGAGCGATTCCAACTCCGCACGGTTCGCATAGGCGCGCCGATCCACGACCGGCCCCGTCTGCGCCAGCGCGCGATCTGCCGCGAGCGACACGAACGATCCGAACGACAGGAGCGCCGCGAGCGACAGGAGCGGGATGCGCGAAATCCTGGTCCACGACGTGGACCTCGTGGAGCCGAGAGGCTGAGAACGTATCATCGAGTGCGTCATGGTAACTGGCCTCAATGCACCAGACGTGCTACGACGCCAGATGCGGGTGAACAGGTACAACGTGAAGCCGATCATATACTTGAGCGAGCAGCGACCGGAAGCATGGGAACCCAGCGCTGTGGCACCGCTCCAACAGAACATGGTGATTGTCCCCACACTACTCCGCCTTGGCGCATGAAGCGACACGCGCGGTGCATCACGATGGCCAGCGCCCGAGGCACTTGCCGTTCGCACGCATGCTACCCCAACATTGACGGTCCTGTTCGCGGCGGACGATGTAACGTTGCGTATCACAACCGCAGCGTTCGTGTGGCGGGTGTGCGTCAGAGGCACATAGTACGGCGGTCGGAAATAGCGCGCAAGTCGTGGCAGGAAAACATGTTACGAATCCGATGCAAACCCGCATGATCTGTGCAGGGTGCTAGTGCTGACAACCCGACCTTGTTCTCGCTCCATCGCGATCCGGCGAACGTGATGTTCCACATACAGAGCTCGCTCCATTCCAACCACAAGTCCGCGCGCCCGCCGTTGGTGCTCATCGCCAACGAGCAGGAGTGGTCCGCGCGGTCGTTGGAGAGCATCCTGGCTCCGAACGGGTACGCCGTCGTGCGCGCGTACAGCGGTCGCCAGGCGCTCGAGCTCGCCCGCAGCGCACAGCCCGATGTGGTCATCGTGGATGTGCGGCTGCCCGATCTGGATGGGCTCGAGGTGTGCGAGATCTTACGCGACGATTCGCGCGTGAGCGGAGCAACACCGGTAATAGTCACCGCGTCGGGACCGGCATCGCGAGCGCAGCGGCTCGCCGCATTTCGCGCGGGCGCATGGGAATTTGCAGGCCAGCCGCTCGACGGCGAGGTGCTGCTCCTCAGGCTTGCGACCTTCATGAAGGCGAAGCGCGTCTCCGATGATGTGCGCGACGACAGCCTCCTCGATCAGGTCACCGGGCTCTATAACCTGCGCGGACTCGCTCGGCGCGCCCGCGAGATCGGCGCCGACGCGGTCCGCCGGCACGACGCGCTCGCCTGCGTCGCCATAGCGCCCACGGCCGACCTCGCGCTCGCGCCCGGTCGCGACATGGATGAGGCGACGGCGCGCATCGTCGAGCGCCTCGGGAACGTCTGCCGGAACTCGGCGCGCGCCTCGGATGCCGTCGGCAGGCTCGGCCGCGCCGAGTTCGCCATCATCGCGCCGGCGACGGAGGCGGCCGGCGCCGTGCGGCTCGTGGAGCGCCTTCGTGCTTCGATCGAGGCGGTTCCGATCGCGGTCGATGGAAGCGAACGCCGCGTCAAGATCCGCGCGGGCTACTGCGCGGTGCCTGACTTCGCGCAATCATCGGTGGACGCGGTCGAGATGCTCCTGCGCGCCACCACCGCGCTCAAGCAGCTTCGCGACGACCGCACGAGCGATGGCAGCATCGGCATTCGCGCGTTCGACGAGATCCCCCTCTCGCCAGTCGCCTGACGCGCCACCTCCGGTCGCGGCGGCTGGCCGGTATCCGGCCGCGGCTCGCCAGCTATCGCCGTATCGCCGGGACGGGATGCGAAGCGGGGCCGCCTCGAACTGAGGCGACCCCGCTTCGCGTCGGGCCCTGGCTAGATCCGGGCTACGTCCTCAGGGCTGCGCCGCTCCGGCTAGTTCCCGCTACCCGATCGTGACGCGAGCTGCGGCATTCCCTCGTCGTCCTCCATCGAGTAGCCATAGATGTACGAGTAGTACCGGAAGGCGCCCTCCGCGCGGACGTCGTTCAACACTGCGCCAAGCAGACGAATCGGCAACCGGTGCAGCGCCTCCATGCGTGCCTCGGCCTGCTTACGGTCGGTCTCGCCCGTCCGCAGCACGAGTACGAGGTTCCCCGTCGCCTGGCCGAGCACGAACGGATCGATGCCGGCTCCGAGTGGCGGGCTGTCCACGATGACGACCTCGTAGCGCGAGCGCATGTCGTCGATGAACTGCTCCAACACGTGTGACTGGAGCAGTTCCGGCCCGCGGTGACGGCGCGTACCGCCGGGGATGAGAGTGAGATTCTCGTGCGAGGTTTCGCGGAGCACGCTCTCGATCGGTACGCCGCCACCAAGGTAGTCGAGCAGACCGGGGCGGCGCGTGACGTCGAACATCTCGTGCAGCTCGCCGCGGCGGGTGTCGCCATCGACGAGGAGCACGCGCGCGCCAGACTCCGCGAAGGAGAGCGCCAGGTTCGCCGAGACCATGGACTTCCCGTCGCCCACGCCGGGACTCGACACCGTCAACACCACGGGACCGTTGCCGTCGTACGCGCTGCGCAGATTCATCCGGATCGTGCGGAAGGCCTCGACGACCTGGGCCGTCTCCTCCGGGTCGCGCTCGCCGTTCTTCGAGATCTCGAAGCGCGGCACCGCACCGACGATCGGGAGCCCCAGCTCGCCGGTTGCCTGCTCGGGATAGCGGAATCGCTTGTCCGTCATGTCGAGCAGGATCGCCCCGCCAATGCCCAGACCAAGGCTCGCGAGGAGCGCGGCCAGGATGATCTGCGCGGAACGGTCTTCCGAGACGGGCCGAACGGGGACGACGGCGCGGTCGAGCACCTGAATCGGCCGGCCCGTGCTGAGCTGCTGGAGCCGCATGTCCTCGTACTTCCCGAGCGTGTTCTGGAAGATGCCTTCCTTCGACACGACATCGCGACGGAGGCGTTGCTCCTCGATCATGCGGGAGGGAATGCCCTTGAGCTCCCTGGTCGCCTTCTGGATCTGCGAGTCGAGCGTCGTCTCGCGCGAGCGGAGGTCCGCGATCAGCTCCTGCGTGAGCTGCGGAATGAGCTGCGTCCGAAGCGCGCGCGCCTCGGCCAGCGGAATCTGCACACCCCTGGCGCTGTCCGTGAACGTCGCGCGGGCCGTGCGGAGCGCGGACTCCTTGGCGGACAGATCCTTGAGCGCCTGCTGGAGGTCGGGCGAGTTGTTCACCGCGGCGACGCCCATGAAGCTCGGGATCGAGATGGCGCCGGCGCGCGCGTCCCGCAGCAGGCGCTCGAGCTCGAGACGGTCGCGACGAAGCTTGTCCACCTGCTGATTCTGGGAATAGAACTCCGCCAGCGCCGGCGGGGACGTAGACTGGAGGCCGGGCTGAATCGTGATCGCGTCGGACGGGAGCGTGATCGTGTTGATGCGGAAGCGCTCGAGCGCCGTCTCGGATTTGCGGAGCTGCGCATCGGCGCTGTCGGCCTGCCGCTTCAGGCTCTGCGCGATGGTGGACGCGTTCCGCGACCGGATCTCGACGGCAACATCCTCGAAATCCGTGACGAGGGCGTTGAGGGCCGCGGCGGTCCGCTGGGGATCAGGCCCGCTGAGCGTGAGAACCATCGTGCTCGTCCGGGCCGGCATCTCGACGAGCATGTTCCCGATGAGCGCGCTGGCGGCGGAACCTGGCGTAACCGCCTTGAACGCAATTGTACGGTTGCGACCGAGTGCCGCGCTCGAGGGCTGCCAGCCAAAACCGATCGCACGGCCGATCGAATCGCCGACGGCGCCCGTCTCGACCGGAGCGAAGGTACTCTTCCGCTCGGATACGACGCGGACGAGGGAGTACTTGGCGCCCGTGGAGTCCACTCGTAGCTCGTACGAGCCGCGGCGGAGGGAATCAGTGCCGTAGAAACCACTGAAGACGGTCGAGTCTGCCAGGTTCGCCGGCGTGAGGAAGAGCTGGCGCCGCTGGGCGATCCCTGTGATCACGGAGCGGCTCATCAGCGTCTGCTGCCAGTTGAACTTCACGTCCTGCGGATCCGCATCCACGGGGCCGGTGCCCGTGACGCGGCCACCGGTCTGGAGCCAGACGACCGCCTTCGCCTGGTAGACAGGCTCGATGAAGCGTGTGGCGAAGATGCCCGCGGCGGTCCCCAACACCAGGAGGCCGAGGATCAGCCACTTGTAGCGCGCGACCGCCGCGATGTAGCGCCGCCACGGCGCACTGCCGCGCTCGGCAGGCGCCGTTGCCATAGGCCAGGCGGCAGGAGATGCCGTGGGGTACGCCGCACCGTACTGGGTGAGCTCGTAGTTCGACGGCCCCCCGGACGGAACAAGATCAGCTGACATGTAGCGCGAGGATCATAAGGAGAAGCGGCGCGGGAACCAACGAGGGGTCACGCACCAAACGACCGGCATACTGTAGCGGTAACGGTCCCATTGCAATAAGAAGCCCAGCCATCGCGAGCGGTTTCGGAACGGAACGCGCAGTCGTGACGGTGAAATGTGTTGGTCGTCTTCAACAACGATGTTGCCAGAGCGAAACAGTCGCGTGTTGGTTCAGTACCACGATCCGCATTGACAGCCGCCACATTGGAGGAATATTAGCTCCGTCCAGCGTGGCGGAAAATCCTTCTCCCGGCGCCCGCCAACCCTGCCCGTGTCGTCATCTTCCGGTTCCGACTTGTCCACCGAGCTTTCCCCCACGGTCGCTCCGGTCGCCCCGGCTGCTCCCGCCGTCCCGGACTCCCGATCGTCCGGCCCGCATCAGAGCGTCCAGCGCGAGACCGAGCTTGCCCCCGCGCCCGACACGCCGATCAGGGATCCGCTGTCCATCGCGCCAGACGTCAAGGCGAGCCTTCGCGTCCTCGTCATCGACGACGACCGCACGCTCCGCGAGGGGTGCGCGAGCGTCCTGCAGCTCGACGGCTACAACGTCAGCTTCATCGGTCGCGGCGACGAAGCGCTCGACGTCGTCAAGCGCCGGAAGTTCGACGTCATCCTCGTCGACCTCTATATGACACCCGTTCCGGGGATGGAGATCCTCCGGGCGGCGCTCGAAGCGCATCGCGACACCATCGTCGTCGTGATGACTGGCAATCCGAGTGTCGGAACGAGCATCGAGGCCCTCCGCGCCGGCGCCTGGGATTACCTGCCGAAGCCGTTCTCCGCGACACACCTCCAGGTGCTCATCGGGCGCGCCGCGCACGCGGTGCTCGTCGCGCGCGAGACGCGTGACCTGCGACTCCAGCTGCTGCGCCAGAACGGCAACTCGGACAAGATGGCTCTGCTCGGGATCTCCCCGAGCTTCTGCAAGGCCGTCGAGCTCGCCCGAAAGGTGGCGCCCACCGATGCGTCCGTCATGATCAGCGGGGAGAGCGGCACCGGCAAGGAAGTCATCGCGCAGTTCATCCACCGCCACAGCCGGAGGGCGAGCCGCAAGATCGTTCCGATCAATTGCGCCGCGCTCCCGGAGCCGCTGCTCGAGTCCGAGATGTTCGGGCACCGGAAGGGCGCATTCACCGGCGCCGATCGCGACAAGCCCGGCCTCCTCGAGACGGCGAACGGCGGGACGCTCTTCCTCGATGAGCTGACCGAGATGTCGATGCCACTCCAGGCGAAGTTGCTGCGCGTGCTCCAGGACGGCGTGGTGCGGCGCGTCGGCAGCGAGACGCAGGATGCCGTAGTGGACGTGCGCTTCATCTCGGCCACGAACCGCGACCCGCAGGAAGCCGTCAACACCGGGCTTCTGCGCGAGGACCTGTTCTACCGGTTGCGCGTGGTGCCGATCAAGCTCCCTCCGCTCCGGAAGCGTCCCGAGGACATCCCGCTCCTCGCCAATCATTTCCTCGCCTACTACTGGGAGCGCCACCGGCCGCCCGGGGAGCAGACCCCCCGCCTCACGGATGCCAGCGTCGAGTTCCTGCGCTCGCGACCCTGGCGTGGCAACGTGCGCGAGCTCCAGAACGTGATCGAGCACGTGGCCGTGCTGGCGGAGTCCGGCCAACCGATCCAGCCGGACAACATTCCCGTATACGACGACGCGCCCGGCGCGGTCGCGGAGAGCGGAACGCTCCTCTCCGGCATCTTCGACGAGCCCTACCATCCGGCCAAGGACCGCCTGATCGCGCAGTTCGAGCAGGAATACCTCTCCCGGCTCGTCGGCCGGGCTGGGGGTAACATGTCGAAAGCGGCGCGCCTCGCGAACATTGATCGCACGACGCTGTATAGACTCATGGAAAAGCACAACGTGCGTCGCGATGACCTGGCTGGAGGTGAATGAGCGGTTTGTCGGACCGGGCTGATCTGCCAACGGAGGGCACACCGCCGCGGGGACGCGGCCGTGGCGGGCAACGCGGGACATCCGTCCTGCGCCTCCCACTGCCGGGCGTCGCGCCGGGCGGAGCGCCGGACATCGAGCCCGAGCGCGCGCTGGCGCGCCCGGAGGCTCCGGAGGCTGCGGATCTCGCCCTGGCGCTCGAGCGTGCGGCCGGGCGGGTCGCCGACGAGTGGCAGGTCGTGGTCAGCGATGGGCTGTCGCGCGAGGAGGTCGTCGCGAATCTGCTTCCTCTCTGCGCCGCGGTGCGCGCCGCGGCGTTCGACCAGAGCGGGCAGATCCCGTCTCCGCCGCCCACCATCCCCCTGCGGCGCATGCTCGACCTGGTGCGGCGGGCGCTCGTCGTGGAGCTCGCCGCCGGAGCCGCGCCGGACCCGGCGGAACTCGTTCGTCTCCTCGGCGGCATGGAGCGCGTGGCCGAGCAGATCGACCGCGACGCGGCGCAGCGGTTCGCCAGCCGTCTCTCCGGCCCGGACGGGCTCGAGCTGATGGTCGAGGTGGCGCACGACCTACGTTCCCCACTCACCTCGATCCTCTTTCTCGCGGAGACGCTCCACGGCGCGCGGAGCGGACCGATCAATACCGTGCAGGAGCGTCAGCTCGGCCTGATCTACAGCGCGGCGTTCGGGCTCTCCTCGCTCGCCAACGACGTGATCGAGCTCGCGCGCGGCGGCGACCGCCTCCTCGACCTCGACCCGCTCCCGTTCTCCGTCACGGACATCATGGAATCGGTGCGGGACATCATCGTCCCGATCGCCGAGGAAAAGCGCCTGACGATCAGGCTCCAGACGCCGCCCGCGGACTCCCGCGTCGGCCGGCCGACGGCGTTGAGCCGGGTGCTGCTCAATCTCGCCACGAACGCGCTCAAGTTCACGGATGAGGGCCACGTCGAGTTGACGGCCGAGCAGGTGTCGCCCCGACTGGTCGAATTCTCGGTGCGCGACACCGGCCGCGGCCTCTCGGCCGACGTCCTCGCGTCGCTCTTCGAGCCGTTCGGGCGCCGCTACCGTCCCGGTCAGTACACCTTCTCCAGCTCGGGGCTTGGCCTCGCTATTTGCCGGCGCCTCGTCACCGCCATGGGTGCTGAGCTGCAGGTGGAGTCCTCGCCGGCGGCGGGTACGCGCTTCCACTTCACGCTCGACCTTCCGCACGCGCCGCGGCTCTGACCGCGGCGGCCCGCCAGCGCGGCGCGACGGAACTCGACCGCCGCGCGGGTCTATTAGCTCCGCGTATGGCTGACCCTCCCACCGCGATCTCGCGCCGCGCCAGCCCCGCCGCGCGTGTCGCTCGCTCGGCTGCCAGCGCGCTCCTCCTTCTTCTCGGGCACGCGCGTTGCCAGCGCGCCGATGAGATCCGCGAGCGCCTGGAGCCGCCGACGGCGTATGAACGATACGTGCGCGGGTTGCAGCGTGCGGGCCTCGACTCCACCGCGCTCGGTCGCGAGTGGGTGGCGGCAGGCGCGCAGGCGTTGCGTACGCCGGCGACCCTCGAGCTGCCATACAGCGAGGCGGCCTACTTCGCCGCCGACCGGGCCGGCGCCGAGGGCTATCGGTTCGCCGTGCGGCGCGGGCAGCGCATCGTCGTCACCCTGGAGGCGCAGGCGGGGTCGGCGACCCGGATCTTCCTCGATCTGTTCCAGGCGCCCGTCGATACCCTGCGCCGGCCCGAGCATGTACGCAGCGACGAGGGCGCGACGCGCCGGCTCGATGCCGAAGCGGACCGCGACGGCACGTGGATCCTGCGTGTGCAGCCCGAGCTGCTGCGGAGCGTGCGGTACACGGTCACCCTTCGCGCGGAAGCGTCGCTCGCGTTCCCCGTGTCGGGCCGCGACTCGCGTGCCATCCAGAGCCGGTTCGGCGCCGACCGCGATGCGGGCCGGCGCCGCCATCAGGGCGTGGACATCTTCGCGCCGCGTGGCACGCCGGCGATCGCCGCCGTCGATGGGCGGGTCACGTGGGTGGGAACGAACGCGCTCGGCGGCAACGTCGTCTTTCTCCGCGATGATGCCCGACGGCAGAACCTCTACTATGCGCACCTCGACACGCAGCTCGTGCGGACCGGCACGCGCGTGCGCGTGGGTGACACGCTCGGGCTCGTCGGCAACACCGGAAACGCGAGGACGACGCCGCCGCACCTGCACTTCGGGATCTACCACCGGGGCGAGGGCGCCGTGGATCCGTACGCCTTCGTGTACTCGCCCGCGCGGCCCGCCCCCGCGCCGCGACCCGATTCCGTTCGTCTCGGCAGTTGGTCGCGCACATCGGGCCCTCGGGTCGTGGAGCTCCGGGCATCCCCCGACGTGCGCGCAGCGCTCGTCGCCAGCCTGCCGAGGCAGACACCGGTTCGCGTGGTGGCTGAGACGGGCCGCTGGTACCGCGTGGAGCTGCCGGACGGGGAGCGCGGGTACCTGGTTGCCGCCGCGACGGAGCCGGCCGGCTCCCCGTTGCGCCGGGAACGCACGGGTGCGCCGACCGTGCTGCGCGACCAGCCCGCGGTCGCCGCGACGGTCGTGGACAGCGTGGGCGCGGGGACGTCGGTCGCGGTGTACGGGCGGTTCGGCACGTTCCTCTTCGTGCGCACCCCGCGAGGCGCGATGGGCTGGGTGCAGCGCGGCTGATGGGGTAGCCCGAGT
>JBBJNN010000164.1:0-8148 GCA_037720885.1 Gemmatimonadaceae bacterium | reverse complement strand
TACTTCACCCCGGGTGAGGCGGGGCGGCCGCGGGACAGCTACCCGGACGGGATCTACCATCACGGCGAATCGCCGAGCCAGCCAGCCGGCTTCCGCACCTTCCGCACGCGATACGCAACGATCGGGGTGCTCATCTGCTGGGACCAGTGGTACCCCGAGGCCGCGCGCGTCACGAGTCTGATGGGCGCCCAGGTACTCTTCTACCCGACCGCGATCGGCTGGCACCCGAAGGAGAAGGACGAGTGGGGTGCCTCGCAGGCGGATGCGTGGCGCACGATCCAGCGCGGGCACGCGATCGCGAACGGCGTCTACGTCGCCGCCGCGAATCGCGTGGGCTTCGAGCCGGAGCCTGGCACGGACGGCATCGAGTTCTTCGGACACTCCTTCGTCGCGGATCCATTCGGCCGCCTCGTCGCCGAGGCGGGGACGGACCCGGCGATCCTCATCGCGCGGTGCGATCCGGCGCAGATCGAGTACACCCGGCGCAACTGGCCCTTCCTCCGTGACCGCCGCATCGACGCCTACGGCGGCATCCTGAGCCGCTACCTCGGCTGACCGCGGGGAATCCCGCGCGCCTACCAGCCCGGTTGCGCCGGACGCGCAGCTGCGGGCGCCGCGGGGTCGCCGCGACCCGTCGCGCGGGCGGTGATAAGACGCGAGCCGCGCTGCCAGGTGAAGTACGCGTACGCCCACTGTACGAGCACGCTCACGCGGTTGCGGAAGCCCGCCAGGTACGCGATGTGGAGGAAGAGCCAGAAGGCCCACGCCAGATAGCCGCCGAAGTGGAGGCGCCCCAGCTCGGCGATCGCCTTCGCGCGCCCGATCGTGGCGAGGTTCCCTTTGTCGACGTACTCGAACCGCTTTGTCGCCTCGCCGCGGAGCAGGCGACGGATGCTCCTCGCCGCGTGCCGCCCACCCTGCATCGCGGCAGGGGCGACGCCGGGCACCAGCTTCCCCTCCCTCCACGGGACGGCCGCGAGATCGCCGACCACGAAAACTTCGGGATGTCCGGGGACTGACAGGTCGGGCGCGACTTCCACGCGACCGGCGCGGTCGAGCGGCGCGCGGAGCGACTGTGCGAGGGGGGACGCAGCGTTGCCGGCGGCCCAGAAGACCGAGTGCGCCGGGATGCGCTCGTCACCCACGTACACCGCGTCCGGCTCGATGCGCGTGACCACAGAGTTCGTCCGCACCTCCACGCCCAACTCCACGAGATCGCGCGCGGCGCGGCCGGCGAGATCCTCGGGGAACGCGGGCAGGAGGCGCGGGCCGCCTTCCACCAGGATCACACGCGTGTGAGCGGTATCGATGCGCCGGAAGTCCCGCCGGAGCGCACGGCGCGCGACGTCGGGGAACATGCCGGCGAGCTCCACCCCGGTTGGCCCACCGCCCACGATCACGAACGTCTGCCACGACTCCCGCGCAGCGAGGTCATCGCTCTTCTCCGCCTCCTCGAAGGCGAGGAGAAAGCGGTCGCGGATCTGGAGCGCATCATCGATGGTCTTGAGCCCAGGCGCCACGGGCTCCCACTCATCGTGGCCGAAGTAGGCGTGGCGAGAGCCTGGCGCGAGGATGAGAAAGTCGTATGGGGTCTCGCGCTCGTCATCCGTGACCACCACGCGGCGCACCGGGTCTACACGCGTCACATCGGCGAGCAGCACCGCGGTGTTCCGGTGGTTGCGAAGTAGCCAGCGGATGGGCGCGGTGATGTCGGTCGGCGCGAGCGTCGCCGTCGCCACCTGGTAGAGGAGCGGCTGGAAGAGGTGGTGATTGGTGCGGTCAATGACGGTGACGTCCACCACGGCCGAACGGAGCGCCCGCGCGGCATAGAGCCCGCCGAACCCACCGCCGATGATGACGACATGCGGGCGTCGCCGCCGCGCGGCGTCGCCACCGGACGCGGCCGACGCGGTGACTGGCGTGTTCACGGGACGCCGGGAGCGAGTGCTACTTCACCTTGATCGAGAGCGGGACGACGGTCGTGCCCCAGTGCATGTTCAGCACGGTGGAGTCCGGCTCAACTACGGGGAAGTAGAACGCGAGCGCCTCCATGTGGCTCCCGGTGGCCGGTGTGGCGGGCACGCGGAGTACCTCCTTCCCCTCGGGGTACGGCACGTGCCACACCGGGTGCGCACTGCTGAAGATGACCGTCCACTCGGCCTGCTGCGGGATCATCCAGATGCTGTAGGTCCCCTTCCCCAACGCCTGCCCATTCACGAGCACATCGGCGCTGAAGGCAACGCTCGTCGCGGTATCCGCTCCGGGCGACCAGTTGCGCCCCCAGCTCACGACGCCGGGAAAGAGCTCGCGCCCGCGCGCGACGGGGCGGCTGTACGCGACGACGATCTCCGCCGCGCCTACCCGCTGCGTGACAGACGCGCGCTGGCTGCGACGAGCGCTTGGCGTCTGCTGCGCCTGCGCGCAGGCAGTGGACGAGAGCGAGGCGGCCGCGAGCGCCAGCAGCAAGGCCACTGAATGTCGGAAAATGTGCATGGGTGTCGTCCTGTTGAGTGGCGGGAAGAATACCGCCCGCAGATTGTCGGAGCCATGGGGGCGGCGAGCGTAGGCGCTGCGCAGCGACGTCCGCGAGGGTCTGCAGCAGCTTGCCCGCGATGAGGGGCGGCCCGGGGAGGAGGTGTTCGAGCGCCTCCGCAGCAAGCGGGAGGGCCGCCGGCAGGGCAAGCGCGCGTGAGCGCGTACCGCCTATCGTCGGCGGCCGAGCGCGACCTGGGCGACATCGGGGCGCACATCGCCGCGGACAATCCAGCGGCGGCCGAGCCGAGTCATCGACGACATCGAAGGCGCTTGCCGGCTCCTCGCGGATCACCCGGGCGTCGGCCGTGACCACCCCGAGACCGCGGCGGGTGTGACGAGCTTCCCCGTCGGATCGTACGTCATCTTCTACACCCCCCTCGCGGACGGTGTCGGCATCGCCCGCGTGCTCCACGGGCATCGCGATCTGCCTCCCGCCTTCCACCAGCAGTAGTGTCGCACGGCGGTCTGGCTGTCAGCTTCCGTTTCACTGGAGGCGGGAGCTTCCTGTTTTCGGCGCGTGGGAGCCGGCTCTGGCTCCCGACCGTGCCGTGCGAGTTGCCGCTGAAACGCGCCCCGTGTAGCATGCGAAGCAGCAAGCGCGCCGCCTGCCCAGCGCGACGTACTCGACGTACTGGTGCTCTCCCGGAGGTTCCGTTGCCTGCATGGCTCTCGCGCGGCCGCCCACCTGCGCCGCGGCGGCCCGGTCTCGTGGCCGCGCTCTCGCTCTCCGCACTGCTCGCCGCCGGCCTCGGCCTCACCGCGTGCCGACAGGACGCGACCGAGATCACGGGGGCCAAGACGCCCGGCGATACCACGTCCACCGGCGGTAACTCGGGTGGGGGCGGCCCGGTCCAGCGCGCCACGCTCACGGTGACCGTGGGCGTCGCGCCCGAGGACACGGCACTCGCCCGCACGCTCGGCCTCGCGGGCGGCGTGCTGCCGGGCGCCGAGGTGACGATCGCGCGGCAGGGCACGGCCTCCAGCCGGCAGACGGCGACGGCCGACGCGGCGGGCGTCGTTACGTTCGGCCAGCTCCTGCCGGGCGTCTACAGCGTCTCGGTCCAGCGTTCGCTCACGGCGGCCGAAGTCGCGCGGCTGGGCGCAGAGAACGCCGACGTGACGGCGTTCGGCGGCGGGGGGGAGGTGCTGGTCGAGGCGCCGGCAGCGAGCGGGCGCGTCGAGGCGGTCTTAGGGCGCCGCGGCTCGCTCGTGATCTCGGAGGTCTACGAGTATGCGCCGCCGACCGCGCAGTTCGGCGGGCACCCGTACGGCACCTTTGTCGAACTGGTCAACAATGCCGACACCGTTGTGTACCTGGATGGGAAAGTCCTAGCCAAGGGCCTTCCGCAGCTCAACCTCGATTTCCCGAATCACCCGTGTGCCGATCCCAAGTACCGAATGGATACGCGGGGACTCTGGACGGGAGAGATGTGGCAGCTCCCCGGCTCGGGTCGGCAATACCCGCTGGCCCCCGGTAAGGCGGTGGTACTCGCCACCGACGCCATGGACCACCGCGTCTTCAACCCCGGCCTGCTCGACCTCTCGCGCGCCGACTTCGAGTTTCTGGGCACCGCCGAGGACGTCGACAACCCCTTCGCGCCGAACATCCCCTCCCTCGCAGGGACCCGAGGGAGCGGCGGCCATGGGCCAGATTTCCGGTTCGCCCCCCAGGTGGTCTTCATCGCCGAGCCGGTCGATGTGGCGACTCTGCCGCAGGACCGCTTGGGGCTCACCGACCTCCCGTTCTGGCGCTACCCGCGCGAGCGGCTCATAGATGTCTATGCGGAGGGCGTCGCTCCCGGCACATCCACCCTCTATCCGGAGTGCGTCCCGTTGGTGCATCCGATCTACGATCGGCAGCGCGCGCCGCTCGGGGACTACACGAGTTCCGGCTCGGTCCGGCGCCGCGTCTTCGCCGTCCAGGCGGACGGCCGCGTGGTCCTCCAGCATACCCGCACCAGCGCGCGCGACTTCGAGCGCGTGCCGACGCCGACCCCGGGGCAAGTGCCGTGAGGTGGACCTACGGCCGATCCCACGACCGCATGCTCGACTCGTGTCACGAGGCACCGGCGGTGGTGGTACTTGGACGACTCGAGTGTTGATTAGCAGGGCTCCGTTACGTCCATTGCCCGTACATACCGAGGATGCTATGCTCACTGACACCGAGATGGCGTACCTGGAGCTTCCGGCCGATGCTCGTCTGGAGGTACGACTGCCGAGCCTCCTCAAGCAGCACGCCGAGGTGGTGGCCGCTGCCAAGGGCGGGAACCTCTCTCAGCTCGTGATCGAAGCGGTCGCCGAGAAGGTGTCGGCAGAGCTCGTGCTCGCACGCAACTGGCGACTCTCTGCGCCGGAGCAGGCCGAACTCCTGCGCGTACTCGCTGCTCCTCAGGCCCCCCCGCCGGCGTTCGGCGTGGCCAGCCAGCGAGCACTCGCAGCGCCTGCGGCGCTGCTCCTGCGGGATGACATCACTCGCGCCTGCGGCGCTCCTGCGGGATGACAAGAGCAAACTGACCCACTACCCGGCCGCCCGCGCGATTGTCCCGGCCCCATCGCGCGTGTACTCTAGGGAAGTGCCGTGGTGCATGCTGCCGTGCAGTGCACCGCCCGCGTTTCCGGAGGTCCTATGCCCGACGCCCTCAGCACCCGCCCGCCGCGCCGCCGCTTCGCTGCGCTGCCACGTACGCGCGCCGCGCGGCTCCTGGTGCCTCTCGCATTGCTCGGCGCCGGCCTTGGCGCCGGCCTTGGCCTCACCGCGTGCCGGCAGGACGCCACGGAGATCACGGGGGCCAAGCGGCCGGGCGACACGACGTCTACCGGCGGTAACTCGGGCGGGGGCGGCCCGGTCCAGCGCGCTACCCTCACGGTCACCGTTGGCGTCGCGCCCGAGGACACTGCGCTAGCGCGACTGCTGGGCCTGACCGCGGGGATTCTGCCCGGCGCCGAGGTCACGATCGAGCGGCAGGGCACCGCGGCGAGCCGCCAGACGGCGACGGCCGACGCAGCGGGCACGGTACGGTTCACCGAGCTCTTGCCGGGGGGCTACGCGATCTCGGTCCAGCGGCTGCTGACCGTGGCCGAGGTCGCCCGTTTGGGAAGCGAGAACGCGGACGTGACCGCCTTCGGGGGCGGCGGGACGTGGGGCGTGGGGCCGCCGATGACCGCCGCGCGGGTGGACGCGGTCCTCGGCCGCCGCGGCTCGCTGGTGATCTCGGAGGTCTACGAGTACGGGCCGCCCACCGCGTCCTTCAGCGCCCACCCCTACGGCACCTATCTTGAGCTCGCCAACAACGCCGACACGGTCATCTACCTCGATCGCAAAGTCGTCGGTAGAGTCCTCCCGCAGCCATTCTTTGACTACCCCACGTTCGACTGCGCATTCAACGCGAGGTATCGACTGGACCCCGGAGGGTTATGGAGCCGCGATCTGTGGGAATTACCCGGCTCGGGGCGAGACTACCCGCTGGCACCTGGCAAGGCCGTGATCCTCGCCACCGACGCCATCGATCACCGCGTGTTTCATCCCACGCTACTCGACCTCTCAAGCGCCGACTTCGAGTTCTTGGGCACCGCGCAGGACGTTGACAACCCCTTTGTGCCGAACATCCTCTCGATCATCGGGCTTGCCGGGAGCTTCGAGGGTCACGGCGCGGAGTTCCGGGGCGTGGGCCCTCAGGTGATCTTCGTGGCCAATCCGCTCGATGTGCCTGGGACAGCGCTCCTACGAGACAGGTTCCCGAACCAGGACCTTCCCTTCTGGCGCTACCCCAGCGAGAAGGTGCTCGATGTGTACGCGGAGCAGATCCTCCCCAGCCTTTTTCAACAGCAGTATGCGGAGTGTGTGCCGATGGTCCACCCGCTGTACGACCGGCAGCGGGCGGCACTTGGCGACTACACGAGCGCCGGCTCGGTCAGGCGCCGTGTGTTCGCCGTCCAACCCGACGGCCGCGTGGTTCTCCAGCGCACGCGCACGAGTGCCCGCGACTTCGAGCGCGTGCCGACCCCGACGCCGAAGCAGGTCCCATAGCGCCGTGAGTATGGGATGACTGCTGAATGCACGCAGTGCCCGGCGAGCGATTCGCTCGCCGGGCACTGCGTGCATCTGGAGCGAGATGAGGGGGCGGCTACAGGTTGTAGCCGCAAAAACAGACATTCGCGGGCTGCACACACTCTCCGAAGTCATACACCGGGTCCGGCGCAGTGCAGCAGGCGGTGCACGCAGCTTGGCCGCCCGCGTAACACGTGTACTGACAGTTCTCCGCCTTCGGCACTCCGGCAGCATACGCTTCCTGCGCGCCGAACCCGAAGGCCGTGAGTGCGCCTGCCAGCGCGATGAGCTGACCCAGCCGTAGCATCGTCCTCCGCATGGTGCCTCCTTGCGTGATGCGGTGAAGGTGAATGAGAATGAACAGGGGAAACGACGGGTCGTGCAGTCCAGCCAGCCCGGTGTCCGCCGGCGTGTCAGATGTCTGAGTTCACAGATCAGAGGTCCGTCGGCCGACCCGGCGCCGTCGGGGTGCGCGAACGCGCGGCGGTGAGGACGGAGTCGATGGCAGCATCCGTGTTGAGCACCGAGGCGCGTGAATAGACCACCTGCCCCTTGTCGTCGAGCACGACCGTTACCGGCACCGCATTCACGCGAAACACCCGCTCGAGCTTTACTTGCGGCAGCTTCACCACCGGGAAATCGAGGCTCTGTTCCCGCATGTATGCTCGGGTCGAATCCACGGAGCTGAGGGAGAGCCACAGCACGTCAGCGGGGTGCGTGCGGTCGGCCAAGAGCGCAGTCGAAAGGCGCTTCCAGGCTGGCAGCGTCAGCTTGCAGTAGCCACACGCCGTCGCGAAGACGATCAGAACCTGACGGCGCCCGTCTGCAGTCGCGCCGATGGTGATCGAGTCGCCCTGCACGGTAGCTGTGCGCACGGTCGGTACCCACATGCCGACGTACGGGTGAAACGTCTTGTACCTGAACCGGCGAAGCTCCGCCCGTTGGCTGCGTATCTGGAAGGTGAGCACCACCACCAGCCCCAGTGCAGCCGCCAGCGCGACGTACACGATGCTGGCCTTGATCCGGGCGTACCACGACGCCTGCGTGCCCGATCCGATGATGCTCATGACAATACCTCCCGCGGCCCGAGCGGAGGGGGCAACGCGCCCGGTAACACACGCGGGCGTGTCGAGCCGCAGGCGCGCTATCGCACCCAGTCGTCTGTTTGTCAAGTATCTTCCTTTATACCAACAAGTTAGAGTGTAGCAACATTAGCACGCCCTCACCGTTGAACACCTGGCACGCTCCGAGAAACTGACGGTTGCGCCCCGTGCCATCCGGGCGCTATCGTCCGGCTCCCGCCAGACCGGACAGCGGACCATCGCACCGTGCCTCCCATGGCCGACCTGAACAGCGCACCCCGCCCGCGCCAGAGGAACGTGCAGAGGAACGTGCGAGGAGACCGGCGGCCCGCCGGCACCGCGCCCAGGCACCCGGCGAGGGCGTGGCTCGCCGTGCTCACGGTGCTCACGGTGCGTGTCGTGGCGCCGCTGCTGACTGTGCTGCTCGCGGCCGCGCCGCACGTTCCACTCGCCGCGCAGGAGCGGCCGCCGCGCGCCGCGAGC
>JBBJNN010000163.1:0-8220 GCA_037720885.1 Gemmatimonadaceae bacterium | reverse complement strand
ATCGCCTGCTGCGTATCCACGAAGGTGATGTAGTCGGTGGAGAGCACGGCGTACACCGTCTCGAACTCGAGCGCCGAGTCGGTGTAGCGGCGAAAGTGGCTGCGGTCGAAGCGCGTGTGCGGCTGCCCCTCGATCGCCTCGCGGATGATGCCCGGGATCCGCGCGACCGTGGCGTACGGCGTACCGTAGACCACGCCGATCGCGAAGGTAACGTTCCGCTCGTACATCCGCTTGAAGTTGCGGATGCGGCTGCGCAGCAGGTCGGCATTCGAGAAGATGATCTGCTCTCCCGTCGCGCTCCGGATGCGCGTCGTCTTGAGTCCCACGTGCTCGACCGTTCCGGTGAAGGTGTCCACGCTGATCGCATCGCCCACGACGAACGGCTTGTCGATGACGATGGAGAGTGCCGCGAGCACGTCGCCGAGAACGTTCTGGACGGCGAGGGCGAGCGCGATGCCGCCGATCCCGAGTCCGGTGACCAGGCTCGTCACGCTGTAGTTCAGATGCTCGAGCGCGAAGAGCACGAGCAGCGACCAGAGCAGGACCCTCGCCCCGATGGACGCGGCCCGCATCGTCATCACGGTGGCCGCGTCGGTGGAGGCGCGCTCGCGGCTGTAGTGGTCCGCCCAGAAAGCAGTGGCGCCGCTCAGCCAGACGCCTACCTGCGCGAGCAGCCCGAAGAACGCTACGGCTCCGAGCCAGCTCGCAACGCCCGGAGGGAGTACGAGCGCCCGCAGCGCGACCGTGAGCGAGAGCCAGATGAGAAGGAACACGCGGGTGCGCTGCAGCACCCGGACGATCATGTCGTCGATGGACGTCGTCGTGCGCCGGGCGAAGCCGCCGAGGCGGCGGATGGCGAGCGCGCGGACCAGCTCCAGCAGCGTGACGGACACCACGAGGACCACCAGCGCGTTGAGCCAGGTGGAGACCGTGTTGCCGTAAAACGTCCGGTTCAGGAGATCGGAGATGACCATGATGCGTGCTGGACGTGAGCAGGCGGTGCGTGGTGCGTGCGGCACCGGGCGTGCTCCTTGCATCCCCTGCGCCCACTCGCGCCAGGGACTGCCGTGAAGATCACCCTTTTGTCGGACGAGCGCATCCGCCTCGAGGACGCCGCCGGCCCGCTGTCAGTCGAGGCGGAGTCCGCGGAAACCTCGTATTCGCCCTTCCACATGCTCGCGAGCGGCCTCGCGACGTGCATCTTCTCCGTGCTCCACTCCTGGGCGTCGCACGCGAAGCTGCCCGCGGACAAGCTGGCGATCGAGGTCGGCTGGTCGTTCGCCGAGCAGCCGCACCGCGTGGGGAACATGGATGTGAAGCTCGACTGGCCCGGCCTCCCCGATGCCCGCCGGCCGGCCGCCGAGCGGGCGGCCCACCTCTGTGCGGTGCACAACACGCTGACGCACCCACCGCAGATTTCCGTCGGCATCGGCGCATGACGACCCCCGCTGCCCCGTCCGCTCCGCGCGCTCCGGCGCGCCAGACCGTGCCGGTCGTTCGCTTCATCTTCGGCGGGGAGGAAGAGGTGAGCGCCGGCCTCGGCCGCCCATACACGGTCGTGTACGATGGCCAGTGCAAGGTGTGCGGCCGTCTCGTCCGCCTCCTCGGGAAGTGGGACAAACGAAAGGATCTCGAGCTGACCCCGTCCCAGAACTCGACGGTCCCGGCGCGCTTCCCGTGGATCCCGGCCACGGCCTACCGTGACGCTGTGCAGCTCATCGGTCCTGGTGGCCAGACCTGGCAGGGCGCTGAAGCGATCGAGCAGCTCCTCACGATCCTCCCCGCCGGCTGGATGCTCGGCTGGGTGTTCAAGCTGCCGTTCGTGGGCAAGCTCGCCGACCGGTTCTACCGCTGGTTCGCCCGCAACCGCTACAAGTTCGGCTGCGGTGAACACTGCCAGCTGCACGAGGCCCAGTTCGACTTCGAGGGATCGGAAGCGACGAGTACCTGACGGGGCACGGCGAGGAGCGTGTTCGCGCTCCCCTCACAGCGCCGGCGACGCACCCGACTTCCGGTTTTACCGGTTCTACCCATGCTTGAGCGCGATACTCTCCAGTGCGCTCGCGGTGTGCCGGCACTGCTCGAGCGCGCGAGCGAGCGTGTCGTACAAGTCCTTCCACTTCACCACCTCGAGCGCGTCGGGCGTACCGTCGAAGAGCGCCTCCATGGCCGTCTGGTAGATGGCCTCGCCCTCCGCCTCGCACTCTCGCACCTTCGCGCACCATTCCATGACTTCGCGCGGAGCCTTCTCGGCGCGCGCCACCGCCGACTCGATGGCTACGGCCGTCCGCACGATCACCGCGGACATCTCCCGCGCCGGAACCCGCGCTCGCTCGTTCTCGATATGGAATGCCCGCGCGCGCTCGGCGACTGCCGCGACGACGTCCACGGCCGCCTGCAGCTGCCGGGCGAGGCGGTGGACATCCTCCCGGTCGATCGGGGGGAGCAGCGCCTTGTCCAGCCGGAGATCGACGTCGTGCGCCGCGACCTCGGCCTCGCGCGAGGCGTCCCGTATCGCGTCCACCAGGGAGTCGAGGCCGTGCGGCGCCTCGAACAGTCGTTGGAGCAGACGGGCCGACGCCGTGAGCCGGCCGGCGATCCGGCTCAGCCCACGAATGAACTCGCGATTCTGCGGGAAGATACTGTCGAACATCGGCCCTCCTGCGGCGCGGGATGCAACCGCGAGCCGCGGCGCTCCGCCCCCGTTACCGGATCGCCCCTTCCTGCCCGGCTCCCTGGTCCGCCAGCCCTTCACTCTCCTCGCGCTTCCGTTCCATGACCAGCCGCTCTACCCATTTCTCCGCGACCTCGGCCTGATCGTCGTCGAGCGTCTTGCTCTCCGTCTGAACGCCGTCCGGCGCGACACCGCCGCTGTCGGTCACCACCGCCTCCACCAGCGCGCGCCACGTGGAGCTCTTGAGCACGATCCCGATCGTTGACATTGCCACCCAGTCTACGAGATTCGCCGGGCGGTCGTACGTCGTCACCTGGAAGCGGAGCTCGTCATCCAGCTCGAACGCGCGGAAGCGGATCGCGCCAGCCAGCGGGTGCCCTTCCACTGTGACCAAGGTGACCTCGCGCTCCGTCACCTCGATCACGCGCACCTGCACCGTCCCGCGCATGCGGAGTCCGAGCGTGATCGTCGCGCCCTCCGTGATCGTCGTCTGCGTGCCCGGCTCCGCTCCCACATCCACCGTTGCGCTGGGCGTGAGCGCCGCGAAGCGGGAGCGGAAACGCTCCATCAGCGCCTCGGGCGAGAGCGGCGCGTTCCGGATGTCGGCCCAGTAGCGCCGGCGCACCAGCCGCCCCACCCCGTCCGACGGGAGCTGCTCGGGGAGCACGTCGGCGAGGCGCTTGAGCCCCTGCTTGAGCGGCGTCGGCGTGATGCCGAACACGTCGGTCAGCGCGTTCGGCTCACCCGGCGAGATCACGTTCCCCTCGACAACCATCGTGATCTGGTCCGCGCTCACTGGCGAGTCCACGCCGAAGGCCGACGCGACCTTGGCGCCAGTCGAGGCGAGCCAGCCAGGGAGCGGCAGACGCGGCGGCTTCTTTCCGGTGATCTCGGCGAGCAGGTCGAGCACCTCATTCGTGCAGGTAAGCTCCGTTCCGGAGAGCTCGAGTACATGCCTGGCGAGGTCCTCGCGCTCCACGGCCTGCGCCAGCGCGTCACCGAGGTCGTCCGTCCAGACTGGCTGGAATTGCTGGTCGCCGTCGTCAATGACGGGAATGGCGGGCAGCGTCCGGACCATCTTGAGGAGGAGCGAGATCACCTCATCGCCCGGCCCATACACGTTGCCGGGGCGCATGATGAGCCAGTCGCCGCTGAACTTCTGCGCCTCGAGCTCCGCACGCTTCTTCGAGCGATGGTAGTCGGAGCGCCCACGGTCGGCGCCGAGCGACGAGACGTAGATGAAGCGGCGGATGCCCTGACGCTCGGCCTCCTCGACCATGTGTCGCGTCCCCTGGACGTTGACTTTCTCGAACGTCACATCCGGCGGCGATTCGGCGACGATCCCTACAATGTGGAGTACCGCGTCGCACGCCGCTGCGCACCCGTGCACGGTCTCGGGCTCGCCGACACTTCCGGCCCAGGGCTCGACCCCGTCCACGTACGCCTCGCAATCGCGATTCGCGTTGCGCGAGAAGAGCCGCACCGTGTGACCACGCGCGATGAGGTGCCGCACCGCCGCGCTGCCGACGACGCCGGTACCGCCCGTGACAAGAACTTTCATACGGCCGCACCTCGCGACGCACTGAAGGGTGAACTAGACCACGCCCGACGCCGCATCCTCAACGAGAGTGCCCCAGGATTGGTTCGATCCGCCCCACGCCCCGCTCGGTCGTTCGCGCCTCCCACCGGGTGAGCTCGTCGCATGCGTCGCAGTGGGCGCAGCGCCAGTCGGCCTCTACCACTTCACCGAAGTACTCGAGGATGTAGCGCGTGCGGCAGCGGAGCGTCTGGCAGTAGCGCACCATCGCATCCAGCTTCGCCTGGTCCATGTCGCGGCGCTCCTCGTAGCTCGTGAGGTCGGCGCTCAAGTCCACTTGCGTCAGGCGGTCGGCGAGCCGCTCCCAGCTTCCACCGCGATGCTCGCGCACGAGCCCGTGGCGCTTGAGGAGCATGAGCGTGATCCGCGCCTTCCGCGCCGGCACCGCCGTCGCGTTCGACAGATCGTCCAGCGGCACGGGCGTGCGCGGCGGGTACTCCTCCAGCGCGAGCGCGACACGCGCGGCCTCCTCGACCTCCGGATACTTGCCACCGAGGAAGTACGACTGAATGCGGCGGTCCTCCACCCGGTAGAGCACGATACACACGGCTGGCAGGCCATCCCGGCCAGCGCGTCCCGCCTCCTGATAGTACGACTCGACCGACCCCGGAAAGTGGTAGTGGACCACGAAGCGGATATCGTGCTTGTCGATGCCCAGGCCAAAGGCGTTCGTGGCGATCATGCCGGCGACCCGGCCGGACATGAACGCCTCCTGCGACGCCTTCCGATCCGCCGCCGGCATCCTTCCGTGGTACATCGCCACGGGCAGCCGGTCGCGAAGCTGCGCGTGGAGGCGCTCCGCCTCCTTTACCGTCGCGACGTAGACCACGACGCTCCCGCCGCTCCCCCGCAGGATCGCTTCCACCTGGGCGTCCTTCATCGCCTCGTTCACCGTGCGCCGCACCTCGAACCGGAGGTTGGGGCGGGCGAACCCGGTAACGGTGATGTACGGATCGCGCATCCCGAGCTGGCGAATGATGTCGCCGCGCACCTCGCTCGTAGCCGTGGCCGTGAGCGCGAGGATGGGCGGCGCGCCGAGTCGCTTCGCGATGGAGCCCAGGACGAGGTAGTCGGGGCGGAAGTCGTGGCCCCACTGGCTCACGCAGTGCGCCTCGTCCACGACGAACATGCTCACCCGCCGTGTGAGTAGCCGGTCGAAAAAATCCCGATCCTTGAAGCGCTCAGGCGTGAGGTAGAGTATCTCTCCGCCTCCCGCTTCCACCGTCCGGTGCGTCGCGCGCATCTCGGCGGTCGTCAGGTGCGAGTGCATCGCGAGCGCGTCCACGCCCTGCGCGGCAAGCTTGTCCTGCTGGTCCTTCATCAGCGCGATCAGTGGGCTCACCACCACCGTGAGACCGGGGAGAAGGAGCGCGGGGAGCTGGTAGATGAGTGACTTCCCGCTCCCCGTCGGCATCACGACGAGCGCATCGCGCCCGCCGAGGACGGCACGGATCGGCTCCCATTGGCCTGGACGAAAGCCAGGGTGACCGAAGCGCCCTCGCACCGCGGCGAGCGCCCGCTCCCGCGTTATTCTGGTCGGCATCGCCGCGTGGTGGGGCACGTTCCGTTCCTCCACCGCCGGGAGAATGCTCGTGCCGCACTCGACCGGTCGCCTCGCCGTCGCTAGCATCCCGCCCATGCAGGCCTCGGAACCACACTCCACCGCGATCCTGCTCGCGACCTTCGGCGCGTTGGTCGCCGCGAGCACGCTGCTCAGCCGAGCCGCGCAGCGCGTCGGCATTCCGGTCGCGCTCATCGTACTTGGCGTCGGGATGCTCGCGGGCTCGGAGGGACTGGGTGGCATCCCGTTCGAGGACTACCACTTCGCCTTCCGGCTCGGCACGGTCGCCCTTGTCCTCATCCTGTTCGATGGCGGACTCAACACCCCGCGCTCGGCGGTCGTGCTCTCGCTCAAGCCCGCCGCCATCCTCGCGACGCTGGGCGTGCTGGGTACCGCAATGCTCGTCGGCGTCATCGCGCACGGGGCCGGCATGCCCTGGCCGGAGGCGGTGCTCCTCGGCGCCGTCGTCTCCTCCACCGATGCGGCCGCCGTCTTTTCCGCGCTGCGTGGCAGCGGCAACCGGCTCAAGAAGCGGGTCGGGACCACGCTCGAGCTCGAGTCGGGGATCAACGATCCCACGGCCGTGATTCTCACGACCATCTTCACGGGCACGCTCCTCGATCCGAGCGAGTTCTCGCTCGCACGGCTCGCCAGGCGCATCCCGCTCGAGATCGTGACCGAGTTCGCCATCGGCCTGGCACTCGGACTCGGGGCAGGATACGCGGGACGCTGGGTGCTCGCGCGCGCGCGCCTCAGCATCGCCGGCCTCTACCCCGCGCTCACGCTCGCCCTCGCCACGCTCGCCTTCAGCGTGCCGACGCTGCTCCACGGCAGTGGCTTCCTCGCCGTATATGTCGCGGCGCTCGTCCTCGGCGACGGTCCGCTCCCGTATCGCACGGCATTGCTCCGCGTGCACGACGCGCTGGCATGGCTCGCGCAGATCGTGATGTTCCTCGTGCTCGGGCTACTCGTGTTCCCGTCGCGATTGTGGGAGGTCGCGCCGCTCGGGCTCGGCATCGGCGTCTTCCTCGCTGTCGTCGCCCGCCCAGCCGTGGCCGCGCTCTGCCTCCTCCCCTTCGGCTTCACCCCGCGCGAGACGCTCTACGTGGGATGGGTGGGGCTCCGGGGCGCGGTCCCCATCATCCTCGCCACGGCACCGGTGCTCTCCGGCGCGGCGGGGGCCCAGCGCGTGTTCGACGTCGTGTTCTTCGTCGTGGTCGTCAACTCGCTGGTGCCCGGTGGTACTGTGCGCTGGGCCACACGCGTGCTCCGCGCCGGCACGGTGGAGCCGCCGGCTCCGCCCGCCGTGCTCGAGATCTCATCGATGCAACCGCTCGCCGGCGAGCTGATGTCATTCTACATCGAGCCCGCGCTCGCGGTCGCCGGCGTCACCATTGCCGATCTCGACTTTCCCGAAGGCTCGGCCGTGACCCTGCTCGTGCGCGGACGCGAGCTGATGGCGCCACGAGGGACGACGGTGCTGCAGGAGGACGACCACGTCTACGTCTTCTGCCGCCCGGAAGACCGACCGGTCATCCAGCTCATGTTCGGGCGCGCGGAGGGCGACGACCACTGAGATGGGTGAGACAGCGCGCTCCCGGTTCAGGACGCGTCGGGCGCCGAGGCTTCGTGCTACGCGGCGACGCGCACGCCGTGCTCGAGCGCGTCGGGCTCGAGGAAGGCGAGGAGCGGGAGGCCCTCCTCCTCCAGCGCCCGCTGCGCCGGTTTGGGCACCTTCGCGAACGGGGTGAGCACGAGCGTCGCCGCCTTACGCTTGCGCTCCACCTTCCACGTACCCGCGACGACTCCGTCCACGAGGAACGTGGCAGCGACCTGCAGGTTCCGGCTCACGATCCGGGCGCGGTGCTCCGGCGCGATCAGCCGCGTGCGATCCTCGTGCGCGAGCACGAGATTGTCGAAGTCGGGGAGGAAACGCACCGGTGCCTCGACGTCGCCCGGAGGGCGGGGCGCGGCGGGAAGGTCGAAGAGCTCGCGCCCCCGCTCGTCGCGGAAAGCCAACAGCTCCGGTCGCAACGTCTCGAACACCTCGCGAAGCCCCCGCAGGCCGGACCACACGCCGGCGTCAGCCGCGCTCGCGGGACCAAAAGCCGCGAGATAGCGCACGACCAGCGCCTGCGGCTCGGCATCCTCGTTCAGCGGCGCACCGAGCCATGAGTCGGCGACCGCGAACGGCGCCCTGGCATCGTAGCCCCACGCGGCGCCAGGCGACGGCACCTGCACCAGTGGAAGCTGCATCCGCACCGCGTAGCCCATCGCACGCTCGTCCCCCGCGTGGCCTGCCTTCACGAGAATCGCGCGGATCTCCTCGAAGGTGCGCGGCTGGTCGTCGCAGAGCTCGCGGGCCGCCTGCACCAGCCGCTCGACGTC
>JBBJNN010000162.1:0-8294 GCA_037720885.1 Gemmatimonadaceae bacterium | reverse complement strand
CATCTCGCGGGGGCCGCGCGCTCCACAGGCGCGCACCCCGTGCGCCGCCACGCATCACCCGCCCGCTCGGGCCACGCGCGCCGCTAGCCGCGCCCCTCGCGCATTCCTTCTCCACTTGCCCGTGACACACTCCGCGACCCCCCAGCCGCCCGCCGGCGCCGCCGCGCCGCCGGCCTCTCCCTCGCGCCCTGGCCGGACGGTGCGCGAGTCCCAGCACGAGGCGGCCGAATTGATGATGCCGCAGGATGCCAACCTCCTCGGGCACGTCTTCGGCGGTGCCATCCTGGCGATGATGGACAAGACCGCCGCCGTCGCCGCCATCCGCCACGCGCGGAGTGCCTGCGTCACGGTGTCCGTGGACCGTGTGGACTTCCGCCAGCCCATCCAGGTCGGTGACCTGGTGGTGATGAAGGCGTCGGTGAACTACGTGGGACGCACCTCGATGGAGGTGGGGGTGCGTGTGGAAGCCGAGCACCTGATCCAGGGCGTGCGACGCCACACGAACTCGTGCTACGTCACCTTCGTCGCTGTGGACCGCGAGGGGAAGCCGGTCGAGATCCCCAGGCTGATCCCGGAGACCGACGCCGAGCAGCGCCGTTACGCCGCGGCGCAGGAGCGCCGCCGCCGGCGGCTGGAGGAGCGCCAGAGCGAAGTGAAGTGATTTCTACCCTCGCCCCTCGAGCTCGCGCTCGCCGAGCGTCTGCCGCTGCGACCGCCCCTCGCCCGGGTGCGTCTTCGCCTCGCGGTAGCGCTCACCCTTGAGCCGCAGATCGTGCATCAGCCCCTCATACTCGCGCTCCGAGAGCTGATCCACGATCCCCGGCACCAGCCCCTTGATCAGCGTCAGCCGCTCCGCCAGCGTGAGCGTGTTCGCCTGCTCCACCATCTTCCGGAGCACCGGGTGATTCATCCAGTCGGTTTCCTTGCTCGTCGTCATGTGCGTATCGCTCGTGGAGGGAGTCGCAGAGTCATGGCCGCGGTCGCATCCCTTCATGCTTCGTGCCCTTGCCCCGGGGCGCTCGCCAGGTCACCATCCACCGCATGAAGTCAAAGCAGCCCGGCGGAGCGGGTACGCCTGCGACACCCTCCACGCCCACGAAGATCTTCAGCGTCGAGGACGCGAATCGTACCCTGCCGCTCGTCAGCCGCATCGTCCAGGACATCGTGGCGCAGCACACGCGCTGGCGCGAGCGGGTCGCGCGATTCGAGCTGTCGTCGCCCCCGGAGTCGCAGCTCATCGAGCGCGAGGTGCACGAGCTCGCCGCAGAGATCCAGAGCTACGTGCAGGAGCTCGACCAGCTCGGCATCGAGATCAAGGATTACACGACGGGGCTCATCGACTTTCCCGGCGAGTTGGCCGGCCGCCGCGTCTGGCTCTGCTGGCGGCTGGGCGAGGCGGCCGTGGAGTACTGGCACGAGCTCGACGCCGGCTACAGCGGCCGCCAGCGCCTCACCCCGCGCGCAGTCGCCTGAGGTCGCGCTCACGATCGGCGCGCATCTCGCGCGTCGCTCGCGCCGACCCGTTCACCACTCCCGCCCCCTCCCACGTGAAATCCAAGCGCTTCTTCGAGTCGCCCGACGGTACCCGCTGGGGAGTGGAAGTCGAGATGCCGAGCGCGAGCAACGCCATGCTCGTCTTCCACCATCCCGTCGGCCGCACGGCCCGCCTCGACCGCTACGCCTGGCACAACTCGCACCGCCCCGAGGCGAGCGACGTCACCGCCCGGCTCGACAAGAAATCGGTGCTCGACTCCCTGAGCGATGATGACGTCGCGCGGCTCTTCCGTCGCTCGATGCCCATCTCGGCCGCCGACACCCCACTGGATACTCCGGTCACACACGTGGGGGCGTAGCCGGGCGCAAGGCGCGGGACGCGCTGATACGGGTCGCGGCGGACGGGTGAGGTAAAATCACCGTTCCGCCGCGATCGTGTCGTTCGGGGGGGGCCCCCAAGGTATTGGCCTTCGCCTTCGCTACGCGCCTGCCGTCACCTCGCCCGCAGCCCCGGCATCGACGTCGCTGGCGTAGGGCACCTCGATCTCCATCCCGTCGCGCGCGGCAATCACCTCGCCGAACACGCTCCCCGCTTCGCGGACGAGATCCGACGGGTCGCGCGAGTAGCGGGCGGAGAAGTGCGTGAGCGCGAGCCGCCTTACCCCCGCGCGCCGCGCGACCCCGGCCGCCTCGCGCGCCGTCGAATGTCCCGTCTCGGCCGCGCGCGCGGCTTCCTCGTCGGCGAACGTCGCCTCGTGCACGAGGAGATCGGCGCCCTGCGCCGCGTCCACCGTCGCGTCACACGGACGCGTATCGCCCGAGATCACCACCTTCCGCCCCGAGCGCCTCGGCCCCACGAGCGTGGTCGCTTCCACGACTCGGCCATCGTCGAGCGTCACCGCGAGGCCGCGATGGAGCCGCCCCCAGAGCGGCCCCTCCGGAATCCCCATCTCGCGCGCGAGGTCCGGGTTGAAGCGGCCGCGCCGCTCCTCCTCGGCGATCACGTAGCCCAGCGCGAGGCCGCCACCGTGCTGGGTTGGGAAGGGGACGATGTCGTAGCCGTCGCGCCGCAACGGCACGCCGGCCTCCAGCTCGATCACGTGCAGCGGGAACCCCACGCGATCCACGCCCAGCTCGGCCGCCCGGCGCAGATCGCGGCCGCCGCCCTTCGGCGCGTAGAGCCGCATCGCGTCCTCGCGTCCCTGCAGCCCCAGCGTCCGCAGCAGTCCGATCACGCCGAGCATATGGTCCGCGTGCAGGTGGGTGAAGAAGATGTCGGCCAGGGAGAACGCGACCCCGTAACGCATCATCTGCCGCTGCGTCCCCTCGCCGCAATCGAAGAGCATCGTCTCCCCCTCGCGCACGACCGCGATGGAGGAGACGTTGCGCTCCACCGTCGGGCGCGAAGCGGAGGTGCCGAGGAAGCGGAGGGTGAGCGACATGGGGGAAATATAGAAGCGCGCGGACTCATGCGTCCTGCGGGCTGACAACTCTGAGATGGCCCACTACCCCGCGGTCGTGGCGGTCGCTCAGCCATCGCCGAGCAAGCCCTGGAGGCGTGCGGGGTCGATGTTCCCGCCCGTGATGATGACGACGGCCGGCGTGCGCAGTGCGTCGATCTTCCGGCCGAGTATCGCGGCGACCCCGACGGCGGCCGAGCCCTCGATCGCGACGCTCTCCTCGCGCCACGTCCAGGTGATCGCCGCGGCGATGTCGCGCTCCTCGACGGTGACGATGTCGTCGAGCGCGTGGCGGCCGATGTCGAGCGCATAGTCGTCGATGCCGCCGGCCAACCCTTCGGCGAGCGTGGGGACGCTGGGAATCGGGACGACGCGGCCAGCCTCGAGCGAGCGTGCCATCGCCGCCGTGAGCACGCTCTGCGCGCCGACGATGCGCACGTGCGGCGCGACGGCGCGCAGCAGGCTCCCGACGCCGCCGAGCAGGCCGGCGCCGCCCACCGGGAGGATGAGCGTCTCGAGTTGCGGAAGCGTCTCGATGATCTCGAGGCCTACGGTTCCCTGACCGGCGAGAAGCACGTTCCCGGAGCACGGATCGATGAAAGTGGCGCCGCGCTCCCGAGCAAAGGCGACCGCCCGGGTGTGGGCTGCGTCGTAATCGGGCGACGCGGTGTCCACGGTGGCGCCCAGCGCCTCGATGCCCTGGCGCTTCACCTCGGGCGCGGTGGCCGGGACGAAGACCGTGGCCTCGACGCCGAAGTGGGCCGCCGTGTGGGCGACGCCCAAGCCGTGGTTGCCGGCGGAGGCGGCGACGACGCCGCGTGCGCGCTCGTCGGGACGCATGCTGGCCAGCGCGTTGAACGCGCCGCGGATCTTGAACGAGCGTGTGACCTGCTCGGCCTCGAGCTTGAGCCAGACGTCGCCGCCGGCGACCTCGCTGAGGGCGGCGGAGCGACGGAGTGGCGTGCGTGCGATCACGCCGCGAAGTCGTTCGGCGGCGGCGAAGACGTCGATGGGGCGAAGGCTGGTGAACACGGGTGCGGAGTGTACGGCGGAGTGGGCGGGCGTTCAAGCCGCGGGGTGGGGCGCGAGCGAGCGGCGTGGAGAGCAAAGATGGATCGTGTTACGGTGCTGGGGGTATCTCGTCTACGGAGCGTGACAGAACCGCGCGATGATGCTGGCGATGATGCTGATGTTCGCGGCGCGGCAATGAGATAGGGTGCTTTGTGAGTGCGGTGGTGGACGGTGGTGCTGCTTGACGTGGTGGCTGGGCACGGTTAGGTTCTGATCCGTGAAAGGCCCCGCGTTCGGATGTCCTGAGCGGGGCCTCTTCCGTTGATGTGCGGGGCTGTAGCTCAGCTGGGAGAGCGCTGCAATCGCACTGCAGAGGTCAGGGGTTCGATCCCCCTCAGCTCCATACAGAAGAAAAGCGCGAACACACAATAGAGCGCGACTTGCGACTTCCTCTTCGGTAGGACGGAGAGTTCCAATGAGGGGCGGAAGCAAGGCGCCACTGCGGAGGGTTGGGCCCGCCGCCGTTCGGTAGGACGTAGAGTTCCAATGACGGCGCGCGAGGCACTCCTTCGCGGATAGGCAGAGCAGGACAGGCAAACGCCGCGGTCACCCCGCGGCGTTTCGTGTGTCCGGGACCCTCGGCGTCGCCGCTCCCGGTGCCCCCGCCGCTACTGCCCCGCCGTCGCGGGCAGCTCCACCGTCTGCGCATCGGCTCGCATCGCCCGCCACAGCTCGGCCGCGAACAGATCCGCCTCGCGTTCGGCGCCGGCGCGGAAGTCGGAGAGCGCCGAGTTGCCGAGCTTGCCGAGGAAGCGGAGGACGGCGCTCTCCTGGACGACGAGGCGGTAGGAGCGGTCGGACACCGTCGGCGCGCCGGCCGAATCGCGGATCGCGTAGGTGAGCGTGACGCCGTCGCCCGCGAATGGCCGTTTGAGCGGCGAGTTGATCATCTGCTCGACGAGTGGCGGCAGAATCCAATCCGGCTCCTTCCGGAAGCGCGCGGTGAACCCTAAGTCGTGCGCCTCGCGCGTGAGGGCGACATCGCCCACGAGCCCCCGCATCCCCACGCGGAAGATCCCGGCCTTGGCGATGACATCGAGCCGGGTGCGTAGCGTGGCGGGCACCGCTCGCGGTGGCCCCGTGAGTGGAACGAGCGCGCCATCCGCGACGCGGAAGCGGACTGTGAGCCGCTCGCGGCCGGCGCGCACCTCCGCCCAGCGCGCATTCGTGCTGTCGGTGAGCGAGAGGCCGAACGCGGCGGGCGACAGGTATTTCTCGAGATACTTCGCGTAGTTGGGGTAGGTGGCCGCGAGCCGCTTCGTGTGCAGGGTGACGACGAGCCGCACCTCCGCGCCCCCGCCCGCGTCGGGTGTTGTGCGGAGCGAGTCGAGCGTGAAGAGGCGTCCCATGGCCTGCGTCGTCCGCGGAAATCCTTCGCGGTACATGACGCGAAGCGCCGGCTCGCCATTCGCCTCGAGCGCGCGGAACGCGGCGCCGAGCATGGCGCGGAGCTCGCTCGTGCGAACGGAGCCGAGCGCGAGCTCGTCGCGCGCGCGCCATTCGTAGACGTCGGGCGTGAGGCGCCGGAGTTGGAGGTTGCGGCGGTAGTCTCCGGGCTCGCGGAGCGATGTCGCGGCCCGTACGGCGAGCCCGTACCGACCGCCGAGCGTGGTGCTCCCGACTCCGAGCGTGCGGGTGCTGTCATTTGCTCCGGTCCACAGCACCGTATCTCCATAAATGCGCGACGGCGTGAGCGCGGAGCGCGCGAACTTGAGGCGGGCAGCGGCGAGCGCCGGGTCGAGCTGGATGACCCCGAACCGCAGCTCGAGCGCGCGGAGGAGGTCGGCCGCGTTCGCGCGCGCCTCGGCGTGGGTGGGGCCGAGGGGAACGAGGGCGTCGCGGCAGGCGGTGGCGCTCGGGAGGAGGATGGTGATGGCGAGGCGTGTCGCGAGGCGCGCGTGATGATGCGGGGTAGGGCGAGTGGGGCGGAGCAGCGAGGTTCGAGAGTGGGAGGGCTGGAGCGTCGCGGGGTTGTTTAGGCTTCGCATGACGCCTAAATTACACGCCCTACGCGCGATGGGTGTGCGCGGAGCGCGATGCCCCTTGGTGTAACTGGCAACACGTCTGACTCTAGCGAGTAGGACCGAGCTGGACACCGCGACTGAAAGGCCGCGAGTGAATGCCCTCAAAGTCGGCGAACGCTTCCGGGGAAACCCGATGCCAACGCCGAGCCAAGCCCCGAAAAGGGGAAGGTGTAGAGACTGGATGGGGGCCGCCTGACCGGAGCGCTCTGCGCTGACGAAGGTGAAGGCACAGTCCAGCCCACGAACGTCGGGTTCGACCGGCGGCGGCGAAAGCCGAAGTGGGATGGGATCAGAAGAGTCCTGGTTCGAGCCCAGGAGGGGCAACTGGAAGGCTCTGTATCACTTGAGTGATGCGGGGCCTTCCTCATATCGGTGCTGTTGTTCCGGTGGATTGTGCGTGAGCTTCTAGGAGGGAACGATGACAGCGAAGGAGCAGGTCCTCAGAGCCGTCCAGGCACTGCCGTCCGATGCGACCATCGATGACGCTATCGACCAACTCCGGCGTCTGGCGCGAGGTGAGGTGCCGGGCCCCGAAGCCGCGAGTGCGGACGAAACGGCGGACGTGAATGCGAGTGGCGCCGATCGAGTCGGGGCCTGGGACCTCCTCGGCGATCTTGCCGGCAAGCTTGCGGCGCCTTCCGATTGGGCTAGCGAGCACGATCACTACCTGTATGGATCGCCCAAACGATCCTCAGCCGCCTGACGCGGTATCGAGGTGGCTGGTCGGCGCATTTACCTCGACACGTTCTTCGTGCAAGCGCTCCTCAACGCGAACGACCTGTATCACGATCGCGCTCTGGCGCTCTTTCCGGAGATCAGGTCGGCGGCCGAGGTCGTGACGACGGAGGCGGTGCTCACGGAGATCGGGAATGCGTTGAGTGCAGGAATGCGGCAGCAGGCTGCGGAATTCATTACGCGCTGCTACGGCGCGCCGAATATTACGGTCGTGCCGGTCGAGACCACTTTGTTCCGCCGGGCGCTCGCTTTGTACGAGGGCCGTCTCGACAAGACTTGGGGGCTGACCGACTGCATTTCCTTCGTGGTGATGACGGAGCATAGGTTGGTTGACGCGGCGACTGGGGACCGGCACTTCCGACAGGCGGGGTTTCGGCCGCTGATGCTCGACGAGTAGCGACGTTGGCCGACGGACGTGCCGCACCGTCCGCCGGGTTGCGCTCGTAGGCCGAGAGGTGTTTCGCGATGCTCGGGTGCGCTCTACTTGCTCAGCGTCGCTTCGCGTCAAGAAGCCGAGGCGCGGCTGGCCATCTTCTACTACATCGAGATCGAGTACTACATCGAGATCGAGGGCTGGTACAACCCGCACCGCCGCCACTCCGCTCTCGGCCAGCGCTCGCCGATCACGTTCGAACTGCGCCACGAGCAGACCACCCCAGACACCCGTGCCCACGTCCGCGGCGGCTTGAATCCCAAGCCCCGACCCCTCCACGGAATAGGGGCAACTCCACGGCTGCCTACCGTCCTCATCCTGGCGTTTCAACTGCGCGCCGCCGGGACTGGCCTTCCTACTATGCTGCCTACTTGTTGAGGGTACTTTCGCGGCTTGCCGATCAGATGCGCCAATGCTCTTTGAGCGCCTATGCAACCGCTAGATTTCCTCCATGGACATCGCCCGACGCATGAAGAAACCCCTTCGCCTAATGGGCGCCTTTGGGGTAGTCCTCGCCGTACCTCTCGCGCTCGCCCAACTCTGGGACCTGTTTTCAACGCCAAGGGGAGACCTTGCCGCGGAGATAACTTCCGGCCGCTTCGCCCTCCCGTCTGGCCTCGATAGTCTGTACTGGTGGAATCAGCCGCAAAGCATAGACAGTGCCTTCGTTGAGGGCGTTGCAAGCGTGCCGCGTGGTGTGAGGCCTACCGAGATCGAAGAGTCCAACGCTGAATCACGACGGCGCGCGTCGGCCTATCTTCGCGTGGACGAGCTACGGCGGGGGGGCCAGAGATCGCGCCGGGCAGTATTCCTTGCTAAACGGGTATTGGGCGGCCGATGTCCGAAATGCAGGGAATCAGCAAGTGACCGACATCAGGCTAACGCTGCCCTACGCCCGTTACGTCTGCGTTCGCCGAGAAGCGGATAGCACTCGATGCGGAGTCGCACCCGCCCAAATGCGGCTCGGAGACATGCAACCGCGAGAACAGATGCATGTCATGGCCTGGACCGCCATCGAGCCGGCTAGAGCGTGTTACGGTTGTTGGCGGGTGCCGCGGTGCTGGTCGCGCATGGCGC
>JBBJNN010000161.1:6623-8394 GCA_037720885.1 Gemmatimonadaceae bacterium | reverse complement strand
TCGCGTTGCCCGTCAGGCGCCGTCGGCCCGGAGAGTAGATCCCGACACTCGCGGCCCTACGTGCCGCGCCTGCGGGATGACACCTTACTAACGTCGAGTGCCGCGGCTCCACTCCGAGAAGGGGGCTACGGCACTCAATCTATCACCGCGCTACCGCGATCAGTACCCGGGGTTCTGCACGAGCAGCGGGTTCGTCTGGAGCTGCCGCGACGGGATCGGGAACAGGATGCGGAAGGGCTCGGTTTGCGGCTTGAACTGGCGGGGCGCGGTGAATCCGCCCAGCCGGATCAGGTCCTGCCGCCGCTTCGCCTCGGTGGTCAATTCGAAGAGCCGCTCGTTGAGGATCGCGGTCCGGAAGGCCGCCTGCGACATGGAGCCGAGCGGCCGGGGCGGGTTGAAGACGCGCGCGCGGATCGTATTGACGAGCGCAATCGCTTCGGCCGTCCGATTGAGCTCGTTGAGCGCCTCTGCCTTGATCAGGTAGATCTCGGCGAGCCGGAAGATCGTGAAGTCGTTCCCCATGTGCTCCGCGGCGTGCGCCGGGTCGAACGGGAACTTCACGACGCGAATGCCCTCGTTCTCGGCGGCCGCCGTGATGCTCGAGATCGTCGGCGAGAGGACAAGCCGGTTCCCCGTCCGATCGTTGATCGGCAGCCCCGTCTCGAGGCTGTTCTGGGGCCCGACGAGAAAGATGTTCCGGCGCTGGTCGGCGGCGTCGAAGAGGTTGTACGTCTCCGCGAGGACCGAAAAGCCGTTCCACCCCCCGGGGCTCCGGTAGTGATTGTAATGCCCCGACCGGTTGATGAACGTGAGCCCCTGACCCGGCGCCGGGGTATTCCGGACGACGAAGATGTTCTCCGGCGACGATTCGTTCGTCGGGGAGAAGTTGCTCTGCCAGTTGGACGCCAGCGAGTACGTACCCGAGTTGAGGATGCGGTCCGCGGCCGTGACGGCGTCCGCCCAGCGCGCCGTACCCTTCGTCAGCCCGCTCGCCGTCACCGTTCCGCTGAACACTTCGGCGTTCAGGTAGAGGCTCGCCAGGATAGCGTCCGCCGCGCCCTGCGTGATGCGCCCGTAGTCCGCCGCGGGCCACTTCTGCGGCAGGTCGGCCCGGGCCGCGGTCAACTCCTGCTCGACGAAGGCGAACACCTGGGCACGCGTGCTCGCCGCGCGCGTCTCGACCTCGGGCGTCGTGACGATGGGCACGCCGCCGAACAGGTCCATCAGGAGGTAATAGTAGAACGCGCGCAGCGCCCGCAGCTCGGCCGTGATCGCCGCCTTGTTGGCGATCGATTTGGGCTCGATCGCGGCGAGCACCACGTTCGCGCGCGACACACCCGTGAAGAGCTGGTTCCAGGCGCTGTTGACGTCATCGTTCGTGATCGCGCTCCCCGCCGCCCAGGTTTGACGATAGAGCTCGAGCCACTTGCCGTTGTCGAACCAGTCGCTGCCGCGCGTCGGGAAGAGGCCCTCGCCCGAGCTGACCTCGCTCGCGAACCAGAAGCCCTGCTGCACGCCGTCCCGCAGCATGGCGTAGGCACCCGCCAGGCCGCCGCGGATTTCCGCCTCGGTCCGGTAGAAGTTGCCGGGCGAGATGTTGCTGGTGGGGACCTCCTCCAGGTCCGTGCAGCCGTGCATCGCTCCCATGGCGGGGATCGCGACCAGCAGCGTGGCCAGGCTCGCTACCCGGAAGGATGGCTTCACAAATAGATTCCGCATAGGCTCTGGATGCCTGAGTGAGTGAGCAGAGGGTCGGAGGCGTCGAGTCGGG
>JBBJNN010000161.1:0-6613 GCA_037720885.1 Gemmatimonadaceae bacterium | reverse complement strand
GCCCGACCTGCGTCAGAAGCCGAGACGGATGCCGGCGGTGAAGGTACGGGCGCGCGGGTACGTGAGGTAGTCGATGCCGCGTGTGACATACCCCGTCACCGCCGCGTTCGTGAACACTTCCGGATCGTAGCCCGAGTAATCGGTGAGCAGGATCAGGTTGTCGCCGGACACATAGAGTCGGGCGCTACTGGGCCGCGCCCCACCGCCCCGGAAGTTCAGCGTGTACCCGAGCGTGATGTTCTGGAGCCGCAGGAACGACGCGTCCTCGATGTAGCGCGACGAGAACTTGGCCGCCTCGTCGAGGGCGGTCCTGTCATTCAGGGCCGAGCGCAGGAAGTTCGCGTCTTGCAGCACGTTGGCCTTCGTCGCGTAGACCAGGGCGGTGTTGTTGAACACCTTGCCGCCCTGCTGGGCGCGAACGAGGAAGCTGCCGTCCCATCGCTTCCAGTTGGCCTGGCTGCGCAGGCCGAGGGTGAAGCTCGGGTTGGCGCTGCCGAGGATCACGTTGTCGTCAGAGCCCGGGTTGATGGTGTTCCCCGCACGCGTGCGGCCGGTCTCCCGCCCGTTCGCGTCGCGCGTGATGGTGTACTTGGCGAACTCCTGCCTACCCTCGGAGTTCACCCCGACGAACTGCGGACCATAGAAGGTACCGAGCGGCTCGCCCGGGATGATGCGCTGGGAGTTCTGGCCGGACTGGCCCTGGCCGCTCACCGTGCCCGTGATGAGGAACTCGCGACCCGCGCCGATCTCCACCACCGTGTTACGCTCCACGGAGAGCACCAGGCCGGCCGTCCAGTTGCGGTCGACGTCGGTGAGGATCTGCCCATCCACCGAGGCCTCGAAGCCGCGGTTCCGCACCCGTCCGATGTTCTGAATCTGCTGGTCCACAGGCGCCGGCTTCGGCACGTCCACGCTCAGCAGCAGGTCGCGGGTGTTCTTGACGTAGTACTCGAGGCTGCCCGTGATGCGGTCATCGAGGAAGCCGTAGTCGAGCGCCACGTTGGTCTGCGCCGTCTGCTCCCACTTGAGGTTCGGGTTCGCGTTCTGCGTCGGCGTGATGCCGATGGAGACACTATTCCCGAATTCGTACGCCGACCCCGCGCCGGTGGTGGTCCCGAGCAGAATGAGCGACTGGAAGGGTGCGATCGCCTGGTTGCCCTGCAACCCGTAACCCACGCGGAAGCGCAGATCCGAGAAGGGCAGACCCTGCGCGAACGCTTCCTCACTGACCCGCCACGAACCGGAGACGGCCGGGAACGTCGCGTACTTGTTGTTCTCGCCGAACACCGACGACCCGTCGCGCCGCACGACGCCGGTGAGGAAATACTTGTCCCTGAGGCTGTAGTTGACGCGTGAGAAGAGCGACGCCAGGCGTCGGGGCTCGTTCAGCGAGAACGTGCCCCCGGGCGTCGCGCCGGCGCCGAGGTTGTTGAACCCGAACGCGTCGGTGAGGAAGTTGCGCCGTTCGGCCCCGAACTCCTCGATCTTGGTGTCGCTGTACTCGTAACCGCCCACGACCTCGATGGTCTGATCGCTGCCGATCGGCTGATTCAGGGTGAGGAGCGTCTGGACGGTCGCAGTCGAGATGTTGCGGTCCGTCTGGCGTGCGAGCCCATTGTACGCCGCGCCGATGGGGTTGGCGGCCGGGAAGTATGTCTGGCGCAGCCCCGACGAGCGGTCCACCCCGACGTTCACGGAGCCCGTGAGGGTCGGCAGGATGGCGTACGACCCGGAGACGTTGCCGAGGATTCGGGTCGTGTTGGCGCGGTCGTTGAGCTCCCGGGCGATCGCGACAGGGTTGCGCCTCCCCAACTGGCCCGGGATCTCGAAGAAATCGTCCACCCCGGTCGAGGAGTCCCGCACCGTGACCGGCCGCGTGGGGTTGTAGGTGACCATGTTCGTGAAGATGCCGCCCTCGAACCCACCGAGGTTCTCGGCGGCCACGTACTTGTTGGTCACCTGCGACGCCGTGAGGTTGAGCCCCAGCTGTAGCTTGTCGTTGAGTGCCCGGGTCGTCCCGTTGAGGCGCCCCTGGTACCGACGGAACCCGTTGTTGAGCACGACGCCCTGGTTGTCCATGTAGTTGAGCGAGGCGCGGTACTGCGTGCTCTGCGTTCCCCCGGAGAAGGAGAAGTTGTGGTTCTGCGTCGTGGCGCTCCGCGTGACCTCGTCCTCCCAGTCCGTGTTCGCCGTCCCGAGCGTCGCGAGGCGCGACGCCGGCAGCTTGCCCGCGGTGACCTGCTGCTGGACGAACGTCCGGTACTCGCTTCCAGTCAGGACGTCGAGGCGCTTCGAGGGGCTGGAGACGGCCGCGTACGTGTCGTACTCGACGACCGTGGTGCCCGCCGTCCCCTTCTTGGTCTCGATCAGCACCACGCCGTTCGCGCCGCGGCTGCCGTAGATGGCCGTCGCCGCGGCGTCCTTGAGGATCGTGACGTTGGCGATGTCGGCGGGGTTGAGCAGGTTGAGCGGGCTGCGTGCAAGCGACGGCGACCTGTCGTCGTTGTTGCTGACGCCGACGCCACCGCCTTCCGTCTGCGAATTCTGGATGGGGACCCCATCGATCACGTAGAGCGGCTCGTTACTCGCGGTGATCGAGGTGCCGCCGCGGATGCGGATCTGCGCGCCGGCGCCCGGCTCGCCGCTGTTCGTCGTCACGTTGACGCCGGCCGCGCGCCCCTGGATCAGATTGTTGACGTTCGGCACCACGCCCACGTTCGCCTGGTCGGCGTTCACCGTCGCGACCGATCCGCTGATTGCCAGACGGCGTTGGGTGCCGTATCCGGTCACCACCACCTCGTTCAGGTTGACCGCCACCGGCCTCAGGAGGAACTGCACCGTCACCGGCCCTTCGGCGACCACCGCGACCTGCCGCTGCTGCGCGGCATACCCGATCCGGTTGGCTTGCAGCGTCTGGTTCCCTACAGGGACGCCGGGCAGGGTGAAGTTGCCGTTGGCCTGGGTCAGCGTCCCGACCTGCGTGCCGGCGATACGGACAGTGGCACCCTCGAGGGGCTGCTGGCTGGTCGAGTCGACAACACGTCCCGTGACGATGCCGGTCGCCTGCGCGCTCGCCTGAGCGGTCCATGCCATCGCGGCGATGAGCGCAAGAGTGAGGTAACGACCGAATGCCATACGACTGCCCTCCACAGGGTGGGGAGTAGACTTTCGCCCTCGATTCACTATCACTGCATCACTGCGGTCGCGGCGCTGAGAAGCACCCCTACCTCAAGTATGTGAGCTCTCGGGGGCGTGGCCGGCATCAAGGTCCGAGGGTTCATACGGATGCTCCGGAAACTACGGATCACAACCGATCGCTCCGCTCGGCGCGCGAGGCCTTCGCGCCACGCCCACAAAATGTCATTGGGGCGTGCCGGGGAGACGCTCGCGCCACACAGAGCGATCCGCTCCTATCCGGCCCTTCCGCAGCATCCGGATAACCCTTCGTCCTTGATGTCAGCCCCAGCCGCTCGGGCGATGCCATCGACTGGAGACGAGCCTTGCTGGTGTAGCTCGGAACCAATCATGCGAAGCCTCTGAGGAGAATGTCAAGCTCCGAACCGAGTACATGGGCCCAGAACCAGTTCGCGGGTCGACAACAGGGTGAGGCAACCACCTTTCGGTCCGCGTCCCCATCGCGCACTCTAACGCGACGAACCGATTTCCCCCTGTATCGTTCCCCGCTTCCCCCCGTTCGCGCATGAGCCTGTTCGCGATCGCCGTGCTGGCCCAGCTCGCCGCGCCGGCGCGCCAAGCGCTCCCCGTCCTGTCCTTCCCCGAGCCAGGACTCGACGACAGCGCGGCCTACCAGGGGTACGGCACCCGCTTCTTCCGCGACGCCGCCGGGAATACGGTCCAGATCTATCTCGATTGGCGCGCGAGCCGTGTCGTCCACCTCTGGGCGGACGCCGAGAACGAGAGCATCGGCTTCACGGCGCGCGATGCGCGCGGCCGGCCGGCGCCGCTCCGCCCGGACGGTCCGGGGGCCGAGGTCTCCGCCCGGGGCCGCACCCGAACGCTCGAGCACCGCCTCGTCGCCGACGCGCCGCTCATCCACCTTGGCTGGTTTCTGCTCGGCTCGATGCGCGTCGAGCGCGACTTCCAGTACGCGCGGCGGCAAGCCACGCCGTTCGGCGCCGGCGGCGTCGCGCCGGCGGAGATCGGCCGCCTGGTGGCCGCGCTCGAGCGGCTCGCGCCGGCGGAGCGCGGCCGGCACCTGGCGCTGCTCGGCGCGCCCACCCTGAGCGCGCTGCGGGCGCGCCTCGAGCCGCGGATCGCCGTCCGCGTGAGCGACTCTGTATCCATAGCCCGCGTCGTCCAACCGTCGCTCGACGGCCGCGACACGATCGCGCTCGAGCTGCGAGTGAATCCGCGCGAGGTGCTGGCCACGCGCGCGGGAGACTCCCTGACGCTGCGCGCACGATCCGGCGCTCAGGTGCCGTTCACCGTCCGCATCGAGACGACCGGCACGGCGCTGACGCCGCTGGCGCGCGAGGAGATCTTCACGCCGGAATTCCTCGCCTTCCTCGCCGCCGCCCGCGGCGCGGGCGACACGGCCACGCGCCGCGCGCGGCGGATGGAGCGACAGGTGCGCGGCGTCGAGCTCCTCGCCTCCCGCGAGAAGCTCATGGCGGGGCTCCCGACCTACGCGACGTACTTCGGGCGCGACCAGCTGGTGACGGCGCTCATGATGCGCCCGATCTGGCGCGGCGAGATGTCGGAGGCCGTGATCGGGAGCGTGCTCCGGAAGCTCGGCCCCGGGGGCGACGTGAGCCACGAGGAGGCACTGGGCGGGCAGGCGGTCCGCGAGGGTGCCGCCGAATACGCCGCCCTCGTCGCCGCACACCTGCGCGCCGCGGGGCGCGGCGACCGTGCGGGCGCCGACTCCCTGCTCGCCCGCGCGCGCGCCGTGCTCGGCGACCTCCGACGCGTGCGCGAGAACTACCACATGCTCGACGACGAGTTCCAGCTCCCCGTCCTGGCGGCGCGCTGGCTCGACGATCCCCGTGTGCCGGCCGAGCGCAAGCGCGCATTCCTGCTGGACTCGTCCGACGGGAGCGGCACCCGGCTCGCGCGCCTGGTGCGGGAGCTGGCGCTCGTTTCACGCATGACCGCGGCATACGCGCGCGATCCGGTCACGGCCAACCTCGTATCCTTCCCGCCGCGCGACTCGGCGCGGTGGTCCTCGGCCAGCTGGCGCGACAGCGGCGTGGGCTACGCCGGCGGGCGCTACGCGATGGACGTGAACGCGATCTGGGCGCCGCTCGCGCTGGAGTCGGTCGGGCGCATCCTCGCTGCGGTGCACGCGCTCGGCATCTCCGCGGGCTCGCTCGCGCGGAGCGCGCCGGAGGTGACGCCGGACACTCCGCTCGGCCGGTACGCGCGCGACCCGGCGGCGCTCCGTGCGGCGGTCGAAGCGTGGCAGGGTGCGTCGCGCCACTTCCTCGTGCGTCTCGGTCCGGCGGAGGTCCGCGCGCGGGTCGCCGCACGTCTCGGGGCAATGCCGGCCGCGGAGCGCGCGTACTGGACCAGTCTTCCCGCCACCGCGGCAGCGAGCGGAGATTCGCTCACCTTTCTCGCCGTCTCGCTCGATGCCGCGGGGCGGCCGATTGGCGTGGCGAACACCGACCCGGCGACGCGTCTCTTCCTCGGCGCGGGCGAGGGGTCACGCGGCGCGCCCGATTCGGCCGAAGCGGCGCGCGTGCTGCGTGACGTGCGGCTGTTCGCGCGCCCGTATCCGGCCGGGCTCCTTATCGAACAGGTGGGCCCGGTCGTGGCGAACGATGCCTACGCGCCGCCGGCGGTCTGGCGAGACTTCGTGCGCGACCCGTACCACGGTCCGCGCGTGGTGTGGGGGCGCGAGCTCAACCTCTTCCTGCTCGGCGCGGCCGGCCGCATCGCCGCCGCGAGCGACACGTCAGCGGGCGGCCTGGCAACGCCGCGCGATCCCGCGCTTGCGGCCTATGTGAGCGAGCTACGCGCGGCCGTGGTGCGGGTGCGTTCGGCGGCCGAGGCGTCGGGGTTCCACAGCGAGCTGTGGAGCTATGGCGTCGAGGCTGGCCGTCTCGTCCCGATGCGCTATGGCACCGGCGCCGACGTGCAACTCTGGAGCACGACGGATCTGGCCGTACAATTCGCGCTGTCCCGGTTGGGCCGATGACGGCCCTTAATTGCTGTCAGGTCCTGCTTCATCGAGATCAGCCGTACTGGCCGGCCTCAAGAACCGAGAGTTTATGCGGATGCTCCGGAAACGACGAAGGCGATTATAAAAGATCTGGCAGCAGTTCCGGGATGCGATATGCTCTCGAGTGATGCGAGTCCAACAGTTCCAAACCATGGTGCGTAGCCCCGCCTCGGCGCAGCGTGCGTTGCTCCAGCGCCGGGAGCCCGCGCCGTGGCGCCACTGTCTGGCCTGCGGCGCCACGGCACCGTACCGGCTGCGCGAGGGGCGCTGGCGCTGTCGCGTGCGCCCCTGTGGCTACACGTACGGCGTGCGCACGGGCACCTGGGCCGGGCTCTCGCGCGTATCGGACAGCACCTGGCTCTGGCTTGTCAAGCTGAACTTGCCCCCGGCTGACGGACGCCCAGATAAGCCCCTGCTATACTGCCGGGG
>JBBJNN010000160.1:0-8413 GCA_037720885.1 Gemmatimonadaceae bacterium | reverse complement strand
CGCCTCGGCCAGCGCGGCGAGCGCGGCCAGGGTAGCCGGCGAGTGACCAGCGAGCGACGCTACCCACGCGCTCCCCTCGGGTGCGGCCGCGGCGTGCTCTCCGATCAGCGTGCAGTGGAGGCCGGCCCCGCCAGCCGCGGTCGCACCTGTCTGGCCATCCTCGAGCGTCAGCATGTCGCGCCGCGAGAGGGAAGGCGAGCGGCGCGCGAGGCGCGCGAGCGCGCGCAGGTAGGCATCCGGATCCGGCTTCGGCCGCGGCGCATCTTCCTGGGCCAGCACCCACTCGAAGGCTCCCTCGAGCCCGGCCAGCCGCAGGATGAACTCCGCCTCGCGCCGCCGCGCCCGCGTGACGATGGCGAGGCGCGTGCCGGCAGCCGCGCGTTCCACGAAGGGGAGCGCTCCGGGGGTCAACGAGATGCCACCGGCCAGTGAGTCGGCGAACGCGCGCTCGGCACGCATGGTGAGCAGATCGAGGGACGTCTCGTCCAGCGCGCGTTGGCCGGCGCGCGTCGCCCTGTCGCGGACGGCGGCGGCGACAGGCATCCCGTCGCTGGCCGGCAGGAGCGCGTCGCCAACCGCGATTCCCTCGGCGGCAAACGCGTCGCGCAGCGCATGGCGCCGCAGCGCGGCAGTGTCTGCCAGCACGCCCTCCAACTCGCAGAGCACGACCCGAAGCATGGTCACAAGCTACATAGGCGCCGCGCGGGGGCGCTACGGGCGCGGCTCGGCGGCGGCGTAGGATGCATCGAGCAGGTCGACCGGGTGCACGGTACGCACGGCGAGTCGCGCGCCGACCAGCCCCCCTCCGATCTGCATCATGCAGCCCGGGTTCCCCGTCGCCACGTAGGCCGCGCCGGTCGCCGCGATGTGCGCCAACTTCGGCGCGAGCACCGCGTTCGACGTCCCTGGCTCGATGAGATTATAGATGCCCGCGGCTCCACAACACTGATCGGCATCGGTGAGCGGGACCACGTCCAGCCCGGGTATCGCCGCCAACACGTCGAGCGGCGGGCGCACGATGCGCTGCGCGTGCAGCAGATGGCAGGGAGCATCGTAGGCTACGCGGGCCGCGATGGGCGCGCCGAGCGCTGGCCCCGCGGCCGCAAGCAACTCGTGGACGTCGCGCACACGGGCCGCGCACGCGGTGGCGCGCTCGGCCCACGCCGGGTCGTCGCGGAGGAGGTGCCCGTACTCCTTCATCATGGCTCCGCAGCCCGCCGCGTTGACGGCGATCAGGTCGGCCCCGCTCCGCTCGAACGCGTCGATGTTCAGCTGGGCGAGCGCGCGCGCCGCGTCAGTGGCTCCGGCGTGGGCGTGGAGCGCGCCGCAGCAGCGCTGGGCCGGCGCCGGACGGAGCGCGTAGTCGTTCGCGCGGAGCGTGCGCTCGGTCGCGCGGTTCGTCGCGCCGAGGAGACCCTCCATCACGCAGCCACGAAGGATGGCCACCGACCCGCGCGCACCCGTCCCACGGCGCGAGTACGGCCGCTCGGGAAAGGATCGACGCGTCGAGTCGAGCATCGCCATCGCGAATCCCAATCGGCCGCCGAGCCGCGCAAGGAGCTGCGGCAGTCGGGTCGCGCGGAACGCGCGCGACGCGGCGAGCGCCGGTCCGAGCAGCCGCGGTCGCGCGAACACCCAGAGGATGAGGCGCGCCATGGCCGGTAGCGGGCGACCCTCGCGCACCATGGTCGCGCGCGCGGCCTCGAGCAGGTGCCCATAGGGCACGCCGGACGGGCACGCTGTCTCGCACCCACGGCAACCGAGGCAGCGGTCGATGTGCGTCTCGAACGACGGATCGTCCACCGCGAGATCACCTTCGACCACCGCCCGCATGAGGAGGATGCGACCGCGCGGGCTGTCGTTCTCATCGCCGAGCACGCGGTACGTGGGGCACGCTTGCAGGCAGAAGCCGCAGTGCACGCACGTCATGATGCCGGGCAGCGCCTCGGCGAGCGGCGTGCCGGGAATCGCGCAGGGCGCCTGGTCTGCCGCGACGTCGAGGGCGCGTGCCGGCTCCGGCGCCAGCGTCGTCCCCGCGCCCGGGTTGTCCATCCCGGCGACTGTCACGCGATCGCCTCGCCCATGATCCCGGGGTTGAGCACGTGCGCCGGGTCGTACGCATCCTTCACGCCGCGCATCAGTCGCCAACGCCCGGCCGCCGGGCGTGTCGTCTCACCCTCAGCGGGAACGCGCAGCGACTGCGCCATCCGATGCCAGAGGTGCGCGGGCACACGCTCGACCATCCGCGATCCGCCGAGCGATGCGTCACGAGCGGTCAGCCGCTCGAGCACATCATCGTCACCCGGCGGGACCACGCACCGGACCAGCCCGCGCCCCACGGTCGCATGCATCAGCGCGGCCTCCGCCGGAGTCGCGAGCTGCCGCACCTCGTTCCACAGCGCGGCAAGTTGCGACGGGCGACGGCCGAAGCGCATGACCGCGGCGCCGGCTGGCTCGCAGGCGCGCAGGGTGCTCCACACGCCGGCTGGTGCCGCCGTCACCGCGCCCAGCTTGGCGAGCGTCGCCCGCTGCGCGCGCACGGCGTCGGCATTGCCGCCGAGCCGTGCCAGTAAGCAGGCGGTCGGCGCGAGGGCGAGTCGCTCGGCCAACTTGCCGTTCATCAGCTCGAGCGCGTAGGGCACGAGCGGTGCCTCGCGCAAGGCACGGAGGAAGGCGGCGAGCGCATCCGGTCGCTCGTCGAGCGCGAGCGCATACGTCTCGCTCACCTCGGGCTCGGCGCGCATCCGCACGGTGATCTCCGTGATCGCGCCGAGCGTGCCCCAGCTTCCAGTGAACAGCCGGGTGAGGTCGAAGCCAGCGACGTTCTTCACCACGCGCCCACCCGCGCGCACGACCTGTGCGGTTCCGGTGACGACCTCCATGCCGAGCACGTTGTCGCGCGGCGTGCCGAACGCGTGCGCGAGTGGGCCGGCCGACGCCGTCGCAACCGTGGCGCCAAGCGTGCCGTCGGGCGAGCCGAACGGATCGAGCGCGAGCCACTGGCCCTCGCGCGCGGCGAGTGCCGCGATCTCGCGCAGCGTGGTCCCGGCGCGTGCGGTGAGCGTGAAGTCGCCCGGCACGTAGTCCACCACGCCGGTCAAACCGGCGAGGGCCAACGTGCGCTGGCTCTGCACCGGCCACCCCGCGTCGAGCCAGGTGCCGCGGCCCGCCACGCGAAGGCGCGTGCCATCCTCCGCGGCGGCACGCACCGTCTCGAGCACGTCGCCGACCTGGCGCGCGTAGCGGACCGCGCCATCGCCTCCCGAGGAGGCCGCGAATGTCCCGGCGCTCACCTCGCCTCGCTCGCCACCGCGGGGCCGCGGCGCGCGGCCGGCACCGCGTACCATTCGCGGCATGAATGGATGGGAACGACCTTCTGCGGGTTCGCCCGTCGATCCGGGTCGAACACCCCGCGCAGCTTGCACATGGCGTCGAGCGAGTCCGGCGTGAAGATGAGCGGCATGTACGGCAGCTTGTCGAGTCCGATCCCGTGCTCCCCCGTGATCGTGCCACCCGCATCCACGCACGCGCGCATGATCTCCGTCATCGCGTGGTGCGCGCGCTCCACCACGGCCGGGTCACGCGAGTCGTACGCGATGTTGGGGTGGAGGTTGCCGTCGCCGGCGTGGAACACGTTGCAGACCTGGATGCGCCATCGCTCCGCGATCTCGTGGATGCGCTCGAGTACCTCCGGAAGCTTGGTCCGTGGCACCACGGCGTCCTGTACGATGAGATCGGGGGCGATGCGCCCCATCGCCCCGAACGCCTTCTTTCGCCCCTGCCAGAGGCGCGTGCGCTCCGCCTCCGTGCTCGCGATGCGAACGGAGCGGGCGCCCGCCGCGGTGCACAGCCCCTCGATCGTGCGCACATCGGCGTCGAGTCCGGCGGCGAGACCGTCCACCTCCACGAGGAGCACCGCCGCCGCATCGACCGGATAGCCGGCGGCATAGATGGACGCTTCCACCGCGCGAATGGTCGCCCCGTCCATCATCTCGAGCGCGGCCGGGACGATCCCCGTCGCGATGATCGCCGAGACGGCGCGCGCCGCGGCCTCGACGCTGGTGAAATCGGCGAGAAGGGTCCGGATGGCCTCGGGATCTCGCGTCAGCCGAACCGTGATGTCGGCCGCCACGCCGAAGCATCCTTCTGAGCCGACGAACGCGCCGAGGAGGTCGTAGCCCTCGGACTCGCCATCCACATCGCCCATCGTGACGACCTCGCCATCGGGCAGGATCACCGTCAGCGCGACTACGTGATTGAGCGTCACGCCGTACTTGAGGCAGTGCGGGCCGCCCGCGTTCTCGGCCACATTCCCGCCGATGGTGCACGCCGTCTGGCTCGATGGGTCGGGCGCGTAGTGGAGACCGAGCGCGCTCGCCGCGCGCGTGAGGTGCGTATTGACGACACCGGGCTCCACAATAGCGAACCGGTCCACCGCGTCAACCGACAGGATCCGGTCGAGCCGATTGAGGCCGAGGAGGACGGCGTCTCCCTCTGCGAGTGCGCCACCGGAGAGCCCCGTTCCGGCACCCCGCGGCACGAACGGGCGGCCGGCCGCATGGAGCGCGCGCACGACCGCGATGAGCTGTTCGCGCGTAGTCGGGAAGACGGCGAGCGCGGGGCGCTTCCGATATGTGGGGAGGCCATCGGAGGTATAGGCGAGCAGCTCGCCGGCACGGGTGAGCACGGCGCCCTCGCCGACGATCGCGCGGAGCCGCGCGACCAGCGCCACCGTGCTCGCGTCGATAGGTGCCGGCGCTCGGTGCATCGAAGCCGGTTGCCCCGGAGGCGCGGTCATGCGGCGTTCGTCGGCCCGTGCCCGTTCCGCTTCGCGCGCTCGTGCACCTCGGCGCGGCGCTCCAGTGGCTCCACCGCGCGGACGAGCAGCGCCTCGATCTCGCGCAGCCGCTCGCCCGGCGAGCGTGAGACGAGAAGCCGCTGCCTCGCCGGGAGATCGAGGTCGATCACGGCGGCGATCCTGAATGCCAGCAGCGCCGGGTCGTCGGGGAATGACGGCGCCGGTCCTTCATCATCGGAGAGGCAGCGCGCCGCCCGCGCCACGCGCTCGAACTGTTCCTTCACACGCGCGGCCACCCCTCGCAGCGGCGCCTCATCGGCCGCCAGGTCGGCATAGGGCTCGACCTCCGCGACATGGTAGGGCGAGGGCGACGCCATCCAACGCCGGAGCGCGAACCGCTCCACGCCGCGGACGATGATGGTCGAGCGCCCATCCGGGAGACGCTCCGCGGTCTGGATCTCGGCCATCGTGCCCACGTGGCCCGCGGGCAGCTCGCGCTCCGCCGTGTGCTCGGGGAGGAAGACGATGCCGAAGCGGCGGTCACCGGCGAGCGCATCCTCCAGCATCCGGCGGTAGCGCGGCTCGAAGATGTGGAGCGGGAGTACGACCCCCGGGAAGAGCACGAGGGGGAGCGGAAAAATCGGGAGGGAGCGTGCGTCCACGAGGCACAATCTAGGGGCGCACGCCGGGCATATCCACGGCGCGGGCCGCGCGTCAGGCCGCGCCTCCCTCCCCTCCAGCTCCCTCCGGCGGCGCCACGACGCGCAGGGCGTCGCGCGCCGCGCGGTACTCGAGGGGCGTCCGGACCGTGACGAGCTCGCCGTCCACACCGACGGTGACCGACGGCCGGCGCGACTCGATCGTGCACCGGTCCGCGATGAACGCGTCGAGGCCGGAGCGTGGTGCACGGGATACGACTTCGACGCCGCGCGCCGCCGCGACGACGCCGAGGAGGACGAGGCTTGCTCGCCGGCGTCCGCTGATGACGATGATGTGGAGCCCGCGCCGGCCGCCCTCGACCCGTCCGCCGAGCGTCGGGATGCCGATCTCGCGCTCGCCGACTCCCACGAAAACGAGAGGGGTGTCGTAGACCCGGCGCTCGCCCTCGATCTCGACGGCGACCCGAAAGGTGCGGAGCCCGGCGAGGACACGGACGAACGCGAGCAGACTCGCGATAGCGTACGGAATGTGGTAGCCCTCCATCCGGTCGCGCGTTCGGACGAAGAGCACGTAGGCGCCAACGGAGCTCGTGTTGAGAAAGAGCTTGTCGTTCACGTAGCCCATGTCCACGGTCCGCGTCTCGCCCGAGGTGGCCAGGCTCGCGGCCTCCGCCGCGTCCTCCGGAATGCCGACTGCCTTGGCGAAGTGATTGAGCGTGCCGCCCGGGATCACCGCCAGCTCGGCTCCCGCCTCCGCGGCGGCCTCCGCGACGCCGGAAACTGCTTGGCGTAGTTCCTCGCCCAACCCGTCCGGCTCTACGGAGCGGACGTCGAGGCCCGGTGCGCCTTCGAGCGCTTCGCGAACCTTGTCGGCGCTTCCAGACTTCGCGTTGATGAAGGCCGGGATGCCAGCGCGCTTTGGCTCGCTGCCACTCATGAGCAGCAGAGGGCCGGATGTGTCGGAGGGACGGAAGGCGCAGGTGCCCTCCGTCCCTCCGTCAACCCGAGCCCGGTGGCCGACGCGGGCGTTAGGCGGTTGTCCAGAATCCCGCCAGGGCCGACCCGTCCGGCGACTCGCGGAGCTTCTCGAATGCGCGCTCGCGGATCTGCCGGATGCGCTCCCGGGTGACGCCCATGAGCGCGCCGATCTTCTCGAGCGTCATCGCCTCGGATCCTTCCTCGAGCCCGTAATAGAGGTAGAGGATCTTGCGCTCGCGGGGCGTGAGATACTTCTGGAAGACGCGGTCGATGAACTCCCGCATCAGATGGTAGTCCGTCCGCTCCTCGATGTCGCCGCCGTCCACGCCGACAAAGCGCTCACCGAGCGTCGCGGCCTCGCGGTCGGACCGATCGATCGGAGCGTCGAGGGAGACCTCGGTGGCCGACATCTGACGCGAGGCCCGGACTGATTCCGGAGTCTCTTCGATGAGCCGGCCGATCTCGTTGTCGGTCGGATCGCGCTTGAGGACCTGGGCCAGCACGGTCTCGGCACGCGCCAGCTTGATGAGCTGGGAGTTCTGGTTGAGCGGAATGCGCACGGAGCGCGTCTGCTCGGCGAGCGCCTTGAGCACCGCCTGGCGGACCCACCACACGGCGTACGAAATAAATTTGACCCCCTGATCGGGGTCGAACTTCTTGACCGCTTTCAGGAGGCCTTCGTTGCCGATCGCCACGAGCTCGCTCAGATCGAGTCCGTGACCCTGATACTTCTTGACGTACGAAATGACGAATCGGAGGTTAGCCGTGACGAGGCGCTCGGCGGCTTTCTCGTCCCCCTTCTGCGCTCGGCGCGCCAGGCGACGTTCTTCTGCCGGATCGCTGATGAGGGGAAGTTTCTGGATGTCCTGGAGGTACTGATCGAATGCGGTGGACGGAGAGGAACGGAAGAAGCCCTTCGACCTGCTCTCGGTCACGTGCTCCATACACACCCCTTATCTGAGCGCCGGGAGGTTGGCGAGCGCCGAGGGGGTCGCTCGCAGAAGCCGCTAAGGGGCGCAGGATAAACCGGTTTGACCGGCCGGTCAACTGCCAAAACGCATACCATTCGGTGGCATCGCGTTGCCGATATGACACCGCGAGGGGGCCAAACTGGGAAGAAATGAACGGGCCGCCACGTCGAGGTAACTGACGTAGCGGCCCTGATCGAGTGACGGCCGAAGGGCGCAGCGGGCGGGTCAGGCGCCCGGCGGATCCCGCGGCTTCGTGCGTGTCGTCGCCATGACGACGCCGAGGCCAATGAGCACGAGTGAGCCGACGACGATCCAGGTGGGGGACACGTTCAGCAGATACGCGGCGATGGCCAGTCCGATGACGATGACGATGAAGCCCAGCAGGTACGTGCCGAATGAGGACATTGGGTAGCCCGGTTGGTGTCGGTCGGAACTATGGCAAGTGGGGGGCCAGGCGACGCATCCCGTCTCCCCGGCGCCGGGGCATCAGGGAGCGCTCTGCGCGACGAGGGTCGCCGAGCCGCGCCGCCGGCCGAAGAGAATAGCCTCGCCGCAGCTCTCCTTCCAGATGTCGAGTATGGCGCCCTTGATCGCCTTGCCGGTGTCCCGGACGTGGAACCGGCCGATGTGCCGCGTCCCGACGCGAACGTCGATCTCGCGACCGAGTGGGAACAACCGCGGGTCGGCGGCGATCACCCCGTCCGCGACCGGATGCCCGGAGCGCGTGAGACCGCGGAGGCAGTAGGCCGTGAGCTGCACGCGGACCGGCGCGCCGTCCTGCGCCGGAGTCACGACCGTGGAATCGGCAAGGTTTCCGCGCCGCACGAGCACGATCACCGGCGGCAGATGTCGCGCGCCATGGACGAAGAGGGGCGAGTGGGTGAGCGCGGGCAGCGCGAGCGATGGGCGCGCGGAGCGCTCCGCGACGTCGTCCGGGAGCGCACCCGGCCGTTCCGACGCGGCGCCCGATCGCGAGAAGTGGAGAGCCGCAAGCGCGGCGAGGAGCC
>JBBJNN010000054.1:0-36615 GCA_037720885.1 Gemmatimonadaceae bacterium | reverse complement strand
ATGCCGGCCGTTCTCGTTGTTGTCGTGCTGTACTCGTGCTACGATGCTATCCGCAACTTACTGGCAGCCCGGTCCGCGCAGCTCGGGCGACGTCTGCCCCTGGCGCTGCAGGCACTCGGCCTGCGGCACCACGAGCTGCGGCACCACCTTGTGCGTCGGCAGGTCGAGCGTGAGCTGGCTGAGCCGGCCGAAGCGCCGCATGTCGATCCAGCGGTGCCCCTCGAACAGGAGGGACTCGCGACGGTTGTAGAGCAGCTCGTCGAGGAACTGATCGTCCGTGGACGCCACGGTCAACGGCGGGCGGACGGTAGTGGCGGTGCCGACCAGAGTGATCGTGGTCGCCGTCGGCTGCGGGGCGAGCCCGCCGGAGACGGTGCGGATGGTGTTGATGTCGTCGATCGCGCCCTGCTTGTTCCCGGTGAACCAGCGCGCCTCCGCGCGGAGGAGAATGAGCTCCTCGTTGCGGATGATCGGGATCGGCGATTCGCGGACCAGGTAGTTCGAGTAGTCGAACGTCGTCGCCCGGTGCGGAACGGTGCTGGTGGCGCCGAGGCCTCTGCTCGCGATCGTGATGACCTTGCGGCCATAGCGAGCGTCCCGCGCGCCGCCCGCCTGGAGCGCGACGCCGGAGTCTGTCCGGAAGTGGGCGACGACGTTCGTTGACGCCTGGTTGCTGATCCCGTTGGCGACGTCGCTCGCGGCCGACGAGTAGACGTTGTTCACGCCCGTGTTGAGCGCGGCCACGGTCGTCGGCGTCGGGTTGAAGAACGCCCCGGCCTCGGTGAGGTTCGTCAGCACGAGCTGGTAGCAGGCGGCGCTACGAGCCGCGCCGCATCCGGCGACGCCGAGCGAGGCCCGGTAGGCGTTCACGCGGGCAGCGAGGGCGCGGTTGAACTGGCGGAAGGTCGCGGGCGTGGTGAAGCCCGCGAAGCCCGTGTGGAGGGCGAACGGGAACGTCCCGCCCGCGGTCCCCAGCTCCGTGGCGGCCTGGTTGAGCTCCCCGATGATGTAGTTGTAGACCGAGTCACGGGAGACAAACGGTGCGAGCTTGGTGGCGTCCTCGTAGATGTCCACCGGCGCGCCGATGTCATGCCGGGCGGCGATGACATAGTGGAGCTGGAGCGCGTCGATGGTATGGGCGAAGCCGCGCACCGCGCTCTTGTTCGCCGCCGAGAACGACTCGTCGGCCGCCCCCTCAGCAAGGTTGAGGAGGTTGAAGATGTTGCGGCGCGTGGTGTAGAAGCCCGACCAGAGCGCCCCGCCGCCGAAGCTCGTCTGGACGTCGGGGTCGACGAGGTAGCCGGTGGTGTTGCGCCCCTCGGTGGGCGTGTAGTTGTAGCTCTCGCGCCCGAGGATGCCGACGCCGCTCACCCAGCCCGCATGGTTGTCGCGGACGTTCCGGAGGATGCCGGTCGCGAGCAAGGGCACCGCCGCAGCCACGTCCCCCTGGATGGAGCCGGGGGTCGGATTCTGGTAGTTGGGCACCGTCAACCGGTCGCTATTGCACGCCGCCAGCGGCGCCAACAGGAAGCCGGCCGTGAGGCCTGCTCTGAACATTTTACGCATTCAATGTGCTCCTATGGGCACCGGACCCGGATCGAGTCCGGTGCCTGCTTAGTGAGGGAAGCGGCTTAGAAGCCGACGTCGACGCTGAAGAAGAAGCTGCGGTTCGGCGGGTACGGAGCGAGGTCCACGAAGCGGACCACGTTCTGGTTCCCGAAGTTGTTGACCTCGGGGTCCGAGCTCCAGTAATCCGACCAGATAGCCAGGTTGCGGCCGCTGAGGCTCAGGCGCAGATCGCGCGCGCTCACCGGAAGCCGGCCGAGCCAGCGCTGCGGCAGCTGCACGGAGAGCGTGATCTCGCGCAGCTTCACGAACGAGCCGTCCTGGATGTACACACCGGCGTTCCGCCCGGAGTTCCAGGAGTTGAAGCGGTACTCGCCGAGCGTCGCGCCGATCGCCGTGTCCGGCGACGCGCCGTCGTAGTCGCGCGAGTTGGCGCCCTCGTCGAACAGGCTCTGCGTCATGTTGGAGACGAGCCCACCCTTCCGCCAATCCAGGAGGACGTTCAGCGATAGCGCCTTGTAGCTGAAGTCGTTGCCGAACTGCATGGTGAACTTGGGGTTCGCGTCCCCGATGATCGTGTCCACCACGACGATCGTGTCCGCGCCCGCTGCGGTCTTCCGCGTGAACTGCTTGTTCCCCCAGATCTGCGTGGCCTTCGTCCCCTGGACGATGCGGCCGCGGCCGTACTGCGCGCCGAAGCCCGAGCTGGCGACGACGAAGGGCGGCACGTCCAGCCGCTCGACATCGGAGTCGAACGTGTAGTACTGCGCCCGCGAGGTCCAATTGAAGGCGGTCGTCCGCACCGGGGTGAGGGTGAGCGCCGCCTCGATGCCGTTCGTCTTCAGCCGCCCGCCATTGATCACGCGGTTGCCGAAGCCCGAGCTGGGGGCGGTCGGCGAGGTGAGCAGCAGATCGGTGATCGTGCGGTCGAAGTAGGAGAACTCGACCCCGATGCGCTGGCTGGCGAAGGTGGCATCCAACCCGTACTCCAGCTCGCGCATCTTCTCCGGCTCGATGTCCGGGTTCCCGATCGTGCCCGGGACGCCGAGCGCGGTGCGCCCGTCAATGATGCCGAGGCCGGCGATGGTCACGTCGCGGTCACCGTAGCGCGGCTGGTTCCCCGACACGCCGTACGCCGCACGAAGCTTGATCTCGTCGGCATAGGCGAAGGGGGTGACAAACCGGTACGAGCCCGACGCGGCGGGCCAGTAGAAGAACTTCTCGCGGTCGCCATTGACCGAGCTCCGCTCGCCACGAATGCGCCCGGAGATCGAGAGCCGCTCGTTGAACGCGAGGATGTCCTCGTTCAGGAAGAACGCCTGATCGCGCACCGCGGTGCGGGTATGCGCGAGCGTTGGGGTCCCCTGATCAATCAGGCCGATCGTCGGGACGAGGCCGCGCGCCAGGATGGTGAAGCGGTTGACCGCGCGCTCCTCGCGTTGGACACCGGCCGAGGTGGTGAAGGTGTTGAAGAGGCTCAGCAGCCCCTCGGCCCCCGGCGTGTAGGTGTAGACCGCATTCAGCCCACCGTTCACCTGCGTGCTCAGCCCCTCGGTCTGGCCGGCGGTGCCAAGAAAGCCGTCGGCGGGCTCGAACTGGAGGAAATTCGGGGAGTAGGTCTGCCCCTCGCTGTCGAACCGGTCATAGCCGCCGATCGCGCTGAAGGAGAGCGAGTGCCGCTCGCTCGCGACGGGCGTGAACTTGATCGTGCCGCTCGCCACCTGGCGCCAGACGTTCTCGTTGTTCCGGATGTAGGAGAGCGTCTCGAAGGGGTTGGAGCCGTTCTGGCCGCCACCACCGGCGAACGGGTTCTCGATGAAGTTTCCCGCCTGGTCGCGCCGGGCGAGGTCCAGCACCGCCGGCGTGTACGCGAAGTTGTAGAGCGGGCTGGTGTTCGTGTTGTCGTTGTTCGACAGCCCGCGGTTCGCGCTGGAGCGGGCGAGCTGCGTCGAGATGTTGGCCGTCCACTTCGCGCCGAAGTTCTGGTCGAGGTTCAGGCGCAGCGATTGCCGCTTGTCGTTCGAGTTGATCTGCGTGCCATTGTCATACTTCTGCGTGGCGGAGACGAAGTAACGCGTGTTCTCGGTTCCGCCGCTCACGGACGCGACCGTCTCGTACGACGGGTCGCGCTGCCCGTAGAGCGCTTCCTGGTAGTCGTAGAAGGGGCAGTTCGGGGTGCAGACCTGCGTCACCGCCTGCCGCTGTCCGCCAACGGTGAGCGAGTCGCTGCCCAGGGTGCTCGCGAGCGTGGTGGCGTTGTAGCGGCGCGAGCCCACGAGGCGCAGGGCGTCGTAGGTGCCGACGCGTTGCGTCACGCTGAAGCGGGGGGCGCCGGCGCGACCACGCTTCGTGGTGATGAGCACGACCCCGTTCGTCGCCTTCGAGCCGTAGATCGCGCTCGCCGCGGCGCTCTTCAGGATCTGGATGTTCTCGATCTCGCTCGGGTTGATGTCCGACAGACGGTTGACCGGGTTGTCCTGGCTGCTCGTCGCGGCGGCCCCCGACGCGCGCGTGATGCCGTTGGCGCCCGCGGAGAAAGCGGCGTTACTGATGATGACGCCGTCCACCACATACAGTGGCTCGCCATTGCCGAGGATGGAGGTGACGCCGCGGATCTGGATCTGGCCGCCGCCACCCGGAGCGCCGGAGTTCATGTTGATGTTCGCGCCCACGATCTTCCCCTGGAGCGCGTTGTCCAGGGAGGCAGCAGGGGCACGGGTGACCTCCTCGGCGCTCACGGTGGATACCGCGGTCGAAACGTTGCGCCGCTCCTGGGTGGTCGCCTGCCCGGTGACGACGACTTCGTCGAGGCGGAGCGGGTCGCGCTCCATCGAGACGGCCGCCGTCTCCTCCGTCGCCGCGACGGCGAGCTGCGCCCGCTTGTAGCCGATCGCGCGGACGAGCAGGGTGACGGCGGTGCTGGGGACCGTGATGCGGAAGCGCCCTTCATCATCCGCCTGCGCGGCCGCGGTTCCACCAACCGTCGTGATGATCGCGCCCGGAATGCCTTCCTGGGTCGCAGGATTCATGACTCGACCGACGATCTGCCGAGTCTGGGCCTGTGCCGCTGGCGCCGAGAAGAGCGCCAGCAGCAAGGCCGGGATACAGAACATGACTTTGCGCACGTTACCTCCGAGGTACGGCGGTGTCGGGTAATGGGGACCGGATCGGGCAGGGTACCGGCGAGGTGACATCAACAGTCAGACGAGGCGACATGAGACGAGTCGACGGTAGGCGCCACGTTGCCAGCGTGGCGCTCCCGAGTGTCCGGACTGTCGGGGGTGTTCGGTGCATGCGCGCCACCGACCAGCCACCCTGCCCAAAAGATCCCCAGGGGTCTGGACAGATGTAATGATAATGTCCAGACTGGATATTACTATGTAAGGGAGACGTGAATCTTGTCCAGTCCCCCCGTCCGGGTCTGGGGACGGCCCGGAGCAGGGGACCGGTCGAGCGGATCGTCTGGCACCCGAAATGCCGCGTTCTGATTGGGCCCCGTCCGACGGCCACCGTGAGTCCGCACCCACCAGGACTCCACGGGCCGATCCCGCGCCCGCCGGCACCGCGCCGGCCGGTGCACCCAGGAGGTCACATGTCTGCGTCTCGAGCGATCCTGCGCGCCACGGTCCTCTCGCTCACCCTGGCTTGCGCGCGACAGCCGCGCGCGGATGGAGCACCGGCGCCCGAGACGGGTCCCGCGGCTCCCGCGACGGCCGCGGACGGGACGGCAGCCACCGAGGCCGCGGCCACGCCCCTGGCGCTGAGCGCCGAGCTCGAGGTGAACAATGAGAGCATCTTCGACGTCCGCGTCTACGTCATCCGCGCCGGCCAGTTCCGCCGCCTCGGGACGGTGACGTCCATGACAACGACCTCGTTCGAGCTGAAGGCCGCGCTCATTGACCGCGAGCTGATGTTCTATGCCGACCCGATCGGCGCCAGCACCCGCCAGCGGACCGACGCCATCTATGTCCGCCCCGGCCAGCAGGTTGCCTTCAGGCTCGAGAAGAAGCTGCGCTCCTACTCGCTCGCGGTCTACTGACCGTGACCGACGCGTGCGGGTGAACGCACTGGTGGGTACGCCGGTCTCTCGTACCCTCCGGCCGCTCACCACGCTCGCTGCGCTCGTCCTCGGCGTGCTCGCCGCATCGGGCGCCACACCGGAACGCGCCGCGGCACAAAGTGCCGCCGTACGAAGCTCCGCGCCGCGCCCACCGGCTCGGACCGCCGCGCTCTCCGGCATGATCCTCGACCCGGCCGGCGCCCCGCTCGCCGATGTCGAGATCACGGTGCTCGGCCACGCCACGAAGGCGAGGACGGCGGCCGACGGCGCCTTCCGCCTCGCAGAGCTCCCGGCTGGATCCACCATCGTGCTCGTGCGCCGGGTTGGGTACACCGAGGGCTCCTTCGTCGCCGACCTGCGCGCCGGTGACACCACGCTCGTCTCCTTCGCGATGTCCCCAACGAGCCAGCGACTCGGCACTGTCGCGGTGATGGCGGATAGCGCCCCCATCTCGGCGCGCCTCGCGGCCTTCGAGGCACGCCGCCGGACGGGCGGCGGCACCTACATCACGCGCGAGGAGATCGTGCGGCGGGTGCCGGTGGAGGTGGGAGATCTCCTGCGGCAGATCAAGTCGCTCCGGTTGGCGGACAGCTCGGGTGTCCGGCTGGCCATCTCGCGGCGATCATTGAAGCTGGACCGGCGCACCTTCCAACCGGTCCCCTGCGTGATGTCCGTCGCGGTGAACGGGATGAGGCTCCCCGCGGGAAGCACGGTCAATCAGATGGCGCCGGAGGAGATCGCCGGGATCGAGGTGTATGCCGGCCCGGCGACGATCCCCCGGGAGTTCTCGCAGTCGGGGCCGGACGCATTCTGCGGACTGATCGCGATCTGGACGCGCGACCGGTAATTGAGGTAGGCACTCGGCCTTCGGCTTCGCGGTGTCGCTCCGCGAGCCGAAGGCCGGCTCTCCCGGCAGCGCCGAGTGCCGAGTGCCGATCAGAGATCAGGACTGGCCGCCGCGCTCCCTGCCCTTCGGCGTCTGGTCGCTCCCACCCGTCGAGCCGCCCGACGCACCGCCCGAAGAGCCCTTCGAGCCGCCCGTCCGCGACTGCGCCTCCTTCTCCTCCGCCTCGGTCGAGAGCGTCTCCCAGGTGGTCGAGCCGGTCAGGTTGCGATTCTCCTCCATGTCGCCGGGAAGATCCTCCCGGGCGCGGCTGAGCTTCCGCTCCAGCTCCTCCGTCTCGTCGCCCGAGTCGCCCGCCTTCTGATCGCGGTTGCCCGTATCGTCCTTTCGGTCTGCCATGGTTGCTCCTTGGTAGGAATGAGGGCTGTGGTTGGAATGGAAGTGTCCGGGGCAGGGCTCGTGCCGGGTGGAGGGCACAGGGATAGAACACCCGGAAATTTCCCCTCTTTCCGTGATCGCGGTCACGTTGTACATTGGCTGTCCTTAACGTCTGCCGGCTGCCAACGGTCAGGCCGCATCGGCATCACTGGCGTCATGGGGTGAGTAGCGTAGTCAAATCTTTGTCCGGGGAGGGAAGCATATGTTCTCAGTATCGAAGTCCAGACTCTTGATGGGTACGGTTGCCGCACTTGGCACCGCGAGCTTCATCGCGTGCAGCGACGGGGGTCCGACAGGGTCGGGCGGGGTTCCGCAGTTGGTGGTTCGTACGCCTCCGGGCACGACAGCTGATGGGAACCCGAACAACGTCCCGTTCGAGACGCTCGAGCTGTGTAAGACAGGGTCAGCCGGCACGATCGTGGTGAACGAGTCCCAGCCAGCTCCGAAGGGCAACACCACGGGGACCTTCAACCTCGCGTCTGGCGAGTGTCGGATCGTCGCCGACTTCGATGCCACCTTTCCAGCCAACTTCACCATCACCGAGCAGGGCCAGCAGCCCAACTCGATCCAGATCTTCCGGCGCACCAGGGCGGCGCCGACCGCCGTTCTCGTCACCACCCTGACCGGCACGAGCAGGGCGACGATCAACGGCGCGACTAGGGGCGACGCGTTCCTCGTCCGCTTCAACAACCCGCCGGCCGCGTGCGACAGCAAGGATTCGAAGGATTCGAGCGACTCCAAGGATAGCAAGAGCAGCAAGGACTCCAAGGACAGCGCCGACAGCAAGGACTCGAAGGACTCCAAGGATTCGAGCGACTGCGCCGACAGCAAGGACTCCAAGGATTCGAGCGACTCCAAGGACTCCAAGGACGGCAAGAAGCCCTAGTCCTAGCTCCATACCGCGCTCATACCGCGCTCACACGGCCTGGCGGAGTGTGTAGCGCGTAGTGCGGCAGGCGGCAGGCGGCAGGCGGCAGGGAGCGAGCTACTCCTCTCTGCCGCCTGCCGGCGTTTTCAGGGCTGTTCACAATCGGGAGCCATCGGCACCGGGCCGCCAGTGGCGTCGCCCTCGGAGCGGTCCGGAGCGGTCCGGAGCGCTCGCCGCAGCCCCGTCGGCGGCTCTTCCTCTTAACTGTCCCTCCCGTGTCCGGTCCCGTCTCTGGCCCGCCAGCCCCCACGCCACGCAGGCGCGACGCGATCCTCAGTCACGCCGCCTTCCACGTAGCCGCCGCCGCGTGGATCGCCGCGATGCTGCTCCTCGCCTTCCGCGACCGCGAGCGCTTCACCGCGCTCATGCAGGAAGACCGTGTCGTCGAATGGATGAGTGCCGCGCTCTTCGCGGCCGCCGGCGCCGTCCGGCTCCCGCGCGCCATCCGGGAGCGGCGGGTGTTCGACCTGCTCGTGGCGCTCTTCTGCCTCGTCGTCGCCGGTGAGGAGTTCTCCTGGGGCCAACGGCTCCTCGGCTTCACGCCGCCCGCGTACTTCCTCGAGCGGAACGTCCAGCAGGAGTTCAACCTCCACAACCTGCACGGGACGATCGGGAACCCGCGACGCGGCCTCATGCTGATCATGGCCGGCTACTCGGTCCTCCTCCCGCTCGCGGCAATGTGGCGGCCCACCCGGCGCGTGCTCGACACGATCGGCGCGACCGCACCCTCATGGCAGCTCGCCCCGTGGTTTCTGGCCTGCATCGGGATCCTGCTCTGGTACCCGGCGTCCTTCACCGGGGAGTGGGTCGAGATGCTCGCCGGCGCGCTCTTCCTCTACGCCGCGGCGCTCCCGGCGGCGCAATTCTGGGTTACCGTCGCCGCGGGGCTCGCCGTCTCCGCCGCGCTGACGACGATCAGCGCACGGAGCCGGGGTGGGGACGCCTCCCGCCTCGTGTGCGCGCGGGCCGAGGCGGCGGCACTCGTCGCCGACCTCACGAGGCCGGGCGCGCCGACCGCGCGGCTGCGGCGGCGGCGGGGCGTGGTGGACCGCCGCGTGTGGGCGGCGTGGGAGTCCGGCTACATCGAGATCGACAGCCTGCGCACCTTCTATCGCCTGGCGTGCCCGGGCGTCGCGGGGAAGGATCCCGCCGAGCGGCGGCGGTACGTGGTGGACCCGTGGGGAACGTCGTACTGGCTGCTCGTGGACCGCCCGGTGGACAGCCTCCGCCCGCTACGCGTCTACTCGTACGGCCCGAACCGGCGGGGGGACCAGACGTCGCCCTCGGGTGGGGATGATGTCGCCGCCACGGGGATGCTACCGGTGCGCGCCCCCGCCACGCCCTCCGACTCGGTTCGCGCCGACTCCACGAGCGTGCGGCCGTAGCGGCGCGAGGTCGTAAGGGGGGTATCGTATGGATAGATTGCGACGACCTCCCTCAAACGCCTCCATGCTGACGCTCGTTCATACACGCATTCGCACGCTCGTTACCACCGGCGCGCTCGCGAGCGTGCTCGCCGGCGCAGTCACCGCCCAGCCGCCCGCAGGCGGAGCGGCGCCGCGCCTGCCGCCCGCTCCCGCCGACGTCCCATCGCTCGTCGTCTTCATCACGGTGGACCAGCTCCGCCCCGATTACCTCGAGCGGTTCGGCGCGCAGCTCACTGGCGGACTCGCCCGCCTCACCCGCGGCGGCGCCGTGTTCACGAACGCCTTCCAGGACCACGCGACCACGGAGACCGCGCCCGGCCACGCGAGCACCATGTCCGGCCGCTTCCCGCGCTCCACCGGCATCGTGCGCAACACGGCCGGCGTCAACGATCCGCAGGGTACGCTGCTCGAGGCATTCGGACCGGGTGCCTCGCCCTTCCGCTTCCGAGGGAGCACGCTCACCGACTGGCTGCGAGCGAAAGACCCGCGCTCCCGCGCGCTCTCCGTGAGCCGCAAGGACCGCGGCGCCATCCTCCCGATCGGACGCTCGCCAGAGGAAGTCTACTGGTACGCCTCGAACGGCACGTTCACGACGAGCGTCTGGTACCACGACACGCTCCCGAGCTGGGTACGACGCTTCAACGACCGCAAGCTCCCGCAAAGCTACGCGGGGCGCGCCTGGACCCCGCTCCTCCCCGACAGCGCGTACGCCGAGGCGGACGCCGTCGCGGCGGAGGACGCGGGCCGCGGCGGGGTGTTCCCCCACACGATGCCCACGCGCCCCGACTCGGCCGCTGCGTTCTTCGGGGAGTTCCCCTGGATGGACGAGGTGACGCTCGCCCTCGCGATGCAGGGGCTACGGGAGATGCAGCTCGGCGCCGGCCCGCAGACGGATGTCCTCGCCATCTCGCTCTCGACCACTGACGCCATCGGTCACCGCTACGGCCCCGACTCGAAGGAGCTGCACGACCAGGTCCTGCGCCTCGACCGGATGCTCGGCACCTTCTTCGATTCGCTCTTCGCGGTGCGCAACCCGGCGCGCGTGGTCGTCGCGCTGACCGCGGACCACGGCGTCTCCCCCTATCCCGATGTGCGCGCCGCGCGGGGCGAGGGGCGCGCCGTGCGGGTGCAGGTGCCCGCGCTCCTCGGCACCTTCCGCCGCACGCTCGCCGAGCGCGGTGTGGACAGCTCCGCGTTCTCCTTCGACGACTTCGTGCTCTTCGTGAACCGCCCGGCCTTCGCGCGGGCGAAGGTCCCCGCCGATTCGGTCATCACCGCCTTCGCCGCGCACGCGCGCGCCACGCCCGGCGTGCTGCGCGTGGATGCGGTGCGCTCCCTCGCAGGGCAGGACACGGTACGCGACGCGATCGCCCGGCGCTGGTACCACTCGCTCCCTCCGGATCTGGGCGCCGAGCTCACCGTCACGCTGCAACCTTACGCCGCGTGGGACTACGCGCCGAACATCGTGAGCTTCGCGGAGCACGGGTCCCCGCACGACTACGACGCGCACGTCCCCGTCATCTTCTACGGCCGCCCGTTCAAGGCCGGCCGCTACGCGGACTTCGTGCGCGTGGTGGACATGGCGCCGACGCTCGCCTGGACGACGGCGACCGAGCCCACCGAGCGGCTCGATGGGCGCATCCTCTGGCAGGCCCTCGCGCCGGACGGAGTGGGCCCGGGCACGCGGTGACGTCGCGTGGCGGCCGCGCCGATGTCGAGCGGGCGCTCGACGAGGCGCGCTTCGGCCCGGCACGCACCCTCAACCTACGCGCCTCGCTCCCCACGGCGCGCGAGGCGGTCACGCGCGCCGAGTCGTGGGTCCGGCGGCTGCAGGCCGAGCGGGCGGGAGAGCTGCTCATCATCACGGGACGCGGGAACGCGAGCGAGGGTGGCGTCTCCCCCGTGCGCGCCGCAGTACTCACGCTCCTCTCGAAGTTGCAGCGCGGCGGCGTGGTGAATGGCGTGCGGCCACACACGCCGGGCTCATTCGTGGTGGAGCTCGCGCCGTTCAAGCCGGTGCACGCGGCGCGGCAGCGCCGGCTGGCGAAGGCGGCGCCGCCCCCGGCCGATCCCGCGGCGCTCGCGGCGCTCGACCCGGAATCCCGCGCCATCCTCCGCGAGGTAGCCGAGCGCGCACTCTCCGACCTGGGCGTGCACGAGCCGGCACTCTTTCTCCACGAAGAGATGCTCCGGCAGTTCTCGCGTGTGGCGGCACGCCTCGACGAGGGGCCGGATCGCGAGGCGCGCCTGCGCTCGGCGCTCCGCCAGGCGCTCGAGGATTTCGACACATAGCATCGGCACTCGGCACTCGGCACTCGGCACTGGGGGGGGAGGGCGCCTCGGCCACGCCGAATGTGAACCTACAGCCGAGTGCCGAGTGCCGAGTCCCGCTTGTACCGGGTGCGGCCGACCGTTACACTAGACCCCCGTTCAGCTCCCCCAGGACACAGGCGTCGCCGGCCGGTCCGTACGCGATGACGCACGAAGAGGCTCCCCGATGGCGCAGCCCGACGGCGAACGCCTACCGCCTGACTTGCTCGACCCGTCCGACACGCGGCTCGCGGCTCCCACCCCATACGAAGTGCTGCTCGGCGACGTGGACCACATCCTCTCCGAGTGGCGGGACCTGGTGCGGCTCGAGCCATGGACACGCATCCCGGCTGAGCGCCTCATTGATTCGTTCCCCGAGATCCTCCCACGTCTCATCCGCTTGGCCGAGTCGGGCGCGCCGCACATGGATGAGGAGCTCAAGGGCCACATCACCGACGGGCACGGCTTCCTGCGGCGCGAGGACGCGCTCCCGCTCCTCGCGGTGGCCGAGGAATGGTCGCACCTCAAGCGCGCGTGCGGGAACGTGCTCGCGCGCCGCGGCGTCCCGGAGCGCGCGATCGGCACGGCGATGCAGCGGCTGGATGTGCTGGTGGACGACGCCATCGGCTACACGCTGCGCGGCTACTACCGGCTGGAGTTGGATGGGTTACGCGGGAAGGGGCTCGAGCGGCGCGACTCCGGCGTCCACGACCGGCGGAGCGGGTCCACCGACCGCCGCACGCGAGGGGAGCCAGGGTAAGGCGCGCCGTGCAACGTGTGGTACAACGTGTGGTATGACCTGGGATGCGACGGCGGTGACGGCTGGCCGGATCGCGGGGTCAGATACACGATACGACGTCCCGACCACCCCGACCACCCCGACGCCACGCACGACCGAACTGCGGAGCCCATTGTGTACCTGTTGAGTCCAACGCCCCTTCCCGCCCGCCGCCACCTTGCCGGGCTCGCGCTCGCCGCCGCGTGCGGCCTCCTCGTCGCCTGCAACAAGTCGCCCACCGTAGGCACCACCGTACCTGACGAGCGCGTCAACTCGTCCGTCGAGCTGGCGGGCGCACGCATCACCGTCGAGCAGGATGGTGGGCTCGGCGGGCTGCACACGATCGGCGCGGTCTATGGGCAGGAGCCGCGCTTCGTCACCGTTACGCGGCGGATCTGCTCCTCGCAGAATCCCTGCGCGCTCATTGATTCCGCCTCGGGCCCGCTGACCGCCGACGCTGCGCGGCGCGTGTTCGAGCGTGTGGCGGCCGAGGGATTTTTCAGCCTGCGCGAGGACTACGGCATCACGCGCGGCGGGGCCGACATGATAACCTATACGGTGACGGTCGAGGCGAACGGTGCCACGAAGTCCGTGCGCGCGGACGACGGCACGATGCCACCGCCGCTGGCGAGCGTCCTGAACGCGTTCCGCGTCGCGGTGAGCGCAGGACGCGGGCAGTAGCGGAGGAAACGGGTTCCATACCCGTTTTCATACCCGTCTCTCCTGCGGCTGCCTATCGCACGGCCAGGTACACGAGGACCGCCATGACGATCAGCAGGACGCCGAGCGTCATGGCGACACGCGAGCGCCGGACGCCCGGGGACGGCGGGGGCGGCACGCGATAGGGCTCCTTCACCGGGAGCGGTACGGTGATGGAGAACGGGGAGCGCCGCTCGGACGATGGGGCATCAGCCAGCGCCGCGACCGGCGGGCGCACCTCGCGCTCACCACCCGTCGTCGCCGGGTCGGCGACCGCGAACAGGCTCCCGCTCGGCAGCCTGGTGCGCCGCGCGATGTAGGCGCGGGGGAGCGATCGTCCCTCCCCCGCCTTCCGTACCGGAAGATGCCCGCCGATCGCACGCATGATGCCGGACGTGCGGGAGCGCCGGCGGGTGGGCGCTCCCGACGGGCTCGTCCCACCGGCGTCCCCTGCCCCCGGCGTCCCGCTTCCGCTTCCCCTCTCCTTTCCCGTCCCCCGCCCACCACGCGCGCCTTCGTGTAGCTCGTCGTGGCCGAGGTCACCACGATCGCCGTGATCGCGGCGTTCCGGCCGCGGGGCGATCTCGACGTTCACCTGCACGCTCGGATCGAGCACCTCGCCCCGGGCGCGTGGCGGCTCCATCGCCGCCACCGCGGCGCGCGCCGAGTGGGGGGCGGCGTGTGCGACGGCGCCGCTGCACACGCAGCCGGCGCCTGGTGCGAGGTCGAACAGCGCGCGCTCGCTCGCGCGGAGCCGGCGCGTGAGCTCGGCGACCGGCTCCACGCCGTCCAGCTCGACGAGCTGCCGCCCGCCGGCCTCCCAGAGTGCTGCCGCGGCGGGGGCGCCGCCGGGCAGCGAGCGAAAGCGCCGGTGGCCCGGCGCGGGCTGCGCGTCGGCCGCGTGACGTCCCGGCGTGACACCACGCTCGTCGAGCAGACGGAGGAGCGCGGCGGGCGAGAGGCGCGCGTCGATGGATGGGTCGGCGGCGCCCGGACACTCACCCGCGTACGTGATGCGCACGCCCCCGCGCCCGTACAACCCGCGTACGTAGCGCGCGGTAGCGACCGGTGGTGCGACGAGCGGGATGCACGCGCGCGCGATCGCCGACTCCGCGTCGCCACTCGCGCTGCGGAGTCGCGAGGCGACGCGCGGGCAGGCGCAGAGGACCGAGGGCTCGTCGCCCCGGCGCGCGACCTCGCGAAGCGTCTCGGCCGCCAGGAGCTCGTCGCCCCAGCACGCTGGAACGGCGGCACCGAAGCCGGCGGCGACGCAGGCGCGCGTGAGCTGTGCGGGCGTGCCTGGGAGCGCGGCGAGGAACGCATCGGTGCCGATGATGGCAACCGTCGGGAGGTGCTCGGCGTTATACGGTGAGTCGCTCTCCACCATCGTGCTGCCTGGACGTCGCTCGTGTCCGGTGAACGGGCAAAAAGGTCACGAAAGGTAGTGGCGCGAGGAAGGTAGTGGCGCGAAGAAGGGTGTCCAGAGCGGCCCGTACATTGCGATACAGGATCGATGCCGCGCTCCCGCCCGCGACGAAGCCCGGGGGCACCTGGACCTGGGGTCAACGATTCATTCACGCATCCAGGGTGGGGACGTGCTTGCTGTGCAATTGAAACCGATCATTCGCCTCCCGCGTGATCACCGGGAGGCCGTCGCCGCGTACGGTGCGCGCACCACGTGGCCGTCCGGCTTCACCATCTATGAGCGCGACGCGGTGGCCGACGGCGTATTCGTCGTGCTGCGCGGACAGATCGTGCTCCGCAATCAACTCGGTGCCGGCCGCAGCTTCGTCCCGTGGGTGGCGACGTCGGGGGAGACCTTCGGCGGCGAGGGCCTGCAGACCGGCGCGCACTACGCGAGCAGCGCGCGCGCGGAAGAGGAGAGCGAGACGCTGCACCTCTCCACCACGCGGTTCAGCGCGCTCCTGCGCGAGCAGCCATCGCACGCGCTCGCGCTCATCCGCCAGCTGATGGCGGAGCGGACAGCGCTGCTCGAGAAGTTCGGCGAGCACGCGACGCTGACGGTGGAGCAGCGGCTCATCGCGGCGCTCGTGCGGCTCGCCTCGACACGCGACCCGATCTCCTACGACGGCAAGGTCCTCCATCACGGGGACGATGCACGCGTCGCCGCGCCGACCATCCCGCGGCGGCTGCTCGGTGAATTGGTCGGTGCGACGCGCGAATCCATCTCGCTCGTCCTCGGCCGCCTCACGGCGGACGGATTGGTCCAGCGCGACGGGAATGGCCTCGTGATCACGGACATCGAGCGGCTCACCGCGAAGCTCCACATCCCCGACCGCGCCGGCACCGCGCTCGACCTCCACGACGAGCGGTCAGGATCGGGACGGGGGAGGGAGCTGCACTAGGGACGCGGGGAGCGAACAGCGAACAGCGAACAGCGAACAGCAGGGCGCTATACCTTGGGGGGCCCCCCCGAACAGCACGATCGCGGCGGAGCGGTGAATTGCCATCACCATTCCGCCGCGACTCGTAGCAGCGCGTCCCGCTACCCGCGTCCCGCTGGCTAGATTCCCCGGCGTGACCTCCGACGCGCTCCCTGCCCTCACGCCGAGCGAGACCCTCCGCTACTCCCGGCATCTCATGCTCCCCGACGTCGGCGTCGAGGGACAGCGCCGCCTCAAGGGCGCGCGCGTCCTCCTCGTCGGTGCGGGCGGGCTCGGCTCCCCGCTCGCCCTCTACCTCGCGGCGGCGGGTGTCGGCCATCTGGGGCTCGTGGACTTCGACACGGTGGATGTCTCCAACCTGCAGCGCCAGGTGCTGCACGGGACGGCCGACATCGGGCGGCCGAAGCTCGACTCGGCGCGCGACACGATCGCCGACATCAACCCGCACGTGCACGTGGAGCCATATCCCGAGCGGCTCACCTCGGCGAATGCGCTCCGCATCATGCGGGGCTACGATGTCGTCGCCGATGGGACGGACAACTTCCCCACGCGTTACCTCACGAACGACGCCTGCGTCCTCCTCGGAACGCCGAACGTGTACGGGAGCGTCATCCGATGGGAAGGGCAGGCCTCCGTCTTCGCGACGGTGGGCGGCCCCTGCTACCGCTGCCTCTTCCGCGACCCGCCCGAGCCCGGTCTCGTCCCGTCCTGCGCCGAGGGGGGAGTGCTCGGCGTACTGCCAGGGCTCATCGGGATGATCCAGGCCACGGAAACGATCAAGCTCCTCCTCGGCGTGGGCGACACGCTCGCCGGCCGCCTGCTGCTCGTGGATGCGCTGCGCATGCAGTTCCGCACGCTCACGCTCGCCCGCGATCCGGAATGCCCCGCGTGCGGCACGCGTGAGATCCGGGAGCTCATTGACTACGAGGAGTTCTGCGGCGTGAAGCAGGCGTCGGTCGCGAGCGCCACGGATGGCGCGAACGGGGGGCACGGCGCGTCCGGCGTGTCCGAGTGCTCGCCGGCCGAGCTCGCGGAGGCGATGCGGCGCGGTGGGGTGGAAGTGATCGACGTGCGCGAGCCACACGAGTGGGAGATCGCGCACATCGCCGGCGCGCGGCTCGTGCCCCTCCGCGCGCTCGAGGGCGCTGTGGCGACGCTCCCGCGCGACCGTCCGATCGTCGTCTACTGCAAGACGGGCGCGCGCGGGACGACGGCCGTACACACCCTCGCGCGCGCGGGGGTCGAGCGGGTGTCGAACCTCGCCGGCGGCATCACGCGATGGAGCGACGATGTGGACCCCTCGATCCCGAAGTACTGACTGTCGCGACCCGGCATCCGCGATCGCGCATCGCTGACCGATGCCGATGATCCTCCCCGCGCTCTCCGCCGCCGTCATCGCCGCCGTCGTGTGGCGCACCTACGGCGCGTGGCGCGTCGAGCGCGCCACCGCGGCGCGGCTGCGCATCGGGCCGGACGGGATCATCCCGGGCGCCGAGCCGATCGAGCTGGAGACCAGCGCGTATGACGGAGGGGCGAGCGACGGAGGGGCGAGCGACGGAGGGGCGAGTGACGGTGGCGCGCACGATGCGGTGCGCGGCCGCGCGGTGCTTCTCCTCCACGGCTTCGGCGACACGCCGCAGACGCTGCGCTACCTCGCGGACGACCTCCACGCGCGTGGGTACGCCGTCCGCGCACCGCTGCTCCCGGGGCACGGCCGCACGCTGCGCGCCTTCGCGGCATCCTGCGCCGATGAGTGGGTTGGCTCGGCGCGCGCGGAGCTCGCGGCGCTGCGCACTCGCTATGACCGCGTGAGCGTGGTGGGACTCTCGATGGGTGGCGCGATCGCCAGCATCCTGGCGGCCGAGCTCGCGGCCGAGGGCAGCCCGCTCCCCGCACTCGTCCTCATCGCGCCCTACCTCGACATGCCGGCCTCCGTACGGCGCGCGGCGCGCTGGCACCGCGCGCTCGGCACGGCGTCGGCGTACGTGAGCGGGCGCAGCGGTGAGCATTCCATCCACGACGATGCCGAGCGTGCGAAGGCGATCTCGTACCGCGCGACGACGCCGCGACTGCTGGCGGAGCTGGCGGCGGTGGCGGACCGCGCGCGCGGCGGGCTGTCGCGCATCACGGCTCCGACGCTCGTCATCCAGTCGCGCGAGGACAACCGCATCGCGCCGGAGATCGCCGAGCGCGCGTTCGCGGCGCTCGGCGCGCGCGAGAAGCGGCTCGCGTGGCTCTCGGGGTGCGGGCACGTGGTGACGGTGGACCGCGAGCGCGAGCGTGTGTTCGCGCTGGTGCGCGAGTGGCTCGACGCGCACGCGGGGAGCGAGGCGGCGGGCGATGCCACGAGCGACACGCCGGGCGTGGCGCGGGGCGATCGGTAGCGCACGCGCAGAGGCGCAGGGGAGCAAAAGGAACGGGACAGCGAATGCTGTCCCGTGTCGTGCGATCGAAAGGTGCTGGTCAGGTACCAGGCAGACGTTCAGCGACGTAATCCTTGGCCTCTACTATCTTCTCGCCGGCTGTTCCGATCACTTCGCGCCCCTGCTCAATGATACCGGTGCCTACGCGCTTCACGCGCGCGCCCAGCGACTGACTCCGCTTCCGGCTTCCACCTCCCCCGCCCCTCCCGCCACCACTCTTCCTGCTGCCGCCCGAGCTACTCTTGCGCGCACCACCCCGGCTGCCGCTCTTGCTGCCGCTCTTGCTGCTGCTGCTCTTGCGCGACGCGGCGCCGCCCGACCGTCCTCCGGACTTGCGGCTACTCCCACCGCTCCGGCCGCCCGACTTGGAGGCGGACTTGGACGCCGACTTCGATGCCGACTTCCGCGATCCGCCACGCCCTGCCATTCCGCTCCGTCCGCCCATTCCGCTACGGCTCGCGCTGCCCGACTTGCTGCTGCGCGACTTGCTGGCGGACTTGCCGGACGACTTGCTCGCGGACTTGCTGCCGGACCTGCCACTCGAACCAGAACGTGAGCTACCACCACCGCGGGACGATTTGGACGTCGCCATTGCTCGTCTCCTGTGAAGAGGTTGGTGCTGCAGTCACCGGTACGACTCGGCACTACGCAACGGCAAGATTCGCGCACTAGCGCGGAAATGCAAGGTGCGCGCGCACAATTCATCACGGAAGTCATCACATCATCGCGCATGATGCACGTTGATGCAGGTCGATGTACATCGATGCACGTCATCGTGTACGCACGTGTCACGAGATGCGTGCATCGTACATCTCTGACATCCGCACGTCGTGCGGCGCCGGCGACCAGCGGGTATATTCGCTCCTCGACACCCAACACAGGGAGGACACAGGATGCGCACTCACATGATGGTCGCGGCGATCGCTCTGGCGGCGGCCGCCTGCACGGCCAAGACGGATGACCAGGCCGCGGATACCGGCGCCGCGATGCAGGCGGACACGGGGATGGCGGCGATGGGGCACGACTCGGCAGCGATGGCGGGGATGGACAAGGACATGGCGGCGACGGGCGGGAGCGGCGTGCCCGCGGGCTATATGGCGCGCACCGACAAGGAGTCCCAGAAGATCACCGACGCCAAGTACACGATGAAGGACGGTCGCTGGAACGTGCAGACGGGCCCCCCGCACATCGTCTATGCCGCGAAGGACATGGCAAGCGGCACCTACACGGCGAGCGCGACGTTCGACCAGCTCGAGGCACCCGCGCACCCCGAGGCGTTCGGGATCTTTGTCGGCGGCCAGAACCTCGACGGGGCCGGCCAGAAGTACACCTACCTGCTGGTCCGCGGTACGGGCCAGGTCATGGTGACGCAGCGCGACGGCGCCGGCACGAAGCCCGTGATGGCCTGGACAGACAACGCCGCGGTGACGAAGGCGGATGCGTCCGGGAAGGGGACCTACAAGCTCGCCATCAAGGTCGGCGCGGACTCCGTGCGCTTCATGGTGAACGACACGCAGGTGGGCGCCGCCCCGAAGAGCGCGGTGAGCACCGACGGCATCGTCGGCATGCGCATCAACCACAACCTGCACGTCGCGGCGACGCCGGTCACGATCACGAAGGGGTAGAGAGCGCCGCCTGGCACGCCTCCTCGTAGGGAGGCTGGCCGGTGCCGGGCAGTCGGTGGCCGCAGGTCGAGGCATGGTGCGGTGCCAGGGGCAAGCTTCCCTCTGGCACCGCGTTCGTTTGGCGTAGTGCTTACCACAGGTGTCATCCCGCAGGAGCGCCGTGGGCGCGAGTGTCGGGATCTGCTTGCACTGCGTCAGAGCCAGCCACGCCGCTGGGAGAGTAGATCCCGACACTCGCGCTGCGCGCTCCTGCGGGATGACAGTACGAGCCTCACCCGCTCCCCTTGCAAATCTAGGTGTCACCCACCACCTTTCCCATAGATCTGACAAGGGAGCCACATGGCCGCCGATCTCGAGTTCAAGCGCGGGGCGATCGAGTTGCTCATCCTCAAGACGGTGTCGTGGGGACCGATGCACGGGTACGCGATCGCGCGGTGGATCCAGGACACCACCGACGACGCGCTCCGCGTCGAGGAAGGGTCGCTCTACCCCGCGCTGCACCGGCTCGAGGACAAGGGCGCGGTCGAGGCGAAATGGGGCGTGTCGGAGAACAACCGGCAGGCCAAGTTCTACTCCCTCACCCCACTCGGCCGGCGAGCGCTCCGGGCCGAGATCGAGAGTTGGACGCACTTCGCGGCGGCGATCGCCAAGGTGATCCACGCCACCCGCCAACCCGCCTGAGCGCGCCAGGCCACGCCGTGCCGCTCGAGCCGATCCGCCGCCGCTACCGCCGGTTCTTCGGCCCCGACCTGAGGCAGGACGCCGACGACGAGCTCGCGTTTCACTTCGCCATGCGCGTCGAGGAGTTCCAGCGCGCCGGCCTGACCGCCCGAGAAGCCGAGGAGGCAGCGATGCAGCGGTTCGGAGATCTGAGCCAGGTACGCGACGAGCTCCACGAGCTGGGGCGACGGCGCCAGGTGCGTCATCACCGCGCGTTCCGGTTGGACGCGCTCCGGCAGGACGTGCGCTTCGCGTTCCGCGCCATCGGCGCGAACCGGAGCTTCTCCCTCATCGTCGCGCTGACGATGGCGCTCGGGATCGGCGCCACCACCGCCGTGTTCAGCGTCGCCTACGGCGTCCTGCTCCGCCCCCTCCCGTACCGCGAAGCCGATTCGCTCGTGCGGCTGTGGTCCAGGAACGACGAGCGCGGGCTCGAGTTCTTCTCCGTCTCGCCGGCGGACTACGCCAGCTGGCGCGCGGAAACCCAAGTCTTCGCGAGCACGGGCGCGTTCGAGCGGCAGCACGATGCGACGCTCACCCGCCGCGGCGGCGGCGGCACGGAGCCGCAGTCGGTCGAAGTCGCCGCTGTCTCCCCCGACATCTTCGCGCTGCTCGGGGTGGGGGCGCGGCATGGACGCGCCCTCCTCCCCGATGACGCGCGCGTGGGAGCGCCGGCCGCGGCGGTGATCGGGCACGCGCTCTGGACGGCGCGCTTCGGTGGCGACCGCTCGATCGTGGGCGCCGACCTCTCGATCGACGGCCGCCCGTACACGGTGGTCGGTGTGATGCCGCCGCGTTTCCTCATCCCGGGGGCATCGGCCGAGGTCTGGACGCCGCTCTCTCTGGCTGGCGCATCGCCTGATCACGGCAACCGGTACCTCCGGGTGCTCGCGCGCCTGAGGCCGGGCGCCTCGCTCGAGCGCGCGCGGGCGCAAGTGGGCGCGATCGCCGCGCGGCTCGCGCTGGAGCATCCGGAGACCAACGCGTCCTGGTCCGTCAACATCATGTCCGTCCCCGAGATGATCGTCGGCACGCAGTTCCGACGGGCCGTGCTCGCGCTCCTTGGCGTCGTCGCCTTCGTGCTGCTCATCGCCTGCGCGAACTCGGCGAACCTGCAGCTGGCGCGCGGCGCGGCGCGCCGGCGCGAGATCGCCATCCGGGCCGCGCTCGGCGCGACACGGGGGCGCATCACGACACAGCTCCTCACGGAGAGCGTGGTGCTCGGGCTGATTGCCGGCGCGGCGGGGGTGGCGCTCGCCTACGGCGGCCTGCACATCCTGCGCGCCGTGGGGACGGAGAGCGTCCCGCGGCTCGACGACGTGCGCCTCGACACGCCGGTGCTCGCGTTCACTGCGCTCATCGCGCTCGGGAGCGGCGTGCTCTTTGGCCTGCTGCCGGCCCTGCGCGCGTCGCGGCCAGACATCGCCGAGGTCCTCAAGGCGGGCGGACGCGGCGAGGGTCGCTCGGCGCCCGGCCAGGGCGTGCGCGGAGCGCTCGTCATCGCCGAGGTCGCGCTGTCGCTCATTCTGCTCATCGGCGCAGGGCTCCTGATGCGGAGCTTCGCGCGGCTGCAATCGGTAGACGTCGGCTTCACCTCGCGTGGCGTCACCGTGATGCCATTCCGTCTCCCGGAAGCGTGGTATCCCGACGCCGAGCGCGCGGCCGCCTTCTACGCCGCACTCCTCGAGCGCATGGGGCAGCTCCCGGGCATCTCGAGCGCCGCGGCGGTGAGCAGTGCACCCTTCGCCGGCCCGAACACCGGCAACGTCTTCATGCGAGACGACCACCCACCCCCCGCGCGGGATCAGGCACCGGACGCGGACTACCGCCTGATCACACCGGGCTACCTGCGCACGCTTGGCATCCGCTTGCTTCGGGGGCGCGACTTCTCGGCGCTCGACCGGCCGGGTGCTCCCGCCGTGGCGCTGATCAGCGACGTGATGGCGCGTCGCTTCTGGCCGGGCGAGGATCCGGTGGGCCGCCGCCTGCGCGTCGGCGACCTCGCGACGGGACCGGTGTACACGATCGTCGGCGTCGTTGCCGACGTGCGGTACCAGAGCCGGGAGACGCCGGAGGTCCGGCCGATGATGTACTTCCCGGCGCTGGCCGAGCCTCAGCGGACGATGACGATCCTCGTGCGGGGCGCCGGCGCGGGACTCGACGCGGCGAGTGTGCGCCGGGTGGTCGCCTCGCTCGACCCTACGTTGCCTGCACCAGCCGTCAGCAGCATGGACGCGCTGATCGGAGAGGGGATGGCGACACCCCGCTTCGCGCTCGTGCTCTTCGCCATCTTTGCGGGCGCGGCGATGGTGCTCGCGGCGATCGGCATCTATGGCGTGATGTCGTACCTCGTCCGGCAGCGCACCCACGAGTTCGGGATCCGGGTCGCGTTGGGTGCGACGCCGCGGGCGCTCGTCGCCTCGGTCGTCGGGGGCGCGCTACGACTGACGGGTGCGGGCGTGCTGCTCGGGCTCGCGGGCGCGTGGATGCTCACGCGGGCGATCGCGTCGCTGCTCTTCGAGGTGAGTGCCACGGACCCGCTGACCTTCGTCGCCATCGCGCTTCTCCTGACGGCGGTCGCCGTCGTCGCGAGCCTGATCCCGGCGCGCCGGGCGGCGCGGGCGGATCCACTGCTGGCGATGCGTGGGGAGAGCTGAGCGGGCGCGCTCGCCCGGGCGTTAGCCCAGACGCCTCGTCTCCCCGTGCGCGAGCAGCCAGAGATCGCTCGCGGGCAGGGCCGCGCGCTCCCAGGCGGCGCGCGCGCGCCGAGGCGGCTCGTCCATTGGCTCGTCGGTGAGCTTGAACGTGCCCCAGTGCACCGGAACGATGACGCTCCTCCGCTCGGCTCCCGACAACTTCCCAGTGGGGGGGCCCCCCCGCGCGATGGATTCCGCGTGCGCCGGGCGCGCGTCACGCGCCTCGCTCGCCTCCCCGGCGACCATACTCTGCCCGCCACGCGCGCTATGCGCGCCATGCGCGCTACCACCAGTCACGTCGAGGAACACCCGCACCGCGTCGTCCGGATCCATGTGCACCGGCCGCATGAACCATCGCGGCTCGTAGGCGCCGATCGGCACGAGCGACAGGTCGAAGGGGCCATAGCGCTCCCCAATCGCCCCGAACTCCGGATGGTACGCGCTGTCGCCAGCATAGTAGACTCGCCGGTCGCCAGCCGGTACCGGCGCTGGGACTGTCACCACGAAGCCACACCAGAGCGTCCGCATACGGTCGTGCACCCCACGCGCGGAAAAGTGCTGTGCGGGCGTGCACGCTACCCTCGCGCCGCGCAGGCTGGCTTCGCCCCACCAGTCGAGCTCCGTCACGCGGGGCACGCCGCGCTTCGTGAGCCACGCCCCGAGTCCGAGCGGCGCCACCCAGTCTGCCTCCGGATCGCGCTCGGCCAGCCGCCGCACGGTGGGCTCATCGAGGTGGTCGTAGTGGTTGTGCGAGAGGAGCACGAGGTCGAGCGGCGGCAGCGCGTCGAACGGGATGCCCGGCTCCACCCAACGCCTCGGACCCACGAGGCGAAGCGGCGATGCGCGCTCGCTCCACATGGGGTCGGTGAGGATGTTGAGCCCGCCCACCTGGATGAGCGCCGTCGAGTGCCCGACCCAGGTCACGCGTAGCTCGCCCGCATCGGCGCGTGGGTGCGCGACCTCGCTCGTCACCCGCGCAAAACTCGCGCGATCGGGCGGCGCGAGCTGGCGCAGGAAGAACCGGCTCCCGATCCACCGGAGGAAACTGAGGAACCCCGACGGCTCGGCGGCCGGCCACGGGTTCCGGAAGCCGCGCGCGGTGTGATGCGCGGAGGGCGGCGACGGCGGCACGGCAATCGCTCGAATCATCTCGCTCGTATATAGTTGCACGGCCCGTACGCTCCACATACCGATATACCAACCCGACGAGACCACGATCGCATGGCGAACGGATTCGACCTCCCCGCGGTTCGCGCCCCCGACTTCCCGGCCAACCTCGACTGGATCAATACCGGTGGCCGCGCGCTCACACTCGCCGATTTTCGTGGAAAGATCCTCCTGCTCGACTTCTGGACCTACGGCTGAATCAACTGCGTCCACGTCCTCCCGCAGTTGCGGGAGCTCGAGCACCGGTTTCCGAACGAGATCGCCGTCGTCGGCGTCCACAGTGGCAAGTATCACGCGGAGCGCGTCACCGAGCGCATCCGGGAGGCCGCCGCGCGCTTCGATATCGCGCACCCGGTCGTCAACGACCGCCAGTTCCGCGTCTGGCGCGCCTACGCCGTCAACGCCTGGCCCACCCTCAACATCGTGGACCCTACGGGCCGAGTCCTTGGTGCGCACGCCGGGGAGTTCACGGCCGATCGCCTCACGCCCGTCATCGAGCGAATGATCGCCGGCTTCGACGAAGCAGGGCAGCTCGTACGCGGCGCCACACCTCTCACACCCGATGCGCCGGCCCTCGCACCCGGCACGCTCCGCTACCCGGGCAAGGTCGTCTGCGATGGCGAGCGCATCGCCATCGCCGACAGCGGCCACCACCGCGTGCTCATCGGCCGTCTCGCGCCCGGCGGCACCTCCGCCCGCATCGAGCGCGTCGTCGGGACCGGCGCGCCCGGCTTCGACGACGGCGAGCGCGGGAGCTTCAACTCGCCGCAAGGGATGACGTTCGACGCGAACACCCTCATCGTCGCCGACGCCGGGAATCACGCCATCCGGCTCGTGGATCTCGGAACGGGGAGCGTGCGCACGCTCGCCGGCACCGGCCACCAGCTCCACACGATGGAGGACATCCACGCCGGCGCCATGTCGTCCCCCTGGGACGTCACGATGCACCGGGGCGTGCTCTACATCGCCATGGCCGGCATCCATCAGATCTGGTCGCTCGACCGCGCCACCGGCACCGGGCGTCTGCACAGCGGGACGCCGCGCGAGGACATCGTGGACGGCCCACACCACGAGGCCGCGCTCGCGCAGCCGATGGGGATCACCGCGCTCGGCGACCGCCTCTTCTTCGTGGACGCCGAGTCGAGCGCAGTGCGCTGGGCGGACGCCGCGCAGGAGGGTGCGGTTGGGACGATCGCCGGCACGGGGCTCTTCGACTTCGGCGATTGCGATGGTGCAGGCGACGAGGTGCTCCTCCAGCACGCGCAGGGCATCGCACTCCACCCGGACGGCCGCCTCCTCGTCGCCGACTCCTACAACGATGCGCTCAAGTGGGTGGATCCTGGAACGCGCCGCGTGGAGACCTGGGTGCGCGGACTGCACGAGCCGGGCGGCGTCACGTGCGGCGCGGCGCACGCCTACGTGGCCGACACGAACGCGCACCGCATCGTGGCGGTGGAGTACGCGACGGGCGAGATGCGGGAGCTGGCGCTCGAGATGTAGATGTAGGCGGTACGCCGGGGCGGCTTGGCGCCGCTACCGCCTCGGTGCCGCCGCGCTCCCGATTCGCGTCACGCGCTCCGCTCCCGCGCGCTCGACCCGCCCCACGGCGTCGTCGATCGCGCGCCGTGTCTCCGGCGAGGAGCCGCCGAGCTCCAGGTCGGCCGCGGAGCGGAGCGCACTGGCGTACCAGCTCGTCCACGCGCGCAGGATCGGGATCTCCCGCGCGGCCTCACCCCCTTTCGCGACCGTGTCCCGGCTCAGCGCCGCCTCGGCGTCGAGCCGCCGGATCGCGGCGCGCTCGGTCTCCGCGACGATCGCGCGCGCCATCGCGCCGTTTGCCGACGCAAGCGTGAACGCGGAGACGAGCGCCGCCGTCCCGACGTTCGCGAGCGTCGCGGCGCTCACCTTGTCGATGCGGTCGTTGTCCGTGTGGTAGAAGACGTCGGTGAAGTGCCAGAGGAGCAATCCGGGCTTCTTCGCGTCGAGGAACGGCGTGTGGTCACTTCCGCCCTCGAAGGGATTCGTCCGCACCACCCATCCCGTGACCGCCGCCTGCTCGAGGCAGCGCGCGAGCACGAAGTCGTTGAAGTAGTGGGGTGTCATCTGCTCGGCCGTGAGCGGCCGGCCTCCCCACTCCGTGTGCCGGTCGTCGCCGCGGGTCCAGATCGCCGACGGGTCAGGCATCTTCTCGATGAGGAAGGTGCCGCCGGTGAGCCGGGTGTCCTCGCCCACCATGTCGAGGCTCATCCCCCACTTCACCCCGCGGGAGCGCGCCGTGTCCTGCGTGAGGTAGCGCCGAGTGGCTCCGATCTCGCGCCCCCAGAGGAAGACGATCGTGCGCGCCGGATCCACGGCGCCGCGGCGAACGAGCCCCGCCGCGACGCGCGCCATCTCGGCCGCCGCGCCCACGCCGCTCGCGTTGTCGTTGGCACCCGGCTCCTGCACGTGGGCGCTGAAGACGAAGCGCTCCTCCGCGCGGCGGCTCCCGCGCACCTCGGCGATGAGCGTGAGCTCCTCCGAGCGATACACCTTCGTGCGCGTCATCACGTGAACACGCACCGGGCCGGCACGGAGCGCGGTGCGCAGCGCCTCGCGCGCCGCGTACGAGAGCGGGATGCCCCACGCGCGCCGGGCGCTGTCGGTCGGGATGCGGCCGAACTGGATCGAGGTGCGATGCGTCTCCGGCTTCGTGTACGCCGGCATCGAGTACGCCAGCACGCCCAGCGCGCCGCGCTTCGCGACCGCGGCGTCGTAGAGTGCGCCGACTGACGCGTCCGCGAGCACGATCTTCCCGGCCACCGCCGCCCGGTCCAGCTCCGCCGCCGACCCCTCCCCCGCATCTACGACGTCGGCGACGACGCCCGAGTCCGGCGTGGAGTAGGAGCCGATCGCCAGCATGTTGCGGTTGGTGGCAAAGCGCAGCAACGGCGATGGCTGGCCGACAATGGTGAGGGATGCATCCTCGGGCTCCCACGTCGGCCCGTCCATGGGATAGCGCTCGATGCGATAAACCAGCCGGTCGCTCGCGCGCGCCTGCGCCGCGTCCACGTACCCGGCGTCACGCAGCACTCCCGCGACGTGGTCGATGCTCGCGTTGAAGCCGGTATTGCCCTCCACGCGAAAGTACTTCTCGACGAACGCGACGACGTCGCGGGCGCGCTCGCCGGAATAGGCGGGGCGGACGAGGCCGAAGGTGCGCGCGATTGTGGGATCGGCTGCGGGGGCAGCGCCCCGACCGCGCGCGGAACCGGGCGCCTGCGCCGCGGCGGAGCGGCCGGGCGCGAAGAGGGCGCCGGCCGCCAACAGGAGGAAGGAGAGCGCGTGTGACGTACGTCGTATGAGCATCAGAGTATCCGCCTCACTGGCTGTTGCCGTTTGACATTGTGTTTCACTTCACTCCCCCCGCAGTACCACCATCGGGTCCGCCCCCGCCGCCTGTCGCGCCGGCAGCCAGCTCGCCAGGAGCGCGATGGCGACGAAGATCGCCGACATCGCGATGTAGGTGACCCCGTCCAGCGGACTGACCCCGAAGAGAAAGCCCGCCAGCAGCCGCGTCGCGGCGGACGCGAGCACCAGCCCGATGGCGACACCCGCCGCCGTCAGCCACATCCCCTCACGCACGATCAGGCGCAGCACGCTCGCTCGCCGCGCGCCCAGGGCCAGGCGAATGCCGATTTCCCGCCGCCGCCGGCCCGCCGAGTACGCGATGATCCCATACAACCCGACCGTCGCCAGCAGCAAGCCGATGGCGCCGAGCACGCCGGTCACCAGCGCCGCCACGCGCTGCGGCGCCGGCGACCTGGATGTCGTCCACGCTGCTCCGCAGGGCGAGCGGGAGGATCGTCGTATAGGACACGGCCGTCACGCCGGGCAGGGCCGCGACGCGCTCGCGCAGGGCACGGAAGAAGGCGCGTCCCCGCGCGTCGTCGTAGCCCCATAACTCCACGTCGAGCGCTACCGTGGCCACGCCGGCGGCGGTGATGCCCGGGTCCATGCGAGTCCCGCGTCCCAGCGCACGCGTGAACAACCCGGCGCCCACCAGGAGCAGGAGTGAGAGGGCCAACTGCCCGACCACGAGCGCGTTGCCCATGGCGGAGCGTCGCGCGCTGCTTGCGGCCGAGCCGTCGCGGAGCTGTGCCGTGATGTCCGCGCGTGCCGCTCGCCGGGCCGGCGCGAGCCCGACGATCGCGCCCGTGAGCAGTGAGACGAGCAGTGCGAACGTGAACACGCGCGGGTCCGGCGACAGCTCGAGCGCGATGGGCACCTCGGCAGGAATCGGCAGTCGCTCGAGCGTGCTCGTCGCGACGAGCGCGAGCGCGATCCCACCGCAGCCACCGAGCGCGAAGAGCACGAGGATCTCCGTCAGCAGCTGCCTGACGAGCCGAGCGCGGGCGGCTCCCAGCGCGGCGCGCACCGCCATCTCCCGCCGCCGCGCGACCGCGCGGGCAGACAGCATTGCGGCGACGTTCACGCTGGCGATGAGCAGCACGAGCGCCGCCGCCCCGAGCAGCAGGCCGAGAAACCCGGTGAGTGTGGCGCCCTCCTCCGGGGGCAGTGCAGATAGGGGCGACAGGCGGAGATCGCTGTACGTGCGCAGCGAGGCGGGCTCGGTCGCCTCGGCCGCGAACCCGGCGGTGAGCGTCGAGAGCTCCCGGCGCGCGACGTCGCCTCGCATGCCAGCCTTCAGACGGCCACACAGGCGGAGCCAGGTGACCGACGCGCTGTTCAGGGCATCGCGATTCGGGCGCATCTGGCGCTGCATGTGGAGCGGGATCCACGCGTCGGTCCTGATCGGGGCATCCAGCCCCTGGAACGTCGCCGGCGTGACGCCGATGAGCGTGAACCGGTAGCCGTTCACCGCGATCTCGCGGCCGACGGCGCTGCTATCCGCGCCGAGGTGCGATCGCCAGAACCCGTCGGAGACCACGATGACCGGATGCGTCCCCTCCGTGCGGTCTTCGTCGGAGAGGAAGAACCGCCCGAGCGCGGGACGCACGCCGAGCACGGTGAAGATGTTTCCGCTGACGAAGTTGCCGTAGATCGCCGTGCCCGCCCCGGGGCCGCCTCGCAGCGTGAGCGACGCCTTGCCCCACGCGGCCACGGCCTCGAGCGTGCGCGACCGGTCACGCAGGTGCTCGTAGTAGAGGTAGGATGCCGACATGCCATCGGTCGCGCCGGGCTGCCTGCGCTCGAGGCGCACCAGTCTCCCCACGTCGCTGGCGCCGGGTAGCGTGCGCAGCACGAGGGCATTCATCGCGCTGAAGACCGTCGTCACCGCGCCACTACCCAACGAGATGCACACCACGGCGGTGATGGTGAACAACGGGCTCTTGCGCAGCATCCGCATGGTGAAGCGCAGGTCACTGGCGACGGCGTCGAGCATGCTCGCACTCCGGGGAGGACGGGGTGAATCGATGATACTCGCCTCAGTCTTCGGGGTAGTTTAGTCATTCGGGGGGGCCCCCCAAAGGAATGGGCGAGGGTATGAGTATGGCGCCGCTGTGCCCCTCTCGCGATGCACGGTCCCCACCTGCGTCGATGCTGCGTCACCGCCTGCATCATCTTTCTCGATAGGCAGACCTTCTTGAATCCCTCGCGTCCAGCACAACAGCTCGCCCGACTCGCCGGTGTCACGCCAGTCGTCATGTTCTCGCTCGCCGCCGCGCTCTCGCTCACCGCCTGCGCGCGGGGCCCGCAGCCCGCCATCCTCCCGCCGCAGACGATCGCCGTCCGCCTCGATACCACGCAGGGCACCTTTTCGCCCGCCGAGCCTGGCGCGAATGGCGCGCTGGGCGCCGCGCACCGCCCGCGGGTGGCCGAGGACGATCCGTTCTTCCGCGTGGACCGCATGGACTGGCCCGGGCCGAACGAGTTTCGCGGCGCGAACGGCGCACCCGGACCCGGCTACTGGCAGCAGCGTGCCGACTACACCATCGCCGCCACGCTCGACACCGGCGCGCGCTCCGTGAGCGGCAAGGTCACGGTCAGCTACACGAACAACTCGCCGGACACCCTGCGCTTCGTCTGGCTCCAGCTCGACCAGAATCTTTACCGCGCGAACTCGCGCGGCTCCGCGCTCTTCGCCGCCGAGTCGCGGTGGGGCGTGCGAGGGTTCGAGGGCGGGTACGACCTGCGGAACGTCGTGGTGAACGGGAAAACGACCGCGTTCACCGTGGACGACACCCGGATGCGCATCGACCTCCCGACACCCCTCGCGCCGAAGGGCGCGCGGGTCACGGTCGCGATGGACTACGCCTTTCGCGTTCCCGACCACGGCTCGGATCGCATGGGGCGCGACTCCACGCTCTTCGAGATCGCGCAGTGGTACCCGCGGATGGCCGTCTACGACGACGTCCGCGGCTGGAACACCGATCCCTACCTCGGCCAGGGCGAGTTCTACCTCGAGTACGGCGACATCGACTACGCCGTCACCGCGCCCGCGGGCTACGTGATCGCCGGGAGCGGCGTGCTCCAGAACCCGGCCGACGTCCTCTCCGCCGCGCAGCGCGAGCGCCTCGCCCGCGCGGGCAAGTCGCCGGACGTCGTGCAAGTGATCACCGAGGCGGAGTCCAGGCCGACGGCGACGCCGGGCACCAAGACGTGGCGCTTCCGCGCGGAGAACGTGCGCGACGTCGCGTGGGCCGGTGCGCCTGACTTCCGCTGGGATGCGACGAGCTGGAATGGCGTGCTGACGCAGGCGTACTACCCGTGGCCGCGCGCCGGCAAGGGGTGGGAGAACGGCGCCGAGAACACGCAGTGGACCATCCGGACGTACTCGGAGCTCTGGTTCCCGTACCCGTACCCGCAGGCCACATCGGTGGCGGGCCCGGTGGGCGGCATGGAGTACCCCATGTTCGTCATGGTCCACTACGCCCCCGAGGCCCAGGGCGCCTTCGGCACCATCGACCACGAGCACGGGCACGAGTGGTTCCCGATGATCGTCGGGTCGAACGAGCGCCGGTACGCGTGGATGGACGAGGGCTTTAACACGTACATCAACGCCTTCTCCAACGAGCGTCGCGTCCCGGGCTCGAGCGCGTGGGCCGGCTACCTCGGCAACTGGCGGCAGGTGGTGGAGCAGGGGATCCAGTCCCCCCTCATGACCCCCGCCGACCGCATCGATGCCGCTGCCCTCGGCGCTATTGGCTACCGGAAGCCCGGTGCCGTGATGCTCGCACTCCGGGATCACGTGGTCGGCCCGGAGACGTTCGACGCCGCCTTCCGCGAGTACGTCCGCCGCTGGGCGTTCAAGCACCCCACTCCGGCCGACTTCTTCCGGACAGTGGAGAACTACGCGGGTGAGGATCTCTCCTGGTACTGGCGTGGCTTCTTCTACTCCACGGATGTGCTCGATCTGGGAATCGAGAGCGTCGAGACGAAGACGGGTGACGCGGGCCCGCAGGCGGTGGTCACGCTGCGGAAGATGACCTCCATCCCCTTCCCCGTGGAGCTCCGCCTCAAGCTCGACGATGGCTCGACCGTGGACGCGAAGCTCCCGGTACTGATCTGGTCGGCGGGGGATCGCTACGAGGCGACGATCGCCGTGAAGGGAAAGGTCGTCGGCGCGCGTCTCTGGCCGGACCCGTCGGTGCCGGACTGGAACCCCGCCAACGACACGTGGGGCGATGCACCCGCGGCCGACCCGCCGGGCCCGGTGACGCTGCGCGCGAAGAGCGCGAAGAAGGGGATGGTGCCGTAGCCACGGGACTCGTCGGCGGGCGGGTGGGGGCGACTTCTACAGCTACAGCCAGAGCCGCAACGTCAGGGCGCACCGCGGCACGAGCGTTCCGTGACAGACGAGAGTGATGAAGCGGGAGCGATACTCGGGCCGCCGAGCGGGGTAGGAAGAATCCAGGTCGTCGGCGTGCTCCCGGATCAGATTCTCAGCCAGATGGCGTGGCCCCGACCGCCCCGCGACGTGTGGCTCCATCCCGGAACCGTGCGTCACATCCGCGCGCGCCGCGGACTCGAACCCAGGGACGCCGAGCTCGTCCTGGCGCATCTGGCCGCTGCGGTGGTAACACCACACCTATTCGGGCCCGATCCGAGTGACCCTAGACGGATCGTGGTAGTCCGTAGAGTGGAGGCGGCGAGCCGCCACGTTTGCATCGCGCTCAAGCTCGTGCGGGCTGCCGACGCCGATAGCGGGGCGGATGAGATCTGGGTCAGCACCGGATTTCCGCTCGGGGTCCGTTCGTTGACGCGACCCCGGTGGAAGCATAACTTACAGGTGTTCTTGTAGGGGGCCGATACCTGAGGGCGGAAAGCCGCGTACCGCCAGGCGTATCCCGGCAACGGGGTCGCGACACAGATGCCGAGACCGCGCGCACGGCCAGGCCGATCCCCACGACGCCCCGAGTAGAGTACTCTACTCGGGGCGTTGTTCATCACTCCCAGAGTGCGGCGCGATAAGCTGAGAGCTAGGGCTTCATCTATTACGCTTACACCCTATCGGCGTTAGTCAGCCAGAGCTATCCATGCCGAGCCCGAGCACAACCAACCTCCCGCTTTACAAGGTGACGCCAATTGGAGTGCAGGTGCTCGCTCTAGGCACCGCACAGCCCCATACGGAGTACCTGCGAGTGGTTGGCGAGAGCATCTGCACGCTCGGCTTCAATGTTCATCTCGGCCGATACTTGCGCCTGAACGCGAATCAGATCCGCTACTTCGCGGACACTCCGCTCTGTCCCGCGGCTGCGCCGAGCGAGCACACGACTGCGACGGCCTGACGCCTAACCGGGCGCTGCCTTGTGGTGATTGTTGGCTGCGGGAGCACGGTCAGGAAAAGATCGGCCGCGTAAATACGGGCACGAGTGGTTTCCGATGATTGTTGAGTCGAACGAGCGCCGGTATCCGTGGATGGGTGAAGGCTTCAACACCTACATCAATGCCTTCTCCGCCGAGCGCCGCGTCGCGGGCTCGAGTGCGTGGGCGGGCTGGTAGTGGGTCAGTTCGGCGTTGTCATCCCGCAGGAGCGGCTCCCGCAGGGAGCGCGAGTGCGGGGTACCCGCGCCAGCGGGTCGTCTACTCGCCCGGCCGCATGGCCAGCTCCGGCGCCAGGACAGCAGATCCCGACACTCGCTCGCTCCGCTCGCTTCTGCGGGATGACACGAAGGCAAACTGACCCACTACCGTCCCACGACCGTCCCGATGTCCCCCTCGCCACACGGCACTCATCCTGCTTAGCTTTCGCCACGCCACGGCCCGGCCTCAGGATCGTTCGCGATCGTATTCGAGCGCCGGGCCGTCGCGTCTCCCGTCGCCGCGGACACTCGCGCGGCGACCCTCGTCGCGTCCATGGAGCATCCGCAGACCATGCCAGGGTTCGCAAGCTGGGCATCCCACTGGTGGAAGCCAGTCCTCTTCCTCGTCGTCGCCGGCCACCTGACGAACGTGTGCGTCACGCTCTTCCTGCACCGCGCGCAGACGCACCGCGGCGTCACCTTCAGCCGCATCGTCGAAGTGCCCATGCGGCTCTGGCTCTGGCTCTCGACCGCCATCGTCACCCAGGAATGGGTCGCCTGCCACCGCAAGCATCACGCGTTCGCCGACCGCGAGGGCGATCCGCATAGCCCGCTCCTCGAGGGGCTGCGCAACATCATGCTCAAGGGCGCCTTCTACTACCGCCAGGCCGTCCGCCAGCCCGGGATCCTCGAGAAGTACGGCAAGGGGACGCCGAACGACTGGCTCGAGCGCTACCTCCTCGCCCGCGTCAACTGGCTGGGCATCGTCATCATGCTCGGCGTGGACATCTACCTGTTCGGCTTCTTCGTCGGGCCGCTCGTGTGGGCCGGCCAGATGATGTGGATCCCCTTCTGGGCCGCCGGCGTCCTCAACGGCGTTGGCCACGCGCTTGGCTACCGCAACTTCGACGTGAAGGATGAGAGCCGGAACATCTCCCCCATCGCTATCTGGCTCGGCGGCGAGGAGCTGCACAACAACCACCACGCCGATCCGCACTCCGCGAAGTTCAAGGCGAAGTGGTACGAGCTCGACATCGGGTGGACGTACATCCGGATGCTCCAGCTCTTCGGCCTGGCGAAGGTCAGGTATGCGCGGGCGTGATACGTGATGGCTGACATCACCTGCTCCCGCTGCGGCAACACCCGCGAGGGGTTCGATGTCCCGCCCTTCCCGGGCGCCATCGGCGCCCGCGTGAAGACGGAGCTCTGCACGGTCTGTTGGGGTGAGTGGAACCGCCAGCAGATGATGCTCATCAACCATTACGGGCTGAACCTGATGGATCCGCAGGCCCGCTCCTTCCTCACGAAGAACATGCAGGCCTTCCTCTTCAAGACGGGCGGCGAGGAGCAGGTGGACACGACGAAGCAGGGAACGATCAACTGGTGATCGGTTGATGATCGGCGCTCGGCCTCCTCGGGAGGCGCTGCCCTTGCTCCCGCTCACCGCCTGCGCGTCCTCCGACTCCGTCTCGATCGAGGACGAGCACCGCTTGGGGCTCCAGGCCACGTCGCCCACACCCTGACGCGCCACGGCCGGCCGAGAGCAAATCTCTCGGCCGGCCGTGGCGGTGGGTCAACACATCAGCATCCGTCAGCCTGCTAGCGGAGCGATCCGGCCCCCGGGGCCAGCCGCTCGAGCGGTACCAGTCTAGCCGTTCAGGCGCCGCGCATCTCGCGCGCCATGCGCCACTCCCGTCCCGACGCTCGCGCCGAAGATGAGCGCCGTTCCCGCGCCGACGATCGGCAGGAGCGCCACCACCGGTACCGCCACCACCGCTGCGGCCAGTCCCGCGATCAGCGGCGCGACGGGCGTCTGTGCGGCGTCCACGAAACGCAGCTTGCGGCGCACGAAGCTACGCGAATTGAGGTAGCCGGTGATCGCCGCACCCGCGGCCGCACCCAGACCGATCAGCTCGAAGACCATGAGTTCCTCCACATGGTATGTCGTACGCCCCGAGGGCACCGGAGGTTTCGCGGCGCGCGCCCCCGTCTATCTTACGAACTTACGAAGCTCGCGAGCGGAGGGAAGCAGGCATGCCATTGCCGACGGAGATTCTCGAGGAGATGGCCGAGCGCCGGCGCGCCGAGGCTGTCCTCGCCGACCGGGACCGGCGCTGGGACATGGCGCGGACCGCCATCATCTGCCTTGGCTGGTCCGCGTTCGGCGTCTTCCTCATTCTCTGGAGCGCTCATACCACGAGTCTTACCTATGGGCGAATGGCTTTCTTCGGCGGGCTGGGCGCCGGCAACGGCGGCATCATGTTCACACTGCTCGCGGCGTACCGCCGCGGGGAGAAGCGCGGTGACTGGTGAGTCGCCGCAGGTGACGCGCCACCCATATCACGCATGACGCCACGCTCCTCGCGTGGCCCGAGCACCCGCGGATCGCCCGCCCGCGGCTCCTTCCCGCTCGTGCGTTCCCCCTCCTATCACCCGGCGTGGTGGGTTCCCGGGCCGCATCTGAAGACGCTCTGGGGCAAGCTCTTTCGCCCACGCCCCCGCGTCGCCACACGCGTGGAACGTTGGGACACCCCGGACGGCGACTTCCTCGAGCTCCACCGCCTCGACACCTCCGGGACGCCGGCCACACCGACCGGCTCGCGCGCCGCACCGCGGCACACGTCGTCCCGCGAGATGCCGCGACTACTGATCCTCCACGGCCTCGAGGGCTCCGCCCGCTCGCACTACGCGCTCGGCCTCATGGCCGAGGCAGGGCGGCGTGGTTGGGACGCCGACCTTCTCATCTGGCGCTCGTGCGGCACCGAGATGAACCGTGCGGCGCGCTTCTACCACTCGGGGGAGACGACCGATCTCGATTTCGTCGTCCGCCGCCTCGTCGAGCAATCTCCCGGGACGCCCCTCGTCATCGCCGGCGTTTCGCTCGGTGGCAACGTCCTCCTCAAGTGGCTCGGCGAGCGCGGCACCGACCTGCCGCCGGGCCTCCGCGGCGCCGCCGGGGTGTCCGTTCCCTTCGACCTCGCGCGCGGGGCACGCCATCTCGATCGCGGCTTCGCGCGCGTCTATCAGGCGAGCTTCGTCCGCTCCCTCCGCCGGAAGGCGGTCGCCAAGCGCGCGCGCTACCCCGCGCTCTTCCCGGACGCCGCGCTCGGCCGGTTGCGGACCATCTACCAGTTCGACGACGCCGTCACCGCGCCACTGCACGGCTTCCGTGACGCGGAGGACTACTACGCCCGCTCGAGCTCCATCCACTACCTCGCGCGCGTGCGGCTGCCCACGCTCCTCCTCAGCGCGGTGGATGACCCATTCCTCCCGGCCGGCGTGCTCGACGAGGTCCGGGCCCTGGCGCGCGACAACGCCGCGCTCCACATCGAGTTCGTGCGCGAGGGCGGGCACGTGGGCTTCGTCGCCGGCACGCGCCCCTGGCGCCCCGTCTACTATGCCGAGCGCCGGGTCGTGGACTTCCTCTCCTCGACGCTCGGCGTCCGGCGGGACTCGGCACCGCTGAGGGAGTCCACCTCGGACACGCGGAGCGCGAACCCACGGCCGAGTCCCTAGTGTAGCGATGCCAAAGTCTCGTTCGCTTTAGCGACTTTGGCGAGAATGGA
>JBBJNN010000159.1:0-8498 GCA_037720885.1 Gemmatimonadaceae bacterium | reverse complement strand
GCGTCGGGGCGACAGCGATCAGCATCACGATGCGGCCCGCCCTCGTACCCATGACGTCCACTGACGATCCAACCGGAAACCGCTCTAGCGAGAAGCCGTCACGGCGGGGGAGCGTGACGTCGCACAGGATGAGGGCATAGTCGTGGCTCTGGGCGGCCGCGAGGCCGGCGTCGCCATCGTGCGCGACGTCGACGACGTAGCCCGCCTCCGCGAGCCCCTGGCGCAGGTAGGTTGCCGCCTTCGCCTCGTCCTCGATGACGAGAATCTTCATACAAGTGAGCCGTGCGTAAGGAGGTCAGCCGTCGTGAAGCCGAGCACGCGTCCGGACTGGCGGGCCGAGGTGACGACGGCGTCGAAGTGCCCGTGCCCGGAGAAGACCGCGAGGCGGACGCGGCGCACGCCGCCGAGTTCAGCCGCGAGAAGTTGCGCCCGCCGTTCGAGGATGGCGAGGTCCCCCCCGGTCACCTCGCCCCACTTGCACTCGGCAATGAGGAGCTCGCCGTCGTCGGCGAGTGCCGCGACGTCAATCTGCTCTCGCAAGCCGGCGTCCCACCACTCGCAGCGGCGGGCCAGCCGGGGTTCAGAGACGGGGCGAGTAGCATACGTGGCCATGAGCCGACGGCATATCGAGCTACGACGGCGATTCCGTCGGTCAACATCATCCGGAACGAGCGCCCAGGCCCGCGGCGCGTTTGCTTACTATTGGCTTACCGAAATTGAGACGCCTCGGCTACTGGAGCCGAGGCGTCTCAATCTAAGTCTCAACTAGACAATATCTTCAACGCTATCGGGACGGCGGGATTTGAACCCGCGACCCCCTGAACCCCATTCAGGTGCGCTACCGGGCTGCGCTACGTCCCGCCCGCAACCTTCGCCTGCCAGGTGCGGTCAGGTCCCCAATCTAGCCGGGTCACCTGCGCGCAACAACCGCCTGCCTATACCGCCCCTTCAGGCTATGGCGCCACGCCGGGCGATGCGGCTGCCGGTGGCGGAGGAGGCGGCGGCGGATAGCTCGGAGACGGTGCGGTAGGTGGCGGCGGCGGCGGCGCGGCGCCATGCCTCCCGTTCGGCCCCTTCCGGTTGCTACCGAAAATCCAATTGAGCACCCAGAAGACGAGCACGATCGGCAGAATCACCTTGAGCAGCGTCAGGCCGATCGCCAGAACGGAGCCAACGACGCTCAGGAGCGCGCCACCCACCACGAAGATCAGGATCAGCGGCAGGCCGAGTACCGCGAGCAGCAGGAATAGCGGGATCGCCAGCACGGCGAGCACCAGAAGCAGCGGCCAGCCGATCGCCTTGAGCAGCATCGCGATCGGGATCAGGAACGCCAGCGACCCGAACGCCTTGAGTAGCGCCTTGAAGATCGCGACCCGCATCAACAACGCCTTGATCACCGTCCACATCCTGGAACGCCTCCGCTCGAGAGAAATCGCCAGCTCGCACGCCCTACGTGCCACGACTGCCACCAGGTTTCAGCGCCCCGCGAGCGCCCGCTCAGCTGAACGAGCGCTGGCCGGCCTGGCAGAGCGCGCGCGACGTATGCGAGTACTGGGACCGTGCGGAGCTCGACGGTATCCCTGCCTTCGCCAGCGCGCGCCGCGCCCGAGCGCGCGCGAGATTCCACTCGTACCACTCATCGCGGTCGCCTGAGCCCCATCCCGCATAACGACTGGTGAGGCACTCGCGAATCATGGCTGCGGGCGCAGGTGGGAGCGACGGTAGCGCGCGCACGATCGCAGGCGTCGCGTTCGGTGACAGCTGCTGGGTAAGGTATCGCAAGTCCACCCTCCCCGTCGCGCGGAGCCGGTCGATGTTCTTCGTCGCGATCCAGCCCTCGTGGTTCCAGTAGGTGAGGCCGGTGAACGCCAGCGTACCTGCAAACACGCTGCGCATCACCAACCGGTTGACGTCGAGACCGCGAAGTATTTCGAGCGTGAGCACGCCGAGTACGACTGCCATCACGACCATGTACGCTTGCGCATACAGGCGCGCCGTCGTGAACCCGTACGCGGCCTCGTAGAGGCTCACCCGCCGGAACGCTGACATCAGCAAGAGCAGCATCTCGCCTACGAGCACGAGCTGAACACCGCGGATGATGCGCTCGCGCGCGCCACGAGCGGCGAGCAGGTCGAGCAACACCATGAGCGCGGTGCAACCCGTCGCCACGAGCGACAGCTCGCCGAACCCGCGCCGGGCGAACTCCGCGTAGGTCACACCGCTGCCGGCGATGGCCGGGGCGTTCCCGAAGAAGTAGCTCACCTGCAGGGCCAGGAACACCGCGAAGAGGGCCGCGACCGAGCCCAGGAGCATCGCGCGCTCCGTGCCGCCAATTCGTAACACCGGCGCCGCGCCGGCCGGGAGCACCCCAGCCAGCGTCGGCCTCGGCAACGGCGCGTTCCGAACCGCGAAGCTGAATGCGCCGAGCGTCATCACGAGCAGCAGCGCAAAGAATACGAGACGGGGGACTATCACCCAGCTCGACAGCGCCGCGGCGATCGAATCGCGCCAACCGGCGAAGGTGGGGTCCGCGCCCGCGAGCAGGAGCGCGAAGGCGATGACGACCGGCAGTGTCAGCAGGGCGCCGCGCACCAGAGGGACCGACTTGCGATCGCCCAGGAGCTGGGCCGCCTCCCCCATACGCAAGGCCGTCTCGTAGAGCGCTCGAGCGGCGGCGACTGGCGGAGCGAGGATCGCGAGCCAGACCGTCAGGCGGCCGGGCCCGTCGTCCGGCGCCAACAACATCGCGATCGAGAGGAGCATCGTGACCGACAGGAAGATCAGCGCAAAGGCGCTTTCCGCCGCGGTGAACGTCGCGCCGAAGGCGAGGATGCACGCCAATGCAAGGAGCGTGAGGAGCGTCTTGCCTGGCCGGCCGCGCGTACCGTGCGTGAATGCCACGAGTCCGCCACTCGCGAGCGCCGTCCAGAGGCCCCAACCGAGTCCCGGGCTGCTGTCGAAGAGGATGCGCTGCCCGACCCACGCGACGCCGACCGCGGTCACCCAGAGCGCCATCAGCGTGCGCGTCCGCCCCGCCGCCTGCAAGCCCGTTCCCATGATGTTCCCCCTGTCACATTTGCTAATCCGAGCGCTTGCAGTACGCGTGCGCTCCGCCCGCCAGCTGGCTGGGCTCCCAGCGTGCCGCTAGCGCGTCACATCGCCGCCGCGGACACCATCACGATCACCCGGCCGCCGCCGCCGGGAGCGCGCCGAATCGCCGCTGCCTCCCGTGGAAGTCCGCCACCGCTTCGCGAAAATCATCCGCACCGAATTCCGGCCACATGCGGTGGCTGAAATGCAGCTCGGCGTACGCCACCTCCCAGAGGAGGAAATCGCTGAGCCGCTGCTCGCCACCCGTCCGGATCAGTAGATCCACGTCAGGAGCACCCTCCCGGTCGCCATACGCCTCCGCCAGACATCGCGCGAACTCCTCGCGCGTCGGCTCCGCGCCAGGCGGGAGCTGCGAGGCGGCGCGCACGAGGAGGTCGCGGGCCGAGTAGTCTATGGCGACGCGAAGGTGCAGCCGCGTGCCGCCGGCCGTGTCACACTCGGCCGCATCGATGGCCGTGCGCACCGAAAGCGGCAAACGGTCGCGCCGGCCGATCACGGAGAGGCGCACGCCGTTCTCGCGCAACTTGGGTGTCTCGCTCATCAGGTGTGAGCGGAAGAGTCGCATGAGCGCGGCGACCTCGCGCGGCGGGCGCTTCCAGTTGTCGGACGAGAACGCGTAGAGCGTCAGCGTCCCCACGCCGAGGCGTGGGGCAGTCTCGACCGCGCGCCGCACCGTCACCGCGCCCTCACGGTGGCCGGCGACGCGCGGCATGCCACGCGCGGCCGCCCAGCGGCCATTGCCGTCCATGATCATCGCGACATGGAGGGACGACGATGCGGTCAGCGGGCGCAAAGCGCTTGCCTTCATAAAGTCTCTTGGCGAAAAAAAATGTCGGGCGCGTCCGGGTGCTAACGCTCGAGCGTGTCGCGTGTCGCGCGGATCAGCGCTTCCATGTGATCGAGGTACCGCTGGAGAGCACGACGACCGGAGACCGTCAGACGATACTCCGTCTTGGGACGCCGACCCTCGAACCGTTTCGTGCAGGTGATGTAATCCGATTCCTCCAGCTTGCGGGCATGGACGCTCAGATTGCCATCCGTCGTCTCGAGCAGCGCCTTCAGCTCGTTGAAGCTCATCGAGTCGTTCGCCGCCAGGGCACTGATGATGCCGAGCCGCATGCGGTGGTGAATCAGACTGTCGAGCTCGTGCGAGTGGCCGCCGGTCGCGCGTCCCCGCACCCCTTCGAGGCGTGCGGCGCGCTCCACTTGCGTTGTATCCGCGCGCTTGCGCGGTGCGGCTCCCGAACTAGCCACCGTGTCTCCTGGCGATGAAGAAGCCGTACAGGATATGAAGCCCGCCGAAGCCCACCATGAGCAGCGCGTTGCCCCAGGTGGCCGGCCCGAAGAGGGCGAGCGCGCCGAGCGCCATGAACGACAGCCCCATGACGGGAACGATGCGCACGGAGAACGCGCCCCCGGTCACCACGCCGGTGCCATAGAGCAGCAGCCACATGCCGGGAACGGCCGCGTACATTCCGCTCCGCGCCATGGCCCAGGTGAGGAGCGCCCCGACGAAGATGGGCGGCGCGAACGAGAGCACGAACTTTCGTACCGGCCCGGAGACGAGTGGCAGCTTGGCGGAGCGGGCCTTCCATACGGTCCCGAGCCCGCCGATCCCCACCGAGAGCAACGCCTCACCGAGCCAGACGGCGAGCCAGCGCGCCGAGCCGACCCGCGGCGTGGCGAGCAGGCCCGCGGTGACGGCTGTCAGCCCGATGATCACCTCCCCCCACCCCGAGATCGCGGTGAACGACGAGGCGTTCTCCATGGTCTCGCGGATGTAGCGGAGATCGTCCATCGCCCGAACGTGGAGCGCAGGCGCGGCGCGCTCGGGCGGCGCGACGGCGGAACGGGCGGTACGCGGAGTCGCCATGGCACGTAGTGTAGCCGGCGGTGGACTGGTCGTCAAGTACTTTGTTATACAAAGCTACGCCCGCTCGGGGGAGCTGGCTGTGTCGAAGAAACGGCCCCCACGGTCGAAGAAATGGGCCTCCCAAGAGTACGGGGGAGTTGACGCCGGGCCGTCAGCGCGGAACTTGTCTGTCGGAAACGTGGGCCACGCGCCGAGTGGCGCAGCCCACGCCCGTGCGCGATGCCCACTGACCGCGCCCAATTTTCGCCCGAGAGGACATGCTCATGGCCGTAAGTGCCGACACCGCGAGTCCCCCGCAGGAGTTCACCTCGGCCATGCCAGCACCGTTGCGGCAGGCGCTCCGTGGCTACCGCGCGCGCGCGGCCAGGCCGGCCGCCGCGCAGCTCGCGACCACCCTCATTCCCCTTACGAGCCTCTTCTGGCTCATGCACCGGAGCCTCACCCTGCCGTACTGGGTGACATTGTCCCTCGCGGTGCCGACGGCCGGTTTCGTCGTCCGCGCGTTCATCATCATGCACGACTGCGCGCATGGCTCATTCACCCGGTCGCGCCGGGTGAATGAGGTGATCGGCATCTTCACGGGCGCGATCGCCCTCACCCCCTTTGCCCACTGGCGGCGAGAGCACGCGCTCCACCACGCCGGCTCGGGTGACCTCACCCGGCGTGGCCACGGCGACATCACCACGCTCACGATCGAAGAATATCTGGCGCGCGATCGGTGGGGCCGCCTCAAGTACCGCCTCTACCGAAACCCGCTCGTCCTCCTCGGCGTCGGCCCGTTCTTCCTCCTCTTCAACCGCGTGCAGCAGCTCGTCCAGAGCGCGACGGGTTACAAGCAGCCGACCGGCGCACAGCCGCTCGACATGGCGATGCTCGGAATCGTCGCGCTGACCGTGCTTGTCGTCGGGCCGAAGACGCTGGCGCTCGTGTACATTCCCGCCTTCGTCATCGGTGCCTTCGCCGGGATCTGGCTCTCCCATATCCAGCACCAGTTCGAGGACGCGTACTGGGAGGATCACGGCGACTGGGACTTCACGTCGGCCGCGCTGCGCGGAAGCTCCTACTACCGCCTGCCGCGCGCGCTGGAGTGGATCACCGGGAGCATCGGCCTCCACCACGTGCACCATCTCGACCCCAAGATCCCGAACTACAACCTCCGGCAGTGCCACGAGGAGAACGGGATCTTTCAAGGCGTTCCCGAGCTGACGCTGCGTGGCAGCCTGCGCACGCTCCGTCTCCGGCTGTGGGACCCGCAGCAGGGTCGGCTCGTCGGCTTCGACGCGATCGCTGACCGCCTTCGCGCAGAACAGCAGCGCGCCGCATCCTGACGGTGCCGACCCTCGTATGCGCTTATTCCATCCGCAACGCTTCGGTGGGCTCCACCCGGAGCGCCCGCCGCGTGGGCACGACGCACGCGAGTAGGCAAACCCCCAGCATGAGCGCCGCGTACGCCACGAGCAGCGCGACCTGTCGGAGCGAGAGTCCGACCTCGGAGAGCTCGAGTCCCTGATCTGGAATGTACGCGGGGGCCGCTGCGGCCCCCGCGGCGATCAGGGCGGCGCCCGCGACTACCCCGAGGCCGACCTGCGTCAGCGGGCGCCTGAAGATGGCGGTCACGACGCGTCGCCGGCTCGCGCCCAGCGCGACACGCACCCCGATCTCGCGCGTGCGCCGTGCGACGGTGAACGACAGCACCGCGTAGATGCCCGCGAGCGAGAGCAGCAGGGCGATGGCGGTCAGCACGACTGTGACGCGGAGCCACATCCCGACGATCCACAGGATTGCGCTCGTGACCTCGTCCAGGCCCTGGACCTCCGAGAGCCGCAGGGTCGGCTCGACCGCCGTGGCGATCGCGCGGACCCGTGGGGCCAGCGCCAGCGGATCGCCCTTCGCGTGCACGACCATGTAGACGCGGCCCGCACGTTCCGGGGCCGTCGGCCGGTAGAGCCCGGCCGCGCGCCCCCGCTGCGTCGCGGCTCCCATGCCGAGCTCCTTCACGACGCCGACGATCTCGAACCACGGCTCCGGCGCGCCCGCGGAGCTCCCATCCCGCGCCGGCGCCGCCACGGGGCGCACCCGCCGGCCGATCGGGTTGCGCCCGAGCAGCACCTGGTCAACGAAGCCCTGATCCACGATCACGGCGCGCGCGTCCGGCGCGAGATCCCCGGAGTGGAACCCGCGCCCCGCGAGAATCGGCGCCCCCAGCACGTCGAAGTAGGACGGGTCGATGGACGCGGTGCTCACCTCGCGCAGGGCGTCCTGCACGGCGGGTGGCGTCGCACGGCCAGCCTGCCCCGGAACCGCGGACGGGTCATCCAGCTCCATCTGGTACTCAGGGTGGCCCGTGCGGGGAAGCCGGTCGACGAAGGTGATGCCACGGACCCCCGGCTCGGCCGCCAGGCGCTGGCGCAGCGCCTCGACCGCCATCCCGAGCCGCGCGCGCCGGGCCGCCTCGGCCGCCTCGGCCGCCTCGGCCGCCTCGGCCGCCTCGGCGCCCGCGCCCGTGGCGACCGCCGCGTCCATGTCGAGCCGCACCCCCAGGTACTCCTGGGACGGGAAGCCGGCGCCGAACGACCGGATGCGCACCAGCTCCCGCTGCTCCACGAAGACGACGGCCGGGAAGGCGACGGTGACCGCGACCTGCGTGACGATGACGGCCGTCCACACCCCGCCGAAGCGCAGGCCCCCGCCGCCGGCCGTGCCCTGCCTCAGGCGCGACCCGAGACCACGCGTGACCTTGCGCGCGGGCACCACGCCGGCGATCACGGCGCCGAGCGCCGTGAGCCCGAGAGCGTAGAGCACGGCCGAGGCCGACAGGCGGGGGTCATACCAGAACGGCATCCGGCCCAGGTTGCCTTCCAGGAAGTCGAGTCCCCATCGGCGGAGTGCCAAGTGTGCGGCCCCGAGCCCGACGGCGGCCGCGACCCCCCCGAGCACGAGCGCCTCCGCGAAGAGCTGCGCGACGATGCGTCCGCGGCTCGCGCCGAGCGCGTTGCGCACGATGATCTCGCTCTCGCGCGTGGCGGCCCGGGCGAACATCAGCAGCGCCACGTTGGCGCAGACAAGGACGAGGAGCATGAGCGCGAAGACGTAGATCGAGAGGAAGATCGCGAGCCCCGCGCCCTTCGGCTCGTAGAACTGCTTCGCGTACCGTCCGACCTGCGGCCGTAGGTGCTCGTGTGTGTCGGGGAATTCCGTGGCCGCGCGCCGTCCGAGCGTCGTCAGCTCCGCCTGCGCCCTGTCGAGGCTCACGCCCGGGGCGAGGCGGCCGAAGACCGTGACGCCGGGCCCAGCGCGCGGCGCCCGGTCCGGGACGTCCGTCCGGAGCGGCGTCCACATCTCGTGGGCGACCGGGAACGCGAAGCCGTCCGGCATCACGCCGACCACCGCGGCGTACGCGTCGCCGAGCTGCACACTTCGCCCGACCACGGCCGGGTCGCTCGCGAAGCGCGTCCGCCACACGTCGTACCCGAGGACGACCACCGGCGCCGCGCCAGTCCGTTCGTCCGCCGCG